>NZ_LAVL01000040.1 GCF_001083785.1 Nonomuraea sp. SBT364
GGACGGGGACGCGCGGGGCACGTCACCCGCCTCCCCGGGCAGCGGCACGGCGGCGCCCGTGGCGCGGCTCGACCCCTGCGCGCTGCTGACCGAGGCCCAGGCCGGGGAACTCCTGGCGGGCAGCCCGAAGCCCGACGGCAAGGCGTGCGTGTGGCAGGACACCGCGACCGTGAAGATCAAGGCCACCGGCTATCCCGGCGACGCGACGGCGAAGGACACCATGGCCCTGTACCGGCGGCAGGCCGCCTCCGACGCCGGCGACAGCGAGGATGTGATGACCACGACCAGCACCTCGGCCGTACGCGCCGTGCCGGGGCTGGGTGACGAGGCGTTCGCCCAGGACACCGGGACGGCGTCGGAGTTCGGGGACAGCGCCACGACCGTCGTCTGGGCCAGGAGGGGCCGGTACGTGCTGCAGGTCGACTACCGGATGCCGGGCCGGCCGGAGGTCACCGGCGAGGTCAGGGCGCAGGCGGCGGGCGCCACCCGGCACGCCCTCGCCAACCTGCCGTGAAAGGCGTCCGCGGAAAGACGGACGCCCGCCGTACCCGGGAGGACCGGGTACGGCGCGCGTCGGTTGCGATCAAGGGGACGCTGGTCCCCCGGGGTTCAGCGCTCGTAGCGGCGGCCGGAGCCACCGCGACGGAAACCGCCGTTGCCGCGGTCGTCGGTGCGGAAGCCGCCACGCTGGCCGCGCTCGTCGGGACGGGCACCGCCGGAGCGGTAGCCGTCGCGCGGACGGTCGTCCGTGCGGACCGCGCGGTCACGGTCGGCCGAGAAGGGACGGCCCCGGTCACCGGAGCGGAATCCGCCCGCGTGCTGCCCCCGCTCCTCGCGGAAGCCGCCACGCGACCGGTCGCCCTCGCGGAACCCGCCACGGTCACCGTCGTTGCTGCCACGGTAGCCGCCACGGTCACCGTCGTTACGGAACCCGCCACGGTCACCGTCGTTGCCGCGGAAACCGCCACGGTCGCCACGGTCGCCACCGCGGTCACCGCCACGGTCGCCGTCACCGTTGCGGAAACCGCCACGGTCACCGTCGTTGCCCCGGTAGCCGCCACGGTCACCGCCGCTGCGGAAACCGCCGCGGTCGCCGTCGTTGCCCCGGTAGCCGCCGCGGTCGCCGCCGGAGCGGCGGTCGTCGCCGAACGTGCGCGGCTCGTCGTGGCGGCGCGGGTAGCGCTCGTCACTGCGGCGCTGGCCGCCGAGCGTGCCGTCCTCGGGACGCCGGGCGCCACCGGCGAACGGCCGGTCGCCGTCGTGCCGGCGGGGACGGCGGTCACCGTCGAACTCGCGGCGCGGACGCCGGCCGCGACGCTCGGAGCCGCTGTGGCTGCCTTCGCGCCGGGGGCGCAGCGGCTTGCGCACGTCGGGCTCCCACACCGGGATGGCCTCGCCGCTGGGCGTGCGGGCGTCGGCGACCTCGGCCAGGCGCGGGTGCCCGGGCGTCGCCTTGAGGCGGAACGGGTGGATGCCCGCCCGCCGGGTCAGCGCGTCGGTGGAGCGGCGCTCGTTGGGGAGAACCAGCGTGACGACGGTGCCCTTCTCGCCGGCGCGGGCGGTGCGGCCGCCGCGGTGCAGGTAGCTCTTGTGGTCCTGCGGCGGGTCGACGTGCAGCACGAGGCTGATGTTGTCGACGTGGATGCCGCGCGCGGCCACGTCGGTGCAGACGAGCACGTTGACGGAGCCCTCGCGGAACTCGGCGAGGATGCGGGTGCGCTGGTTCTGGCGCTTGCCGCCGTGCAGGCCGCCGGCCTTGACGCCGACGCGGGCCAGCTGCTTGCAGAGCCGGTCGACGCCGTGCTGGGTGCGGACGAAGATGATCGTACGGCCCTCGCGGTTGGCGATCTCGGCCGTGACGTCGAACTTGTCGTCGCGCGTCACCTGGACGACGTGGTGGTCCATCGTGTCGACCGGGGAGGTCGCGGGCGCGACGGAGTGGGTGATCGGGTCCTTGAGGAAGCGCTGCACCAGCTTGTCGACGTCGCCGTCGAGCGTGGCGGAGAACAGCAGCCGCTGACCGTCGGCCGGGGTCTGCGCGAGCAGCTCGGTGACGACGGGGAAGAAGCCGAGGTCGCACATGTGGTCGGCCTCGTCCAGGACGCTGATCTCGACGTTCTCCAGCGAGCACTCGCCCTGCCGGATGAGGTCGCCGAGGCGGCCCGGGGTGGCGATGACGACGTCGATGCCACGGCGCAGCGCCTCGATCTGCTTGCCCATGGACATGCCGCCGACGACGACCTTCATGCGCAGGCCGAGGCCGCGGCCGAGCGGCTCGATCGCGTCGTGCACCTGGAGGGCGAGCTCACGGGTGGGCACGAGGATCATGGCGCGGGGCCTGCCGGGGGCGGGCCTGACGCCGGCCAGGCGGGCCATGGTGGGCAGGCCGAAGGCGAGCGTCTTGCCGGAGCCGGTCTGGCCGCGGCCGAGGACGTCGGCGCCGGCGAGCACGTCCGGGATGGTCGCGCTCTGGATGGGGAACGGGCTGTCGATTCCCTGCCGGGAAAGACCGCTGACGAGCGGCTTGGGCAGGCCCAGCAGCTCGAACTCGGACGGGCCCTGCTCAGGGGTCGTCTCGGGCAGGGCAGCGTCAAGCATGGTCACGAACTTCGTGCCTTTCAGTCGAAGTGGCACGTCACTTCTGCGAAAGGACGAGCCAGGACGTACGGCGGCGTTGCCGTACACGGTGCAGTGCGCCCGCCATGGGGGCGGGGCGGAGGGGGAGGCGCACCTGGGCGCCGGCCGCAGGCGGCGCGGGACGCGCGATGAGGCGTCAGGTGTCCCTGGTGCCAACGCGGGGAGGATCAAGACTATTCCCCGTCGGGGCGCCGGACTTTCCGGATCCCCTGGCACGCTGAAGCGGCTGACGCGAGGCGCCAGCCGACCAGCGGTAAAAGATCAGACGTTGAAGCCTAGCATACGGAGCTGCTCACGACCCTCATCGGTGATCTTGTCCGGGCCCCACGGCGGCAGCCAGACCCAGTTGATCTTCACGTCCGAGACCATGCCCTCCAGGGCGGAGTGCGCCTGGTCCTCGATGACGTCGGTCAGCGGGCAGGCGGCGCTGGTCAGCGTCATGTCGATGGTGGCGACCGGCTTGGCGCCGTCGGCCGGGTCGAGGTTGAGGCCGTAGATCAGGCCCAGGTCGACGACGTTGATGCCGAGTTCGGGGTCGACGACGTCCTTGAGCGCCTCCATCACCTCGTCGACGCTCGCCTCGCCGTCGAAGCCGGTCGGGGTCTCGACAGGCTTGCTCATCGTGCAGCACTCCTCACTACAGCGTCCTTGTAGGCCATCCACGACAGCAGCGCGCACTTCACGCGTGCCGGGAACTTGGCCACCCCGGCGAACGCGACAGCGTCGCCGAGCACGTCCTCGTCGGCCGCGACCTGTCCCCTGCCCTGCATGAGCCGGGTGAACTCGTCGACCACGGACAGGGTCTCCTCGACCGTCGAGCCGGTGGTCAGCTCGTGCAGCACCGAGGCGGCGGCCTGGCTGATGGAGCAGCCCTGGCCGTCGTAGGAGACGTCCTCGATCGTGCCGGCGTCGCCCACCCTGACGCGCAGCGTGATCTCGTCGCCGCACGTCGGGTTCACGTGGTGAACCTCGGTGTCGTACGGCTCGCGCAGCCCCCGCCCCTGCGGGTGCTTGTAGTGCTCCAGGATCAGTTCCTGGTACATCGACTCGCCGATCATGGCTATGCGAACACCTTCTGCACGTAGTGGAGACCGCGCACCAGAGCGTCGATCTCGCCCGTGGTGTTGTACAGGTAGAACGACGCCCTGGTGGTCGCCGGTATTCCGAACCGCAGGTGCAGGGGGCGCGCGCAGTGGTGACCGACGCGCACGGCGATGCCGAACCGGTCGTCCAGGATCTGGCCGACGTCGTGCGGGTGGATGCCCTCCAGCGTGAACGACAGCGTGCCGCCGCGCTGCTCGAGCGTGCCGGGGCCGATGAGGTGCAGGCCGGGCACCTCGCCCAGCGCGCCGAGCGCGTGCGCGGTCAGCTCCCGCTCGTGCGCCTCGACCGCCGCCATGCCGATGCCGGTCAGGTAGTCGACGGCCGCGCCGAGCCCGATGGCCTCGACGATCGGCGGCGTGCCGGCCTCGAACTTGTGGGGCGCGGGCGCGTACGTCGAACGGTCCATCCAGACCGCCTCGATCATCTCGCCCCCGCCGAGGAACGGCGGCATGGCGTCGAGCAGCTCGCCGCGCGCCCACAGCACCCCGATGCCGGACGGGCCGACCATCTTGTGGCCGGTGAAGGCGACGAAGTCGACGCCGAGCCCGGCCACGTCCACCGGGTGGTGCGGGACGGACTGGGAGGCGTCGAGCATCACCAGCGCGCCGGCCCGGCGGGCGAGCGCGAGCACGTCGGCGACCGGGTTGACGGTGCCGAGCACGTTGGACTGGTGCGCGATCGAGACGATCTTCGTGCGTTCGGTGATGACGCCCTCGGCGACGTCCAGGCGGCCGTCGCCGGTGACGCCGAACCACTTCAGCGTCGCGCCGGTACGCTGCGCGAGCATCTGCCACGGCACGATGTTGGAGTGGTGCTCCATCTCCGAGATGACGATCTCGTCACCGGGGCCGAGCGTGAAGCGCGGGTCGGTGTTGGAGCGGTTGCCGAAGGAGTAGGCGACGAGGTTGAGCGCCTCGGAGGCGTTCTTGGTGAAGACCACCTCGTCGCGCGACGGGGCGCCGATGAAGGCGGCGACCTTGTCGCGCGCACCCTCGTACGCCTCGGTCGACTCCGACCCCAGCACGTGCATGGCGCGCCCGACGTTGCTGTAGTGCATCGCCAGGTGCTCACGCATGGTCTCGACGACCGATGTGGGCTTCTGCGAGGAGTTGCCCGAATCGAGGTAGACGAGCGGACGCCCGCCGGGCAGCTCGCGGGAGAGGACCGGGAAGTCTTTCCTGATCCTCTCCACGTCAAAGCTGGTGGAAGTCATGCAGATGCCTTCGTGTACTGCTCGTAGCCCTCGGCCTCGAGCTTGTCGGCCAGCTCCGGCCCGCCCTCCTCCACGACCCGGCCGGCCGCGAAGACGTGCACGAAGTCGGGCTTCACGTAACGCAGGATGCGGGTGTAGTGGGTGATGAGCAGCACGCCGGTCTCGCCGGAGGCGCGGAAGCGGTTGATGCCTTCCGACACCACGCGCAGCGCGTCGACGTCGAGGCCGGAGTCGGTCTCGTCGAGCACCGCGATCTTCGGCTTGAGCAGCTCGAGCTGGAGGATCTCGTGGCGCTTCTTCTCGCCGCCGGAGAAGCCCTCGTTGAGGTTGCGCTGGGCGAAGGCCGAGTCGATGGACAGGGCGTCCATGCCGCTCTTGAGGTCCTTGGCGAACTCGCGCAGCTTGGGCGCCTCGCCGCGGACGGAGGTGACGGCCGAGCGCAGGAAGTTCGACACCGACACGCCGGGGACCTCGACCGGGTACTGCATGGCGAGGAACAGGCCGGCGCGGGCGCGCTCGTCGACCGACAGCTCCAGCAGGTCGACGCCGTCGAGCAGGACCTCGCCGCCGGTGATCGTGTACTTCGGGTGACCGGCGATCGCGTAGGCGAGCGTGGACTTGCCCGAGCCGTTGGGGCCCATGATGGCGTGGGTCTCGCCGGCCTTCACGGTCAGGTTGACGCCGCGCAGGATTTCCTTGTCCTCAACGGCGACCTTCAGGTCACGGATCTCAAGGGTGGACATGTGTTTATGACTCCTTCGAGAGCGAGACGAGGACGTCGTCGCCGTCGATCTTGACTGTGTAGACGTTCACGGGCTGGGTCGCGGGCGGGCCGGTGGGCTTGCCGGAGCGGATGTCGAAGCACGAGCCGTGCAGCCAGCACTCCAGGGTGCCGTCGTAGACCTCGCCCTCGCTCAGCTTGACCTCCGCGTGTGAGCAGACGTCGTGCAGGGCGAACACGTCCTCGCCCTTGCGCACCAGCGCCACGGGGGTCTCGCCCACCTCGACGCCGATCACCCCCTCGTCGGGGATGTCGCTGACCTTGCAGACCTTTTCGTATCCGCTCATCGCGCGAGCTCCGCCTCCACCGCGTTCATCACGCGCTCGCGCAGCTCCTCGACCTGGATCTTCTCGATGAGCTGGCCGAGGAAGCCCCGGATGACCAGGCGGCGGGCCTCGTCGAACGGGATGCCGCGGGCCTGGAGGTAGAAGATGTGCTCGTCGTCGAGGCGGCCCGACGTCGAGGCGTGCCCGGCGCCGGCGACCTCGCCGGTGAGGATCTCCAGGTTGGGCACCGAGTCGGCGCGGGCGCCGTCGGTGAGGATGAGGTTGCGGTTGAGCTCGTAGGTGTCGGTGCCCTCGGCCGCGACCCTGATGATCACGTCGCCGATCCAGACGGCGTGCGCCTTCTCGCCCTGCAGCGCGCCGCGGTAGTCGACGTTGCTCTTGCAGTTGGGCTGGGAGTGGTCGACGAGCAGGCGGTGCTCCAGGTGCTGACCGGCGTCGACGAAGTAGACGCCGGACAGGTCGGCGTCGCCGCCGGGCCCGGTGTAGGACACGCTCGGCGACAGCCGCACCAGGTCGCCGCCCAGGGTCACCACGAAGCTGCGGAACGTGGCGTCCTTGGCGAGCTGGGCGTGATGGTGGGAGACGTGCACGGCGTCGTCGGCCCAGTCCTGGAGGCTGACGACCTTGAGCGTGGCGCCGTCGCCGACGACGAACTCGACGTTGTCGGCGTAGACGGCCGTGCCCTCGTGCTGGACGACCACGGTCGCCTGCGCCATCGGCTCGACGACGACCACGATGTGGCCGTACGCCGCGCCCTCGCCGCCGTTGCCCTTGACCTCGACGGTGATCGCGCCCTCGGGCGCGGCCTCCTGCGACACGGTCACGACCAGTGCCTTCTCGAAGCCGTTGTAGGCCTGCGCGCTGACCCGGTCGGCCGGCACGTACGCCTTGCCGATGCGCTCGTCGTCGCGGCCGACCCACTCGGCCCGCACGCCCTCGGGCGTGTAGACCTGGGTGACCACCTGGCCGCTCGGCGCGGCCTTGCCGTTGTGCAGGCCCTTCAGGCGGGCCAGCGGCGTGAAGCGCCACGCCTCCTCGCGGCCCGTGGGGACCTCGAAGTCGGCCAGGTCGTACGACGCCTTCTCGTGCAGGGTCGACAGGGGCTTCTCGTTCAGGCCCATCAGCCGACGGCTCCTTCCATCTGCAGCTCGATCAGCCGGTTCAGCTCGAGCGCGTATTCCATGGGCAGCTCACGCGCGATCGGCTCCACGAAGCCGCGCACGATCATCGCCATCGCCTCGTCCTCGTCGAGCCCGCGGCTCATGAGGTAGAACAGCTGGTCCTCGCTGACCTTGGAGACCGTGGCCTCGTGGCCCATCGAGACGTCGTCCTCGCGGACGTCGACGTACGGGTAGGTGTCGGAGCGGCTGATCTGGTCGACGAGCAGGGCGTCGCACTTGACGGTGCTGGCGCTGCCGTGGGCGCCCTCCTCGATCTGCACGAGACCGCGGTAGGAGGTGCGGCCGCCGCCGCGGGCCACCGACTTGGAGATGACGCTGGAGCTGGTGTTGGGCGCCAGGTGCACCATCTTGGAGCCGGCGTCCTGGTGCTGGCCCTCGCCGGCGAACGCGACGCTCAGCGTCTCGCCCTTGGCGTGCTGGCCCATCAGGTAGACGGCCGGGTACTTCATGGTGACCTTGGAGCCGATGTTGCCGTCGATCCACTCCATGGTCGCGCCCTCGTAGGCGACGGCGCGCTTGGTGACCAGGTTGTAGACGTTGTTCGACCAGTTCTGGATGGTCGTGTAACGGCAGCGGGCGTTCTTCTTCACGACGATCTCGACGACCGCGGAGTGCAGCGAGTCGGAGGAGTAGATCGGCGCGGTGCAGCCCTCGACGTAGTGCACGTAGCTGTTCTCGTCGACGATGATGAGGGTCCGCTCGAACTGGCCCATGTTCTCGGTGTTGATCCGGAAGTAGGCCTGGAGCGGGATCTCGACCTGGACGTTCGGCGGCACGTAGATGAAGGAGCCGCCGGACCACACGGAGGTGTTGAGCGCGGCGAACTTGTTGTCGCCCACCGGGATCACCGAGCCGAAGTACTCCTTGAAGAGCTCCTCGTGCTCCTTCAGGCCCGTGTCGGTGTCGACGAAGATGACGCCCTTCTCCTCAAGGTCCTCACGGATCTTGTGGTAGACGACCTCCGACTCGTACTGGGCCGCGACGCCGGCGATGAGGCGCTGCTTCTCCGCCTCGGGGATGCCGAGCTTGTCGTAGGTGTTCTTGATGTCTTCGGGCAGCTCGTCCCAGGAAGCGGCCTGCTTCTCGGTCGAGCGCACGAAGTACTTGATGTTGTCGAAGTCGATGCCCGTGAGATCGGAGCCCCAGGTCGGCAGCGGCTTCTTGCCGAACAGGCGGAGGCCCTTCAGGCGAAGGTCGAGCATCCACTCCGGCTCGTTCTTGAGCGCGGAGATGTCTCGGACGACCTCCTCGGACAGGCCGCGCTTGGCCGCAGCCCCGGCGGCATCGGAGTCGGCCCAGCCGAACTTGTAATTCCCGAGGCCTTCCAGCTCCGGGCGGTCGGTGACAGTCACCTTCCGGTCTCCTTGGTCTTATCGATGGCTCTATGTGCTGGCCCCAGCGACTGGGGGCTCACGTGCGTGGTGCAGACCCCGTCGCCGTGTGCGATCGTGGCCAGGCGCTGCACCGGGGTGCCGAGCAGTTGCGCGAACGCCTCCGTCTCGGCCTCGCACAGCTGCGGGAACTCCGCGGCCGCGTGCGCCACCGGGCAGTGGTGCTGGCAGAGCTGGTCGCCGCCCGACTTGGCCTTGCTGGCCGAGGCGGCGTAGCCCTCCGCCGACAGCGCCTGCGCCAGGACCTGGACCCGCTGGTCGGCCGGCACCGCCCGCATGACCGGCTCCATCCGCCGCAGCAGGCCTGAGACCTGTGAGCGGGCGAAGTCGGACACGGCTTCGTCTCCCATGCGCTCGGCCAGGAAACGCAGCGCGCTCCCGGCCAGATCGTCATAGGCGTGCTCGAAGGCACTGCGCCCCGCGTCGGTGATGGCGAACAGCTTGGCCGGCCGCCCGCGCCCGCGCTGGCCGCGCTGGCGCCCGGTGCGAGGCTCGATCATCCCGTCGTTGAGCAGCGCGTCAAGGTGCCGGCGCACGGCCGCGGGCGTGAGCCCGAGCCGCTCGCCCAGCGCCGCCGCGGCGATGGGACCGTGCTCGAGGATCAGTCTGGCGACGCGCGCACGGGTGCTGCGCTCGCTGCCTGGCTCGATCGTGGGCACGTTTTTCACAACATCAGTGTGCCGTAATTCCTTCCCGCATCTCAAATGAATCCGGGGACCGCGGCAATGCAATTTCTCACGCAGGGTAGGCTTACCTAATTTTGCCTGCGTCCCAGGATCACGAAGCTGAGCGCGGAAGCGCCCAGCAGGCCGAGCATGAGCGCGGCCATCGGCACGGCCGTGTCCTGACCGGCCAGGCCCACCAGCGGGGCCGAGACCGCGCCCAGCGCGAACTGCAGCACGCCGAGCAGCGCCGAGGCCGACCCGGCGACCTGCGGGGTCTGCCCGGCCAGCGCCAGCGCGCCGGTGCCCGGCAGCACGAGCCCCTGACCGCACATGATGACGAACAGCCCGGCCACGATCCCGGTCAGCCCCAGGCCGATGACCGCGGCGGCCAGCAGCAGCCCGGCGCCCACCAGGCTCACGGCCAGGCCGGTGAGCACCAGCCGGACCGGTCGCACCCGGCCCGACAGCCTGCCGCCGACCTGGGCCATCACGGTCAGGCCGAGGGCGTTGAGGCCGAAGATGAGCGAATACTGCTGGGGCGTGGCCTCGTACACCTCCTGCAGCACGAACGGCGAGCCGGAGATGTAGGCGAACATGGCGGCGAAGGCCAGCCCGGCCGTCACGGCGCAGCCCATGAACGCGCGGTCGCGCAGGAGCTGCCAGAACGTGGCCAGGGTGTGCTTGAGTCCGCCGCTCTCCCGCTGGTCGGCGGGCAGCGTCTCGCGCACCCCGGGCAGCACGGCCAGCAGCAGCACCAGGCCGGCGAGGCTGAGCGCGACGAAGACGCCGCGCCAGGAGGTGAACTCCAGCAGCTGCGCCCCCGCGATCGGCGCCAGGATCGGCGCCAGGCCGCTGACGAGCATGAGCGTGGCGAAGATGCGCGCGATGGCGGGACCCTCGTACAGGTCGCGGACCACGGCCCGGACGATGACCAGCGCCGCCCCGCCCAGCATGCCCTGCAGCAGCCGCAGCACGATCAGCACGGGCACCGAGGGCGCGAACGCGCACAGCAGCGACGTCAGCGCGAACCCGGCGACGCCGACGATCAGCGGCATCCGGCGGCCGCGCACGTCGCTCACCGGACCGGCGACCACCTGGCCGGCCGAGACGCCGATGAGGCAGGCGGTGAGCGTGAGCTGGACCTGGGCGGCGGGGCTGAGCATCTCGCCGCTGATCGCGGGGAGGGCGGGCAGGTACATGTCGATGGACAGCGGCCCGATCGCCGACAGCGCCCCCAGGATCAGGAGCAGAAGCCTGCGGCTCTCCTTGGCGGCCGGTTGCGTTTGCGTGGCTTCTGCCACGGACATGCGTCTACCCCTCTCCCTCGCAGGCGTCGCGGCCCTACGAGGGCCGAGCGGTCAAACCATCATCTGGTCCCCCGAATTCCCAATTATGGGATAAATTTCGGTCCGATCGCCCTGAGGGCCGGACCGGCCCCCGCAGTCCCTAAACTCGTGCGCATGGAATCCCCAGCCGTCGAGATCGCCGACCTGGTCAAGCGCTACGGCGGCACCACCGCGATCGACGGTCTCGACCTGCTCGCCGCCCGTGGCGCGGTCACCGCCGTCCTGGGCCCCAACGGCGCGGGCAAGACCTCGACGGTGGAGATCTGCGAGGGGTTCCGCAGAGCCGACGCCGGGACCGTGCGGGTGCTGGGCAGCGCCCCCGACGCCGCGGCGCTGCGCCCCCGGGTGGGCGTCATGCTGCAGTCCGGCGGCGTGCCGCCCGCGATGCGCTGCGCCGAGTGGCTGCGGCTGGTCGCCCGCTTCTACGCCCGCCCCCTCGACCCGGGCGCGCTGCTGGAGCGCCTCGGCCTGTCCGATCACGTACGGACCCCGTACCGCAGGCTGTCGGGCGGCCAGCAGCAGCGGCTGTCGCTGGCCGCGGCCGTCGTCGGCAGGCCGGAGCTGGTGTTCCTGGACGAGCCGACCGCCGGGCTCGACCCGCAGGCCAGGCACGCCTGCTGGGAGCTGGTCGGCGAGCTGCGCGCCGCCGGGGTGTCGGTGGTGCTGACCACCCACCACATGGACGAGGCCGAGCGGCTGGCCGACAAGGTCGTCATCATCGACCGCGGGCGGGTGGTGGCCGAGGGCAGCCCCGCCTCGCTGACCGGGGCCGAGCGGCAGCTGCGCTTCCGCGCCCGGCCGGGGCTCGCGCTGGAGGAACTGCTCAACGCCCTGCCGGCCGGCAGCGCCGCCAAGGAGTCCCCGGCCGGCCACTACATCATCGAGGGCCAGGTCGACCCCGAGCTGCTGGCCACCGTGACGGCCTGGTGCGCGGCGGAGGGCGTCACGGCCGACGACCTGCGCATCGAGCGCCGCACGCTGGAAGACGTGTTCCTGGAGCTGACGGGCAGGGAGCTGCGATGAGCGCCACACTCGACTTCACCCCCGCGCCGGGGGCGGCGCCGTTCCCCCGCATGGTGCTGGCGCAGGCGGGGGCCGAGATCAAGGCCATGCTGCGCAACGGCGAGCAGCTGCTGCTCACGATGATCATCCCGGTGCTGCTGCTGGTCGGGTTCTCGGTGGCGCCGCTGATCGACGTCGGCGGCGGCGACCGGGTGGCGTTCCTCGCGCCGGGCGTGCTGGCGCTGGCGGTGATGTCGACGGCGTTCACCGGGCAGGCCATCGCCACCGGGTTCGAACGCCGCTACGGCGTGCTCAGGCGGCTGGGCGCCACGCCGCTGTCGCGGGCCGGGCTCATGCTGGCCAAGACGGCCGCGGTGATCGCGGTGGAGGCCATCCAGGTGGGTGTGATCGTCGCGGTGGCGCTGGCCCTGGGCTGGCAGCCGCAGGGGTCGCCGTTCGCCGCCGCGCTGCTGGTGCTCCTGGGCACCGCCGCGTTCAGCGGGCTGGGGCTGCTCATGGCCGGCCTGCTGCGGGCCGAGGCGACGCTGGCCGCCGCCAACCTGGTCTACCTGCTGCTGCTGGCGGCGGGCGGGGTGGTGTTCCCGCTGGCGAAGTTCCCCGCGTCGGTGCGCCCGGTGCTGGAGCTGCTGCCCATCTCGGCGCTGACGGGCGGGCTGCGGGCGGTGCTCACCGGAGGCGCGGCGCTCCCGCTGGGCGCGCTCGCGGTGCTGGCCGCCTGGGCGGTCGTGTCACTGGGCGTGGCCGCGCGCACCTTCCGCTGGGAGTAGCGCGCCGTAGCGCCGCCTGGTGAGCGCGGCCACCACGGTCAGCGGCAGGGCGGCGGCCGCCGCCAGCCCGAACAGCAGCCCGTAGCTGCCGTCCCCGGCCAGCGGCCCGGCCGCCCACGAGGACGCGGCGCTGCCGACGAACAGGGCCGAGGCGAAGAACGCCACGGCCGTGCCCCTGGCCTGCGGCACCACCGAGGTGACCCAGGTCTGCAGCGAGGAGTGCATGAACGACCAGCCGCCGCCGAGCAGCAGCGCGGTGACCGTGACGGTGACCACGCTCACCCCGGCGGCGACGACGACGTAGCCGGCGCACATCTGCGCGCCTCCGGCCGCGATGAGCCACCACGCCGGCCACCCTCGCGAGAGCCGCTTGACCAGCCGGGTGAACAGCCACACCCCCAGCCCGTAGGCGGCGGCGCAGAGGCCGGCCACGGTGGTGGAGACGCCGTGGTGCTGCAGGGCGGTCGCCAGGAACGCCATCGTGCCGATGAGCACCGCCCCCTCGACGAACGCCAGCGCGAACACCAGCAGCGCCCACGGGCTGCGCAGGACCGTGCCGACGTGACCGCCGCGCCCGGGGGCGGGCCCGCTCCTGGGCGGCTCGGGCAGCGCGCGCAGCGCGACCGCGCACGCCAGCGCGCACACCGCCGGCACGACGAACACCGGCCGCCAGCCCGCCAGGTCGCCGAGCAGCCCGCCGAACCCGGTCGCCAGCGCGGTGCCCAGGGACATCACGCCCATCAGGTCGGACAGGGCGCGCTGGCGCACGGACTGCTGGACGGTGTCGCCGACGTAGGTCAGCGAGGTGGGCACGACCGCGCCGAAGCAGGCGCCCGCCGCGACCCTGGAGACGACCAGCGCCCCGAGCACCGGCATGAGCGCCGACACCAGGCCCGTCACCGCCGCGCCGAGCAGCGCGGCCCGCATGACGCGGACCCGCCCGAACCTGTCGGACAGCACCCCCCACAACGGCTGCACGAGGCCGTAGGCGAGGTAGTAGCCGCTGGCCACGGCGACCGCGGTGGCCAGCGGGACGTCGAGGTCCACCGCGATGAGCACGAGCATGGGGGTCACGGCGAAACGGTCGAAGCAGCTGACGAACGAGGCGGCGGCGAGCGAGCGTGGGGGCCTGTCGAGCGTGGCAGACATGGGTCCTTTGCCGATTCATGGGGTTATCTGAGCAGTCATATCACCTCGGCTGCGGAGATGTCGGAGGCGCTGGGTAAGCTGCGAAGGCCCTTTTCACCTCTGAGGAGTTCCGTGACCGCCTTCGCCCTCGATGATCCGCTCGGCAGCGGCAAGGGGCTGCCCCGCGCGGGCAGCTTCCTGCGGACGGCCGCCGACTCCGTCCCGCCGTCCGGGCTGGTGCTGCTGGCCATCTTCTCGGTGCAGCTCGGGGCCGGGTTCGCCAAGGAGCTGTTCGCGGCGCTGCCGCCGAGCGCGGTGGTGTTCCTGCGGATCGCGGCCGGCGCGCTGATCATGGGCGCGGTGGCCCGCCCGAGGCTGCGCGGGCTGGCCCGGCGCGACTGGGCGGTGGGCCTGGCGTTCGGCGTGACGCTCGCGGTGATGAACCTGACGTTCTACGAGGCGCTGGCGCGGCTGCCCATGGGGGTCGCGGTGGCGATCGAGTTCCTGGGGCCGCTGGGCGTGGCGGTGGCGGCCTCGCGGCGGCGGCTCGACCTGCTGTGGGTCGGCCTGGCCGCGGCGGGGGTGGTGCTGCTGGCGCCGTGGGGCCAGTCGTCGGCGGTGAGCTGGGCCGGCATCGGCTTCGCGCTGGCGGCGGGCGCCTGCTGGGCGGCCTACATCCTGCTGTCGGCGGCGGCCGGCAGCCGCTTCCCCGGCACCACCGGGCTGTCGTTCGCGATGATCGTGTCGGCCGTGGTGATCGCGCCGGTGGGCGTCACGACCGGCGGCGCCGACCTGCTGCAGCCGGAGCTGCTGCTGATCGGGCTCGGCGTGGGGCTGCTGTCGTCGGTCATCCCCTACTCGCTGGAGCTGCAGGCGCTGCGGCGGATGCCCAAGCACGTGTTCGGCATCCTGATGAGCGTGGAGCCGGCCGCGGCGGCGCTGATCGGCGTGCTGCTGCTGGGCGAGATCCTGCACCTGCAGCAGTGGGCCGCGGTCCTGTGCATCGTGGCCGCCAGCCTCGGCTCGACGCGCTCGGGCCGGCGCTAGGCGATCTTGGCCGGCTACAGCTGGGCGTTGCTCGCCCAGATGCCCCTGACGTGCTGGATGTGCTCGGACATGATCAGGCGGACGGCGTCGACGTCGCCGCCCTTGAGCGCGTCGAGCAGCGCCAGGTGCTCGCGGGCCGAGTCGGCCAGCGCGCCGCGCTCGGAGAGCTGCGACAGGCCGTAGAGGCGGGCCCTGGTGCGCAGGTCCCTGACCACCTCCACCAGGTGCGCGTTGCCCGACAGCGTGAGCAGCTCCAGGTGGAAGCGCAGGTCGGCGTCCACGTAACCGAGCAGGTCGCCCTGCTCGGCGGCGGCGACGATCTCCTCGGCGATCGGGCGCAGCCGCTCGAAGTCGGCGGCGCGCCCCGCGCCGGCCAGGCGGGCCACGGTGGGCACCTCGATGAGGCTGCGGATCTCGGTCAGTTCGTCCAGGTCGCGCTCGGACAGCTCGGTGACGCGAAAGCCCTTGTTGCGCACCGCCTCGACCAGGCCCTCCTTGGCCAGGTCGAGCATGGCCTCGCGGACCGGCGTGGCCGACACGCCGAATTGCGCGGCCAGCACCGGCGCCGAGTAGACCACGCCGGGGCGCATCTCCCCGGTGATCAGCGCGGCCCGGAGCGCGTGCGCCACCTGCTCGCGCAGGCTCTGCCGCTCGCCCACCATCGGCAGGTCGAGCCGGTCCTCGGCAGCCATCCGCCCATCCCTTCCCTAGGTCCTCTGGGACCACGCCTCGTACGCGGCGGCCGCGACGACCAGATCCTGCCACGCCATGCCGGTGCCCTTGAACACGCGGGGCCCGTCGCCGACGGCGACCCGGCCCGCGACCAGCTCAGCGAGGTTGCCGGCGAGATGATGAGCAGTGATCGTACCGTGGCGGATGGGGATGACCACATCCCCGGCCTCGGCCAGCGCCGCTGACCGCGCCTCGACCACCACCGTGGCCCTGGCGACCAGCTCGCCGTCCAGCTCCCTGACGTCCTGCTCGTGCGACCCGATCGCGACCACCGTCGCCCCGTCGCGCACCAGGCCGCCGTCGAACAGCGGCTCCCTCGCGCTCGTGCAGCACACGATGACGTCGGCCGCGGCGACGGCCTCCGCCACCGCGCCCCCACCGGCCCCGGCCGCCTCGCCGGGGGCGAGGAGGGCGCGGGCGGCGAGGCCGTGGTCGCGGCAGCGGGCGGCGAACGCCTCGGTCCGGGCCGGGTCGCGGCCCACGACCGTGACGCGGCCGATCGGCCTGACCTGGCCGAGCGCCACGACGTGGCCCCACGCCTGCGGGCCCGTGCCGAACACCAGCAGGTCGCGGGCGTCCGGCTCGGCCAGGTGGCGCACGGCCAGCGCCGAGACCGCCGGCGTGCGCAGCGAGGTGAGCGCGATGCCGTCCATCGTGGCCAGCGGAGCCAGCGTCTCGCCGTCGAACAGCAGGTACGTGCCCTGGATCCGGGGCAGCCCGAGCGCGGCGTTGCCGGGCGCCACGGTGGCGGCCTTGACCCCGGCGTACCGGCCGGCCGCCGCGGGCATCAGCAGGAGCTGACCGGCGGGCAGCGCGACCACCGGCCGCTGCGGCGTCGCCTCCGGGTCGAGCCCGCCGAGCAGCGCGTCCCGCAGGAGCCGCACGGCGTCCGGCACGGGCACCAGCCGCCGGACGGCCTCAGCGTCGAGATGGGGAAGGGTCATCGCAGTGTGAACCCGGTGCCGATGGGGTCGTCCGGGTCGAGCTCGAAGGTGTGCCTGCCGGTGCGGTAGGCCATGCCCTCGACCTCGGGCACCACGCCCGCCGGGGTCTCGGCGGCCACCCGGGCCCGGAAGACGCTGCCCACGACGCTCTCGTGCACGAGCGTGCCGCGATGCCCGTCCTCGTGCAGCAGGGCGAGCCGGGCGGCGGTGCCCGAGCCGCACGGCGACCGGTCCACCTCGCCGTCGGCGAACACGGTGACGTTGCGCTGGCGGCCGGGGCCGAGCTCGTCGTAGAAGATCACGCCGTAGACGCCGGACAGCCGGTCGTCCTCCGGGTGCCTGGCGGCCGGATGCCCCGCCAGGCCGGCCTTGACGCGGCGGCCCCAGACGATGAGCTCGCCCAGGTGCTCCGGCCCGACCGTCAGGCCGAGCGCCTTGGCGGGCACCGAGGCGTAGATGGCTCCGCCGTAGGAGACGTCGGCCTCGACGCCGGCGGCGGGGACGGCGCGCGCGATCACGTACGAGGGGACGCTCACGAAGGTGACGGCGGTGACGCGACCGGCCTCGCGGCGGACCCGCGCGGTGACGCGGCCCGAGGGCACGTCCACGATCACGTCGGTCTCGCCGTCGGGATCGCTCTCCACCAGGCCCTCGCGCACGGCGTGCACGCCGAGGGCGATGGTGCCGTGGCCGCAGGCGGTGGAGTAGCCGTCCTTGTGCCAGAACAGGGCGCCGAGGTGGGCGCCGGGGTCGTCGGGCGGGACGAGGAAGCAGCCGTACATGTCGGCGTGGCCGCGCGGCTCGTGGCACAGCAGCCGCCGCACGTGATCGGCGGCGGCGCCGGCGTTGGCGCGGCGTTCGAGCACGGTGGCGCCGGGGATGCCGGGGACCCCGCCGGTGACGATCCGGAACGGCTCGCCGCCGGTGTGGTAGTCGACCGTGCTGATCAGCGGCGTGATCACAGCTCGAACCCCTCGGGGAACGGGTCGCGCGGGTCGAGGAAGTACTGGGCGGTGCCGGTCACCCAGGCCCGGCCGGTGATCGACGGGACGACGGCGGGCCTGTCCCCGGCGACGGTGTCCTCCAGGAGGCGGCCGACGAAACGGGTGCCGATGAACGACTCGTTGACGAAGTCGCGGCCCAGCGGCAGCTCGCCCCTGGCGTGCAACTGGGCCATGCGGGCGCTGGTGCCGGTGCCGCACGGCGAGCGGTCGAACCAGCCCGGGTGGATGGCCATCGCGTGCCGCGAGTGGTGCGCGTCGGAGCCGGGCGCGGCGAAGTACACGTGGTGGCAGCCGCGGATGCGCTCGTCCTCGGGGTGCACGGGCTCGTCGGCGGCGTTGACGGCCGCCATGGTGGCCAGGCCGGCGGCGAGGATCTCGTTCTTGGCCTTGCGGTCGAACGGCAGCCCGTACGCGTCGAGGTCGACGATGGCGTAGAAGTTGCCGCCGTACGCGAGGTCGTAGCGGATCTCCCCGAAGCCGGGCACGGTGACGGTGGCGTCGAGCCGGTCGGCGTAGGAGGGAACGTTCCTGAGCGTCACGGACTTGGCCATGCCGTCCTCGACGGCCACGTCCACGACGACGAGCCCGGCGGGCACCTCCAGGCGGACGGTGGTGACGGGCTCGACGACCTCGACCATGCCGGTCTCCACCAGCACGGTCGCCACGCCGATCGTGCCGTGCCCGCACATCGGCAGCAGCCCGGACACCTCGATGAACAGCACGCCCCAGTCGGCGTCCGGGCGGGTGGGCGGCTGCAGGATCGCGCCGCTCATGGCGGCGTGCCCGCGCGGCTCGTTCATCAGCAGCTTGCGGATGTGGTCGAGGTGGTCGCGGAAGTAGACCCGCCGCTCGGCCATGCTGGCGCCGGGCACGACACCGACGCCGCCGGTGACGACCCTGGTGGGCATGCCTTCGGTGTGCGAGTCCACGGCGTGGAACACGCGCTTGGTCCTCATCGCAGTCCTTCCGCGAGTGCCTTCTCGGTGGCGGCCCGGACGGCCGCGGCCTGCTCGTCCGCCAGCGGCCGCCGGGGCGGGCGGCAGGGGCCGCCGGGGCGGCCCGCCAGGTCCATCGACAGCTTGATGGCCTGGACGAACTCCGTCTTGGAGTCCCAGCGCAGCAGCGAGTGGAGCTTACGGTAGAGCGGCAGCGCCGTGTCCAGGTCACCGGCGACCGCGGCCCTGTAGAGGGCGGCGCTGGAGACGGGCAGCGCGTTCGGGTAGCCCGCGACCCAGCCGGAGGCGCCGGCCAGGGCCAGCTCCAGCAGCACGTCGTCGGAGCCGATCAGCAGGTCCAGGCCGGGGGCGAGCTCGGCGATCTCGTAGGCGCGGCGCGGGTCGCCGGTGAACTCCTTGACCGCCACGATGAGGCCCTCGTCGAACAGCCTGGCCAGCAGCGCGGGCGTCAGGTCGACCTTGGTGTCGTAGGGGTTGTTGTAGGCCACCACCGGCACGCCGGCGGCGGCGACCTCGCGGTAGTGCTCGACGACCGCGTCCTCGCCGGCGCGGTAGGCGTTCGGGGGCAGCAGCAGCACCGACCCGCAGCCCTCCCCGGCCGCCTGCTCGGCCCAGCGCCGCGACTCGGCCGAGCCGTAGGCGCCCACGCCCGCCATCACGTTGCGCCCGCCCACGGCCTCGACGGCGGTGCGCACGACGCGCGCCCGCTCGTCGGCGGTGAGCGTCTGGTACTCGCCGAGCGACCCGTTCGGCACCACGCCGTCACAGCCGTTGTCCACCAGCCAGCGGCAGTGCGCCGCGTAGGCGTCGAAGTCGACGGCCAGGTCGTCGCGCAGGGGAAGCGCGGTGGCGACCATGATGCCGTGCCAGGGCATGGCGCGATCTGTCATGAAGGTCCTCCAGTGGGGGGTTCGGCCGAGAGGTCTTCGGCGAGTGCGGCCAGCGTGATCGGCTGGACGACGGGGCGGCGCGGCGGCGCGGGCTCCTCGCCGGCCAGGCAGGCGACCGGGTAGCCGCAGATCCGGCCCTGGCACCAGCCCATGCCGGGCCTGGCCAGCAGCTTGATCGAGCGCGCGTCGGTGGCGCCCAGGTCCTGCGCCTCGCGCAGCCGGGACAGCGGCACCTCCTCGCACCGGCACACCAGCGTGTCGTCGCGCAGCCACCCCTGCCAGCCGTCCTTGACCGGGTAGGCCTCCAGCAGCGCCCGGGCGAACGCCCGCATCCTGTCGCGCCGCCTCACCAGCACCTCCGGAAGCGCCGCCCCGGCCTCACGGGCGGCGCTCTCACCCGCGGCGGCGAGGCCGGCGTCGTCTGCGGCGGCGAGGCCGGCGAGGCGGCCTTCCAGCTCGGCCAGGCGCCAGCCGCCGACGCCGGTGGGCTCGCCGGCCGCCCAGACGCCCGGCACGCCGGTGCGCTGGCGGTCGTCGACGGCGAGGACGGGGCTGCCGTCGGCGTCGCGCCGGGTGTCGCAGCCGAGCTGGACGCCCAGGTCGGTCTGCGGCGTGAAGCCGTAGCCGGTGGCCAGCGTGTCGCAGGCGACGCGGCGGGTGGACAGCACGTTCCAGTCGCGGTCGAGGCGGGCCACGGTGACGGCTTCGAGCCGGTCCCCGCCGTGCGCGGCGAGCACGGCGGTGCGCGGCCGGTACGGGACGCGGTGCCGGGCCAGGCTCAGCGCGTACGACGCCGCCTCACCGGCCTTGGCCAGCGCCAGCACGGGATGCCTGGCCAGCCCGAGCCCGCCGTTGGCCTCGTGCACGCCGAGCACGCGCGCCCCGGCCGCGGCGAGCCCCGCGGCGACCGGCAGCAGGAACGGCCCGGTCCCGGCGACGACGACGCGCTGCCCGGCGACCACGCCGTTGCCCTTGAGCAGCGCCTGCGCGCCGCCGGCGGTCAGCACGCCCGGCAGGTCCCAGCCGGGGAACGGCAGCGGCCGGTCGTGCGCCCCGGTGGCGAGGAGCAGCCGCCTGCCCCGCACCTCCACCGGCCGCTCGCCGGAGCCGTCGCCGGGGGTGGTCACGCAGTGGACCGTCAGGTCGCCGCCCGGCTCGCGGGAGACGCTCCACACCTGGTGGCCGAGCAGCAGCTCGGCGCGTTCCGACAGTGCCCGCGTCTGGCGTACGAACCTGTCGAGGCCCGAGGTGGCGGGGTGGGGCGGGACGGCCGGGTGGCGGAAGTACTGGCCGCCGAGCCGCGCGCCCGAGTCGATCAGCGCCACGCGCAGGCCGCGCTGGGCGGCCGAGAGGGCGCCCGCGACACCGGCGGCGCCGCCGCCGATCACCACGAGGTCGTACGTCATGAGGTCGTACGTCATGAGGTGGTCACCTCGTCGCCGGGGCGGGCCTCCAGCAGGCAGGCGCGCTCGGGCGGGCGGCCGTTGACGGTGACCAGGCAGTCGAAGCAGACGCCGATCCCGCAGAACAGCCCGCGCGGCCGCCCGCCGAACCGGGTGGTGCGCCAGGAGCGGACGCCGGCGGCGTGCAGCGCCGCGCCGATCGTCTGGCCCGGCGTCACCGGCACGGGCCGGCCGTCGATCGTGATCTGGAAGGTCAACGCGGCTCCTCCGGGAATCGGTCGGGGCGGAACGGGTGCAGGTCCAGGTCCGGCTCGCGGCCGGTGAGGAGCTGGGCGAGCAGGTGCTCGGTGGCCGGGGCGAGGCCGATGCCGGCGCCCTCGTGCCCGCACGCGTGGTAGAGGCCGGGCGCGCGCGGGTCGGCGCCGATCACGGGCAGGTGGTCGGGGCAGTAGGGCCGGAAGCCGCAGTAGGACCTGATGACGCGTACGCCGCGCAGCGCCGGGAACAGGGCGACGGCCTGCTCGGCCAGCCGCGCGAGCACCGGGACGGAGGTCGTGCGGTCGAACCCGACGCGCTCGCGGCTGGCGCCGATGAGCACGGTGCCGGCCTGGGTGCCCTCGACGACGGCGGACGTCTCCAGCGCGGCCGAGTCGCTGGCCACGTTGGTGACGTAGGCGGCGGTGTAGACCTTGTGCCGGATCAGCGGCTCGGCCAGCGGCTCGGTGACCAGGATGAAGCCGCGCCTGGGCAGCACCGGCAGCGCCGCGCCGGCCAGCGCGGCGATCTCGCCGCCCCAGGTGCCCGCGGCGTTGACCACGGCGCCGCCGAGGAGGTCGCCCTTGTCGGTGCGCACGCCGGTGACGCGGTCGCCGGAGCGGATGAAGCCGGTGACGGTGACGCCGAGGCGCAACCGGACGGTGCCGTGCCCGTAGCTGTCGGCGCCGTGCCGCAGCAGCCTGGCGGCGGCCAGCATGGGCTGCACCTGGGCGTCCTGCGGGTAGAACACGCCGCCCGCGAGGCCGTCGGCCAGGTGCGGCTCCAGCTCGCGCAGCGCCGTGGGGGCGACGATCCGGTGCTCGACGCCCTGCTTGCCGGCCAGACCGGTGAGCTGCGCCTGGATCTCGCCGGTCTCGGCGACGACGAGCCCGCCCTTGGGCTCGAACTCGAATCCGCCGCGGGTCTCGGCCAGCTCGCGCCAGAGCCCGTTGGACAGCAGCGCGAGGTCGAGCTCGGGCCCCGGCTCCTTGTCGGAGACGAGCACGTTGCCCTCGCCGGCGCCGGTCGTGCCGCCCGCCACGGGACCCCGGTCGACGACGGTCACGTCCAGGCCGGCCCGTGCCGCGTAGTAGGCGCAGGCGGCGCCCACCACCCCCGCCCCGACGACGATCACGTCGGACATCCGTTCACCTCCACACCAGTAATATGTCACATACCGAAATGATTGGAAAGCCGGTGAAGGGACCGGCCTACCAGGCCCTTAACATCGATGACGTGAAGCTACCCACGGACCATCCCCACCCTCTCGTGCGCCGCCTGTTCTCCTTCTGGGCGCCGACCACGGCGACGTTGCGGGGCTGGGCGCTGGCCGCCGTGGTGGCCAACGCGGGCATCACGGTGAGTGGCGCGGTCGTGCGCGTGACGGGGTCAGGGCTCGGCTGCCCGACGTGGCCGCGCTGCACCCCCGACAGCTTCATCCCGGTCGCGCACCCCGAGGTGTCGCCGATCAACATGGCCATCGAGTTCGGCAACCGGCTGGTCACGTTCCTGGTGCTGGTGATCGGGCTGGCCTGCTGGGTGGCGGCGATGCGGCTCAGGCCGCGGCGCGCCTCGCTGGTCAAGCTGGCCTGGCTGCAGCCGATCGGCATCGCCGCGCAGGCGCTGTGGGGCGGCGTGGTGGTCAGCACCCTGCTCAACCCGTTCACGGTGGGCATGCACTTCCTGCTGTCCATCGGGCTGACCGCCGCCTGCTGGGCGCTCTACGCGCGTGCCGGCGAGGGCGACGCCCCGGTGCGGCGGGTGGTGCACCGCGACGTGCGCCGGCTCGGCCACGCGCTGCTGGCGGCGGTGTTCGCGCTGCTGGTGATGGGCGTCCTGGTGACCGGTACGGGCCCGCACTCGGGCGACGAGCTGGCCTCGCGCTTCGACCTCGACATCGAGACCGTGGCCCGGCTGCACGCCGACATCGCCTACCTGGTCGTGGGGCTGACGTTCGCGCTGCTGTTCGCCCTGCACGTGACCGACTCGCCGCGCTCGGCCCGCCGGGCGGCGCTGGCCCTGCTCGGGATCGAGCTGCTGCAGGGCGTGATCGGCTACGTCCAGTACTTCCTGGGCGTGCCCGCCGTCCTGGTGGCCCTGCACGTGATCGGCGCCACGGTGGTGTGGATCTTCACGTTGCGCGCCGTCACCGCGCTGCGCACGCGCGATCCGGCCGGGCCGGGCGCCAGCCCCTCCCCCACCGAAGCAGCCGCCACGGCCTGACGGGATATGCCAGGGTATGGGGTGAGAAGTCGGCCACTCCCCCACCGAGGTGAGGTGCCCTTTGCGGGGATTCGTCCGCCCCACTCGTAAGACCCTGCGGCACGCGTACCAGGCTCTGGTGCTCGTCAGCGTGCTCGCGCTCGGGCCGATGACCTGGGCCTGGCTCGGCAGCGACGGGCACCGCGTGGTGGCCGGCGCCGCCGGCTGGCTGTCGCGGGTGCCCGGCTCGCAGGCCGCGCTCGTGCTCGGCGCCGGCCTGTACGGCGAGCGGCCGTCGCCCATGCTGGCCCGCAGGCTCGACATCGCGGCCGAGCTCTACCGCGCGGGCAAGGTCAGGGCGCTGCTGCTGTCGGGCGACAACAGCCGCGCCGAGTACGACGAGCCGACCGCGATGCGCGACTACCTGCTGGCCAGGGGCGTGCCGGAGCGGGTGATGGTGCTCGATCACGCCGGGTTCGACACCTGGGACTCGTGCGTGCGGGCCCGCCGGGTGTTCGGCGCCGAGCGGCTGACCGTGGTGACGCAGGTCTTCCACCTGCCCAGGGCCGTCACGCTGTGCCGGACGGCCGGGCTGGAGGCGTTCGGCGTGGGCGACGACTCCACCGTGCACTGGCCGGGGCCGACCTACGCCTACGCCACCCGCGAGCTGCTGGCCAACGGCAAGGCCTTCGCCGACGCGCTGCTGCTGCGCTCCGAACCGGTCTTCCCCGGTCCCGCCGAGACCTCGCTGAAGCGCATCCTCGCACAGCCCGCGACCCGGCCCGGACTTCAGCCCGGCGCGTAGCCGGGGCTGCCGGCCGGCGTGGGCGGCATCGGGAAGTCGGCCCTGGCGGTGCTCATGCACTCCAGCAACGCCCGCTGCTCCTCGTGGAAGGTCTGCTCGTCGACCATCCGGCGGGCCGCCCGCTCGTGCAGCAGGCCCAGCTCGGTCGCGGCGAGCTGGTAGTCGCTCATCGCGCGCAGCCCGCGCTTGCCGCCGTACATCCTGGCCCACTGCCTGGCCCGGCGGCGCCTGGGCAGCGCCGAGAGCATGATGATGTCGTCCTTGCTGACCAGCTTGGTCGGCTCGTACGGCGGCAGGTAGCGCTGGATGAGGGCGACGATGCGGCGCCGGTCACGGAAGATGACCACGATGAGCGCCACGAGCACGATCATCAGCGTCACGTACGCGACCACGAGCCCGGGGAAGCCGCCGTAGGAGACCAGGCCGTTCCACAGTCCGTGCAGCACCATCGCGCCCGACCAGCCCGCCAGGATGGAGAAGACCCGCTCGGACCCCTCACGGGTGGCCGCGTGCGCCACCGCCACCCCGATCATCGAGGTGAACAGCGGGTGCGCGAACGGCGACAGGATGCCGCGCAGCACCACGGTGACGGCCAGGCTCACGCCGCCCGCCTCCGAGTTGAGCGCCTGCAGGTAGTAGCTGACGTTCTCGCTCATGGCGAAGCCCAGGCCGACCATGCTCGCGTAGATGATGCCGTCGGTCAGCCCGTCGAGCTCGGCGCGGCGGAAGCGCAGCAGGCCGAGCAGCACCAGGCCCTTCATCGTCTCCTCGACCACCGGGGCGCCGAAGGTGGCGGCGATGTTGCGGGCGGTGTTTTCCGACAGCTTGACGGTGTCCATGATGTAGTGCAGGTTCAGCGAGTTGATCACGCCGGCGACGAGGACGGCGACGCCCGCGCCCCACGCGAAGGCGAAGACCAGGTTGCTGCGCGGCTCCGGCTCCATCCGGTCGAGCGCGAGCACGGCGGCCAGCAGCAGCGGGACCGGGGCCAGCGCCAGGCCGAGCGAGATGAAGAACTGCACGGGCTCGCCGTTGATCACGTCGATGGAGAACGACACCAGCGCGCAGATCCCGGTCAGCACGAGCCCCGTGATCAGCGAGAACGACGGGCGGTCCTTCAGCACCCAGCGTGGATCACGGGACGGCATACGGTGACTGTAACGGATCAGGAATGCGCTGTCCTTCCGAGGCGGCGTGGTCCGTAGGTGTGCCCGTTCCGGAGGCGTTCATGCCCGTCCGGGCCGGGCCCGCCCACGGCTCAGGCCAGCAGCGGGTCGATGGCGACGGCGAGGAACAGCAGCGCCAGGTAGGCGTTGGACCAGTGGAAGAACCGCATCGGGCGCAGGTCCACGCCGGTCTTGCCGGAGTTGAGGCGGCCCAGCAGGCGGTACACCTCCCACAGGCACATCACGCCGAGCACGGCCGCGACGACCGGGTAGAACAGCGTCGTGCCGGCCACCGGCCACAGCGCCAGCGAGCAGAGCACGGTGGCCCACGTGTAGGCGATGGACTCCAGGATCACCCGGCGCTCGGTGGCGACCACGGGCAGCATCGGCACCTTGGCCGCCGCGTAGTCCTCCTTGTAGCGCATGGCCAGCGTCCAGGTGTGCGGCGGCGTCCAGAAGAACACCACGCCGAACAGCACCAGCGGCGCCCAGTCGAGCCGACCGGTGATCCCGGCCCAGCCGATCATCACCGGCATGCAGCCCGCGATGCCGCCCCACACGATGTTCTGGGCGGTGCGCCGCTTGAGGATCATCGAGTAGACGAGGACGTAGAACAGGATCGCGCCGGTCGACAGCGCGGCCGCGAGCCAGTTGGTCGTCAGCCACAGCCCCAGTGTGGACAGCACGCCCAGCACGATGCCGAACACCAGCGCGCCACGCGGCGACACCTGGTGCCTGGCCAGCGGGCGGCGCCGGGTGCGGCGCATCTTCTGGTCGATGTCGCGGTCGACGTAGCAGTTGAGCGCGTTGGCGCTGCCTGCCGACAGCGTGCCGAACACCATGACCGACACGGCCGTCCACAGCGGCGGCAATCCGCCGGCCGCCAGGAACATCACCGGCAGCGTCGTGATCAGCAGCAGCTCGATGATCCGCGGCTTGGTGAGCGCGATGTAGGCCTTGACGACCGTCCCGAACGAGCGCGGGCCGGCCGGGAGCGGCGCCCCGGCCTCGTGGGCGGGCGCCGTCGTCTGCCTGTTCGTCAGCACCGTCAAGGCGCTTCCAGCACGTGCGGAGTCAACGCGTAACCTCTGATTGGAGCTGATTCGTGAATGGCCGCCGCGGCGACCCGGGAACAACCAAACTGTAGTCGCCGGGTCGGCCGGTCCGGCCAATGGGGGGCTCGCGCCATGAACGGACACGCTCCGGGTGGGATGGGAATCGATCTCCAGCCCCACTCGGTTAGGGTCCGGTGTGGGCGGGATATGCCAACCGGCACCACCAATGACAACTAGATTCCGGAGACCGAGCACTTGAGCACCGAACTCGTGCCAGCCCTTGAATGGACCGACCTGGACAAGCAGGCGGTCGACGTCGTTCGAGCCCTGGCGATGGACGCTGTGGAAAAGGCGGGTTCGGGTCACCCCGGCACCGCCATGAGCCTGGCCCCCGCCGCTTACCTTCTGTTCCAGCGCACGATGCGGCACGACCCGACCGACCCCTCGTGGCTCGGCCGTGACCGCTTCGTGCTGTCGGCCGGGCACACCAGCCTGACCCTTTACATCCAGCTCTACCTGTCGGGCTACGGCCTGACGCTGGACGACCTGCGGCGGCTGCGCCAGTGGGACAGCCTGACCCCGGGGCACCCGGAGCACGGGCACACCGCCGGCGTGGAGACCACCACCGGCCCGCTCGGCCAGGGCCTGGGCAACGCGGTCGGCATGGCGATGGCGGCCCGGCGCGAGCGCGGCCTGTTCGACCCCGACGCCGAGCCGGGACGGTCGCCGTTCGACCACCACATCTGGTGCATCGTCAGCGACGGCGACATCGAGGAGGGCATCAGCCACGAGGCGAGCTCCCTGGCCGGCCACCAGAAGCTGGGCAACCTCGTCGTCATCTACGACGACAACCGCATCTCCATCGAGGACGACACGCTCATCGCGAAGTCCGAGGACGTGGTCAAGCGCTACGAGGCCTACGGCTGGCACACGCTGAGCGTCGACTGGACCCAGTCCGGCGACTACGTCGAGGACGTGCAGGCGCTGCACGAGGCGCTGGAGGCGGCCAAGGCCGAGACCGACCGGCCCTCGTTCATCCAGCTGCGCACCATCATCGGCTGGCCCGCGCCCAACAAGCAGAACACCGGCAAGATCCACGGCTCGGCGCTGGGCGAGGCCGAGGTCGCGGCCACCAAGCAGGTCCTCGGCATGGACCCGGGCAAGACGTTCGACGTCTCCGCCGCGGTGCTGGAGCACGCCCGCGAGGTGGCGCGGCGCGGCCGCGAGGCGCACGCCGAGTGGGAGCGCGGCTACGCCGCCTGGCGCGGGGCCAACCCGGAGCGGGCCGCCGAGCTCGACCGCATCTCCCGCCGCGAGCTGCCCGCCGGCTGGGCCACGGCGCTGCCGGAGTTCGACAAGGGCGGCTCGATGGCCACCCGCAAGGCCTCCGGCGAGGTGCTCAGCGCGCTCGCGCCGGTGCTGCCCGAGCTGTGGGGCGGCTCGGCCGACCTGGCCGAGTCCAACAACACCACGATGAAGGGCGAGCCGTCCTTCATTCCGGAGGAGTACCAGACCAAGGACTTCCCCGGTAACCGCTACGGCCGCACGCTGCACTTCGGCATCCGCGAGCATGCCATGGGCGCGATACTCAACGGCATCGCGCTGCACGGCGGCACCCGCCCCTACGGCGGCACGTTCCTGGTGTTCTCCGACTACATGCGGCCTTCGGTACGCCTGGCGGCGCTGATGAAGCTGCCCGTCACGTACGTGTGGACGCACGACTCCATCGGCCTGGGCGAGGACGGCCCGACCCACCAGCCGATCGAGCACCTGTGGGCGCTGCGCGCCATCCCCGGCCTCGACGTGGTGCGCCCCGCCGACGCCAACGAGACCGCGTACGCCTGGAAGACCGTGCTGGAGCACACCGACCGGCCCGCCGCGCTCGCGCTCACCCGGCAGAACCTGCCGGTGTACGAGGGCACCAGCCCCGACGGCGTGGCGCGGGGCGGCTACGTCCTGCGCGAGGCGTCCGACGGCCAGCCGAAGGTCATCATCGTCGCCACCGGCAGCGAGGTGCAGCAGGCCGTCGACGGCCGCGAGCTGCTGGAGGCCCAGGGCATCCCGACGCGGGTCGTGTCGATGCCGTGTGTCGAGTGGTTCAAGGGGCAGGACTCCGCTTACAGGCAGACCGTCCTGCCCTCGTCGATCAGGGCCCGGGTCGCGGTCGAGGCGGGCATCGCCCTCGGCTGGCACGAGTTCGTCGGCGAGTGCGGCGAGGTCGTCAGCCTCGAACACTTCGGCGCTTCCGCGCCGTACAAGACGCTGTACGAGCAGTTCGGGCTGACGGCGGAGCGCGTGGCTGCGGCGGCCAAGGCGAGTCTGGCCAAGCTGGGTCAGGACAAGGGCGAGACGACGGGAAACTGAGGACATGAGCGAGATCCTGAACAAGCTGTCCGGCCAGGGCGTGTCCATCTGGCTCGACGACATCAGCCGTGAGCGCCTGCGCAGCGGCAACCTGGAGCAGCTGATCCGGGACAAGAACGTGGTGGGCGTCACGTCCAACCCGACCATCTTCGTCGGCGCGCTGAGCAAGGGCGACGCCTACAACGCCCAGATGCACGACCTGGCGGTGCGCGGCGTCGACGTGGGCGAGGCGGTCCGCGCGATCACCACCTACGACATCCGCTGGGCGGCCGACGTGCTGCGCCCGGTCTACGACGCCACCCAGGGCGTCGACGGGCGGGTGTCGCTGGAGGTCGACCCGCGCCTGGCCCGCGACACCGAGAAGACCGTCGCCGAGGCGCGCGCGCTGTGGTGGATGGTGGACCGGCCCAACCTGTTCATCAAGATCCCCGCCACGCTGGAGGGCCTGCCCGCGATCACGCAGGCGATCGGCGAGGGCATCAGCGTCAACGTCACGCTGATCTTCTCGCTGCAGCGCTATCGCGCGGTCATGGACGCCTGGCTGGCGGGCCTGGAGGCGGCCCAGGCCAAGGGCCTCAACCTGGCCACGATCGAGTCGGTCGCCTCGTTCTTCGTCAGCCGCGTCGACACCGAGATCGACGGCCGGCTCGACAAGCTCGGCAAGCCGGAGCTGAAGGGCAAGGCGGGCGTCGCCAACGCGCGCCTGGCCTACGCGGCCTTCGAGGAGGTCATGAACTCCGAGCGCTGGCAGCGCCTGCGCGCCGCCGGCGCCCGCCCGCAGCGCCCGCTGTGGGCCTCGACCGGGGTGAAGAACCCCGACTACTCCCCCACGATGTACGTCGACGAGCTGGTCGCGCCGGGCACCGTCAACACGATGCCGGAGAAGACGCTCGACGCGACCGCCGCGGGCGGCAACGTCACCGGCGACACCGTGCGCCCCTTCTACGAGCAGGCCTGGAACACCATGGCCGCGCTGAAGGAGGCCGGCGTCGACTACGACGACGTGGTGCGGGTGCTGGAGGAAGAGGGCGTGCAGAAGTTCGAGGCGTCCTGGAACGAACTGCTCGAGAGCGTCAGCAAGAACCTGGTTCCGTGACGAAGGCGTCCTGCCGCGGGAGGGCGCGCCCTCCCCGCGGGGCGCCCCACTGGAGGTTTGAGATGAGTGACCCGGCAGGGCCCCCTGAGGAGGCCGTCGCCGTGGCGGCGGCCGTGGCCGGCACGTCCACGACGCTGGAGGTGGCCGCCGCCAACCCGCTGCGGGACCCGCGTGACAAGCGGCTGCCGCGGGTGGCGGGGCCGTGCGTGATGGTGTTGTTCGGTGTGACGGGCGACCTGGCCAAACGCAAGTTGCTGCCGGCGATCTACGACCTGGGCAACCGGGGGCTGCTGCCGCCCGGCTTCTCCCTGGTCGGTTTCGCCCGGCGTGACTGGCAGGACCAGGATTTCGCCAAACTGACGCACGACGCCGTGAAGACCCATGCCCGCACGCCCTTCCGTGAGGAGGTCTGGAAGCAGATCCGCGAGGGGATCCACTTCGTGCCGGGCGAGTTCTCCGACGACGGCGCGTTCGACGCGCTGGCGATGGCGTTGAAGGAGATCGACGAGCTGCGGGGCACGGGCGGCAACTACGCCTTCTATCTGTCGGTGCCGCCGAAGTTCTTCCCCGTCGTGGTGGAGCAGCTCAAGCGGACCGGGCTGGCCGACGCGCCCGACGGCTCGTGGCGGCGCGTGGTCATCGAGAAGCCGTTCGGCCACGACCTGCGTTCGGCGCACGAGCTGAACGAGATCACCACCTCCGCGTTCCCGGAGAGCTCGATCTTCCGGATCGACCACTACCTGGGCAAGGAGACGGTCCAGAACATCATGGCGCTGAGGTTCGCCAACAACCTCTACGAGCCGATCTGGAACCGCAGCTTCGTCGACCACGTGCAGATCACCATGGCCGAGGACATCGGCATCGGCGGCCGGGCCGGCTACTACGACGGCATCGGCGCCGCCCGCGACGTGATCCAGAACCACCTGCTCCAGCTCCTGGCCCTGGTGGCGATGGAGGACCCGACGTCCTTCGAGGCCTCCTCGCTGCGCCGCGAGAAGGAGAAGGTGCTCAAGGCCGTGCGGCTGCCCGCCGACCTGGCCGCCAACACCGCGCGCGGCCAGTACGCGGCCGGCTGGCAGGGCGGCGAGAAGGTGATCGGCTATCTGCAGGAGGAGGGCATCTCCAAGCGATCCACCACCGAGACCTACGCCGCGGTCAAGCTGGAGATCGCCAACCGGCGCTGGGCGGGCGTGCCGTTCTACCTGCGCACCGGCAAGCGGCTGGGCCGCCGCGTCACCGAGGTGGCCGTGGTGTTCCAGAAGGCCCCGCACCTGCCGTTCAGCGCGGACGACACCGAGATCCTCGGCCACAACGCGCTGGTGGTCCGGGTGCAGCCGGACGAGGGCATCACGGTCAGGTTCGGCTCCAAGGTGCCGGGCACCGCGATGGAGGTGCGCGACGTGTCCATGGACTTCGCCTACGGCGAGTCGTTCCTGGAGTCGTCGCCCGAGGCGTACGAGCGGCTGCTGCTCGACGTGATGATCGGCGACCCGCCGCTCTTCCCGCACCAGCGGGAGGTGGAGCTGTCGTGGAAGATCCTCGACCCGATCGAGGAGTTCTGGGCCACCCAGGGCCAGCCGGAGCCGTATCCGTCCGGATCGTGGGGGCCGCCCGCGGCCGACGCGATGATGGCCCGTGACGGGCGCGTCTGGAGGAGACTCTAGTGACCACGTTCATGCTGGCCGACACGACGGCGGGCAAGATCTCGGCGCAGCTCACGCAGCTGCGCCACCAGATGGGCGCGCCCGCGATCGGCATGGTGCTGACGCTGGTCGTGGTGTGCGAGGAACGCGACCAGTACGACTCGCTGCGGGCCGCCACCGAGGCCGCCCGCGAGCACCCGTCGCGCATCCTCGTGGTGATCAACCGGGAGACCGACGAGGCCAACCGGCTCGACGCCGAGCTGCGCATCGGCGAGTCGGCGCCCGGCGAGACGGTGGTGCTGCGCCTGTACGGCGAGCTGACCGAGCACGCCGACTCGGTGGTCAGCCCGCTGCTGCTGCCCGACACGCCGGTGGTGGCCTGGTGGCCGAGCCGCGCACCCGCGGTGCCGTCGGCCGACTCGATCGGCGTGCTGGCCCAGCGCCGGCTGACCGACGCCAAGAACTCCGACGACGGCGTCGCGACCCTGGTGACGCGTGCCAAGGGCTACGCGCCGGGCGACACCGACCTGTCGTGGGCGCGGCTGACGCCCTGGCGCAGCCTGCTGGCGGCCGCGTTCGACCAGCCGGTGGGCAAGGTGCGCGGCGGCGTCGTGGAGGCCTCGCCGGGCAACCCGAGCGCGCCGCTGCTGGCGGCGTGGCTGTCGGAGCGGCTCGGCGCCGAGATGGAGGTCGCCGACTCCGCCGGGCCCGGCCTGACCGCCGTACGGCTCGGCACCGAGGAGGGCGAACTGTCGGTGGTGCGCTCCGACGCCCGCCTGGCCACGCTGTCGCGTCCCGGGCAGCCGGACCGCAACGTGGCGCTGGCCCGGCGGCACCTGTCGGAGCTGCTGGCCGAGGAGCTGCGCCGGCTCGACACCGACGAGATCTACGAGGCGGCCGTCAAGCACCTGGCCAGCGCCCGCTGACCGTTGCCCGGGCGCCGGTCGCGGTGCCCGGGCACGGCCGTATCCATGAAAGAGTGTCGCTCGTGAGCGTTCCCACTGTTGTTGTGCACCGAGACGCCGACGTGCTGGCCAAGGCCGTGGCCGCGCGGATCATCACCCGGCTCGTCGACGCGCAGTCCGCCAAGGGCTCGGCGTCGCTGGTGCTGACCGGCGGCACTGTCGGCATCGCCACGCTGGCGGCCATCCGCGACACGCCCGCCCGTGACGCCGTCGACTGGCGCCGTCTCGACATCTGGTGGGGCGACGAGCGCTTCCTGCCCACCGGCGACCCGGAGCGCAACGAGACCGGCGCCCGGCAGGCGCTGCTCGACCACGTCGACCTCGACCCGGAGCGGGTGCACGTCATGCTGGGCCCCGACTCGGGCCTGTCGGCGGAGGAGTCGGCCGACGCCTACGCCACGGAGCTGGCCAAGGCCGCCCGGCCCGAGGACCACGGCGCCGCGCCCGCCTTCGACGTGCTGCTGCTCGGCATGGGGCCCGACGCGCACGTGGCGTCGCTGTTCCCGGGCATGCCGGCGCTCTACGACACCCGCGCGGCGGTCGCGGTGCACGGCGCGCCCAAGCCGCCGCCCACGCGCGTCTCGCTGACGCTCCCGGTCATCCAGGGCGCGCGCCAGGTGTGGGTGGTCGCGGCCGGTGAGGAGAAGTCGGGCGCGGTGCGGCTCGCGCTGTCGGAGTCGGGGCCCGTGCAGGTCCCGGCGGCCGGGGCGCGCGGCCGGGGCGGCACGCTGTTCCTGCTGGACCGGGCGGCCGCCGGCAAGATCCCGCCGGGCCTGGGCCGCATCGCCTCGCCCTAGCCCTAAGCCCCAGCCTCAGCCTTGGCCCTCGCCGCCGGCCGCCAGGGCGTCGATCTCGGCGAGGAGCGCCTTCTTGCGCTCCGGCGGCAGGTAGCCGGCCCGCACCCCGTTGCGGGCCAGCTCCGCGAGCTCCGGCTCGCCGAGGCCGAAGACGCGGGCCGCGACCCGATACTCGTCGGCCAGCGTGGTGGCGAACATGGGCGGGTCGTCGCTGTTGAGCGTGACGAACAGGCCCTCCTCCAGCATGCGCGGCAGCGGGTGGTCCTCGATGCGGGCGACCTGGCCGGTGCACACGTTCGAGGTGGGGCAGACGTCCAGCGGCAGTTGCGTGTCGCGCAGATGGTCCACCAGGCGCGGGTCGGCCAGGCAGGCGATGCCGTGGCCGACGCGCTCGGCGCCGAGCCCTTCGATGACCTCCCACACGGTCTCCGGGCCGGTCATCTCGCCGCCGTGCGGCACGCTGTGCAGCCCCGCGGCCCTGGCGGCGGTGAACGCGTCACGGTAGGCGTCGCGATGGCGGACGCGGCTCTGCTCGATTCCGCCCAGACCGAAACCTACCAATGCGGCGGGAGGTTCGCGCAGTGCGTGGTCGAGGGTGATCTTGGCCGCCTCCTCGCCGAACTCGCCGGGGATGTCGAAGATGTAGGCCATCTCCACCCCGTGCTCGACGGGCGCCCGCCGGGCGGCGATGTCCAGCGCCTCGGTGACCTCGCGGGCCGGCATGCCGACGACGTGATGGGCGTACGGGGTCACCTGCAGCTCGGCGTAGCGCCCGCCCTGCCGGGACAGGTCACGGGCCAGGCCCAGCACCAGCGTGGTGATGTCCTCCGGCTCCCGGACCAGGGCGTTGACCGCGCCGTACACCTGGGCGAAGTGCGGGAAGTCGCGGAAGGTGTAGAAGGCGCGCAGCTCCTCCTCGCTGGTCGGCACCGCGCTGCCCGGGTGGCGGCGTGACAGCTCCAGCACGGTGGCGACCGAGGCCGAGCCGATCAGGTGGACGTGCAGCTCTACCTTGGGCAGGGCGTCGATGAAGGCGTCAAGGCTCATGCCGATGACCATAGGCGGCCCTCGGCGGACCCTTCCAGATTTTGGCGTTGATTATCACATGAATGTGTAAGGTTTTGGCGTTATGCTGGCCGGCGTGACCGATGCCGAAGCGTACGAGCGCGGATTCGCCCGGCTCAGCGCCCACACCGTCACCGCCCTGCTCGACCGGGCGGGGGTGCCCGCCCGGCACGACGGGCCCGGGGCGCGGACGCGGGTGCTCGACGCCGGGTGCGGGAGCGGCGTGGTGACGGCCGGGGCGCTGGCGCGCGGCGCCCGGGTCACCGCCTTCGACAGCGACGCCGCGATGGCCGGGCTGGCCGCCCGCCGCCATCCGGAGGCGGAGGTGCTGGTGGCGAGGCTGCCGCGGCTGCCGTTCGCGGACGGGACGTTCGACGCCGTGGCCGGAAACTTCATCATCAACCACGCGCCCGACACCGCGGCCGCGCTCCGGGAGCTGCGCCGCGTCCTGCGCCCCGGCGGTACGGCGGCGCTGACCTGGTGGAAGTCGTCCGAGATGACCGCGACCGGCGTCATCTCCGATGCCGTCGAGGCCGCCGGCGCCCCGTTCGGCACGCCACCCCGTCCCCTCGCCGCCTCGGCCGGTCCGGGCCGCTTCGCGGCGCTCATGCGCGCGTCGGGCTTCACCGGCGTCGCCGTCGAAACCCTGCGCTGGCGGCACCCGTTCGACCCCGACGGCTGGCTGGCCGACGTCGTCGCGGCGGGCGGCCCCCGCTTCGGCCCCATCGCCGCCCAGCCGGCCTCGACGCGGGCCAGGATCCGCGCCGCGTACATCCGCCTGGCCGCGCCGTACGCACGGGAGGGCTTCCCCGTCTGCGCCCACCTCGCCCACGGCACCACCACCTGACGGGCTCGCGGGAGGACGTCGGCGACGCCCCGGGCGCGGGGCGGACCAGCTAGCGGTCGAGGCGCCGGCGGGCGTGGCGTTCCTCGCGCCGGGTCACCTCCAGGCGCTGCTCGGTCTCGGTGAGCCGGTTGCGGGCCTTGGCCAGTTTGGCCTCCAGCCTGGCGACCTTGCCGGCGCGCTTGGCGTGGACCCGCTCGGCCTCCTCCAGGGCCTGGCTCCACTCCTCGTGCGCGGCCTCGGCCTCCTCGCGCTCCCTGGCCTTCCTGGCCTCGGCCTCGGCCTTCCTGCGCGCCGAAGCCTCCTCCTCGGCCCGCCGCCGCGCCGCCGCGGAGTCGCCATCGGACTTCCCGCGGGCCGGGGCGGGCTCGTCCTCGGTGCCGGATTCGCGTCTGCGGGGCGCCGGGCGGCCGGGGGGGGCGGGCGCCGGGGCGAACCCGCTGTAGCGCAGCGGCTTGGCCAGGCGGCCGAGCCGTACCTCCTCGGCGGCGCCGGCGTCGACCACGGCGGCGTCGAGCGTCTGGTCCACCTCGGCCGCGGCGGCGGGCGACAGCTCCTCCCGGACCAGCCCCGCCACCCGCTGGGCCACCTCGCCGCGCCGGCGGGTCAGTTCGGCCAGCGCGCCGGCGTCGTGCGCCTGCCAGGCCTCGCGCAGCTCCCGGCCCAGCTCCAGCAGCTCGTCCAGCTCGCCGGGGTGCTCGCGGGAGATGCGGTTGACGGCCCAGGCCGAGACCGTGGGCTTGCGCAGCTTGCCGATCTCCCGGGCCAGCGCGGCGTTCCCCGCCTCCTTGGCGGCGGCGGCCTCGGCGGTGCGGGCGGCGGTGAACTCGGCGGGCGCGAGCCCGTACAGCCTGCCGGAGACCTCGTCGAGATCCACACTGGTGGGATACCCCGCATCGGCTGGTTTGTAGCGCATAGTGGAGGCAGCCCACTCGAACGGAGGCCCCCGTGTTCGAGCGCTTCACCGACAGCGCGCGTCAGGTCGTCGTCCTCGCCCAGGAGGAGGCCCGGGCGATGCGCCACACCCACATCGGCACCGAGCACGTCCTGCTCGGGCTGATCAGGGAGGGCGAGGGGCCGGCGGCGCTGGTGCTCGCCGAGTCCGGCGTGACGCTGGAGGGCGTGCGGGCCCACCTGGAGAGCGAGGCCGGGCCGGGCGCGGCCGACCCCGCCGGCTCCGCGTACGTGCCGTTCACGGCCCGGGTGAAGAAGGTCCTGGAGCTCTCGTTGCGCGAGGCGCTCCAGCTGCGGCACAACTTCATCGGCACCGAGCACATCCTGCTCGGGCTGATCAGGGAGGGCGAGGGCGCGGCGGTCCGGGCGCTGACCGGCGCGGGCGTCGAACCCGGCGAGCTGCGCCGCCGCCTGCTCGAACGGCTGGGCCACCACGAGCGCCTGGGGGAGCTGTTCGCCGGCCCGCTGGTGGCCGAGCGGCTCGACCGGATCCAGGAGAGCCTGGACCGCATCGAACGCCATCTCGGCATCAGGCGGACCGGCTCAGACTGACGCCAGCGCCCCCACCGGCCGCCTGGCCTCCACCACGCCGGGGTCCTCGGTGCAGGACAGTGTGGCGCCCAGGGTGGTCATCAGCCGGCGCATGCGCGCGTTGTCGGACAGCATCGTGGCCCGCACCTCGGCGTAGCCCAGGTCGCGCGCTGCGCCCACGAGCGTCCTGGCCAGTGCCGCGCCCAGGCCGCGCCCCTGCCAGCGGTCCTCGACCAGCAGCGCCAGCTCGGCGATGCCCGGATCGGCGGTGAACATCAGGCTGGCCAGCGCGACCACCTGCCCGTCGTCGCCCGCCACCACGGAGTGGCCGCGCCCGCGGTCGCAGAGCCGGTCGAACATGCGTGGCGGCAGCGCGGGCATCGAGGTGAAGTAGCGGAACCTGCGCGTCTCCGGCGAGCACCTGTCGTGCAGGTCGCGTACCGCCTCGCGGTAGATGGAGGTGAGCGGGCGGACGGCGACCTCCGCGCCGTCGGCCAGCCTGACCGGACGCTCGGCGGCGGCCGCCCCGGCCGGCGGCTGGGCGAGGCGGGCGAACGACGCCGCCCTGGCCGCCTCGGTCAGCGTGAAGGGCAGCCCGGCCCGGCGCAGCCGCACCGCCCGCCGGGCGGCGACGGGCACCACGAGCCGCGTCGGATCGGGAAGGTCGCTCACGGTGTCACCGTAGATCCACCGGGCGTCGTCCGCGCGCAGCAGCTCGGCCAGCAGTTCGGGCAGCCGCCACGGCGCCGCCCGCAGCCGGGAGGCCAGCAGCAGCGCCCGGGTGGGCTCGTCGGTCAGTTCGTGCGCGGTGGCGGGGACGACCTGGACCCGGCGGCCGCCGGCCGCCTCAAGGGCCTCGCGCACGCTCTCGGGGGTGGCGGGGATGTCGGCGACGAACTCGTCGACGGTGCCGTCCGCGTCGGGCTGTACGCTCAGGCCGAGGATGTTGCCGCCCCGGGCGGCCAGGGCGGCGGCGAGGGAGGCGAGCCGTCCCGGGCGCTCGTCGACCGTGGTGCGGATACGCAGGAAACCCATACGAAGAAGGATGCAGGGTGGCTGTTACATTGCCGCTAACGTCGTGTTTCCATCACGGAATTCGTGGCGAGATGCGACACCTTATCCGGATATAGCAGGATATGGCCCCATGAGCGTGCATGTTCCCCTGTCGTCCGGGTTCGTCAATGGCGACGTGTCCTTCTGGTACCGCTCCTCGGGCGTTCCCGCCCCCGGTCCCCGGCTCGACGGCGACCGCGACGCGGACGTCGTCATCGTCGGCGCCGGCTACACGGGGCTGTGGACGGCCTACTACCTCAAGCAGGCCCGCCCGTCCCTCGACGTGGTGGTGCTGGAGCAGGAGTTCGCCGGGTTCGGCGCCTCGGGCCGCAACGGCGGCTGGCTGACGGGCGACCTGGCCGGCTCGCACGCGCGCTACGCCAGGACGCACGGCCGCGACGCCGCCCGCCGGCTGCAGCGGGAGATGTTCTCCTCGGTCGACGAGGTCATCGCCGTGTGCGAGAAGGAGGGCGTCGACGCCGACATCGTCAAGGGCGGCGTCGTCAACGTGGCCCGCTCCACCGCCCAGGCCGCGCGGCTGCGCGCCTCGGTGGCCGAGGCCCGTGCCTGGGGCATCACCGAGGAGGACCTGCGCCTGGTCGACCCGTCCCGGCACCTCAGGGTGGCCGGGGCCGTGACGGGCACCTGGAGCCCGCACTGCGCGCGCATCCAGCCCGCCAAGCTGGCCCAGGGGCTGGCGCGGGTGGTGCGCGACCTCGGCGTGACGATCTACGAGCGCACGCCCGTCACCAGCATCGTGCCGCACCGGGCCGAGACGCCGTACGGGACCGTCCGGGCCGGGCACGTGATCCGGGCCACCGAGGGGTTCACCTCGGGGCTGGCGGGGCTGCGGCGGCAGTGGCTCCCGATGAACAGCTCGATGATCGTCACCGAGCCGCTGCCCGCCTCGTTCTGGGAGTCGGTCGGCTGGGACGGCGCGGAGTTGCTCGGCGACCTGGCGCACTACTACATGTACGCCCAGCGCACCGCCGACGGCCGCATCGCCTTCGGCGGGCGCGGCCGCCCCTACCTGTACGGCTCCCGCGTCGACGCCCGGGGGCACACGCACGAGTGGACCGTCGAGGCGCTGTGGGACCTGCTGGTCGACTTCTTCCCGGCGGCGCGCTCCTCCTCCGTCGCGCACGCCTGGTCCGGCGTGCTGGCGGTGCCGCGCGACTGGTGCTCGACCGTGCACGTGGACGCCTCGACCGGGCTCGGCTGGGCGGGCGGCTACACCGGTCACGGCGTCACCACCACGAACCTGGCCGGCCGGACCCTGCGCGACCTCGTGCTGGGCGAGGAGACCGAGCTGACGGCGCTGCCGTGGGTGGGGCGCAAGGTGCGGGCATGGGAGCCCGAGCCGCTGCGCTGGCTGGGCGTGCACAGCATGTACCGCCTCTACCGGATGGCCGACCAGCGGGAGCGGTCGATGCCGCGCACCTCGGTCCTGGCCAGGTTCGCCGACCTCATCACGGGCCACTGACGGCCTTCGCCAGATAGGAGATCTTCGATGAGCATGCTGTTCCGGGGCGGGCGCGTGTTCACCGCGGCGGGCGGCTTCGCCGAGGCGGTGCTGGTGCGCGACGGCGTGGTGGAGGCCGTGGGCGCGGAGCGGGAGCAGGCCCGGCTGGCGCCCTCCCACGAGACGGTGGACCTCGACGGCGGCCTGCTGGTGCCGGGCTTCACCGACGCGCACCTGCACCCGGTGCAGGCGGGCCTCGAACGGGCCCGCTGCGACCTCGCCGAGGTCTTCGGCCTGGACGCCTACCTCGCGCTGGTCCGTACGTACGCCGCGCGGCACCCCGGCAAGGAGTGGATCGACGGCGGCGGGTGGGACATGTCGGCGTTCCCGGGCGGTCTGCCCCGCCGGGAGCAGCTCGACTTCCTGGACCGGCCCGCGTACCTGATCCAGCGTGACCACCATGCCGCCTGGGTCAACAGCCGGGCGCTGGAACTGGCCGGGATCACCCGCGACACCCCCGACCCGGCCGACGGGCGGATCGAGCGCGACCCCGACGGCACCCCCACGGGCGTGCTGCACGAGGGCGCGATGGACCTGGTGGGCCTGCTCACCCCCCGCCCCACCGCCGCCGATCTGGACGCCGCGCTGACCGACGCCGAGGCGCACCTGTTCTCGCTGGGCATCACCGGCTGGCAGGACGCGATCGTGGGCTCGTACGCGGGCTCGGACGACCACCTGCCCACCTACCTGTCGGCGGCCCGCTCAGGGCGCCTGCGGGCGCGCGTGGTGGGCGCGCTGTGGTGGGACAGGACGCGCGGCCTGGACCAAATCGGCAGCCTGGTGGAGCGCCGGGCGTCGGCCGAAGGGCTGGACCGGTTCGCCGCCACCTCGGTCAAGATCATGCAGGACGGCATCACGGAGAACTTCACCGCCGCCACCCTGGAGCCCTACTGCCGGTGCGGCGGCACGGGCCTGTCGTACGTGGACCCGGCCAAGCTGAAGGAGTACGTGGCCGAGCTCGACCGCCTGGGCTTCCAGGTGCACTTCCACGCGATCGGCGAGCGGGCGGTGCGCGAGGCGCTCGACAGCTTCGAGGGCACCGACCCGGCCAACCGTCACCACATCGCGCACCTGCAGATCATCGAGCCGTCGGACGTGCCGCGGTTCGCGGCGCTGGGCGTCACGGCCAACCTGCAGCCGCTGTGGGCCACCCACCACGCGCAGATGGACGAGCTGACGCTGCCGTTCCTCGGCGAGCCGCGCTCGTCGTGGCAGTATCCGTTCGCGGACCTGCTGGCGCACGGCACCCGGTTCTGCGCGGGCAGTGACTGGCCGGTGTCGGACGCAGACCCGCTGCAGGGCATGCACGTGGCCGTCAACCGGACGGAACCGGGCGGTTCGGTGCACGCGGGCTACCCGACGGCGCAGACGCCGTTCCTGCCCAGCCAGCGCCTCGACCTGGCGACCGCGCTGACCGCCTACACGGCCGGCTCGGCGTGGATCAACCGCTCCCCCGCCGGGGTGATCGAGCCGGGCCGCCCGGCGGACCTGGTGGTGCTCGACCGCGACCCGTTCACGCTGCCGGAGAAGGACATCTGGACCACGCGGGTGCGCATGACGTTCGTCGACGGCGTGGCCGTCCACGAACGGAGGTGAACGAGAAGGGCCCCGGCGGGAAGACCCGCCGGGGCCCTTTCGTGTCAGTGCACTACCAGGGTCGGTCCACTACCAGGGGGACTTGTTGTTGCGCAGGCGCTCCAGCGCTTCCTCGAGGATCGCCTTGCCGTCCTTGTCGCTCCGGCGCTCCTTCACGTAGGCCAGATGCGTCTTGTACGGCTCGTTCTTCGGCGGAGCAGGCGGGGCCTCCTCGTCCTGGCCGGCCGGGAGGCCGCAACGGGGGCAGTCCCACATCTCGGGGACCGCCGCGTCGCTGGCGAAGCTGGGGCGCGTCTCATGCATGTTGGCGCACCAGAACGAGACCCGCACTCTCGGAGCTGCCTCGCCGCGCTCGGCCTCCCCCATGGGGCCGGCACCGACTCGGCTGCCACGGATCGCGTTGCCACTACCCACGGATGAACTCCTCGCTCGATCGCCCCGTGTGACACGGGGGGAGAATCACTGTCACGCGTTGATACTTGTGTCTCAGGGCCTGACGAGCAGGCCCAGAGCGATGATGCAGACGAACCAGACGACGCCCGTGATGACGGTCAGCCGGTCGAGGTTGCGCTCCACCACCGAGGAACCACCGAAGTTCGACGAGAAGCCGCCGCCGAACATGTCAGACAGGCCGCCACCCTTGCCCTTGTGGAGCAGGACGAGCAAGATCATGAGCAGGCTCGTCAGGATGAGGGCGATGGAGATTCCGAGTTCCACGGTATGCCTGTTCCTTCAATGGTCTGGTACGCGTGACGATTCAAACTTGCCTCTTGAGGGTACGGCCTCGTGTCAAGTCGCACCCCCAGAACGGCCGAGTTAGCCGGGCATATCGGAGAAACGGCAGATCTTCACGAACTCCGCGGCGTCGATGCTGGCCCCTCCCACGAGGGCGCCGTCGACATCCGGCTGAGCCATGATCCCTGCGATGTTTCCCGACTTGACCGAGCCACCGTAAAGGATACGGACCGCCGAGGCCACTTCGGGGTTGTAGAGCTCCGCGAGTCGCACCCGCAGCGCCCCGCAGACCTCCTGCGCGTCCTCGGGGGTGGCCACTTCGCCGGTGCCGATCGCCCACACCGGCTCGTAGGCCACCACCATCGATTGTGCCTGCTCGGCGGAGACTTTGCGCAGCGCCCCGTCGAGCTGTGCCAGCGTGTGGGCGATGTGCCCGCCCGCCTGGCGCACCTCCAGGCCCTCGCCCACGCACAGGATCGGCGTCAGCGAGTGCCGCAGCGCCGCCAGCACCTTGGCGTTGACCAGGTCGTCGTCCTCGTGATGGTACTGCCGCCGCTCGGAGTGGCCGACGGCGACGAACGTGCATCCCAGCTTGGCGAGCATCGCGCCGGACACCTCACCGGTGTAGGCGCCCGCGTCGTGCGGGGACAGGTCCTGGCCGCCGTGCACGATGCGCAGCTTGTCGCCGTCGATGAGCGTCTGCACGCTGCGCAGGTCGGTGAACGGGGGCAGGACGGCCACCTCGACGCGGTCGAAGTCCTTGTCGTTGAGCGCGAACGCCATCCGCTGGACCAGCGCGATCGCCTCGAGGTGGTTGAGGTTCATCTTCCAGTTGCCGGCGATGAGCGGCTTTCTCAAGTCAGTCCTCCAGGGCGGCGAGTCCGGGCAGCGTCTTGCCCTCAAGGTATTCCAGGCTGGCCCCGCCCCCGGTGGAGATGTGGGAGAAGCCGTCTTCCGGCAGGCCCAGCTTACGCACGGCGGCCGCCGAGTCGCCCCCGCCGACCACGGTGAAGGCGTCGGCGCCGATCAGCGCCTCGGCCACCGCCCGCGTGCCGCCGGCGAACGCGTCGAACTCGAACACGCCCATCGGGCCGTTCCAGAAGACGGTCTTGGCGTCGGCCAGCTTGCCGGCGAACAGCTCACGGGTCTCGGGCCCGATGTCGAGCCCCTCGCGGTCGGCCGGGATGGCCGTGGCCGCGACGACGTCGTGCGGGGCGTCCTGCGCGAAGTGCGTGGCCGCCAGCACGTCGACCGGGAGCACCAGGTCGACGCCACGCTTGGCCGCCTCGCCGAGGAAGCCGCGCACCTGGTCGAGCTGGTCCTCCTGCAGGAGCGACCCGCCGACCTCGTGGCCCTGGGCCTTGAGGAAGGTGTAGGCCATGCCGCCGCCGATGAGCAGCCGGTCGACCTTGGTGAGCAGGTTGGCGATGACGCCGAGCTTGTCGCTGACCTTGGCGCCGCCGAGCACGACGACGTAGGGGCGCTCGGTGTCGTCGGTGAGCCGCCTGAGCACGTCCACCTCGGCCACGACCAGCCCGCCGGCGGCGTGCGGCAGCAGCGCCGGCACGTCGTAGACGCTGGCGTGCTTGCGGTGCACCGCGCCGAAGCCGTCGCCGACGTAGAGGTCGGCGAGGCCGGCCAGCTTCTCGGCGAACGCGCGGCGGGCCGCGTCGTCCTTGGACTCCTCGCCCGGCTCGTAGCGCAGGTTCTCCAGCAGGGCCACCTGGCCCTCCTGGAGGCCCCGCACGGTGGCCTGGGCGCTGTCACCGACCACGTCGGTGGCGAAGGCCACCTCCTGGCCGAGCAGCTCGCCCAGGCGCGCCGCGACGGGCCGCAGAGAGTATGCGGGGTTGGCCTCACCCTTGGGCCGCCCGAGGTGGGCGCAGACGACGACCTTCGCCCCGCGCCCGGCCAGCTCGCGGATCGTGGGCAGCGAGGCGCGGATGCGGCCGTCGTCGGTGATCGTCTCGCCGTCGAGCGGGACGTTGAGGTCGGCGCGCACGAGCACGCGCCGCCCCTTCACATCGAGATCGTCGAGCCCCCGCATTAGAGGTCCTTACCCACCAGCAGGATGAGGTCGGCGAGGCGGTTGGAGTAACCCCACTCGTTGTCGTACCAGCCGACGACCTTGACCTGGTTGCCGATGACCTTGGTGAGGCCGGCGTCGAAGATGCAGGAGGCCGGGTCGGTGACGATGTCGGAGGAGACGATGTCGTCCTCGGTGTAGGTGAGGATGCCCTTGAGCGGGCCCTCGGCCGCGGCCTTGAGCGCGGCGTTGACCTCCTCGACGGTGACGTCGCGGCCGACCTCGACGGTCAGGTCGGTGGCCGAGCCGGTGGGGATCGGCACGCGCATCGCGAAGCCGTCGAGCTTGCCCTTGAGCTCCGGCAGCACCAGGCCGATGGCCTTGGCGGCGCCCGTGGAGGTGGGCACCACGTTGAGCGCGGCGGCGCGGGCGCGGCGCAGGTCCTTGTGCGGGCCGTCCTGCAGGTTCTGGTCCTGCGTGTAGGCGTGGATGGTGGTCATCAGACCCTTCTGGATGGTGAAGGTGTCGTGGATGACCTTGGCCATCGGGGCCAGGCAGTTGGTGGTGCAGGAGGCGTTGGAGATGATCGTGTGCTTGGCCGGGTCGTAGGAGTCGTGGTTGACGCCCATGACGACGGTGACGTCCTCGTTCTTCGCCGGGGCGGAGATGATGACCTTCTTGGCGCCGTTGTCGGCGTGCACCCTGGCCTTGTTGGCGTCGGTGAACAGGCCGGTGGACTCGACCACCACGTCGACCCCGAGGTCGCCCCAGGGCAGCTTGGCCGGGTCGCGCTCCTCGAACACCTTGATCGCCTTGCCGTCGACGGTGATCTCGTCGCTGGAGGCCTTCACCTCGTACGGCAGCCGGCCCAGGATGCTGTCGTACTTGAGCAGGTGGGCCAGCGTCGCGTTGTCGGTCAGGTCGTTGACCGCGACGATCTCGATGTCCTTGCCACTGGCGGCGACCGCGCGCCAGAAGTTGCGACCGATGCGGCCGAAGCCGTTGACGCCTACGCGGATGCTCACGGAACCGATCTCCTCGTACGTGGTGACGGGCTGATACCTCAACCCCCGAACCCTATCGGACCCAAATTGGTTTAGACCACTGCAACCCCCGCCTTGAGAATCGTGGTTCGGTAAGCACAATTTGTGAGGTTCGAGTAAAGTGCCCGACTCGTTGGAGTAAATTCAGGCATTCTCTGGGGGCTGAGATGTCACGACACCGATCCGGCCTGCTGTCCGGCCTGATCGTCGGCTTGTTCATGGCGCTTCTGTGCGCCGCCGGCTGGGCGGCTTTCGCGTTCTATGCCGACCGCCTTCCCGATGTCGTGCGCTCTTACGGCGACGGCATCCCGCTGGCCGCCGGGTTGGCCTTGGCCACAGGTCTCCTGGTGGGCGCGGCGATCTGCCTGATCCGCCCGCGCAGTCTCGTGCTCGCGCCGCTGGCGGCACTGTACGGGGCCGGGGCCGTCATGGCCGGCGTGATCGCGGGCATCGCGGCGTTTCCCGAGTACCTCGCCCACACCCCGGCCCCGGAGCCGTGGACACCGCCCCTGCCCACCCTCGACGCCTTCCTGGCGGCCCTGCCCGGCGCGGCGGAGGCCTTCTGGCCGCAGGTGTACCAGTCGTGGCAGCTTCCCGCCGTGACGGCCGCCGCGGCGCTTGCCGCGTTCGCGCTCGTGCTCGTACGCACGCTGCGCCTGCGCAAGAAGGCCAGGGAGGCGGCGGCCACCGAGGAGCCGCAGGAGGAGGAGCCCGAGTATCGTGCCCCCTTCGAGCCCCTGCAGGCCGCCAAGCCGGCCACGGCCCCGCCGCCGCCCAGCCTCTTCACCCCGCCCGACCGCGACGCGACCTGACCGGGCGTCCCGTACGGGACGCGTCAGGGCGAGAGCATGTCGACCGTGAGGTTGGCCTCGGTATTGGGGATGCCGAGGTCGGAGGCGCGTTTGTCGGCCATGGCGAGCAGCCGCCGGATGCGGCCGGCGATGGCGTCCTTGGTCAGCGGCGGGTCGGCGATCTGCCCCAGCTCCTCCAGCGACGCCTGCTTGTGCTCCACCCGCAGCCGCCCGGCCACCACCAGGTGGTCCGGCGCCTCGTCGCCGAGGATCTCCAGGGCGCGCTGCACCCGGGCGCCCGCCGCGACGGCGGCGCGCGCGGACCGGCGCAGGTTGGCGTCGTCGAAGTTGGCCAGCCGGTTGGCGGTGGCCCGCACCTCGCGGCGCATCCGCCGCTCCTCCCAGGCGAGCACGCTGTCGTGCGCGCCGAGGCGGGTGAGCAGCGCGCTGATGGCGTCGCCGTCACGCACCACGACCCGGTCGACGCCCCGCACCTCACGCGCCTTCGCGTGGATCTTGAGCCGCCGGGCCGAGCCCACCAGGGCCAGCGCGGCCTCCGGGCCGGGGCAGGTGACCTCCAGCGACATCGACCTGCCGGGCTCGGTGAGCGAGCCGTGGGCCAGGAACGCGCCGCGCCAGGCCGCCTCGGCGTCGCAGGCCGCCCCCGCGACCACCTGCCGGGGCAGGCCGCGCACCGGCCGGCCGTGGTTGTCGATCAGCCCGGTCTGGCGGGCCAGCGCCTCGCCGTCGCGGTAGACGCGCACCACGTAGCGCGATCCCTTGCGCAGCCCGGCCGGCGCGAGCACCAGCACCTCCGCCTTGTGGCCGAACACCTCGCCGATGTCCTTGATGAGCCGTCGCGCGGTCGCGTTGGTGTCGAGCTCGGCCTCGATCACGATGCGCCCGCCCACGAGGTGCAGGCCGCTGGCGAAGCGCAGCAGCGTGGACACCTCCGCCTTGCGGCAGCAGGGCTTGAGCACAGGCAGCCGGCTCAGCTCGTCCTTGACCACACCCGTCATTGCCATAAGCGTTTAGTCCTCCCCCATCAGACCGGTCCTAGCAGTCTCTCGCACCTTCTCGCCACGCCGACCAGGATCAACGCTTCTGGAGGAAAATCTCGTCCAGGACGGAGGCAAGACGTCGTGCATCGTGCCGCGGCGAGCCGTCACGGGCCGCCACGTCGGCCAGGACGAGCCGGGCGCCGAAGCCGGCGGCGGCCTTCTCCAGCGCGCCGGGGTCGTCGACCACGCCGGTGTCGGCGAGGACGACGTCGAGGGAGAGATCGGGGGCGTGCCGCCTGAGGACCTCCAGATGCTGCTGGGGGGAGAAGTCGTCGGTCTCGCCGGGCTGCGGCGCGAGGTTGAGCGTGACCAGCCTGCGGGCCTCGGTCCGGTGCAGCGCGCGGGCCAGCTCGGGCACCTTGAGGTGCGGCAGCACGCTGGTGAACCACGACCCCGGCCCGAACACCACCCAGTCGGCCTCCAGCACCGCCTCGACGGCCTCGGGCCGGGCGGGCGGGTCTTCGGGCACCAGGGAGATGGCCCGCACCCGGCCGGGCGTGAGCGCGCACGCCACCTGGCCGCGCACGGTGGAGATGACGCCGTCGAGCTCCACCTCGGCGACGATGTCGAGCGGCACCGAGGCCATCGGCAGCACCCGGCCGTGCGCGCCGAGCAACCGGCCCACCCAGTCGAGGCCGGCGACGGGGTCGCCGAGCAGCTCCCACAGCGCGACGATGAGCAGGTTGCCGACGGCGTGGCCGTGCAGCTCGCCCTCGCTGCGGAAGCGATGCTGCACCACCTCGCTCCAGGTGCTGCCCCACTCGTCGTCGCCGCACAGCGCGGCCAGCGCCATGCGCAGGTCTCCGGGCGGCAGCACGCCGAGCTCGCGCCGCAGACGGCCGCTGGAGCCGCCGTCGTCGGCGACGGTCACGATGGCGGTCAGCGCGTCGGTCACGGCGCGCAGCGCCGACAGCGCGGCGTGCAGGCCGTGGCCCCCGCCCAGGGCCACGACCCGCGGGCCGGTCTCTAAGTCCATGTCGCTCAGCGGATCGGCGAAGCCCTCATCGGTCACTCCCGCCCCACATCCCGGTGGCCGACCTGGACCTCCATGCCGCGGTCACGCAGCCGGGAGGCGACCTGCTCGGCCATGGCGACGCTGCGGTGCTTGCCGCCGGTGCAGCCGACGGCGAGCGTGGCGTAGCTCTTGCCCTCGCGCGCGTAGCCGCCGGCGATGACCCGCAGGACCTCCTCGTAGGCGTCGAGGAACTCCTTGGCGCCGGGCTGGCCGAGGACGTAGTCGCGGACGGGCGCGTCGGTGCCGTTCATCGGCCGCAGCTCGGGCACCCAGTGCGGGTTGGGCAGGAAGCGGCAGTCGACGACCAGGTCGGCGTCGACGGGCAGGCCGTACTTGTAGCCGAAGGACACGACGTTGACCCGCAGGCCCGGCCGGTCCTCGCCGCCGAAGTAGGCCACGATCTTGTTGCGGAGCTCGTGCACGTTGTGCGCGCTGGTGTCGATGACCAGGTCGGCGTTGGCGCGCACCTCGCGCAGGATGCCGCGCTCGCGGGTGATGCCGTCGACCAGCCGGCCCTCGCCCTGCAGCGGGTGGGGACGGCGCACCGCCTCGAAGCGGCGCACCAGCTCGTCGTCGCTGGCCTCCAGGAACACCACGCGGACCCGGACGCCGCGGCCCAGCAGCTCCTCGATGGCGGCGTTGAGGTCGGTGGTGAAGGCCAGGCTGCGCACGTCGACGACGGCGGCGACCTTGTCGGCCGCCAGCTTGACCTTGCCCGCCTCCTCCGCCATGGCGAACAGCAGCCCCGGCGGCAGGTTGTCGATGACGAACCAGCCGAGGTCCTCCAGGGCCTTGGCCGCGGTGCTCCGCCCGGCCCCCGACATGCCGGTGACGATGACGAACGCCGGCTCGGTGGACTTCACTGACTCTCCCCCTTCAGGGTCGACACGATCACCTCGGCGGTGGCCGGGCCGATGCCCGGGACCTCGCGGATCTGGTCCGCGGTGGCCTCGCGCAGTTTCTTGACGGAGCCGAAGTGTCTGAGCAGGGCCTGGCGGCGCGCCGGGCCGAGACCGGGCACGCTGTCGAGCGCGCTCTCCTTCACCGTCTTGGACCTCTTGGCTCGATGGTAGGTGATGGCGAACCTGTGCGCCTCATCGCGGACGCGTTGCAGCAGGTAGAGGCCCTCGCTCGAACGGGGCATGATCACCGGTTGGTCGTCGCCCGGCAGCCACACCTCCTCCAGCCGCTTGGCCAGCCCGGCGACGGCGACGTCGTCGATGCCGAGCTCGTCGAGCGCCCGCTGGGCGGCGGCCGCCTGCGGCCCGGCGCCGTCGACGACGACGAGGTTGGGCGGGTAGGCGAACTTGCGCGGCCTGCCCGTCTCGGGGTCGATGGGGCTGTGCGCGTCGTCGTCGGCGGCCAGCTCGCCGGTGGCGGAGCGCTCCTCCAGGTAGCGGCGGAAGCGGCGCAGGATGACCTCGTGGATGGAGGCGACGTCGCCTTCCTTGGTCTTGACGGCGAAGCGCCGGTATTCGGACTTGCGGGCCAGGCCGTCCTCGAACACCACCATGGACGCCACCACGTTCTCGCCCTGCAGGTGGGAGACGTCGTAGCACTCGATGCGCAGCGGCGCCTGGTCGAGGTCGAGCGCGTCGGCGATCTCCTGCAGGCCCTTGCTGCGGGTGGTCAGGTCGCCGGCCCGGCGGACCTTGTGCTGGGCGAGCGACTCCTTGGCGTTGCGCTCGACGGTCTCCATGAGCGAGCGCTTGTCGCCGCGCTGCGGGACGCGCACGTCCACGCGGGCGCGGCGCTGCTCCGACAGCAGCTCGACGACCGCCTCGGCGTCGGGCGGCAGCGCCGGGACGAGCACCTCGCGGGGCATCGACTCGGGGCCGGCCTCGGCGTACATCTGCAGCAGGAACTGCTCGACGAGCTCGCCCGGCGTGGTCTCCTCGACCTTGTCGACGACCCAGCCGCGCTGGCCCCGGATGCGCCCGCCGCGTACGTAGAAGACCTGGACGGCGGCTTCGAGCGGATCCTCGGCGAGCGCGATCACGTCGGCGTCGGTGCCCTCGCCGAGCACGACCGCCTGCTTCTCCAGCGCCCGCTGGAGCGCCTGGATGTCGTCGCGGAGCCGGGCGGCGCGCTCGTACTCCTGCTCGGCGGCGGCCTGGCGCATGTCCTTCTCCAGGCGCTTGATGAAGCGCCCGGTGTTGCCCGCCATGAAGTCGCAGAAGTCTTCGGCCAGGTCGCGGTGCTCCTCGGGCGTGACGCGGCCCACGCACGGCGCGGAGCACTTGTCGATGTAGCCGAGCAGGCAGGGCCGGCCGATCTGACCGGCCCGCTTGAACACCCCGGCGCTGCAGGTGCGCACCGGGAAGACGCGCAGCAGCAGGTCGACGGTCTCGCGGATGGCCCAGGCGTGGGAGTAGGGGCCGAAGTAGCGGGTGCCCTTGCGCTTGGCGCCGCGCATGACCTGCACGCGCGGGAAGTCGTCGCCCATGGTGACCGCGAGGTAGGGGTAGGACTTGTCGTCGCGGTACTTCACGTTGAAGCGCGGGTCGTACTCCTTGATCCAGGAGTATTCGAGCTGCAGCGCCTCGACCTCGGTGCCGACGACGGTCCAGTCGACGCCGGCGGCGGTGGTGAGCATGCTCTGGGTGCGCGGGTGCAGCGCGGAGAAGTCGGCGAAGTAGGAGTTGAGCCGCTGGCGCAGGCTCTTGGCCTTGCCGACGTAGATCACCCGGCCGTGGGGGTCGCGGAACCGGTAGACCCCGGGGGAATCGGGGATCGACCCTGACTTCGGCCGGAAACTCAAGGGGCTGCCCGCTGATCTCGCCACGTTTTCCAGACTAGTGGCCGCCACCGACAGGCTCGCCCGTCGTGCCCGCGGCCGGGCACGACGGGCGGGAGCGGGTCCTAGGCGAGCGAGATCTGGTCGCCCTCGACCTTGATCTGCTGGGCGGGCAGCGCCTCGGTCGCGGGGCCCTGGGCCACGGAGCCGTCCTCGATCTTGAACTTGCTGCCGTGGCACGGGCAGTCGATCATGCCGTTCTCGACGCTGGTCACCGCGCAGCCCTTGTGGGTGCAGTTCGCGCTGAACGCCTTGAACTGTCCCTCCGTCGGCTGAGTGATGACGATCTTCTGGTCCTTGAAGATCGTGCCGCCGCCGACGGGGATGTCGGCGGTCTTGGCCAGTCCGCCCTGCGGCGCGCTCGACGCGGCGGGCGCTTCGGCCGTCGCGCTCCCCGCGGGCTCGGCGGTCGTGCCGGTGTCTGCCCCGCATGCGGTCAGGGCCACGGCCAGGCCACTCGCGCCCACCCCGGTGATCACCGCTCTACGGCTCTGAAGGTCTCGTCCCATGCGGGACAGCCAAGCGCACCCACGTGAGAATTCGATGAAGAACCCCTTAGGCCAGCCTGATCTTGCCCCCGGAAACGTTGATCTTCTTCTCGGCCAGCGGTTCGGCGGCGGGCCCCTCGGCCACGGAGCCGTCCTCGATCTTGAACTTGCTGCCGTGGCACGGGCAGTTGATCGTCCCGTTCGAGATGCTGGCGACCGTGCAGCCCGCGTGCGTGCAGGTGGCGGTGAACGCCCTGAACTCGCCCTCGACCGGCTGGGTGACGACCACCTTCTGGCCCTCGAAGATCTTCCCCCCGCCGCTGGGGATGTCGGCGGTGTCGGCGAGCGCCTTGGGCTTCTTCTTCTTGGGCGCGGCCGCCGACTCCTCGGCGGGCGGCTCCCCGGCCGCGTCGACGACCGCCTCGTCGACGGGCGATCCGTAGCTGGCACAGGCGGTCAGGACCGCGGCCAGCCCGGCGCCTCCGGCTCCGAACACCACCGTCCGGCGCGTCTTGTCGGTCATGGTGCGTCCTCCCAGGTTTCGGGTCTCACTCGCAGGTACGGCCGGCGGCCGTGAGCCGGTTCAGCCTCCCGCGCCCCGATCCCGGGAACCACGCACAATTACCCGCTCACCATCACGATGCCGTCGCCCTCGACCTTGACCGGGTAGGGCGTCAGCGGCCCCTGCGCCGGGCCCGTCAGCACCGCGCCGGTGTCGGCGGCGAACTCGCTGCCGTGGCACGGGCACCTCATCACGTTGTCCTCGGGCGCGCCGACCGCGCATCCGCGGTGCGGGCAGGCGGCGCTGAACGCCTTGAAGACGCCCTCCGACGGCTGGGTCACCACGATCTTCCACTTGCTCACGACCGTGCCGCCGCCCACGGGCACGTCGGCCGTCCTGGTGATGACCTGCCCCTTGACGCCCAGCACCGGCCGGGCCTCCGCGCCGCTGTTGCCGCAACCGGCCAGCGCCAGCCCGCACGCCATCGCTCCGGCCGTTCCCAGTGCCTCACGCCGACCGACTCCAGGCATGGCGGAGCCCCCCTCCCTGTCGATGACCCCCTGCAGGTCACGGTTCACCTTAGGGGCGGTGGTCCCCGGTCCCGTCGGCGGGTGCTCCCGGCACCGGGCGGGGCGGGGGTGCGCATACTCGATCACCGGTACGGCCGCGTCAAGAGCTTTGTGACGGGTCACAGCGGCGGCCCGCCGACTTTGCCGCGCCGTCCAATTCACAGGATGCCGCGAACGGCTCATCGTGTGCTGCGAACGCCTTCACGCACGCACGGGAGTCGCCATGCAGCGTCGTACGTTCCTCCGCACCGTCTCCGCCGGACTGGGCGCCGTCGCCTTCTCGGGCGCCCTCTGGCACGACGCGGCCACGTCGGCGGTGGTCGCGGGCGCGAGCCCGTACGGCCCGCTCGGCCCGCCGGACGCGAACGGCGTCGCGCTCCCGGCCGGGTTCTCCAGCCGGGTGGTCGCCAGGACGGGCCGCCCGGTCGGCGGCACGCTCTGGCACCCCGCGCCCGACGGCGGCGCCTGCTTCGCGGCGGGCACCGGCTGGATCTACGTCTCCAACTCGGAGGTGCCGCTGATCGGCGGCGCCACCGCGATCCGGTTCCGGTCCGACGGCTCGGTCGAGCGCGCCTACCGGATCCTCGACGGCACCAACCTCAACTGCGCGGGCGGCCGTACGCCGTGGGACACGTGGCTGTCCTGCGAGGAGATCTTCCGCGGCCGCGTGTACGAGACCGATCCGTACGGTGAGCGCGCGGCACGGTCCAGGCCCGCGATGGGCCGTTTCAAGCACGAGGCGGCGGCCTGCGACCCGGACCGGCGGGTCGTCTACCTCACCGAGGACGAGTCGGACGGCTGTTTCTACCGGTTCGTCCCGGACACCTGGGGCGACCTGTCGAGCGGGCGGCTGGAGGTGCTGTGCGGCGACGGCCCGGTGGAATGGCGTCCCGTCCCCGACCCGTCCCCCGGCGTGCTGCAACGGCAGACGCGGCACCAGGTGAGCGCCGCCCGGCATTTCGACGGCGGCGAGGGCTGCCACTACGCGGCCGGGATCTGCTACTTCACCGCCAAGGGCGACCGCAAGGTCTGGGCCTACGACGCGCAGCGGCAGAGCCTCAGCTGGGTCTACGACGGCGGCGGCACGCTCGACGGCGTCGACAACATCACCGGCGCCCCCACCGGCGACCTGTACGTGGCCGAGGACGGCGGCAACATGGAGATCAACATCATCACGCCCGACGGCGTGGTGGCGCCGGTGCTGAGGCTCGACGGCCACGGCGGCTCGGAGATCACCGGGCCCGCGTTCTCCCCGGACGGCAGCCGCCTGTACTTCTCCTCCCAGCGCGGGACCAGCGGCAACAGCGCCGGGACCGGCGGCATCACCTACGAGGTGGCGGGCCCGTTCCGCCACTGACCCCCTTGCCCGGCCGCCGTCACCGCGCGGCGGACCTCACCCCCCACCCCGAAGGATGCCCGCATGCTCCGACGAACGACGGTCGCCCTCGCCGCCGCCCTGCTGCTGCTCGGCCTCGCGCCACCCGCCCACGCCGGGCAGTCCGGCGAGTCCTACGTCGCGCTGGGCGACTCGGCCGCCGCCGGGCCGCTCGTACCCAATCAGGTCCTGCCCGACCTCGGCTGCCTGCGTTCCGACCGGAACTATCCGCACCTGACCGCGCGCGCCCTCGGCGTGGCGTCCTTCCGCGACGTCACCTGCTCGGGGGCCAAGACGCGGCACATGTACGAGCGGCAGGACACCGAACTGGGGTCGGCGGCTCCCCAGCTCGACGCGCTGCGCCCGGACACCACGCTCGTCACCGTGCACATCGGCGCCAACGACGTCGGGCTGACCGGCTTCATCGAGGACTGCCTCAACCTGCTGCCGCCGCCCATCGGCGACGCCTGCTACAACGACTACGCCGACGAGAACGGCCAGGACAGCTGGCGGGTCAAGACCGACGCGCTGCGTCCCACGCTCGTCACCCTGGCCGGCGACATCCGGGCCCGCTCCCCGCAGGCGCGCGTCTTCCTCGTCGGCTACGCCACCTACGCCCCGCCGAACGGCTGCTACCCGCGCGTCCCGATCATCAGGCAGGACGCCAACTACATCCGCGCCACCCTGATGTACTTCAACCAGATGCTCGCCGAGCAGGCAGCGGCCGCCGGCATCGGCTTCATCGACCTGCAGACGCCCAGCGTCGGTCACGACCCGTGCGCCTCCCCGGGCGTGCGCTGGATCGAGCCGTACGTCCCGGCGTCGCCCGCCGCCCCGTTCCACCCGAACGCGCTGGGCATGCGCAACTTCGCCACCGTCGTCACGGGAGCCGTCAGCGCGGCCGCCCGCTGACCACCGCCCGCGCGGCAGCCCGTCCGGGCTGCCGCGCGCGCATTCACGGACCTCACGCGTGCGGACCTCACGCGTGCGGACCTCAGGCGTGCGGACCTCAGGTGTGCGGGCCGAGTTGCCGCCGGGCGGTCAGGGCGGCCCCGATCCGCTGCAACTGCGCCGGATCCATCGGGTCGAGCCCCGTCAGGCTCACCGCCCGGCGCAACCGGTAGTCGACCGTGTTCGGATGGACGTGCAGCAACTCCGCCGTCCGCCGCCGGTCCAGCCCGGTCTCCAGGTACGCGGTGAGCGTACGCAGCAGGTCGGGATGCGCCCGCAGCGGATCGAGCAGCCCGGCGAGCCCCGCCACGGCTGCGCTGGGCCGGGTCAGCTGATACTCCAGCAGCACGTCGGCCAGCCGGTGCGCGCCGGGCGGCCGGCCGGACCCGCGCACGACCTCCAGCACCTCCTCGGCCAGCTTCGCCGCGGCGGGCACCCGCCCCGGTTCGGCCCACTCCGCCGCCGCCCACACCGGCACCCCGGCGGCCCGCCCCGCGCCCGCCACCATCTCGCCGATCTCGCACCACGCCGGCTCCCCGGCCAGCGGCACCAGCACCAGCCCGCCGCTGGCGTCCAGCACCGACAGCACCTGCTCGGCCGCGTGCCGCTGGAAGGCCGTCCGTAACCGGTGCAGCTTGCGCCGCCCGGCGATCGCCCCGCCCGCCCGGTCGCCCGCCTCGTCCGGGTGCGCCCCCAGCGCCGTGGCCACCACCAGGTAGCCGGGCGCCAGCCGCACCCCGGCCAGCGCTGCCCGGTCCCCCGCAAGCAGCGCCGAGACGGTGGCGTGCATGGCGTGCTGCTCCTGGCTGAGCATCGCCTCCCGCTCCCCCAGGTACGCGGCGCAGACGGCCGAGGTCACGGTCCCCGTATAGGAGAGGATGAGCCGGTTCGCGGCCAGCACGTCGTCCAGGTCGCCGGCCCCCGCCCGCGCGAACAGGTGCTCCCACACCCGGGTCACCCCCAGGTGGTAGGCAGCCAGCAGCGCGTCGAGCGGCACCCCCTCCTGCGCCCGCCGCGCCGCCGACGCCCGCAGCGGCGCCAGCTCCGCGCGGGTGGGCGGGCGCCGCTCCCGGAACATCCCGCAGATCATGCGCAGGTTGTGCACGGTGATCCGGGTGATGTCGCCGTCGAGCTCCTCCCGGGGCAGCCGCCGGTAGAGCGGGATCTCCTCGGCGAACGCGGCGACCAGCTCCCTGGCCAGCCGCACCACCTGGCGCTCCAGCAGCTCGTGCACCGGGCACCCGCCCAGCATGAGCGCCCGGAGCGCATGATCGGCCACGGTCAGACCCTGTCAAATCCCCCGTCGGTAAACAACCCACCCAACCCTGGCGCTATCGCGCGGTCAGGAACCGAGGAGTTTGCGGAGGAAGCGCCCGGTGTGGCTCTCGTCCACCTGGGCCACCTCCTCCGGGGTGCCGGTGGCCACCAGCGTGCCGCCCCGGGAGCCGCCCTCCGGCCCCATGTCGATGATCCAGTCGGCCGTCTTGATGACGTCGAGGTTGTGCTCGATGACGATGACCGTGTTGCCGCCGTCGACGAGCCGCCCCAGGACGCCCAGCAGCCGCCGGATGTCCTCGAAGTGCAGGCCGGTGGTCGGCTCGTCCAGGACGTAGACCGTCCGGCCCGTCTGCCGGCGCTGAAGCTCGGAGGCGAGCTTGACGCGCTGCGCCTCGCCACCGGACAGCGTCGTGGCCGGCTGGCCGAGCCGTACGTAACCCAGCCCCACGTCGTTGAGCGTCTGCAGGTGGCGCTTGATCGCCGGGATCGCGTCGAAGAAGCCGAGCGCCTCCTCGATCGGCATGTCGAGCACCTCGGCGATCGTCTTGCCCTTGTAGTGGACCTCCAGCGTCTCCCGGTTGTAGCGGGCGCCGTGGCAGACCTCGCACGGGACGTACACGTCGGGCAGGAAGTTCATCTCGATCTTGATGGTGCCGTCGCCCGCGCACGCCTCGCAGCGCCCGCCCTTGACGTTGAAGCTGAAGCGCCCCGGCTGGTAGCCGCGCACCTTGGCCTCGGTGGTGGCCGCGAACAGCTTGCGCACGTGGTCGAACACGCCGGTGTAGGTGGCCGGGTTGGAGCGCGGGGTACGGCCGATCGGCGACTGGTCGACGTGCACGACCTTGTCGACCTGGTCCATCCCGTTGACCCGGGAGTGGCGGCCCGGCACCGTGCGGGCGCCGTTGAGCTCCTTGGCCAGCGCGTTGTAGAGGATGTCGTTGACCAGCGTCGACTTGCCGGACCCGGACACGCCGGTGACGGCGGTGAACAGCCCGAGCGGGAACTCGATGTCGACGCCCTTGAGGTTGTGCTCGCGTGCGCCCTTGACGGTGATCTGCCGCTTCTTGTCGCGCTTGCGGCGCGTGGCCGGCACGTGGATGCTCCTGCGGCCCGACAGATACTGCCCGGTCAGCGACTCCTCGCTGCTCAGCAGGTCCTGGACGGTGCCGGAGACGACGACCTGACCGCCGTGCTCGCCCGCGCCGGGGCCGATGTCGACCACCCAGTCGGCGGCGGCGATGGTGTCTTCGTCGTGCTCGACCACGATGAGCGTGTTGCCCATGTCGCGCAGCCGCACCAGGGTGTCGAGCAGCCGCATGTTGTCGCGCTGGTGCAGCCCGATGGACGGCTCGTCGAGCACGTAGAGGACGCCGACGAGGCCGGAGCCGATCTGCGTGGCCAGCCGGATGCGCTGCGCCTCGCCGCCGGCCAGGGTGGCGGCGGCGCGGTCCATGCTCAGGTAGTCGAGGCCGACGTCGAGCAGGAAGCCCATCCGGGCGTTGATCTCCTTGACCACCCGCTCGGCGATGTGCATGTCGCGGTCGGACAGCTTGAGCGCGGCCAGGAACTTGGCGCACTCGCCGATCGACATGGCCGCGACCTCGGCGATCGACCTGCCGGCGACCGTCACGGCCAGCGTGACCGGCTTGAGCCTGGCGCCCTTGCAGGCCGGGCAGGGGATCTCGCGCATGTAGCCCTCGAACCGCTCACGCGTCGAGTCGCTCTCCGCCTCGGCGTGCCTGCGCTGCACCCACGGGATGACGCCCTCGTAGGTGGTGTAGTAGGAGCGCTGGCGGCCGTAGCGGTTGCTGTAGCGGACATGGACCTGCTCGTCGTGGCCGAACAGCAGCGACTTCTGCGCCTTCTTGGGCAGCTTTTCCCACGGCGTGTCGAGGGTGAAGCCCATGGTGTGGCCGAGCGCCTCGACGAGCCGGACGAAGTATTCGCTGGTGTGCCCGCCTGACCAGGGGTGCAGCGCGCCGTCGCGGAGGGTGCGCTCGGGGTCGGGCACGACGAGGTCGGGGTCGACCTCCATCTTGGTGCCGAGGCCGGTGCACTCGGGACAGGCGCCGAACGGCGAGTTGAAGGAGAACGAGCGCGGCTCCAGCTCCTCGAACGACAGGTCGTCGTAGGGGCAGTAGAGGTGCTCGGAGTAGAAGCGCTCGCGGCCCGGGTCGTCTTCGGGCAGGTCGACGAACTCCAGCGTGATCGTGCCGCCGGACAGCTGCAGCGCCGTCTCGACCGAGTCGTTGAGCCGGCGCCGCGACGACTCCTTGACCGAGAGCCGGTCGACGATGACCTCGATGTCGTGCTTCTCGTACTTCTTCAGCACCGGCGGCTCTTCCAGCCGCACCACGGTGCCGTCGACGCGGGCCCGGGCGAAGCCCTTGGTCTGCAGCTCACGGAACAGCTCGCCGTATTCGCCCTTGCGGCCCCTGATGACCGGGGCCAGCACCTGGAACCGCGTGCCCTCCTCCAGGTCCATCACCCGGTCGACGATCTGCTGCGGCGTCTGGCGGGCGATCGGGCGCGCGCACACCGGGCAGTGCGGCTTGCCGATGCGCGCCCACAGCAGCCGCAGGTAGTCGTAGACCTCGGTGATGGTGCCGACGGTGGAGCGCGGGTTCTTGCTCGTCGCCTTCTGGTCGATCGACACCGCGGGCGACAGGCCCTCGATGAAGTCGACGTCGGGCTTGTCCATCTGCCCGAGGAACTGCCGTGCGTAGGCCGACAGCGACTCCACGTAACGCCGCTGCCCCTCAGCGAAGATCGTGTCGAAGGCCAGGCTCGACTTACCGGAGCCGGACAGGCCGGTGAAGACGATCATCGCGTCTCGCGGCAGGTCCAGCGAGACGTCTTTGAGGTTGTGTTCACGTGCGCCACGCACGATCAGGCGGTCAGCCACGGCGATCCCGATGTCGAAAAGGCGGATAGGTCCACGGGGGATGGTAGACGGGGGCTCCGACAATTTCGGCAGGGCCGCACACCGCCCTGGCGAAAATCCGTCCCTCTCAGGTTACGGCCTACTCCCACCCGGGCAGGAGGCCTTTCCCCGTCAACGCCTCGACCTGCGGGTTTATGCCCGTCCCGCCGCCAACACCGGCCCGCTAAGTGATGAAATATCCCTCTATGACTGTCCTCCAGACCCTGCGCGCGGAGCTCACCGAGGCGACTTCCGGACTGCTCGCCACGGCCGCCTCCCTGTCCGACGCCGACGTCGCCGCCCCCTCCCGCCTGCCCGGCTGGTCGCGGGGCCACGTCCTCACGCATCTCGCCAGGAACGCCGACAGCCACGTCAACCTCCTCACCTGGGCACGCACCGGCGTCCCCACCCCCCAGTACCCGGACCTGCGGGCACGGACGGCCGGCATCGAGGCCGGCGCCCACCGGCCCGCCGCCGGGCAGCTCGCCGACCTGCGCGAGAGCGCCGCCCGGCTGGACGCCGCCGTCGACGCACTCCCGGAGGCCGCGTGGCGGGCCCAGGTCGGCGGCCTGCGCCCGCCGCACCACCCCGCCTGGTACGTCCTGGTACGGCGCCTTCGCGAGCTGGGCATGCACCACGTCGACCTGGGCGCCGGCTACGGCCCGGCCGACTGGCCCGAGACGTTCGTCCGCCGGGAGCTGCACGACTGCCTGCGCACCTGGCCGTACGACCGGAGCACGGTGAGCGCGGTGAGGCTTCTCGCCCCCGCCGATCCGGCGGCTTCGCGGCCGGGTGAGGACGGCCCGGGTGAGGACGGCAGGGCCTCCGAGTGGCGGGAGCTCGGGGACGGGCCGATGGTCGAGGGCACGCCGGTGGACGTGCTGGCCTGGCTGACCGGCCGCTCGGCAGGCGAGGGGGTTAAGGTGGTGCCCGGGGGGCGGGCCTGCCCGCCGCCACCGCCGTGGCTGACCACGACCGCCCCCGCTGACCTGCCCGCGACGCCCCCGAAGGACTACCCATGACCTACACCGGCGACGTCCAGGTAGGCGGCCCCGCCGACGTGCGGGAGCTGCCCGATCTGACGATCTGCAAGCTCGCCGTCGGCCCCTACGACAACAACGCCTATCTGCTGCGCTGCACCGAGACGGGTGACGGCCTGCTCATCGACGCGGCGGCCGAGCCCGACCGGCTGCTGGCCCTCGTCGCCGACCGGCCGATCAGCGCGATCGTCACCACCCACCAGCACGGCGACCACTGGCAGGCGCTGGAGCAGGTGAGCAAGGTGACGGGCGCCAAGGTGCTGGCCCATCCGCTGGACGCCCCCGGCCTGCCGGTCCCGGCCGACCGCCTGGTCGACGACGGCGACCGCATCGCCGTCGGCGTCGTCACGGTCGAGGTGATCCACCTGCGCGGCCACACGCCCGGCTCGATCGCCCTGCTGTACGACGCCGGCGGGCGGGACAAGCACCTGTTCACCGGTGACTCCCTGTTCCCCGGCGGCGTCGGCAACACCTGGAAGGACCCGGCCCGCTTCGAGCAGCTCTACACCGACGTGGTGGAGCGCGTCTTCGACCGGCTGCCCGACGAGACCTGGGTCTACCCGGGCCACGGCAAGGACACCACGCTGGGCGCCGAGCGTCCCTCCCTGCCCGAGTGGAAGGCCCGCGGCTGGTAGCGGGGCGAGGGGGGCCGGTCAGCGGCGTGACAGGACGCGGATGATGCGTTCGGCCGCGGGCACCGGTTCGTCGGCCTGCCCGACCAGCTCGCCCCAGGACCAGCGGTAGAACCACCCGTCCGGCAGCGGCACGCAGTCGACGGTCTCGGCCAGCAGCGCGGTGTCGGGGTCGCTGACCCGCAGCACGGGCGGGTCGGCCCGCAGCGTCGCGGTCAGTCCGCGCCGCTCCAGCTCGGCAGCCAGTTTGCCGAGGAAGTACGTGCGCGTGTGCTCGACCGCCATGGCTCCATCAAAACCGAAGGCGCCGGAAAAATCCCGCTATTTCCGGCGCCACTGGTGTCATTGCCCGATGCGGGAGGCCTCCCGCCGCAGTTCCCGCTTGTAGAAGAGCATGCGCAGCGGGATGGCGGCGACGAGCGCGATCTGCATGGTGGCGCCGATCTTGATCGGCAGGTCACCACCTTCGGGCCAGGCGACCCAGAAGGTGAGGAACGCCACGTTCACCATGATCCACCCGAGGACCACGGCGGCGAGCTGTCCCTTGGGCTTGGGATACTCGATCCGGCTGACCATCAGCCAGGCCACGCCCAGCACGGCCAGCAGGGACCAGATCCCCGGCTCGAACAGCAGCACGATCGAGATCACGGTCATCGCGCCCATGGGGATCGGCAGTCCCATGAAGTCGCCGCTCTTGGTCTTGACGCAGGCGAAGCGCGCCAGCCGTACGACACCGGCGACGAGCACGGCCGCAGCGGCGCCCACCACCGCGAAGAACGGCACCTGATGCGTGAACCCGCCCCAGATCACGACCATGAACGCGGGCGCGAACCCGAAGCTGATCACGTCGGCCAGGTTGTCGAGCTCGGCGCCCATCGCCGAGGCGCGGAAGCGCCGCGCGACGAGCCCGTCGAACAGGTCGCAGGTGGCGCCGATGAGCAGCAGCACCACGGCCGTGGCGAAGTAGCTGGGCGCGGGCGTGAAGCTGCCGTCGTGCCGCAGCGCGTCGATGGCCGAGGCGGCCAGCACGCACACGGCCAGGAAGCCGCACAGCGCGTTGCCCAGGGACAGGGAATCGGCGGCGGACAGGCGGAACGCCTTGCCGACCGGGCCGCGAGGTTCTTCCTCTTCGGCCGGCCAGCCGCCGGCGTCAGCTGTGGTCAATTCTGGTCACCCCCGCAACCGTCTTCTCGCCCACGGAGACCGCGGGAGAGATCCCTTCGGGAAGGTAGATGTCGACCCTCGAACCGAACCTGATGAGCCCGATGCGCTCGGTCTGCGTGACCTTCGCGCCGGCGGTCAGGTAGGGCACGATCCTGCGCGCGACCGCGCCCGCGATCTGCACCATCTCGATGTCGCCGAGCGCGGTCTCGAAATGCCACACCACGCGCTCGTTCTGGTCGCTGTCCTTGTTGAAAGCCGGCAGGAAGCCACCTGGCACATGCTGCACGGAGGTGACATTTCCCGCAAGTGGCGCCCGGTTGACGTGGACGTTCAGCGGGCTCATGAAGATCGCCACACGGGTGCGGCCGTCCGGCCACGGGTCGACGCTCTGGACGACGCCGTCGGCCGGTGACAGGATCCGCCCCTCGCCCGGCCTGCGGTCGGGGTCGCGGAAGAACCAGAGCATCCCACCGGTGAGGGCGCCCAGCGGCACGGCCGCGAGCGCCCAGCGACGGTCCCGTCGCGCCAGCAGCGCGGTGGCGGCCGCCGCGGCCGCCGTCGGGAAGAGCCACGGGGAGACCCCGCGTGCGAGCCTGACACGGCCCGGCTTGGCAGAATCGACTGACACGTACAACCTTTGGGTGGTTACTGGAACGGAAGCGCTTTGCCGTGATGGTACAGAACGCACAACTATGACATGACGCAACTACACCAGCAAAGCGCCTCGAAGGCCTTTTTTCTAGACCTGCTCCGAGTGGGTTTCCTCGCTCTTGCGTGCGTCCATGCGGGCCTTGACCAGGCTCGCCACGGTGGTGATGACCATCGTGGCGCCGATGACCGACAGCGAAACCCAAATCGGGATCGCCGGAGCCCAGGAGAACCCGCTGTGGTGCAGAGCCTCCAAAATCAGCTTAACCCCGATGAAGCCCAGAATGAACGCCAACCCAAAACTGAGGTAGACCAGGCGCTGCAGCAGCCCGCCGAGCAGGAAGTAGAGCTGACGCAGCCCCATCAGGGCAAAGGCGTTGGCGGTGAAGACGATGAACGGGTCGGTGGTCAGCCCGAAGATCGCCGGAATCGAGTCGAGCGCGAACAGCAGGTCGGTGCTGCCGATGGCGATCATGACGATCAGCATCGGCGTGACCAGGCGCTTGCCGTCGATCTTGACGGTGACCTTGGAGCCGACGTAGCCGTCGGTGGTGGGGAAGGCCCGGCGCACCCAGCGGAGCAGGAAGTTCTCGGGCACCTCTTCCTCTTCGCCATGGATGCGCTGGCGGACGAGGTTGATCGCGGTGTAGACGAGGAACGCGCCGAAGACGTAGAACAACCAGCCGAACTGCTCCAGCGCGGCGGCGCCGAGCGCGATGAAGATGCCCCGCATGACCAGCGCGAGCAGGATGCCGACGAGCAGCACCTTGTGCTGGTACGCCTTCGGCACGGCGAACCTGCTCATGATGATGAAGAAGACGAACAGGTTGTCGACACTGAGGCTGTATTCGGTGATGTAGCCGGCGAAGAACTCCCCGGCCTTCTCCGGCCCCGTCGTCACCCAGAGGATCACCCCGAAGATCACGGCCAGCGTGATGTAGAAGGTGACCCAGAATCCCGCCTGGCGCATCGAGAACTCGCGGGCTTCACCGCGGTCGACGATCCACAGGTCGATGGCCAGGACGAGCAGGAGCCCGCCGATCACGACGATCCAGGCCCACAAAGGTTCGCTCACGTTGTATTACCTCCGGCATACACGTCAGAACGCCGGAGGTCTCTCCCGCCCGCCGGGCATGCGGACCGGCAGCCCCGGGGGCCCCGTGGAGCGGGACTGCACCGTGATGACGAGGCTGCCGCGAAGGGATACTCCCCTCCCTTAACGCACGCAGTATACGAGAACGCGAAAGCCTCACCTAATCATCCCTGTGCTGGTGACGGATCGTAGACGTCCAGCACGGCCCGGACCGCCTCGTCCTCTCCCGGCAGCTCGGCGCCACGCCGGGCCGCCGCCGCCGCCCGCCCGGCCGCCACCGCCGGATCGGTGATCACCTCGCGTACGGCCGCGCGCAGGGCGGTCACGTCACCGTAGGGCACGAGCGCGCCGGCGTCGCCGACCAGGTCCGGGATGCCGCCGACGGCCGTCGCGACCACCGGGCGGCCGGCCATGAGGGTCTCGCTGAGGCTGAGCGGCTGGCCCTCCCACCGGCTGGGCCACACCGCGACGGCGGCGGCGGCCAGCAGGTCGGGCACGTCGTCGCGGTTGCCCAGCAGCATGACGGGCAGCCGCTCACGGTCGATCCGGCGTTGCAGCGCCTCCCGCAGCGGCCCCTCCCCGGCGATCACGAACAGCGGCCGCGGCCCGGTCCACGGCCCGGCGGCGACGTCGAGCAGGCTCTCCAGGCCCTTCTGCTGGGCGAGCCGGGCGATCGTGAGCACGACGGGCCGCTCCCCGGCCCCCAGTTCGGCGCGCACCTCGGCGGCCGTCCGCCCGGCAGGCCGCGGCACCGGGGCGGGCACCACCGCGGGCCGCACGTCGCGCGCCCCCAGGGCCCGCATCCGCTCCCCGAGGTCGGGCGAGACGACCAGCACCTGGTCGGCCAGGCGCGCGACGATCCGCTCCAGCGTCCCGTACACCACCCCGACGGCCCCGCCCGCGGTGAGCGCGTTGTGCAGCGTCACGACCAGGCGAGGCCGTGTGCCGGCCCGGGGCACGGCGAGCCCGAGGGCGGCCAGGGCGCCGGCGCGCAGGCCGTGCGCGTGCACGACGTCCGCCCCCCGGGTCAGCCGCCCGGCGGCGAGCACCGCCCGCGCGTCGGCGAACGGCCGGGGCCGGTCGGTGACGGCCACCTCCGCGAACCGCACCCCGGCCTCCCGGAACGCGAACCGCTCCTCGACCTCACGCGGCGCCGCCACCAGCACCCGGTGGCCGCCCCGCACCAGCCCACCGGCCAGCATCCGCACATGCCGCCCGGTGCCGCCGGACGTGGTGCCCAGCACGAACGCCACCCGCACAGCCGTTCCTCCGCTCACTCGCCCCGCCGCCTCAGGATCGCGGCCACGGCCCCGGCGTCCGCCCGGTCCACCAGCGCCACGACGCCCCCTCCCACCGCCAGCGCCACCACGGCCGCCAGCAG
>NZ_LAVL01000041.1 GCF_001083785.1 Nonomuraea sp. SBT364
GGTTATGGGGAGGGTGGGGCCTTGCGGGCGGAGCCTCGGTAGGTGTGGACCGGGTAGCGGTGCTCGACGCTGTCGAGTTTGGCGGCGGCCGCGGCCATCAGGTCGACGCCGAGGACGTCAGCCAGCCGCACGAGGTAGTTGGTCACGTCACCGAGCTCGGCGGTGATGCGGGCGAGCGTCTCGGGGTCGGGGGCGCGGGACTCCTCGGGCGTGAGCCACTGGAACTCGGCGACCAGCTCGCCCACCTCGCCCGACAGGGCCATGGCGAGGTTCTTGGGCGTGTGGAACTGCTCCCAGTCGCGCGCCGCCGCGAACTCCCGCAATCGTGCGGCATGCCGCTCCAAGTCCGTCACAGACCACGACCTTACGACGTCACAGGTCGGCGTCGTGGACCAGGATGGCAGCCTGGACGCGGTTGGTCAGGCCGAGCTTGGCCAGCACGCGGCTGACGTGGGCCTTCACCGTGGCCTCCGACAGGCGCAGCTCGCGGGCGATCTCGGCGTTGGACAGGCCGCGGGCCAGCGCTCTGATCACCTCTTCCTCGCGGCCGGTCAGCGAGGCGAGCTGCTTGCGGGCCGCCTCGGCGCGGGTGGGGGCCTTGTCGACGAAGGCGTGGATGATCCGCTTGGTGACCGACGGCGACAGCATGGCCTGACCGGCGGCGACCGTGCGCACGGCGGCGATCAGGTCGCGCGGCGGGGTGTCCTTCAGCAGGAAGCCGACCGCGCCGAGCCGCAGTGCCTCGTGCACGTACTCGTCGAGGTCGAACGTGGTCAGCATGATCAGCTTGGGTGCTCCGGGGGCGGCCAGAATGCGGGCGGCGGCGGTCAGCCCGTCCGTTCCCGGCATCCGTACGTCCATGAGGACCACGTGCGGTTTGAGGCGGGTCACGGCCGTGACGGCCTCGGCCCCGTCACGGGCCTCGCCGACGACCACCATGTCGTCGGCCGCCTCAAGGATCATCCGGAGGCCGGACCTGACCAGGGCCTCGTCATCGGTCACCAGCACCCGGATCATGCGGCCACCCCACGGTCGGCGGCGCGGGAGCGGGTCACGCGGGGGTCTCCGCCGGGATGGTGGCGGTGACGGCGAAGCCGCCGTCACCGTGCGGCCCGGCGCGCAGCGTGCCGCCGAGCAGTTCGACGCGCTCGCACAGCCCGACCAGCCCCCATCCGCCGCCCGGCAACGGCTCGCCGGCGCCGGGCGGCGGCTGCCGCGCGCCCGGTGGCGGGGCGTTGCGGACCTCGACCTGGAGCTCGCCCGGCAGGTAGCGGATGTGGACGGCGGTGTGGGCGTCGGCGGCGTGTTTGTGCACGTTGGTCAGTGCCTCCTGGACGACACGGTAGGCGGTGCGCTCCACGGTGCCGGCGAGTTGCCGGGCGTCGCCGTGGGCGTGCTTGGTGATCGTGATGCCGAGGGCCCGCGACTGGTCGAGCAGGCGGTCGAGGTCGTCGAGCGTGGGCTGCGGGGCGAGGGCGGGGGGCTGGGCGGGGCCGCGCAGGACGCCGAGGATCTCGCGCAGATTGGTCAGCGCCTCCCTGCCGATGTCGCCGATCATGGCGGCGGTGCCGGTGGTGCGCTCGTCGGCGGCGCCCACTTCGAGCGCGCCGGCGTGCAGCACCATGAGCGAGACGCGGTGCGCGACGACGTCGTGCATCTCGCGGGCGATGCGGGCCCGCTCCTGGGCACGGGCCTGGTCGGCGCGCATGACCTGCTCCCGTTCGAGCCGGTCGGCGCGCTCGCGCGCGGCGGCGAGCACCTCGCGCTTGGCGCGGACCCACAGCCCGAGCAGCAGCGGCAGCCCGACGATGGCGGCGGCCATGAGGGCGGCGTTGGCGGGGGTGGCGGTGATCATCTCCCGGGTGCCGCCGCTCGCCCGGCCGGCCAGCACCGACACGGCCATCATGACGGCGGCCAGGCCCAGGTAGGCGCCGAGCTCGCGCCTGGTGCGCCACCCGGTGCCCGCGTAGTAGGACGCCACGACGACCGGGGGCCAGATGACCAGCCACGGATAGAGCACGGCGCCGATGATCGCGAGCGGCCACCAGGACAGGCGGACGGCGACCGCCGCCGCGCCGCCCGGCCTGAGGGCGGCCGCGCCCAGCAGCGCGGGCGACCCGGACGCGGTGCCCCCGGTGACCGCCACCGCCGAGACGACGAGCACCAGCACGCCGACCAGGGCCGGCATGGCGGTCTCGATCCGTTTGCTCACCTGCACGTTCGCCAGGGTACGGCGGCGACCGGGGTGAGCGAATCCGACGTTCGTCTACCTGCGAGGTAGACGAAGGGCTACAGCGTTGACCAGGGGTCGTCGCAGTCGAGCGGGGTGAGCTCGAACACCGGGTGGCGTCCGGCCTCGGCGATGAAGTCCTCCACCGAGGAGTCCTTGGTGGCCTGGAAGGCCGATCGGGTGGGCGCCGGGAAGCTCGCGTAACGCTTCAGGACAGGTCCGGCCTCCACGGACGCGAGCTCCCGGACGGCGTAGGCGCGCGTGGTGCACCGGCGGCGCAGGATCACCTTTCCTGCGGCTCGGGCGTTGAGCACCCAGGAAACCGTCCCATAGGGGGCGACCAGGCAGCGCCTGCCCTCGAGTTCGACGATCGCCACCGGCTGGGTGCGCAGGCGGCCGCTCTTGCGGCCCCGGGTGGTCAGGAGATGCCCGCGGGGGATCGGAAGCGCCGGTCATCGGTCGGGCCGGAAGTGGTCGGCGTGTCTGGCGGCCCACTCGGCGTACGTGCGCGGCGGGCGGCCGGTGGCCTGGTGCACCCCTGGAAGGATCGGGGCGGTCGTGGCGGTGGCGGCGGCCAGGACGCCGACCATGGCGTCCGCGATCGCGGGCGGGTGGTCGGCGGCGAGGGCGGTGCGGAGCTCCTGCGGGGACAGCTCGGTGAAGCCCAGGTCCCGTCCGAGGACCTCGCCGAGGATCGCCACCCGTTCGACGGTGGTCAGCGGTTCGGGCCCGGACAGCTCGTACGTGTGACCCGCGCGGTCGTCGTCCAGCGAAGCGGCGGCGACGACCGCGGCGACGTCGTGTTCGTCGACCGGGGCCAGCGAGGCGTCGGGGAAGGCGTTGTGCACCGTGTCCCCGGCACGGATCGCGGGCGCCCATGACAGGTCGTCGGCCATGAACGCGGTCGGCCGGACGAACGTCCAGGGCAGGCCGGAGGCGCGTACGGCGTCCTCATGGGCCCGATGCTGCCGCTCGATCAGGCTGGGCCCGCCGGGCAGCGCCGCCGAGGACAGCAGGACGATCCGGCGCACGCCGGCCTTCCGCGCGAGCGCCAGCAGGTCGGCGACGGGCCACCCGGGCACGGGGAACAGGTAGGCCACGTCCACCCCCTCGAACGCCGGCTCGACGGACTCCGGCACCCGGAGATCGCCGGGCACGGCCACGGCTCCGCCGGGCAGCCGGGCCTCGCCGGGACGCCTGGTGAGCGCCCGCACCGCCGCTCCCGCCGCGGTCAGTTCGTGCACGACGCGCCTGCCTGTCCGGCCGGTGGCCCCGGTCACAAGTATCACGTGCTTGCTCCTTCCTCAGATGTTCAGCAGGGCGATGCTGTAGACGACGATCCAGGCGGCCCAGCCGAGCCAGCCCAGCAGGCCCGTCACCGCGATGCGGTGGGCGCCCTCGGCGTTGTACGGGGCGGCCGTGGAGGAGAGGAACAGCAGGGCCGCGCTGATCCAGCCCAGCCACGCGTGCCAGGCGGGGATGAACGCGAGACTCGCTCCGGCGGCGGTGAAGCCGAGCACCGCGATGGCCAGGAAGACCTGGTTGAACCCGAACAGCACGTTGCCGAACGCCCACAGTCCGGCCACCGAGCCGCGGTGATGCCGGGCGGCCGCGGTCGCCCCGAACCGCAGCGACTCGACCACCATGAAGGTGGCGTTCTGCATGAGGACGCCGGCGAACCCGGCCAGGGCCCAGATGTTGCTGCCGACCTGGTCACCGCGCCAGAGCACGGCGAGCAGCCCGGCGGCGAACAGCGTGGTGAACAGCCAGCTGACCGGCGCGAACACCGAGGGCGCGGCGATCCGCTTGCCGACGCCTGCCAGCGCGTCGGTGGCCGCGTCCAAGGACTGGCCGGAGGTGGGCAGCGGGAGTCCGGCGCGGACGTAGAGGACGTTGATGACGATCGCGAGCAGGACGAATCCCATGCCTGCCGCACCCGACAGACTGGTGATGGTCACGGTGACCACCAGTTGATTTTACGGCGCATATATTGAATGTAAGCCACGGAAAGACCAGATGCAATCATGGAGAACGAGACAGGGCGTCGTCGCTACAACTCACTGCGCCGCGTGACGCAGGCCCAGCGGACGCGAGCGGAGATCGCCGACGCCGCGCGCCGGCTGTTCGTGTCACGGGGATGGGCGGCGACCACCGTGCGCGACGTGGCCAGGGAGGCCGGGGTCTCCGTTCCGACCGTGTACGCGGCCTACCAGAACAAGGCGGGGCTGGTCCGGGCCCTGGCCGACGCCGCGGACCTGGCCGCGGGCCTGCCCCGGACGATCGACGAGCTGGAGGCCACCACCGACCCCAGGCGACACCTGGCCGCCATGGCCGGCTACGACCGGCGTCTCTTCGAGCGCGCGGGCGACCTCATCGCCCTGATGCGCGAGGCGGGCCGTACCGAGCCGGAGCTCGCGGACTTCTACCTGCTGGGCCGGCGACAGGTCGGCGAGCACCGCGCCCAGGTGTTCTCCTCCTGGCCGGACGGCACGCTGCGCCCCGGACTGGACGTAGCCACCGCCATCGACATCTACGCCGCCCTGTGCAACATCGACGTCTACACCACTCTGCTCACCGAACGCTCCTGGACGCCCGACCGGATCGAGCGCTGGTGGGGCGAGGCGCTGGCCCGCGAACTGCTGAGCCGCCCGGCCGGCGCCCCGTGAGATCAGCCGCCCAGCAGCACGATGCCGTAGGAGACGATCCAGGCCGCCCACCCGAACGCGGCGACCAAGCCGGCCAGCGCGAAGCGGCCGGTGCCGCCCAGGGTGTACGGAGTCGCCGAGGAGAAGACGGCCATCAGAGCGGCGGTCAGATAACCCAGCCAGGCATGCCAGGCGGGAATGACCCCGAGGGCGGCGCCGGCGGCGGTGAAGCCCAGGATCGCCATGCCCAGGAAGATCTGGTTGAAGCAGATCAGCGCATCGGTCAGCCTCCACAGGCCCGCCACCGAACCGCGGTCATGGACGGCGGCCGAGACCGCCCCGAACCTGAGCGCCTCCGCCGCGGTGAAGACGATGTTCTGCATCAGGACTCCGGCGAAGCCGACCAGCGCCCACGCGTCCGTCTCCATGTCGCCGCGCCACAGGGCCGACAGCGCCCGTAGCCGCCAAGGCGGTGATGGCCATCGGCGCCCCTTATTGACTTGACGATACCTCTATTGAATATCTGCAGAGATAAAGTCAACGGGCAACCACAGGGACGGGCGGGGCCGCCGCCTGGGGTACGCGGACCGGCTCGGCCCGGCGGCGGGCCAGGCGGTCGAGCAGGAAGGCGAGCGTGACCCCGTACACGACGTGAGCGGCGGCCATCACGGCGGGACGCCCGGGGTCGTCGCGGCCGATGGGCGGCAACTGGCTCAGCCGAGGCGCCCAGCCGGAGTAGCTGACGACCCAGATCGCCAGCGCGTAGCCGACGGCGAGCGGGGCGCGGTGGCTCCGGCCGCGTGACAGCAGCCCGAAGGCGGCGCCCGCGCCCGCGCCGAAGCCGAGGTGGGCCACGGCGCCGAGGACCCCCTCGCCGGGCTTGCTGCGGCGCTTGCCGCCGGGCAGCAGGCCGCGGGCGATGTGCTTGGGCGGCTGGCCGCGCATCAGCCCGGCCTTCTCGCCCGCCACCATGACGCCGCTCATCGCGACGGTGGCCAGCGTGCCGCAGGCGGCGCCGTTGACGAGGTCACGCATCATGCCTGTGCGGCTGCCCGCCGCCCCAGCGCCGAAACGCCGGGCAGCGCGGGCAGCGACGGACGCCGCGCGGTCTACACGGCGGCGGTGCTCTCCCGGACGATGAGCTCGGTGGCGAGCTCGACGCGCCGGGCCTCCGGCGACTCGCCCCGGCGCATGGCCAGGACCGTGCGGGTGGCCAGGGCGGCCATCTCCTGCAGCGGCTGGCGGACGGTGGTCAGCGGCGGCCAGGCGGACTCCGACAGCGGCAGGTCGTCGAAGCCGACGACGCTGAGGTCCTGCGGGACGCGCAGGCCGCGCTGCCGGGCGGCCTCGAAGACGCCGAACGCCATCAGGTCGGAGCCGGCGAAGATGGCCGTCGGCGGCTCGTCGAGGGCCAGCAGGGCGTGCCCCTGGTCGTGGCCGGAGTCGACGAGGAAGGTGCCGCGGCGGATGAGCTCGGGCGCGGGCGGCACTCCGGCGGTCTCCAGGGCGGCGCGGTAACCGTCGATCCTGGCCTGGCTGCACAGCATGTCGGCGGGCCCACTGATCATGCCGATGCGCCGGTGGCCGAGCTCCAGCAGGTGCCTGGTGGCGGCCAGGCCGCCGTTCCAGTTGGTGGCGCCTACGGACACGACGCCGGGGGCCGGCTCGCCGTCCGGGTCGACCACGACGAACGGCAGCGAGCGGGCGGCGAGCTGGTCCTGGACCCCGGCCGACAGGCGGGAGGCGACGATGACCACGCCGTCGGTGCGCCGCCCGGCGAGCCGGTCCAGCCAGTCGCGGCCGGGCCCGGCGTGGGTGTGCAGGACCGAGATGACGACGCTGGCGCCGGCCTCGTGGGCGGCGGACTCGGCGCCGCGCACGATCTCCATGGCCCAGGGCGACTCCACCTCGGCGAACACCAGGTCGATCAGCCCGGCCGGGGTGTCGTCCTGGCTGATGCGCCGCTGGTAGCCGTGCTTGTGGAGCAGCCGTTCGACGCGGTGCCGGGTCGCGGGCGCGACCTCGGGACGACCGTTGATGACCTTGGACACCGTGGGGATCGAGACCCCGGCCTCCTCGGCTATCAGGGCGATCGTCACCCGCCTCTTCGCAGACATAGATCAGAAGTTTAGCCGAAAGTTTCGGAATACGGGGTTACGAGGGTAGTGGGATCGCTCCCAGCACGCCTATTGACGCGTAACACGGCGTTTACCTATGCTCCGGACATCGAAAATATCGGGGGGTTCACGAAATTTTCGTTCGCTAATGAAGGGCACCCCTGAAATGAGACGAACGCTCACCTTGCTCGCGGCAGTCATGCTCGTCGCGGGCTGCGGAGGCGGCGAGGCACCGCAGCCCCAGTCCGAGGGCGGCGCGCCGCAGAAGGTCACGCTGGAGTGGTGGCACCTGTCGACCGCCGACCCGCTCAAGACGGTCTACGAGAAGCGCGCCAAGGAGTTCCAGGCCGCCAACCCGAACGTCACCATCAAGATGACGGTCCTGGAGAACGAGGCGTACAAGGCCAAGGTCACCACGCTCACCCAGTCCGGCAAGGCTCCCGACCTGTTCGCCACCTGGGGCGGCGGCGTGCTCAGGCAGCAGGTCGACGCCGGCCTGGTCAAGGACATCTCAGCCGACGTGGCCCCGGTGCTCGACACGTTCACCCCCGCCGCCATGGCCGCCTACCAGATCGACGGGAAGACGTACGCGCTCCCGACGGACATCGGCATGGTCGGGTTCTGGTACAACAAGAAGCTCTTCGAGAAGGCCGGCATCGCCGAGCCGCCCGCCACCTGGACGGCCTACCTCGACGCGGTCAAGAAGCTCAAGGCCGCCGGCATCACGCCGATCGCGCTGGCCGGCAAGGAGAAGTGGCCGGGCCACTACTACTGGGCCTACCTGGCCATGCGCATCGCCGGACTGCCCGCGCTCCAGCAGGCGGGGGTCGACCACGACTTCACCAAGCCCGAGTTCGTCCAGGCCGGGCAGCAGCTCAAGGCACTGGTGGACCTGCAGCCGTTCCAGAAGGGCTTCCTCGGCGCCGCCTACTCCACCCCCGACGGCCAGTCGGCCGCCGTCTCCAACGGCAAGGCCGCGATGGAGCTGATGGGCCAGTGGGCGCCCAACGTGCAGAACGACTCCGGCAAGGGCCTCGGCGAGGACCTCGGCTTCTTCCCGTTCCCGGCGGTCGAGGGCGGCAAGGGCGCGATCGGCGAGGCGTTCGGCGGCGGTGGCGGCATGGCCGTGGGCGCCGACGCGCCGCCGGAGGCGATCGAGCTGCTGAAGTTCCTCACGAGTGAGGAGAACCACACCAAGGCCGTCGCGGAGAACGCGGTGCTCCCGGTGCTCAAGGGCGAGGAGAGCGCGGTCAAGGACGCCAACCTCAAGATCGTCGCCGACTCCCTGGCGAACGCGACGGGCTTCCAGCTCTACCTGGACCAGGCCTACCCGCCCGCGGTCGGCGCCGAGGTCAACGACAGCGTCGCCGAGCTGTTCGCCGGCGCCAAGACCCCGGAGCAGGTGGCCCAGGACATCACCGAAGTGGCAAAGAGCGAATGACGACGATCACCCGTAAGCCGGAAGCCGGTCGGCTTCCGGCTCACGCCCGCCCGACGCGGGGAAAGCGGCGGAGCTGGGTGACGATAGCCCTGTTCGTCCTGCCGGCCCTCGTCCTCTTCCTGCTGCTGGTGGTGGCGCCGATCCTGGTGGCCGTCTACGCCAGCGGCTTCAAGTGGAACGGGTTCGGCGGGCTCCCCACCGACTTCATCGGCTTCGACAACTTCACCCGGCTGTTCGCCTCGGACATCTTCCTGACCGACATGTGGCACCTGCTGGTCCTGGTGCTGCTCTGCCTGGTGATCCAGCTACCGCTGGCGCTGGGCATCGCCATGCTGCTCAACCAGCGGATCCGCGGCCGGGCGATCTACCGGCTGGTGTTCTTCGCGCCGTACGTGCTGTCCGAGGTCATCACCGGCGTGCTGTTCTCGCTGATCCTGTCGCCCACCTCGGGGCTGGCCAACGGGATACTCGGGCTGGTCGGGCTGGAGTCGGAGTTCCTGGCGAACCAGGACACCGCGCTCATGTCGCTGTTCATCGTCATGACCTGGAAGTACTTCGGCTTCCACATGATGATCTACCTGGCCGGCCGGCAGAACATCCCGAACGAGCTGCTGGAGGCCGCCAGGATCGACGGCGCCACCGGCTGGGAGGTCTTCCGGCACGTCACGCTGCCGCTGCTCGGGCCGACGATCCGGATCAGCGTGTTCCTGTCGGTCATCTACACCGTCCAGCTGTTCGACCTGGTCTGGATCCTCACCGAGGGCGGCCCGGCGCACTCGACCGAGACGCTCGCCGTCACCATGTTCGACCTCGGCTTCGGCCGCTCCCAGGTGGGTTACGCCAGCGCGATCAGCGTCGTGATGTTCGCACTCAGCCTCGTCTTCGCCCTGGGATATCAGCGGTTCGTGATGCGCCGCGACATGGAGGGCGCGACCACCGCCATGGGAGACACCCGTTGAAGCGCACCACCCTGCCTCTGCACGCGATCGCCTGGATCGTCGGCGCGTTCATCCTGATCCCGATCGTGTACGCGCTGATCGGCGGCTTCAAGGACACCAGCCAGCTCTCGACCAATCCGTTCGGCCTGCCCAGCCCGTGGCAGACCGGCAACTACACCGAGGTGCTGGCCGCGGGGTCGTTCTGGCGCCAGATGTGGAACAGTACGTTCATCGCGGTGCTCACCACGGTCGTCACGGTGTCGCTGTCGGCGATGGCGGCGTTCGTCTTCGCCCGGTTCGCCTTCCGGGGCAGGGAGCTGCTGTTCACGCTCTTCACGGCCGGGCTGATGTTCCCGTTCGCGGTGGCCATCCTGCCGATCTTCGTCATGCTGCGCACGCTCGGCCTGATCGACAACGCGTGGGGCGTGATCCTCGTCCAGTCGGCCTTCGGGCTGCCGCTGACGATCATCATCCTGCGCGGCTTCTTCCGGAGCATCCCGGGCGAGATCGAGGAGGCGGCCACGCTCGACGGCTGCAGCTCGTTCGCCTTCTTCTGGCGCATCCTGCTGCCGATGGCCAGGCCCGCGATGGCCACGGTCTCGGTGCTGGCGATCGTCGGGAGCTGGAACAACTTCATGCTGCCGCTGGTGGTCTTCAGCGACGAGTCGAGCTGGACGCTGCCCCTCGGCATCCAGCAGTTCCAGGGCCAGTACAGCTCCGACACCTCCCGCATCCTCGCCTACCTGGTGCTGGCCATGGTGCCCGCGCTCGGCTTCTACGCCGTCGCCGAGCGCCACCTCATCGGCGGTCTCACCGCAGGAGCTACGAAAGGCTGACCATGCTGCACGTCTCCGGAACGCGGCTCCTCACGGCCGAGAACCAGCCCGTACGGCTGCGCGGCGTCGGGCTGGGCGGCTGGATGAACATGGAGAACTTCATCACCGGCTACCCGGCCAACGAGTCGTCGATGCGCGCCTCGGTCAGGCAGGTGCTGGGCGAGGATCGGGCCGCGCTCTTCTTCGACCGGCTGCTCACCTCGTTCTTCACCGAGCGGGACGCGGCGCTGCTGGCCGGGCTGGGCATGAACTGCGTGCGCATCCCGGTCAACTACCACCATTTCGAGTCGGACGACCGGCCCTTCGAGATCATCGAGTACGGGTTCCACCACCTCGACCGGGTCATCGGGCTGCTCGGCGAGCACGGCATCTACAGCGTGATCGACCTGCACGCGCTGCCGGGCTCGCAGAACCAGCACTGGCACTCCGACAACCCCACCCACATCGCCGCGTTCTGGCAGCACCGGCACTTCCAGGACCGGGTGGTGAACCTGTGGGAGGCCCTCGCCGACCACTACCGCGACCATCCCTGGGTCGCCGGGTACAACCCGGTCAACGAGCCGGGCGACCCGAGCGGCAAGGTCGTCGGCCCGTTCTACGACCGGCTGGTCAAGGCGGTGCGCGCGGCCGATCCCCGGCACGTGCTCTTCCTGGACGGCAACACGTACTCGACGGACTTCTCGATCTTCCGAGAGGTGTACGAGAACACCGTGTTCGTCTGCCATGACTACGCGCTGGCCGGGTTCGCGCACGGCGGCGGCTACCCGGGCTACACCCGCGGCGAGTGGTGCGACCGGGACGAGCTGGAGCGGACCTTCGAGCGGCGATCGCGGTTCCAGCGGGAGACGGGGACGCCGCTGTGGGTGGGCGAGTTCGGGCCCGTCTACACGGGGGACCCGGAGCGTGACGCCGAGCGGTACCGGATCCTGCGTGACCAGTTGGAGATCTATGACAGGCACGAGGCCGGCTGGGCGCTGTGGACGTACAAGGACGTGGGGTTGCAGGGGCTGGTCAGCGCGGCGGGGCCGTACCTGGAGCGGTTCGGGCCGTTCATCGCGAAGAAGGCGCGGCTGGGCGCGGACCGGTGGGGCTCGACCATGGAGGAGTCGGCGGACGTCGTCGGCCCGCTGCACGCCATGGTGGAGACCGAGTTCCCCGGCTGGACCCCCTACCCGTGGGGCGCCCGCTACCAGACCGACGACCTCATCAGGCACATCCTCATCGCGCAGGCGCTGCTGCCGGAGTACGCCGAGCTGTTCAGGGGCCTCGGCGACGACGAGGTGACGGCGCTGGCCGACTCGTTCGCGCTGGAGCGGTGCGTGCGCCGGGAGCCGCTGCTCAGCCTGCTGGCCGAGAGCCTTTCAGGGGGTCCAGGTAGCTGAGACGAGGGTGGGCAGCGCGCACTCGCCCGGGTCGACGAAGACGAGCACGGGCGAGGTGGCCGGGGCCGGCAGGTCGAGCTCCAGCGTGTTGCCCGCCGTGGTCCGGGTGGGCATGGGCAGGCCGCCGTCCTGGACGCTGAGGATCCGGGTCACGGCCGGCGCCGCCGAGCAGAAGACCTCGCGGGCGGCGTGACGCAGCCGCCGGGCCTCGCCGCCCGCCCGGCGGACGGCCCGCCGCATCAGCGCGCGGTCGCGGGCGGTGGCGGGGCGCAGAGTGGTGTCGGCCCGGCTGCCGAGCCGGATCGTCAGGCGCCCGCCCGAGCCGAAGACGCCGGGCGGCACGGGGTTGACCACGAACAGGCCGGTGCGGATCGTCCGGGGGCCGCGCCGGTTCGGGTTGGCCAGGCCGCCCGAGCTGATCAGCGACAGGACCTCGCAGCGGGCGCCGTCGAGCGTCTCACCGCCGCGGGCGCCGCCATCCTCACGGCCCTCCTCGCTGCCCTCCTCGAACGCGACGCCGTCGATGCGCAGCCCGGCGGTGCCGCCCGCCATGACCGCTTCCGCCACCGCTTCGCGCACCTCGGCGTCGACGCCGGGGCCCTCGGTGATGTCGAGCGCCTCCACGCACACCAGCCCGTCGTCGGGCACCTCGTCGGGCAGCAGGTCGAAGGTGGCCTGGGCGCTGCGGATGCCGCTGCCGCCCTTGAGCAGCACGCACTGGCGCAGCCGCCCCTGCGAGCGGACCTGGATGAGCCGGGGCCGCGTCGCCGCCCTGCCCTGCGCGTCCGGCAGGTGCCAGCCCGGCATGGACATGGCGTCCACGGCCAGCGACACCTTGACGCGCAACCGCCGCCCACGCGCGGCGACCTTGAACCCGGCCAGCCCGGAACGCTCGAAGCGGCCCACGATCTGCTCACCGCGATGCAGCTGATCGGCCACCTGCAGCGCCGCCGCCCGCCCGCTGAACACCTCGACCGGCGGGGACAGCGCGACGATCTCCTCGTCGAGGGACGTGGCGGCGCCGGGCAGGGATGTCGTGGTCATGATGTGCTCCTCGATGCGGTCAGGGCCGCGGCCAGCCCCGCTTGGTCCCGGAAGTCGAACCGGCTGAGCAGCGGCTCGCGCCGCTCCCACATGCGGCGCACCGCGCAGTGCAGCGGGTCGCCGTCGCGTTCGACGTGCCGCATGCTGACGGCCAGCGCCCGCAGGTACTCCTCGCCGTCGCCCAGCTCCCAGTGCGGCAGCAGCGGCGAGGACACGTCGGCGCCGCACCGGTAGAGCCACAGCCACAGCCGGGCCCGCTCGCGCTGCTCCGGCCCCAGCGTCGACTCGCCCTTGGCGTGCCGGGCGACGGCGTCGGCGAGCAGCCGCCAGTAGTCGGCCCGCGTCTCGGCCACGTCGGACAGGCCGCAGCCGCTCCACTCCGACCAGCCCGCCTGGATGACGGGGATGCCGAAGGCGGGCAGCTCGCTGGAGATGCTGCCGCGCACGGTGACGCCGGCGTCGGTCAAGCTCCACAGCATGTTCTTCGACAGGTCCGTGCTCGGCGCGAACGCCAGGTGCGGGCGGCCCGCGTAACGGGCGGCCACGGACTCGAAGTGCCCGGTGACGTCGTAGCGGGCCTGGCTGGGGTGGTCGAGGAGGAGCCAGCTCACCGACTCCTCCGCGGCGGCGAACTCCGCGGTCTCCTCGAACCACTCGGCCAGGTCGCCGAACACCTCGCGGTTGCTCCCGACCGCGTCGGACACGGCGTGGTTGAACACGGTGAAGATCGGCCGGTCCGGCTCGATGCCGAGCCGGTCGCAGGCGTGCCGCCGGAGCTGGCGGCGCTCGGTCTCGGTACGGACCTCGAACGAGCTCACGTTGCCGGCCCGCCACCAGCTCGGCCTGCCCAGGTTGCCCTTGGCGCGCCAGGCCACCAGCTCGGCGCCGGGCCTAATGAGCTCGCGGTTCGCCCAGACGTGCTCGTCGAAGTAGGCGGCGATCCGGCGGGTCAGCTCCTCGCGGAAGCCGCCCCGGCCGCTCCCCTCGCCGGGGAAGAGGGCGTACGCCTTCAGCGACCCGGTGCTCTGGGCGTGCACGACGGGGACGTCCCGGCGCATGGCGGTCTCGACGGCGAGCCCCCACTGGTCGTAGTCGACGTGACTGGTGACCAGGGCGGCGGGCGTGAGCTCGGCGAACAGGCGGTCGTAGACGGCGGAGAAGGCGCGCGCGCGGGCGCGGCGGGCGCGGTGGTGCTCCTCCTCGGCGTACGGCAGCCGGGGCACCAGGTCGAGCCGGATCAGCGTGGCCTTCTCCACGGCGTCCAGCGCCGCCGGATCGATCCCGGCGGCGGGCGTGCCGCCCTCGTCGGCGAGCCGCCGGTCGGCCAGCTCGTGCACGTCGACGACCTCGGCCGCGCCGAACGCCTCGGCCAGCCGCCGCACCCGCTCGACGTCGTAGTCGTCCCACAGCGTCCGGCTCCAGTCGCGGTCGGTGCCGACGAGCACCACCAGCCTGGCGCAGGTGAGGTCGCACAGCGCGTTCGCGAGCAGCAGATTGCGGACGATCACGCGGATGTCCTGGTGCATGGCCTCGGCGACCACGCAGCTCCCCGGCCCGGCGGGGCGCCTGCCCCAGTAGGCCCTCGCTGCGGAGAGCAGCCGGTCGAACTGCTCCCCATCCCCGGCACGTCGCATCTGGCCCTCCCGGCTCGTCGCGGCGCCGTCGACCCTGCCAGCCGGGACGGCGTGCCCGCCCGGCCGACACGCCATCCTTTGCCATCACCGCCGTGCGCCTTTACCTGCGGGAGCTCGGCTACCTGCGGGAGCTCGGCGTGAATACGTGCGCGTTGTCGCGCCGGTCCGGGTCCAGCCGCGTGACGGGCACGCTCACCCGGTACGACGCCCGCTCCCCGGCCACGCCGCGGACCGGGAAGGACACCTTGACGGGGACGCCGGGACGGACGACGGCGGCCATACAGGTCACCCGCCGCCCGCTCGCCCGGCAGCGTGAGCCCGGCGCCAGGCTCACGCCGTGCGGCAGCGCGAACGTCACCGGCACGTTCGCGGCCGCCGCCAGCCCGCGGATCGTCACCACCGCGGTCACCCGGGTGCCGCTGACCGACCCCCTGACCGAGAGCGCGTCGTACACGCCGCCGGGGTCCGCCCCCCGCACCAGCGCGCCGTAGCTGGCGCGGCCGAACGGGTTGGCGACCGCGTAGCCGGCCCTGGACGCGTCGGCCGCGCCCGAGGTCAGCACCCCGAGCAGCAGTCCGCTGGCCCTGTCGAGCCACGGCCCGCCGCTGTTGCCACCGAACAGGTGGCAGTTGGCGGTGTAGATGCGGCCCGCCACCCTGCGGTCCGGGCGCGCGTAGCCCGGCCAGGCCCGCGTCCGGCCCAGGCACCACAGCTGGCGGGTGCCGTCGTACGGCTCGTCGCTCGGGTAGCCGAGCGTGGCGACGGTGTAGCGGCCGCCCTCGTTGCGCATCGGCGTGTAAGCGCCCACCGTGCCCTGGAGGGTCCGGTCACCCTGCCGCCCGACCTCGATCAGCGCGAGGTCGTAGATGGAGTCCCAGTCCCACCGGCCGGCGCCGGTGAAGGCGCGCGGCTTCCAGACCCGCTTCGCGCCCCACACCCCGTACGGCGCCCGCTCGGCGGACGTCTTGCCGAGGCCGTCGTACGCGGGGACGAACGCCAGGTTGGACGACCACCGGCCCCGGCCGGTCCGCTTGGACACCCCGTACACGCAGTGCGCGGCGGTGGCCAGCAGGACCTTGGCGGCGGAGTTCACCACGGCGCCGCTGCACGAGCGGCGGGTGCCGTCGGCGTCCAGGAAGAACAGGCGGCCGGTGGCCCGGCTGTTGGCGGCCTTGGTGTAGGGCCTGCGCATCTGGCCGTAGCCGTTGGCGTCGGCGCCCGGAGTGAGCCGGTCGGCCTGCGGCACGCTGAGCGGCCGCCCGGCGCGTCCCGGTAGCGCCGGACGCTCGCGCGGCCGCCGGTCCGGCAGCACCATGGCCTCCGGCAGCTCGGCGGCGTCCGCCTTGGACTGCTTCCTGGCAGTCCAGTAGTCCACCGCGCGTTCCGGGTCCATCACCGGCGACGCCTCGGCCGGCGGCGCGGGCTCGGGCGCCGCGTGCGCGGGTGGCACGGGCGGCACGGTCCAGGCCGTGCCGGCGACGGCGAGCGCGAGCAGGGTCCTTCGGCGTGACATCGGTCCCCCTGTGCATCGAGTACAAATCCCCCTCAGCACAGTAAGTCACTGAAGCCTCACAATCAGTGAGCCGCGCGCTGCCGGGCCCACCCAGGCAAGATGATGCGATATGACGGAAATTTCGGGGCGAGTAACGCTCGTCCCCCTGACTGTCGCCGACGCCGACGAGATGGTCGACGTGCTCGGCGGCGACCTCTACGCGTTCATCGGCGGCTCCGCGCCCACCCTGGAGGAACTCCGCGCCCGCTATGCCCGCCAGGTCGCCGGCGGCCCGCCCGGCCAGGAGTGGCGCAACTGGATCGTCAGGGTGGAAGGACAGGCGATCGGCTACGTCCAGGCGACGATCACGCACGAGGGGCGGCGGGCCGAGATCGCCTGGGTGGTGGGCGAGCGGTGGCAGGGCCGCGGCTACGCGTCGGAGGCCGCCCGCGCCCTGGTCGACTGGCTCGACGAGCGCGGCGTCAGCACCGTCGAGGCGCACATCCACCCGGACCACACGGCCTCCGCCGCCGTGGCGCGCCGCGCCGGCCTCGTCCCCACCGGCCGCTTCGACGACGGCGAACGCCTCTGGCGGCGCGGCCCCGCCTGACCCGCTTTCCCCCGTCGTCCGCCGACAATGGACGAGGCAGACCGATCAGGGGGCATCACATGCACATCGACCTCACCGGCAAGACCGCGCTGGTCACCGGCTCCACCCAGGGCATCGGCGCCGCCATCGCCACCGGCCTGGCCGCCGCCGGGGCGACCGTCGCGGTCAACGGGCGTTCCGAGGCGTCCGTCGAGTCGGCGCTCGGCCGCCTCCGCGCCGGGCACCCGGACGCCGCGCTGCTGGCCGCCCCCGGCGACCTGGCCACCGACGACGGCGCCGCCCGGGTGCTGCGGGACCTGCCGCACGTCGACATCCTGGTCAACAACCTGGGCATCTTCGGCGCGCAGCCCGCGCTCGACATCACCGACGCCGAGTGGCGCCGCTACTTCGAGGTCAACGTGCTGGCCGCGGTCCGCCTGACGCGCGCGTACCTGCCGGGCATGCGGGAGCGGTCCTGGGGCCGGATCCAGTACATCGCCAGCGACTCCGCCGTCGTCATCCCCGCCGAGATGATCCACTACGGCATGACCAAGACGGCGCTGCTGGCGGTGTCACGCGGCTACGCCAAGGAGGCGGCGGGCAGCGGCGTCACGGTCAACTCGGTGATCGCCGGGCCCACCCGCACCGGCGGCGTGGAGGACTTCGTCTACCAGCTCGTCGACCGCGACCTGCCGTGGGAGGAGGCGCAGCGGGCCTTCATGCGCGAGCACCGGCCGCAGTCGCTCCTGCAGCGCCTCATCGAGCCCGAGGAGATCGCCAACCTGGTCGTCTACCTGAGCTCGCCGTTCGCCTCGGCCACCACGGGCGCGGCGGTCCGCGTGGACGGCGGGTACGTGGACTCGATCCTGCCCTAGAAATGTCGGTGCGCCCTGCCATCCTCCCGGCATGGAGATCGCGATGGCACCGCACGAGACCACCTGGGACGCGCTGCGCCGCCTCATCGACGCAGGTGACGTCCCGGGCACGGTCGCCGCCGTGGCCGCCTTCGACGACGCCGCCCGCCGCCTGGTGGCCCGCGAGCTCCCCGATCACATACAGGTCGCCCGCGACGACGCGCGGAAGGCCGAGGCCGCCCGCCGCGCCGGCCGGACCTCCTCCCGTCACGAGCCCGCAGCCCTCTCCACCTTCTTCCAGGAGCTGTGGCACTACAACCGCCCGTCGCACCTCCAGGCCCCCGGGCACGACGACCTCTCGCCCCGCCCCCAGGGCGTCTGGCTGGGCGACTCCTCCCCCCTTTTCCAGGAGCCCCGGCAGGATGACGCCCCGCGCCACCTCCAGGGCACCGGGCCGGGCGCCCCCTCCCCTCGTTTCCTGGAGCCCTGGGAGGACGAGGACGACTTCGACTTCGAGACGGACGCCGACCAGGGCTGGATCGAGCCGATGCGGCTCGCGGGCGCGGGCGTGCTGAGCCCGGCCGCCGCGGTCGCCTGGATCAACCGGCGCGACTTCGACCGCTGGGACCTGAACGGCTTCCCCGTGATCGCCGATCACCGTCCCCTCCTGGACGTGATCGCCGCCCGCCCGCCCGAGTGGCAGGCCGACGTCGCCGTGCGGCTCGCCCTCCGGGTCCGCCCCCGGCGCCGCGGCGGCCGGTCCGGGCGTGACCGTGACGGCGACCGCAACCTGGCCCTGGCCCTGGCGCTGCTGCGCGCCACCGGCGCCGCCCCGCCCGACCACGATCCCCTGGTGGTCGGTTACGTGTCCCGCGACGCCAGGCCGGGCAGCCTCCGCACCGACCCTCTGCTGCCCCACCTGCTGCCACGCCTGTTCACGGCGCAGGGCGTCGGCCGGGCGCTGCGCGACCAGCAGCACGGCCCGCTGTCGTGGCTCACCGCCCTGCGCACGCTGGCGCATGACGGCGTGGTGAGCCGCGACCTGCTGCTCGACGGCTGCCGCCGCCGCTTCCTGCTCGGCGGCGACGCTCACGACCTGCGCTTCTTCGCCCGGCTCCACGAATCCCTCTCCCCCACCGAGGCCGAGGTCGAGGGGGCCGCGATCGCCTACCTGCGCATCCTGCCGACCGCGCCTGGCCCGATCGCCGAGCTGGCGATGAGGCACCTGCGCCGGCTCACCACTCTCGGCCCGGCCGACATCGCCGAGGGCTTCGAAGGGCTGCTGTTCCGGGGCGAGACCGGCCTGGTCAGCGCCGCCCTGGCCTGGCTCGCCGCCGTCCTGCGCGACTCCCCCCAGCTGGCCGACGCCCTGGCCCCGGCGCTGACGCTGACGTTCGGCCACCGCTCGCGCTCCGTACAGGAGAAGGCGGTGCGCCTGGCCGTCCGGCACGCCCGCCACTTCACCCCGCTCGGCGCCGCCACGCTGAGCGAGGCCGCCGGCCCGCTGGACGACGACCTGCACAACCGGCTCGTCGCGGTCTTCGGCGGTGAGCCGGTCGAGGAGCAGCCGCGCACGCCCGCTGCCACGCAGCCCGCGTTCGTCCCCCGAAAGCTGCCCGTCCCACCGTCGCCCGCTCCCGCCGAGGCGCCGCCCCGCACCGCCCGGCACCTCGCCGGCCTCTTCCTCCAGGACGGATGGCGGGCGGGCGAACGCGCCCTGGCCGCCTTCGTCCGCCTCGCCGCCGAAGACCGCGACGGCCTGCGCGCGGCCCTCGCCCCGCTCGTCGAGCCGCTGTACGGGAGGCGCTGGCGCACCCAGCGGGAGTGGATGGTCGCCCTCGCCACCGAGCTGACCGCCCCCGGGACGGCGGCCCGGCCGCTGCCCTTCGACCAGCGCGTCAGCCCCATGGACCGCTTCATCATCCGCAGGCATGCCGAGATCCTCGCCGCCCTCGAAGCCGGCGCCCTGCCGCCGCTCCTCCTGGCCACCCCCACCGTCTCCACCGGCCATCTCGACCCGGCCGAGCTGGTGGCGCGCCTGTCCGAGCTGGAGGCTGCCGGAGCCACCCCGCTGCCCGCCGACTTCGAACAGGCCCTCCTGCGCCTCCCCCGGCACGTCGACCCCACGGTGGCCGCGCGGGCCGCCGCCCTCCGCTCCCCGCACGGCCGCCGGGCCGCCCACTGGCTGGCCGCCCGCTCCCATGACGGCCCTTCCGCCCACGGCGCCGTACGCTCCCCCGCTCCCGCAGCCGGCGCGCACGGCTCCGGCGAGCCCTTGCGCGATCCCGACGTGCGGGTGGCGTGGTCCGGGGCGGACGACGGGCTGGGGTCGCGGGTGTGGATGACCGTGACCGTGACCGCCCACCCGGCCGGGCTGCCGCTGGCCGACGAGATGCTGGCCGCGCCGCCGCCGCACGTCAACGTCGTGACCGACGGGCATCTCGGCGCGTTCCTCGGCTGGTGGCCCTCGGTGCTGCCCTCGCACCGGGAGGTGGTGGCCGCCCATCTCGTCCCGCACCAGCCGCTCGGCTACGGCGACGGGGTGCTGCCGTCCTCGATGCTGGGCGAGCTCGCCGGGGCCGGCGGGCCCGCGGGGGCCGCGTTCGCCGTGCTGCTGGCGCACCGGGTGATGCCCGTCCCATGGCTCGGCGCCGACCCTGCGGAGGCGTTCCTGGCGCTGCGCCGGCTGGCCGCCACCGGAGACTTACCGGCCGCCGAGTTCGGCGCCGAGCTGGCCCGGCGGGTGCTGCGGGAGGAGGTCCCGCTGCGTGCCGTGGTCGACCTGCTGGAGGCCGAGGCCGCCAACGGCGCTCACGAGGCGATGTGGCACGCGGTCGTGGCGGCGCTGCCGTCGCTGCTCCCCGCGCCGGGTGATCGTCCGACGTCCGCCCAGACCGGGCTGGTGACCCTGGCGGTCACGCTGGCCCGCTGCACCGGAGCCCGCGGCGCCATCCCCGCCGTCACCGCCCTGGCCGCCCGCCCCGGCACCTCCCGCATCATCCGCCAAGCCCAAGCCCTCCAGAACCTCCTGTCCCCCACCCCCTGACGACCCAGCGGGGGCGGACTTCCGAACGCAACCGCCGCCTCCGGCAGGCGACCGGAACGCCCGGCGCAGGCGACCGCCGCGCTCCTGGTCGGCGGCCGGGCGTAACCACCGCTCCGTGGCGGACGGTCAGACTGGAGGCCGTCGGGCAGGCGGGGGTCGGCACCGGTGCGCGGGTCGTGCCAGCCCTGCGGGACGGACACCCGGGCGGCGGCACCGTCGCAGGTTCCCCTTAAGGCGAACCAGAAGTAGTCGCGAGTGATGTTGATGCGTCCGCCATCTCCAAGAGTCGCTTGGGCCCAGCACATGGCGGGTACGCAACCGCGGCCCCGCGGTTTGCGTTTACGCGGCAAGGCCGCCGTCAGGGCGCGTGCGTCCGTCAGTGATTCAGCCTCGGTACGACCTCGCCCTGGGTAGAGGATTTGCTACACTTCTGGACGTGGAGGAGCGGGAGATCCGCGTCACCGACGAGATCCTGGCCTGGATCGACGCCCTGGACGAGCGATCCCGGGTGCAGGTCGTCGATGCCATCGACCGACTGGCCGAAGCCGGTCCGAGCCTGGGCCGCCCGCTGGTCGACAAATTGGAGGGCGCCCAGGTCCACAACCTGAAGGAACTGCGTCCCGGCTCGGCAGGGCGCTCCGAGATTCGGATCTTGTTCGTGTTCGATCCGTGGCGGTCGGCCATCCTGCTGGTCGGCGGGGACAAGTCCGGCGACTGGTCGGGCTGGTATCGGCGGGCCATCCCCCGCGCCGAAGAGCTGTACCTGGAGTACGTGACGGAACGCGAGGCGGAGGAGAAGGACCGATGACGAATTTTCCCAAATGGAATGATGTCCGCGCCGACATCGTGGCCACCTCCGGCGGCGAGGAGGCCGTGGCTGAGGCCCGGCGGCGCAATCAGGCCTACATCGATGGTTACCGGCTTGCCGAACGGCGCAAGAGCCTGGGCCTGTCACAGACCGAGGTCGCTGACCTGATGGGAGTGACCAAGAGCCGCATCTCCCAGATCGAACGCGGTGAAGTGTCCACCGTGGAGGTCATCGCCCGATATGTGCAGGCCCTCGGCGGACAACTCCAGATCTCGGCAGTGTTCGGCGATGACCTGTACATCCTGCGCGGTACCGACACCCACGCCGCATAACTCGAACACCATCTCACGGCCCCGATCAAGCAGCTCTTCGGGTACATCCGCTGGCCGGCCTGGCGCCCGCGCCTTCCAGCCCTGGGAGCTTCCGATCAACTCGGGGCGTCTCACCTGGGCGGTCATCTCCTCGACGGGCGGGCGCGACCCGCGACGCATGTCAGGGAGCTCCCGCCGGTCGAGGTCAGGGGGTGGGGTGCCAGGCGTAGGGGGTTGTGGTGGTGTGGCCGGTGGCGTTGGTGGCGGTGATGGTGATCCACGGGTGGCCGGGGTCGGGGTCGTCCGGGGTGAAGGGGGCCCAGGCCGACTGGAGGCCGTCGGGCAGGCGGGGGTCGGCACCGGTGCGCGGGTCGTGCCAGCCCTGCGGGACGGACACCCGGGCGGCGGCGCCTCCGGCCTGCCGGTAGGTGAACGTCAGGGTGCCGCCGCCGAGGTGGTAGCCCTCGACGACGACCCCGTCCCGGCCGCCGAACGCGGCCCGGTAGGCGTGCGCGATGATCGGCTCCCGCCAGCCGGCCGTGAGGTCGTCGGCGAGCGACGGCGTGGTGTGGTCGTGGCGGCAGGTCAGGAACGGGTCCCAGCCATAGGCGATGATCTTGCCGGCGTCCCGCCCGACCGCCGCGACCTGCGCGTCGACCCGGCTCTTGGTGGTACGGCCACGCAACGGAAACGGGTTGGCCCTGCCGCACTCGCCCGCCGCCTGGGTGGGCTCGAACACCTCCACGTTCACCCACAGCTCCACGCCGGGCGTCACCCGGCGGGCGGCGGCGGCCACGTAGTCGCGGGTCGAGCCGTAGTACGCCGTCGCGTTGGCGACGCGCCCGACGACCGGCTCCAGGCGTTCGTCGACCGGGGCGGCGGCCTGGTCGGCGCCGTGGACGGGGACCTTGCCGACGCCGCGCCCGTCCTGGATGGCGATGGCCATGGGCGCGCCCGCGCGGGTGGCGGCGATGTCGGCGAAGCCCTTGGCCACCTGATCCGGCTCGAAGCCCCGGCCGCGTCTGGCGTCCCAGAAAGGGCTCACCATGATCTTCTCGCCGGGCAGCCCCGCGGCGACCACGGCGTGCTGGGCGGCGTACAGGGCGATGATCGGGTCGTCGTCGGCCCGGTCGCGCATGGCCAGCTCGAACGACTGGTAGACGCCGCCGAGCGCGGGTGAAGCCCCGTACCGCCGGCGGTAGTCGGCCATGATCCGCGCGGTGAGCTCGTTGAGCGCCGGCAGGTGGGCCAGGTCGGGCAGCCATGGCTTGGCCGGGTGCTTGGGCGGCACCGGCAGCCCGGGGATGACCGCCATGCCGTACGCGGCGGCCTCGGCCAGCAGGTCGCCCACGCCGTCGCCGTCGGTCGCGATCAGCAGCAGGTCGAAGGCGGCGGCGTCGCAGGAGGGGGCGAGCATGAGCCGGTAGTAGGTACGCCTGCCGCTCTCGACGCGCCGGTCCAGGCCGGGGCAGCGCAGCACGGCGTCGCCGAACCGCTCGCTGGTCACGTACGTGTAGATCCGGCGGATCGGCTTGCCGGTCGCCCGCGCGGCCTCGTAGCAGGTGCGGCCGTCCTCCACGCAGCCGGCGGCAGCGGCGACCCTGCCGTGCGCGTCGGGCTGGGCGGGCAGGATGCGGGCGCCGAAGGTGATCAGCGTGTCGCCGCCGACCGCGTGCACGGCCTCGACGGTCCGCTGGGTGACGCATCGGTCGGGGCGCGGGATCACCCAGTAGCCGGTGATCGGGTAGGGCGCGGTCACCCGGGTGTCGCGGGGCGGGCAGCCGTCGTCGACGACGCTGACCTCGCTGTCCGGAAGGACGGCCAGAATCACGACGGTGAGCGCGACCGCAATTCGCAGGACCCGCTGGAGCACCCACTCAGGCTACGCGATCATTTGGGCCTGCCCCAGCGGTACAAGATCCGTTTACGCTGTGGAAATCTCTCGTTCAAGAGGAGTTCATGGATGAGGCGGAGATCCTTCCTGGCCACCACCGGAGGCGTGCTCGCCAGCGGCATAGCCATCAACACCCTGGGCGCGCACGCCGCCTGGGCGGACGCGGGACGGCGATCGTCCCGGTCCGATGACGCCGGATACGGCGAACTGCGGCGCACCCCCACGACCAACACCGGGGAGGAACTGCTCGCCCTGCCCGCCGGATTCTCCTACGTCGTCCTGAGCAAGACCGGCACCCCCATGTCCGACGGCGTGCCGACGCCGATGGCGCACGACGGCATGGCCGCCTTCCCCGGCACGCGCTCGGGAACGGTCCGGCTGATCCGCAACCACGAGGTGCGCACGCCGCCCGGCTACCCGGACGGCCGCGTGCACGTGCCGGGCTCGGAACGTTACGACGAGCTGGGCGTCGCCGGCACCACCACGCTGGAGGTGGACCTGCGCACCGGCGAGTTGTTACGCCACTTCGTCAGCCTCAACGGCACCATCGCCAACTGCGCGGGCGGCCGCATGCTGCACAACCGGGGCTGGCTGTCGTGCGAGGAGACGTGGGCCGGCCCGCAGCAGGGATGGCAGCGCAAGCACGGCTACATCTTCGAGGTGCCGCTGCACGGCCCCGAGCCGGGCAGCCCAGCCGCGTCGATGCCGCTCACCGCGATGGGCCGCTTCTCGCACGAGGCCGTCGCCGTCGACCCGTACACCGGTTACGTGTACGAGACCGAGGACGACCCGGGCAAGCCCGACGGGTTCTACCGGTTCCGGCCGCGCGACCCGCGTGACCTGTCGGCCGGCGGCGTGCTGGAGATGCTCAAGATCAAGGGCGTCGACCGCTACGACTGCCGCGAGGGCCAGCGGATGGGCGCCCGGCTGCCGGTCGAGTGGGTGCGGATCGACGACCCGGACCCCGATCTGGAGGGCGGCGCGGCGACCTGCGCGCAGCAGGGGCTGGCCAAGGGCGCGGCCAAGTTCAACCGGCTGGAGGGCTGCTGGTGGGGCGACGGGTCGGTGTTCTTCAACTCCACCAGCGGCGGCGACGCGAAGACCGGCGACGGGCCCGACGAGGAGGGCTACCTGAAGGGCTTCGGCCAGGTCTGGCAGTACGTGCCCGAGCGTCACGGCGGCGGGACGCTGGTGCTGGTGTACGAGTCGCGCGGGCGCAAGGAGCTGGACTCGCCGGACAACCTGACGTTCACCCCGCGCGGCGGCATCGTCCTGTGCGAGGACGACGCGTCGGACGACGACGACCCGCATCCGCTGGCTCCCGGGCTGACCAACGTCAACCGGCTGATCGGGCTGGACCCGCGCCGGGGTGAGCCGTTCGAGTTCGCGGTGAACATCGCCGACGACAGCGAGTTCGCGGGGGCGTGCTTCAGCCCCGACGGCTCGGTGCTCTTCGTCAACCAGCTCGGCGGCACCGCCTCACTCCATCCGCCGGGCCGGACGTACGCGATCAGGGGCCCCTGGTGGAGAGGGCCGCTATAGACATCGGCGCTCCCGTCGTCAACTGCGAGATTGTCCCAAATCTCGCACACACCCTGGGACAGCCTGGACTTCTCAGCGGGGAAACGCGGTAATACGTTTCCCTTCAGCACGCATCGGGGGATACGGGTGCTTCAGGCTGTCCCATGGGAAGTGCGACATGATCGTTCGTCTCCGTAAAGGCGTCATCCGTGCCCTCGCCGTGGCCACGGCTCTCGCCATGCCCCTCGCCCTCGCGCCACCGGCCCACGCCGGCGGGCACGTCGACGACGCCTTCGCCAGGCTGCTGGTGAAGAAGGTCAAGGGCACCGCCGTCAGCAAACATTTGAAGACCTTCCAGGCTCTCGCCACGGCCAACGGCGGCAACCGGGCGGCCGGCACGCCCGGATACGACGCCTCCCGCGACTACGTGGCCGACAAGCTGCGCAGAGCGGGTTACAAGGTCTCCCTCCAACCGATCAACTTCGTCGAGGGCTGGACGGAGAACACGCCGCCGGTGCTCGGCACGTACACCCCGAACGAGGACTTCTTCACCTTCCAGCCGTCGCCTCCCGGGGACGTGACGGCGGTCGTGCAGGGCGTGGACCTGACGCTGCCGCCGGCACCGGCGCCGTCGTCCACCAGCGGCTGCGAGGCGTCGGACTTCGCGGGCTTCCAGGCGGGCAACATCGCGCTCATCCAGCGCGGCACCTGCCCGTTCGCCACGAAGGTACGGCTCGCCGGGTTCGCCGGGGCGTCCGGGATCATCGTGTTCAACGAGGGCCAGCCTGGCCGGACCGAGGCCAACCCGCTGGACATCGGCGAGTGGCGGGCCGGGGTGCCGATGGTCTACGCCGACTTCGCCGTCGGCCAGGCGCTGGCCGCCACGCCGGGCACGCAGGTCCGGATCAAGGTCGACGCGACGCTGACGCTCGGCACCGACGAGAACGTGATCGCCGAGACCCGGCACGGCGACCCGCGCAACGTCGTCATGGTCGGCGGCCACCTCGACAGCGTCCCCGAGGGGCCCGGCATCAACGACAACGCCTCCGGCAGCGCCGCGATCCTGGAGACCGCGCTGCAGATGCGGCACTTCCCGGTCAAGAACAAGGTCCGCTTCGCGTTCTGGGCCGCCGAGGAGATCGGCCTGCTGGGCTCCGACCAGTATGTCGAGAGCCTGAGCCAGGCCGAGCGGGACCGGATCAGGGTCTACCTCAACTTCGACATGATCGCCTCACCCAACCACGCCACATTCCTCTATGACGGCGACGACTCCGACGCCACCGGCGCGCCCGAAGGACCGGCCGGATCGGCCCAGATCGAGGCCCAGTTCGAGGACTTCTACGACGCCCGGCGCCTGCCCACCATCGGCACCGACTTCGACGGCCGCTCCGACTACGGGGCGTTCATCGCGGTCGGCATCCCGTCGGGCGGCATCTTCACCGGCGCCGAGCAGATCAAGACGCCCGAGCAGGCCGCGCTGTTCGGCGGCACGGCGGGCGTCGCCTTCGACGCCTGCTACCACCAGGCGTGCGACACGCTGTCCAACGTCAACGCGACGGCCCTGGACGTGAACTCCGACGCGATCGCGGACTCCACGGCCAGGTACGCGTTCAACCTGCGGGACATCCCCCGCCGTTCGGCCGCCTCGACGACCTGGTCGGCGCCGGACGCCCGCGAGTAGCCCCCGTCCCGCCGGTCCCGGGCGCGCCCGGGACCGGCGAGCGGCCTGGTCAGGCCGGAAACGCGCCGAGCTGCCGCATCTGGGAGAGGACGTCGACGACCGCCCAGGTCTCGGCGATCCGGCCGTCGGCGAAGCGGGCGACGAGGATCTCCTGGTACGTGACGGGCTTGCCGGTAGGCGCCAGGCCCATGTACTCGCCCCGATGCGTTCCGGTGCACGTGTTCCTGGTGACGACCTTGTCCCCTTCGGCGATCATGTCCTCGATCTCGACGTGAAGGTCGGGGAAGGCGCGATGGAGCGCCACGAGCACCTCCTTCAGGGTCTCCACCCCCGTCGTGCTGACGGGCAGCGGCGTGCGGATCAGCACGTCCGGATCGACGATCTCGTCGATCGTCGTCGAAATGATCTCCGGGTCCCCGGAGCTGACGGCGTCATGGAAGCGCCGGATCGTCTCCTTGTTTCTTTCCGCGACGGTGCGTTCTGCGGCGTTGCTTTCCGCGACGGTGGGCATGGGGTTTCCTCTCGGTCGGGTTTCACCAGCCGTAGGGGCCGAACCGCCCCCAGGCGACGAGGGCGGCGAGCACGAACAGCACGGCGGTGACCCGCAGCCCGGCCGGCTCCTTGCGGCGGATGTGCATGGCCGCCGCCAGGGCCATCATGATCGCCAGCCCGGTCCCGGCGACCGGCGTCAGGACGGGTGCGACGCCGACGGCCGCCGGCACGACGAGGCCGATCGCGCCGAGCAGTTCCAGCACGCCGATGAGCCGTAGCGCGGTCCGGGAGAAGTCCCGCATCCACGGATGGCTGCCGGTCAGCCGGTCCTTCGGCCGGCCGGCCTTCACCGCGCCGGACATGGCGAACCCGGCGGCCAGGACGGCCTGCGCGATCCACAGGAGCACGTTCACACCCAGGCGACGAACGAGCGGCAGCCCAGGGGACAGCCGGGCCGGGGTGGATCAGAGCTGTTCGAGCCGACGGGTGAGGAAGCGCCGTTCCGGAGGCGAGACGGCCAGCTCCAGCGCCCTGCGGTAGGCGGCCTCGGCCTCGGCGTCGCGGCCGAGACGGCGGAGCAACTCGCCGCGGGTGGAGTGGAAGTAGAGGTAGCCGTCCAGGTCGAGCCGGTCGACGGCGCGCAGCGCGGCGGCGGGGTCGCCGGCCTGGGCGAGCGCCACGGCGCGGTTGAGCTCGACCACCGCCGAACCGGTCAGGTCGGCCAGCCGCCGGTACAGCTCGGCGACCTGCGGCCAGTCGACCCGCTCGCGCGTCTGGAGCGAGGCGATGGCGGCCTGGACGACGTACGCGCCGCGCCCGCCCAGCGCGATCGCCCGGTCGAGCACCGCCCGCCCCTCGGCGATCTGGCGCGAGTCCCACAGCGACCGATCCTGGTCGTCGAGCAGCACCAGGTCCTCACCGTCCGCACCGTCCGCACCGTCCGCACTGTCGGCACCGTCCGCGCCGTCCGGGCCGGTGAACCGCGCCCGCCGCCTGGCGTGGTGGATCAGCATCAGCGCCAGGAGCCCGAGCGCCTCCGGCTCCCCCGGCACCAGCGCGGCCAGCACCCGCCCCAGGCGGATGGCCTCGGCGCCGAGGTCGACGCGGCCGCCGTAGCCCTCGTTGTAGATCAGGTAGAGGACGGCCAGCACCGCGTCGAGCCGGTCGGGCAGCAGGTGCGCGCCGGGGACCGAGAACGGGATCCCGGCCGCCTTGATCTTGGCCTTGGCGCGGGTCAGGCGCCGTTTCATGGTCTCCTCGGACACGAGGAACGCCCGGGCGATCTCGGCGGTGTTCAGCCCGCCGAGGGCTCGCAGCGTGAGCGCCACCTGCCCGTCCAGCGGCAGCGCCGGATGGCAGCAGGTGAAGATCAGCTCAAGTCGCTCGTCCCTGATCAACGTGTCGTCGACCTCGTCCACGGTGGCCTCCGGCGCCGCCAGCAGGTGCATCTTCCCGGCCAGGGCGCGTTCCCGGCGCAGCCGGTCGATCGCCCGGTTGCGGGCCGTCGTCACCAGCCACGCCCCGGGCTTGTCCGGGACACCGGTCACCGGCCAGCGCCGCGCAGCGACGGCGAACGCCTCCTGCGCGGCCTCCTCCGCCCGGTCGAAGTCGCCGAGGAACCCGACCAGCGACGCCACGACCCGGCCCCACTCGTCGCGGAACGCCTCCTCCAGCATGGTCAGGGCCGCGCCACCGGCCTGATCTCCACCGGCCTGATCTCCACCGGCCTGATTTCCACCGTGCCGCCGAACCGCACCGCCGGGATGCGCGCGGCCAGCTCCGCCGCCTCGTCCAGGTCGGCCGCCTCGATCAGGCAGAAGCCGCCGAGCACCTCCTTGGTGTCCGCGAACGGGCCGTCGGTCATCAGCGTCCGGCCACCGGCCACCCGCACACAGGTCGCCGTCTCCGCGGGCTGCAACTGGGCGGCGCCGACATAGCGGTCGTCGTCGGCCAGCGCGAAGTAGTCGGCCCGGGCCGCCTCGCGTTCGGCGTCCGACAGCTTCTCCAGGTAGCCGGGGTCGGCGTAGATCATCAAGGCGTACCGCATCGCATCCTCCGCGCAGGGGGTTCCCATCTTCACGACGAACGGGCGGCGGCGGAAGGGACACCATCGCATCCCCTGCTTTCCGGAGTGTGGAGGCTGCCGCAGCCCCTGCCGAAAATCTGTCGCGGCCGTAGTAGACATTCGCGGGCGAGGGGGGTAATGTTCCTGACATCGCAAGGACGGATTCGCCGGGCGGCAGAAGTTAGCACGAGCACCACGACGAACCGCCCGGAGCAGTTGGATGGCAGAAGGTCGGACGAGACGGGCCAGCGCAGTAGACAGGGCCCTGACCGTGGACGCGCTGCCGGAGTTGAAGTTGGACAGAGGTCCGGAAGAGAGATGAAGGGAGTGTTGACGCCATCGGGATCGCCCGTTGCCGGCTGACTATCGCCGCTCGGGTACCGCAGTTCCACAGATAGGAAGGTGGTCTACGGTCACGCATCCGCGATCCGCGCATCACCGCCGCTCAGTGCGGCGGATGCGGAAAACAGTAAGCCGGTCTGATGGCCGGTAGATGGTGTTGAACTCTTCGGGGCCCCGGCGCGACATGGCGCCGGGGCCCCCTGTGCGCGTCAACGGAAAGGACTATATGGATCAACGTCGTTCGAATGCCGAGGGTGACACGCTCGCTCGCGGCACGATTGCCGAAACGGCCGAACTCACGGCCGAAGACCGGTTCGATGACGAGGACTACCCCGCTTACAGCATGGGCGCGGCCGCCGAGATGCTCGGCGTCACACCGACGTTCCTGCGGGCTCTGGGCGCCGCCAAGCTGATCGAACCGAAACGTTCCGGCGGTGGTCACCGCCGCTACTCCCGATACCAGCTCCGCCTGGCGGCCCGGGCCCGCGAACTCGTCGACCAGGGCACCCCGGTGGAAGCCGCCTGCCGGATCATCATCCTGGAGGACCAGCTCGCCGAGGCGCTGCGCATCAACGCCGCCTACGTACGCGAGCGCGCGGCGGAGGACCGCTAGCGCCGCGACCCTCGTCACCCTGCGGCCTGGTCCTGACTGCGCTGACCAGGCCACCCGGCGTGAAGGCACCCGGCGTCACAGCAGACGTCACAGCAGGCGCAGGTCGACGGCGTCGGCCATCGCCCGGTAGCCGGCGGCGTTGGGGTGGAGATGGTCGCCCCCGTCGAAGGCGGGCCGGATCCGGTCGGGGTCGGCCGGGTCGGCGACGGCGCGCTCGAAGTCGGCCACCGCGTCGAACTCACCGCTGGTGCGGATCCACGCGTTCACCGCGTCGCGGGTCCGCTCGGCCTCGTCGGTGTGGAACTCGTACCCCTTCGCGGGCAGCAGGGTGCCGCCGACGATCCGGACCCCGTGCGCGTGGGCGGCGCGGATGAGCTCGCGGTAGCCGGCGATCAGGTCCCCGGCGCCGACCTTGACCGCGGGCGTGGTGCAGGGAGTGGGGTCCTGGTAGCCCATGAGGATGTCGTTGATGCCCTCCAGCACGATCACGGTCCTGACGCCGGGCTGGGCGAGCACGTCCCGGTGGAAGCGGGCGACGCCTCGATCCCCCAGGCACGCCGAGTCGGCCAGCAGGCGGTTGCCGCCGATGCCGAGGTTGAGCACCGGCCTGCGGCCGTCCAGCCGGCGGGCGAGCGCGTCGGGGTAGCGCTCGTCGGCGTCCTGGGTGGCGCCGTACCCGTCGGTGATGGAGTCGCCGAAGGCCGCCACCGCGCCCCGGCCGGCCCGGACGTCCACGCCGGCCAGGTAGAACCACGAGATGTTGGTCTCGGTGAACGCGGCCGCGCCGGCGTCGCGGGTGTGGTCGCCGGCGGCCCGATAGGACGTCGCCACGGCGAGGTTGTGGTAGGTGGCCGGGCCGGTCGCGCCCCGGAAGTAGAGCGTCACCGCCAGCCGCTCGCCCGCCTTGACCGGGAGCCGCACCGGGTCACTGGCGGCGTGCCCGCCGGCCGGGATACGCACGGAGGCGGAGCGGTGGAAGGTGAGCGGGCGCAGCGTGCCCGGCCGCACGCCCGCACCCGTGTCCGCCCTGCCCACGCTGGCGCCGGTCAGCCGGAGGGGTGTGCCGCCATGGGCGTTCGACAAACGGACGCGGATCTCGGGGCCGCCGGCGGTCACCCGGACCACCTGGCGCACCGAGTGGTTCTCGAAGCCCTTCTCCGCCCACGTGGGGTACCACACGTCGGCCGACGGGCGCTGGACGGCGGTCGCCCAGGCACCCGTCCACCTGCCGGTTCCGGCGGCGGCGGTGGCCGGCGCGGCCATGAGGGCGGCCACCAGTGAGGCGGCCGTCAGGATCTTCAGCATGGAACGCTCCTTCGTCAAGGTGGTGTAACCCGGTTGACGGAGGCGCGCGGAGAAAGGTGACTCCTGTCCCGTCGAGCCGGACTTGTTCGTCCATGGGGTGACAGCGAATCCGGCAGAGGAGTTCACCATGGACGCCCGTTTCGACTACGCGGACACCCCGGTCGCGGCCAAGGTCGCGAAGTACGTCGTCTCCGCGAGCAAGGCCGTGCACGATTCGACGCTTCCCGCCGCGACGCAGGAGCTGGTGGCCTTGCGCGTCAGCCAGATCAACGGCTGCGCCGTCTGCGTCGACCAGCACACCAAGGACGCGGCGCACGCGGGGGAATCCTCCGTGCGGCTCAACCTGGTCGCGACGTGGCGGGAGGCGAAGGTCTTCACCGAGGCCGAGCGGGCCGCCCTGGAGCTGGCCGAGCAGGGCACCCGCATCGCGGACGCGGCCGGCGGCGTCACCGACGAGGTGTGGGCGAACGCGGTCAAGCACTACGACCAGGAGCAGCTCGGCGCCCTGGTGTCCACCATCGCCCTCATGAACACCTGGAACCGCCTCAACGTCATCACCCGGCAGCCCGCCGGCGACTACACGCCCGGCCAATGGGGTTAGGGGGCGCTTCCACGGACACGACAGGCGACGGCGGCCGGCGGTCGAGCGGGTGCCCCCGGCTCCGTCCCCCCCTGCACCGGCAGGCTCTCCTGGGGTTAGGCTCGCCCTGATCCGACAGGGGAGGGCGTATGCGTGTAGTCGTCACCGGAGCGCACGGCAAGGTGGGCCGGGCGGCGACCCGGGCGCTGACGGCGGCCGGGCACGAGGTGACCGCGGTCGACGTCACCCGCCCGGTGTGGGAGCGCCCCGACCCGGGCGAGCCGGCCTACAAGCAGGCCGACCTGACCGACGCCGGCCAGGCGTTCGCCGTCGTGCGGGGCGCGGACGCGGTGGTGCACGCCGCCGCCATCCCCGACCCGACGGCCAACGCCCCGCACGTGGTGTTCCACAACAACGTGATGGCCACGTTCAACATGGCCGAAGCGGCGATCGCGGCGGGCGTGACCCGGTTCGTGAACATCTCCAGCGAGACCGTCCCCGGCTTCTTCTTCGCCGAGCACCCGGCCCTGCCGGAGTACGCCCCGGTCGACGAGGAGCACCCGATCCGCCCGCAGGACCCGTACGCCCTGTCGAAGCACTTCGGCGAGCAGCTGATGGACGCGGCCGTGCGCCGTTCGCCGATCCGCTGCGTCTCGCTGCGCCCGAGCTGGGTGCAGCACGAGGGCAACTACGAGCGCAACCTGGGCCCGTGGGTGCGGGGCGAGGCCGAGGGCAGCTCGGGCCTGTGGAGCTACATCGACGTGTACGACCTGGCCGACGCCATCGTGCTGGCCACCGAGTGCGACCTGCCGGGTCACGAGGTGTTCTACATCGCCTCCCCCGACAACGGCGGCGGCCGTGACCTGGAGGCGCTCATCCGCAAGCACTACGGCGACGCCGTCCGGGTGCGCCCGCTGCCGAGGCCGGACGCCTCCGGCATCTCGTGCGCCAAGGCCACCCGGCTGCTCGGCTGGCAGCCCAGGCGCTCGTGGCGCGACTACCTGGACGAGAACGGCCGCAGCAAGGGGTAGGGGCCGCCGCCCCCGGCAGAAAGGCGGCGGCCCCGGTCTGTGTGTCAGCCGGTGAGCGGGCCGAACTCCTTGCGGGTGTCGATCACGTCGCCGAACAGCTCCCACCGCTCGCCCTTGAACCGCATGAGCTGCAGCGACTCGATCGGGAAGCCGTCACCCTGGCCGGTCTCCAGCTTGACGCCGGGCAGCAGCATGTCGACCTGGACGCCCTGCAGGTTGCGCACCGAGTCGCGCAGCCCTTCGCGCGTGGGGCACTTGGCGGCCTCCATCGCCTTGTGGAAGCTGCTGGCCGCGGCCCAGCCGAAGGCGTGGTAGGGCACCTGCGGGTCGGCGTCGGGCGCGTACTGCTGCATCTTGGCCTTGTAGAGCTTCATCTCGGCGTCCTCGGCCCAGGTCGGGTCGACCGGGTCCTTGTAGTAGGTGGCCGAGACGACGCCCTGCACGTTCTCGAAGCCGACGGGCTTGAGCACGGTGATGGAGGCGGCGACGTTGTTGACGATGTGCAGCGGGTTCCACGAGGCGTTCTTGGCGTCGGCGGCCAGCGCCTGGGAGCCGAACTTGGGTGTGGTGACGTTGAGGAACACGTCGGCCTTGGACTCGGCCAGGTTGCGCATCTGCGGGTCCACGGTGGGGTCGGAGACCTCGTAGCTCTGCTCCGCCGCGATCGTGATCTTGGTGCCGGAGATGGCGTTCTTGAAGCCGCCGAGCAGGTCCTTGCCGAAGTCGTCGTTCTGGTAGAGGACGGCGACCTTGGCGTCCGGGTGCTCCTTCTTGAGGAACTGGGCGTAGACGCGGGCCTCGGAGACGTAGTTGGGCTGCCAGCCGATGGTCCACGGGTGCTCGGTGTCGGTGCCCCACACCGAGGCGCCGGTGGCGACGAAGACCTGCGGCACCTTCTGCTGGTTGGTGTAGTCCCAGGTCGCGGTGGTGGACGGGGTGCCGAGCGTCTGGAAGAGGGCGAACACCTGCTCCTGCTCGACCAGCCGGCGCGCCTCCTCGACGGCCTTGGGCGGCTGGTAGCCGTCGTCACGCACGACGAACTCGACCTTGCGCCCGCCGATGCCGCCCTTCTCGGCGTTGACGTAGTCGAAGTAGGCCTTGATGCCCTTGGGAATGGCGCCGTACGCGGACGCGGGTCCCGACAGCGGGTAGATGCCGCCGAGCTTGAGACTCGTGTCCGTGATGCCGGTCGTCTGCTGGCCGGCGCACTGGCCGCCCGTGGCGCCGGTGGCCTGGGTGCCGCCGGCCTCGCCGCTGTCGCGCCCCCCGCAGGCCGCCGCGGCGATCAGCAGGGTGGCCGTCACCGCCGTACGGCCGATCGCAGATAAACGCATCCCATTACCCCTTCCGGAGGGTCTTCTTGATCGAGTTCGTCGCGCGCCCGGCCAGCCCGGCCAGCCCGGTCGGCGCGACGTACATGACCGCGATGATGAGGAGGCCGAAGATGACGCCGGGCGCGGCCTCGTTGATGTCCTGCGAGATGCTCGGCACGAACATCACGAACAGCGCGCCGAGCACCGGGCCGGACAGTGACCCGAGCCCGCCGACGACGAGGCCGGCCAGCAGGGTGATCGACAGGTTGACGACGAACGAGTCGGGCGAGACAAACCCGATCACCCACGTGTAGACGCATCCGGCGATCCCGGCGAACATCGCGCTCCACGCGAAGGCCAGCGTCTTGTAGTACGCCGGCCGCACGCCCATGACCTCGGCCGCGGCCTCGTTGTCGCGGATGGCGTGCAGCGCCCGCCCGACCCGTGACCGCAGCAGGCTCGCCGCCAGCAGGAACGCGGCGACGGTGACGGCCAGCGCGAGGAAGTACAGCCACTGGTCCTCGGCCAGCCCGGTCCACGCGGGCGGGGCGGGCTTGGCCAGCGACAGCCCCATGGACCCGCCGGTGACCTCCTCGAACCGCTTGAGCAGCGGCACCAGGAAGATCGCGATGGCCAGCGTGACCAGGGCCAGGTACAGCCCGCGCAACCGCATCGCGGGCACCCCGAACGCCAGCCCCAGCACGAACGCGACCAGGGCGGCGACGGGCAGCGTCAGCGGGTACGGGGCGTCCCACCGGTCGAGCAGGATCGCCGCGGTGTAGGCCCCGACGGCGAAGAACGCGCCGTGCCCGAGCGAGATCTGCCCGGCGTGCCCGACGAGCAGGTTCAGCCCGAGCAGCGCCACGGCGTAGATCAGCACCATGGTGAGCTGGAAGACGTGGAACGGCACGAGCTGGAAGGGCGCGTAGACGGCCGCCGCCAGCAGCGCCGCGGCCGCGGCCCAGCGCCACTTCGTCGCGCCCGGACGTACCGGGGCCTGCTCACGGGTCGTCGTACGGTCGCTCACCTGTGTCGACTCGCTCATGCCCGCTCCACCACCGCTCGCCCGAACAGGCCCTGGGGCCGCAGCAGCAGGACGCCGAGGATGATCGCCAGCGGCACCCCCACCTTGAGGTCGGGCCCGATGGCGGTGACGTAGGCGCCGGCCAGGGTCTCGGCCACGCCGACGACGAGCCCGCCGACGACCGCGCCGACCGGGCTGTCGAAGCCGCCCAGGGTGGCGGCGGCGAAGGCGTAGATGAGGACGCCGCCCATCATGTTCGGCTCCAGGAACAGCAGCGGCGCGACGAGCACGCCCGAGACCGCGCCGACGGTGGCGGCCAGCCCCCAGCCGAGCGCGAGCGTCCACCCGACGCGGATGCCGACGAGCCGCGCCGACTCGGGGTTGGTCGACACCGCCCGCATGCCCAGCCCGATCTTGGTGTGCTGGAACAGCAGGTAGAGCAGCCCCATGACGATCCCCACGACCGCGAAGACGCCGAGCGTGCCGAAGCCGACGCTGAGCCCGCCCATCTCCAGCGCGCCGCCGGGGAACGGGTTGGGGAAGTCCTTGATGAGGAAGGTCCAGATCCACCCGGCGGCGGCGTTGACGAAGATGAACAGGCCCACGGTGACGATCACCACGGTCAGCTCGGGCGCGCCCTCCACCGGCCGGATGATCACCCGTTCGATGAGCATGCCGCCGGCGAACGACACGACCAGCGCGAGCACCAGCGCCAGCCAGAACGGCACGCCCACGGCGGTGAACTGCCAGGCGACGTAGGCCGAGAACATGGCCAGCTCGCCCTGGGCGAAGTTGACGATCCCGGTGAACCGGTAGATGAGCACGAGTGCGAGGGCCAGGCTGGCGTAGATCGCGCCGGTGCCGAGCCCCACGATGACCTGTTGCAGGAATCCGGCCATGGCTAGACCCGGTATCCGAGGTAGGACTGGGCGACCTGCTCGTCGGCCCGGATGTCGGCCGCCGTGCCCGACAGCACGATCCTGCCGGTCTCCAGGACGTGCGCCTGCTGGGCGACGCCGAGGGCGAGATGGGCGTTCTGCTCGACGACGACCACGGTGGTCCGCTCCTGTTCGTTGATGGTCCGCACGATGTGGAACAGCTCCCGGGTGATCAGGGGCGCCAGGCCCAGGGACGGCTCGTCCAGCAGGAGCAGCCGGGGGCGGAGCATGAGCGCCCGGCCGAGGGCGAGCATCTGCTGCTCGCCGCCGCTGAGGCTGCCCGCCGCCTGCTTGAGCCGGGGTTTCAGGGCGGGGAAGTAGGTGTAGATGCGTTCCAGGTCGTCCTCGACGCCGGACCGCCGGACGTACGCGCCCAGGCGGAGGTTCTCCTCGACGGTCAGCGGCATGAACGTGCCGCGCCCCTCGGGGACGTGCGCGACGCCGAGGCGGGCCAGCGCGTCGGGCGGGCGGCCGAGCAGTTCGGCGCCGTCGAGCTTGACGCTGCCGCGCCCCTTGACCATGCCCGACAGGGCGCGCAGCAGGGTCGTCTTGCCCGCGCCGTTGGGGCCGAGGATGGCGCAGATCTCGCCCTCCGCCACGGTGAGGCTCACGCCGTGCAGCACCTGCGCGCCGCCGTACCCGGCGTGCAGGTCGTGGACCGCCAGCTCGCTCATACCGCCGTCCCCAGATAGGCCTCGATGACGCCGGGGTCGCGCTGCACCTGCTCGGGCGACCCTTCGGCGATCTTCTTGCCGAAGTCGAGGCAGACGATCCGCTCGCAGGTGCCCATGACGAAGCCCATGTGGTGCTCGACCACGACCACCGTCAGGTCGTGCTCGTCGCGCAGCGCGCTCAGCGTGCCGGCGAACTCCTCGACCTCGGCCGAGTTGAGCCCGTTGACCGGCTCGTCGAGCAGCAGCAGCCGGGGTTCGCCGATCAGCGCCCTGGCCAGTTCGACCCGTTTGAGGGTGCCGAACGGCAGCCCGGCCGCCGGGTGGTCGGCGACGTGGGTCAGCGAGAGCCGTTCGAGCACGGCGTCCGCCTCGGCCCGCAGCCGGCGTTCCTCGCCGCGCACGCCCGGCAGCCGCAGCGCGGCCGTGAGGAAGCCGGCGCGGCCCCGGTGATGCGCGCCGACCAGCACGTTGTCGCGTACGGAGACGCGCGGGAACAGGCCCAGGTTCTGGAAGGTCCTGGCGATGCCGAGCGCCGCGATCGCGTGCGGCGGCACCGCCAGGAGGTCCTTCCCCTCATACAGGACCGTTCCCTCATCGGCGGTGTAGCGCCGGGTGAGGCAGTTGAACAAGGTGGTCTTGCCGGCGCCGTTCGGTCCGATCAGCCCCACCATCTCGCCGGCCGCGACGGAGAACCCGACGCCGTCCAGCGCCGTGATGCCTCCGAAGCGAACCGTGAGATCGTGTACTTCCAGCATCCGGCCTCCTGGGGCGCAGCGAGCGGAAGATTGTTCTGCAATTGGGGTCAGCGTAGGATCCGGCCGTCGAAGACCGCATTGGGCACGGTGACCCAACCTGCGCCGGGAAGGTTGTCGTCCGAGCACAGCCTCTGTCTCGGACCGGTCACAACCCGTTGACCTCACCGCGACCAGCATGGATCATCCCGGGCATGTCCAGTGCTTCCGGTATGGAAACGTTCACTGGCGCCGGGCCTGTCCGCGCCGAGCGCGCGCGGATCCTCGCCGAGCTGCTCGCCGACCTCGACGAGCTGGCCGAGACCGCGGTCTCCGCCATGCGGGCCGAGATCCCCGCCTACGCGGCGCAGGGCCCGGAGTTCCTGGCCGACGTGCGCGACCAGGTGATGCGCCACTACGGCAGCAAGCTCGCCGTCCTCCTGGAGGAACGGACGGTGACCCTCGACGACATCGCCTTCACCCGCCAGGCCGCCATGCGCCGGGCCAGGGCCGGGCTCCCGCTGGCCGACTACATCAACGCCTTCCGGGTCGGCCAGCAGGTCTTCTGGGAGTCGGTCCTGGCCAGGGCAGGGCACTCGTTCGCCGGCCACGAGGCCGCGCTGTCGCTGGCCGCCATGGTCATGCGCTACTGCGACTTCGCCAGCACGCACGCGGCCAACGCCTACATGGAGTTCCAGCAGTACGCGGCCGCCGAGGCGGTGCGCGAGAGCCGTGACCTGCTGGAGACGCTGCTGGCCGGGGGGATGCCGACGCGCGGCCCGCAACTCGCCGCCGCCCAGGCGCACGGCCTGGCGCCCGAGTCGCGCACGCCGCTGCTCGTGGTCGTGGCCGTCGTGCTCGGCCTGCGCACGGCCGTGCCGAGGGGGCCCGACCGGGGCGCCGACGCCCGGCACGCGGCCTGCGCGGCGATCGCCAGGTCCGGCGGCCACGGCGGGCGGACGCTGTCGGTGGTGCGGCAGTCGGAGATCGTCGCCATCCCGGTGCTCGGCCCCGGCGGCGACGCCGGTGAGCTGTGCGACCGGCTGCAGGGCGTGCGCGAGACGCTGCTGGCCGAGGGCATCGTGCTGGCGATGGGCATCAGCACCGTCGGCGCGGGCACCGCCCAGATCCCGCAGGCCTACCAGGAGGCCCGCGCGGTGCTCGACTTCCTGCCGGAGGGCGGCGGGGTGGCGGCGCTGCCCCGGATCACCCCGTTCCAGTATCTGGCGCTGCGCGCCGACGACACCGCCCGCCACCTGGTCGATCCGCGCATCACCGCGCTGCTGGACGAGGACCGGGCGCGCGGCGGCGTGCTCACCGCGACGATCCGCGCCTTCGCCGCCGCCGACCTCAACCTGCGCACCGCCGCCGAGCGGCTGCAGATCCATCCCAACACCGCGCAGTACCGGCTGCGCCGCATCCAGGAGCGGACCGGGCTCAGCCTGCGCCGCATCAACGACCTCGTCGAGCTCCTGGTCGCCATCGCGTTGCAGGACGCGCTCCCTCCCACCAATCCGGACGGGAAAAGACTGGCCACCGCGACCAATGAGGACCGAGGGGAACCCGGCGTACGGTCGTTGCCATGAACCTCGCCGACCGGCTCCACAGATCCGCCGAGCGCCTCGGCGAACGGACGGTCGTCACGCTGGACGAGGCGGAGCTCAGCTATGCCGCGCTCGACCTGATGACCGCGCGGATCGCGACGCTGCTGCGGCGTCGCGGCATCGGCGCCGGCGACCGCGTGGCGATCATGCTGCCGAACGTGCCGGAGTTCGCCGCCGTCTACTACGGGGTGCTGCGGGCCGGGGCCGTGGTGGTCCCGCTCGACCCGCTGCTGCGCAAGCGCGAGATCGCCTCGTACGTGGGCGACTGCGGGGCCCGGCTGCTGATCGCCTGGCACGCGTTCGCGGAGACCGCCGAGGCGGGCACCGCCGGCACCCGCACCGACTGCTTCTTCGTCGTCCCCGACGAGTTCCGCCGGCTGCTGCGCGCCCTGCCGGAGGAGAACGGGGTCGTCCCGCGCGACGACGGCGACACCGCGGTGATCCACTACACGGCGGGCACCACCGGCCGGGCCAAGGGCATCGAGCTCACCCACGGCAACCTGGGCGGCAACGCCGCCACCGTGGCCCGCATGCACGCGCTCGGCGTGGACGACGTGGTGCTGGGCGCGCTGCCGCTCTACCACTCCTTCGGCCAGACGTGCTCGCTCAACGCGACGGTGCACGCGGGCGCCCGGCTGACGCTGATGCGCCGCTTCGAGGCGGGCCGGGCGCTGGAGGTGATCCGCCGCGACGGGGTGACGGTCCTGCAGGGCGTGCCGACCATGTACATCGCGCTGCTCGACCACCCGGGCGTCTCCGACCTGTCGCTGCTGCGGGTCTGCGTCTCCGGCGGCGCGCCGCTCCCGGTGGACGTGCTGCGCGCCTTCGAGTCGCGCTACGGCTGCCGCATCGTCGAGGGGTACGGCCTGAGCGAGACGTCGGCGCTCGCGGCGACGAACCGCAGCGGCGACGGCCGCCGGCCCGGCTCGGTCGGCTGGCCGGTGCGCGGCATCGAGATGCGGGTCGTGGACGAGGACGGCCACGAGGTGCCGTGCGGTGAGGTAGGCGAGATCGTCATCCGGGGCCCCAACGTGATGAAGGGCTACTGGAACAATCCGGCGGCGACGGCGGAGGCCATCCGGGGTGGCTGGTTTCATACCGGGGATCTCGGAAGGGTCGACGGGGATGGTTTTTTCTTCCTGGTGGACAGACGACGCGATGTGATCATCCGCGGTGGCTATACCGTGTACTCTCGCGAGGTGGAGGAGGTCCTCTACGAGCACCCGGCAGTCAGGCAGGCCGCGGTGATCGGGGTCCCCCACCCCGAGCTCGGAGAGGAGATCGCCGCCGTGGTGGCCTTGCGGATGCCTGTCGACGCGGAGACGTTGCGTGCGTTCGTGAGGGAACGGGTGGCGGCCTACAAATACCCCCGGCACGTCTCGTTCGTGGACGAGCTGCCGGTAACCCCGACCGGCAAGATCCTCAAGCGCGCCATCGCCCTGCCGCTCACCACGGGCGGGCAGCCGAGTCGTGGCTGAGCCACGCAAAGGGAACCCGTGACACCGATCATCCGCATCTTCGACGTCGACCCCGGGCACTACGACGTGTCCGTCGTGATCGGAGGCGCCACGACGCACGTGCTGGCCGAGGCCCGCCGGCTGATGGCGGTCGCCTCACCGGGCGACGGTCCGGCCAGCCATGCGTTCACCGTCAACGTCCGCACCCCGGAGAGCCAGCAGAACGGCTACGACGGCGACGGGTGCCCGGGGCTGACGCTGACGTTTGCCGGCCCCGCCCCCGAGGTGCGCTCGATCGAGCTGGCGCGCACCCGGGGCCGGGCGCTGTTCCTGGCGGGCGACTCCACGGTCACCGACCAGGCGACGGCCCCCTACACCGGCTGGGGCCAGCGGCTGCCGCGCCATTTCGGGCGCGGCCTGTCGGTCGTCAACCACTCGGGGTCGGGTGAGAGCTCGGCGTCGTTCCTGGCCAATCCGGCGATGTGGGCGCAGATGCGCGAGCAGCTCTGCCCCGGCGACGTGGCGCTGGTGCAGTTCGGCCACAACGACAAGCAGACCAGCGCCGTCGAGTTCCGCTCGAACCTGACCCGGATCGTGCACGGCGTCGAGGCCAGGGGCGCGACGCCGATCCTGGTGACGCCGGTGGTGCGCCGCCGCTTCAACGGCGCCTGCCTCGACCCCGACGGCCTGATCGTCAACGGGCTCGGCGTGGACCTGCCGGCGGAGATGCGCACCGTGGCGGCCGCGCAGGGCGTGGCGCTCATCGACCTGACCCGCGACAGCCGCGACCTGGTCGAGTCGCTCGGCCCCGAGGAGTCGAAGCCGCTCTACCTGTCACGGGAGAAGCAGGACGACACCCACACCTCCGAGCACGGCGCCACGGTCTTCGCCGACCTGGTCGCGACCGCCCTGAACAAGCTGGCCCTGCTCCCGGCCACGCACTGGGCGGCCTAGGCTCCCGACTTCAGCAGCCGCAGCGCCCCGTTGGACAGGGCGACGAGCACGTCGAGCACCTCCTCGACGTCGGGGTAGCGGCCCTCCAGGTGACCGAGCGCCAGGGCGTTGGTGGCCGCGTTGACGCCCTCGGCGATCATCTCCAGGCGCCGCCGGTCGTGCTCGTCGTCGGCGGTGTAGCCGAGCTCGGCCAGGTCGGCGGCGTGATGGTCGCGGTAGGCGGCGGCCGTCTCGACGGCGAACTCGCGCAGCGGCGAGGCCGGGTCGTGGCGGGCCCGCTGCAGGATGCGCAGCAGCTCCGGGTGCCGGCAGATGGCCTCGATCGGGATGCGGAACGCCTCGCGGTGCCGCTCGGCGTCGTGGGACTCGCGCGCCTGCCGCCGGACCTCGCGCATGGACCTGCGCAGCCGCTCGCCGCCCTCGTCGCCGAGCGAGCGCAGCAGGTCCTGCTTGTCCTTGAAGTGGACGTAGAAGGTGGACTGGGCGATGCCCGCGGCCTTGGCGACCTTGAGGGTGGTCAGTCCGGCCTCACCCTCCTTGTCGAGGATCGCCAGCGCGGCCCGGATCAGCCTGCGCCTGGTCAGCTCCTTCGCCTCGCTCCTGGTGAGCGGTGTGTGGGTCACGGGCACCTCCGCGACAACTCTAGCCATGGGGCTTGTGTCGAATTTCACCGATAGTACTATCGGTGAAATTGCTCTCGGGGGGCTAACCGGGAGGAGGCGTTGGATGAAACGCTGGAGAGGGCCGGCGGCACTGTCGCTGGCGACGCTGCTGCTTGTCGCGTGCAGCGGGCAACGGCCCGTCGCCGTGCCGGAAAACACGTCATCGGCGGCCCCGTCGGGCCCCGAGAAAGGCGGTCGGCTGGTCTACGGGCTGAGTGCCGACGCCAACGGGCTGAACCCGGTCACCGACCAGTTCGCCGCGCAGAGCTACAGCATGGTCGGCACCGTCATCGAACCCCTTGTCACCGTTGAGGCGAACGGCGAGTGGAAGCCGTACCTCGCCGAATCGCTCACGCCGAACGAGACCTACGACGAGTGGGCCGTCAAGGTCCGCCCCGGCATCTCCTTCCACGACGGCCTGGCCCTGACCGGCGACGTCGTCAAGGCCAACCTGGAGGCGCAGAAGGCCTCGCCGCTCAACAACGCGGTCCTGGTGCCGGTCAAGTCCTTCGAGCTCACCGACCCGATGACGGTCACGGTCAAGCTCAGCCAGCCGTGGGTGGCCTTCCCGTACTACCTGGCCGCCCAGATCGGCATGATCGTGCCGCCGGCGTCGCTGCGCGATCCGAAGACGGCCAGCCTCAAGCCCGTCGGCACCGGGCCGTTCGTCTTCAAGGAGTACGTGCCCGACAGCCGCATGGTCGTCACCAAGAACCCCGGCTACTGGCGGGACGGCCTGCCGTACCTGGACGAGATCGAGTTCCGCATCCTGCCCGACAGCCAGACCCGGGCGCAGACCCTCGAAGCGGGCGGCATCGACGCCATGGGCACCACCCGCGACGAGGACATCACCAAGTACGGCGGGCAGAAGGACGCCTACTCGGTGCACCGGGCCGAGGGCATGGCGGTGCCGGAGTACATGTTCCTGCTCAACACCGCCGTCGCCCCGCTCGACGACCTGCGGGTGCGCAAGGCGCTCGCGCACGCGCTGGACCGGGCGACGATCATCAAGACGCTGCGCGGCGGGCTCACCGAGGAGGCCGACGGGCCCTGGTCCAAGGACTCCAAGTGGTACGCCGACGGCGGCGCCTACCCCGACTACGACCTGGCCAAGGCCACCGCGCTGGTCAAGGAGGTGGAGGCGGAGAAGGGACCGGTCACGTTCGAGATCATCTCCACTCCCGACCCGAACACCATGCAGGGCATCGAGCTGGCCCAGGACATGTGGCGCAAGGCCGGCGTGGACGTGACGATCAAGCAGGCCGACCAGGCCGACCTGATCAACCGGGCGGTCACCGGCAACTACGCCGCCACGGTGTGGGTCCAGTTCTCCTCCCCCGACCCCGACGGCGAGTACATCTGGATGCACCAGGCGTACTCCAAGCCGGTCGGCCAGGTCTCGCTGAACTTCACCCGGCTGCGGGACGACAAGCTCAGCAAGGCGTTCGACGTCGGCCGGATGAACCCGGACGAGAGCGCCCGCAAGCAGGCGTACGCCACCGTCCAGGAGCGGCTGCGCGAGCTGGTGCCGTTCGTGTTCGTCGACCATCTCAACACCGGCGCGATCATCACCAGGACCAAGGTGCACGGCATCGGCGAGCAGCTGCTGCCCGACGGTGAGAAGGGGCTGGCGCTGACCGGCTCACCCGTGCCCTACCACCCGTTCTCGCAGCTCTGGGTCAGCAAGCAGTGATCATCCTGCACCGGCTCGTCCGGCTCGTGATCGTGCTGCTCGTGGTGACCTTCCTGTCCTACGCGATGCTCGCCCTGCTGCCCGGCGACCCGGTCACGCAGATCCTGGGCATCGGCGCGAACGACGAGGCCCGCGCGCAGCTCCGGCAGGAACTCGGCCTGGACGAGCCGCTGCTGGTCCGCTACGCGGGCTGGCTCGGCGCCCTGCTCACCGGCGACTTCGGCACCTCCCCCATCACCCGGGTGCCGGTCGCCGCCGAGCTGGCCGAGCGGCTGCCGGTCACGCTGGAGCTGCTGGTGGCGGCGCAGGTCGTGGCGCTCGGCCTGGCGATCCCGGTGGGCATCGCCGCCGCGCGCCGGGCCGGGCGGGCGCTCGACCAGGTGCTCACCGCGCTGAGCTTCGCGCTGCTGTCCACGCCGGTGTTCGTGCTCGGGGTGCTGCTCATCCTGCTGTTCGCGGTCACCTGGCAGGTGGTGCCCGCCACCGGCTGGACGCCGATCTCGGTGGATCTCGGGTGGAACATCACCTCGGTGCTGCTGCCCGCCGTCACGCTCGGCTGCGGGCAGCTCGCGGTGTACGCGCGGCTGCTGCGCGCCGACCTGATCGCGACCCTCCAGGAGGACTACATCACGCTGGCGCGCGCCCGGGGCCTGTCGCCGCGCCGCATCCTGTGGCGGCACGCGCTGCGCCCGTCGGCGATCTCGCTGATCACCGCGGTCGGGCTCAACATGGGGGCGCTCATCGGCGGCACCGTGATCATCGAGACGCTGTTCGGGCTCCCGGGCATCGGGCGGCTCATCGTCGACTCCATCTTTTCCCGCGACTACCTGACGGTTCAGGGAGGCGTCGTGCTGATCTCGGTCGGCTACGTGCTGGTCAACTTCGCGGTGGACGTCGTGTACGCCGCCGTGGACCCGAGGATCCGGCGTGCGTAGGCGGCTCGGGCTCGGGTTCTGGATCGCGACCGGCTGGATCGCGCTGGTGCTGGCCGCCGCCGTGCTGGCCGACGTGCTGCCGTTCGCCCGCTACGACGAGACGCTGGCCGGCCCGCCGCAGACGGGCCCCAGCGCCGCCCACCCGTTCGGCACCGACGGCCTCGGCCGCGACGTGCTCAGCAGGGTCGTGTACGGAGCGCGCGTCTCGCTCGGCGTGGGCATCGGCGCGGTCGTGCTCGGCCTGGCGATCGGCGCCCCGCTCGGCGTGCTCGCCGGATACCGCAAGCGGGCCGCCGACGCGGTGATCATGGCGGTCAACGACGTGGCGCTGGCGTTCCCGGCTCTGGTGTTCGCGCTGGCCGTGGTCGCCTTCGCCGGGGCGAACCTGCGCAACGTGCTCGTCGTCCTGGGCGTCCTCGGGGTGCCGGCGTGGACGCGGCTGATCCGGGGGGCGACGCTGTCGTTCGCCGAGCGGGAGTTCGTGCTCGCGGCCCGGGTGCTGGGGGTGCGCGACCGGCGCATCCTGTGGCGGGAGATCATGCCCAACGTCGCCGTCCCCGCGGCCTCGTACGCCTTCATCGGGATGGCGGTGGTGGTGGTCGCGGAGGGCAGCCTGGCCTTCCTGGGCCTGTCGGTGCAGGCGCCGACGCCGACGTGGGGCGGGCTGATCAACGAGGGCCGCACGCTGATGGAGACCGCGCCGCACGTGGTGCTGGCCCCGTCGGTCGTGATGTTCCTGACGGTGCTGTCGTTCAACCTGGTGGGCGACCGGCTGCGGGCGCTCAGCGACGTGCGGCAGAGCGGCCTGGAGCCGGTACGGCAGGCCGTCGCGGTCCTGCCGGCCGCCGAGCCGCGGCCGGTCGCCGGCGCGCTGCTCCAGGTCGAGGACCTGCGCACGCACTTCCTCACCCCGCGCGGCGCGGTCAAGGCCGTGGACGGGGTGTCGTTCACGCTGGAACGCGGGAAGACGCTGGCCATCGTGGGCGAGTCCGGCTCCGGCAAGTCGATGCTGATCCGGTCCGTCCTCGGCCTGCTGCCCGGCACCGGCGTGGCCAGGGGCGGCCACGTTCACCTGGAGGGCGACGAGCTGACCGCGTTCACCCCGGAGGAGATGCGCCAGGTGCTCGGCCGCCGGCTCGGCACCGTCTTCCAGGACCCGATGACCGCGCTCAACCCGGTGCGCACGATCGGCACCCAGGTCGCCGAGCCGCTGCGGGTGCACCTGGGCATGGGCCGCGGGCAGGCGCGCGAGGAGGCGGCCCGGCTGCTGGCCTCCGTCGGCATCCCCGACCCGGCCCGCATGCTCGGCCGCTACCCGCACCAGTTGTCCGGCGGCATGCGGCAGCGCGTCACCATCGCCATGGCGCTGTCGTGCGGCCCGGACGTGCTGTTCGCCGACGAGCCCACGACCGCGCTCGACGTCACCATCCAGGACCAGGTGCTGCGGCTGATCCACCGGCTGCGCGAGGAGCGCGACATGGCCGTGGTGCTCGTCAGCCACGACCTGTCGGTGGTGCGGCAGTGGGCCGACGAGGTCATCGTCATGTACGCGGGCAGGGTCGTGGAGCGCGGGACCGCGGCCGACGTGTTCGAGCGGACCCGCATGCCGTACACCGAGGCGCTGCTGCAGGCGGCGCCCCGGCTGACCGACCCCGCGCACCACCGGCTGCGCGTCATCCCCGGCCGGCCGCCGGACCTGGCCGCCGTGCCGGACGGCTGCGCGTTCCGGCCGCGCTGCGCCTACGCGCAGGACCGGTGCGCCGAGCAGGCGCCGCCGCTGCTCTCGGAGGGCGGCCACCTGCACGCCTGCTGGTACCCGACGGGTAGGACCATGACGGAGAACGAAGGGGCGGACAGCCATGGCCGGTAGCGGGACGGCGCACCTGCGTCCGCGTGACGAGGTGCTGCTCCAGGTGGAGGACCTGGTCGTCGAGTTCCCCGCCGGGCGCGGCCGTACGGTCAGAGCCGTGTCGGGGGTCAGCTTCGACCTGGCCAGGGGCGAGACGCTGGGCATCGTCGGCGAGTCGGGGTGCGGCAAGTCGAGCACCGCGCGGGCGCTCATCCAGCTCCCGCCGCCCCGGGCGGGCTCGGTGCGGCTGGACGGCGTGGAGCTGACCACGCTGCGCGGCGAGGCGCTGCGGCGGACCCGGCGGCGGCTACAGATGATCTTCCAGGACCCGATCTCGTCGCTCAACCCGCGCCGCCGCGTCCGCGACATCGTCGCCGAGGGCCCCCGCGTGTGGGGGGCCGCCGCCCCTGTTAACGGCGGCGTGAACGGCGGCGTGAACAGCGGCGTGAACAGCGGCGGGGCCGGCCGTGCGGACGGTGGCGGCCTGGACGAGCGTGTGGACGCGGTGCTGGAGGCCGTCGGGCTCGACCCGCGCACCGCCGCCGAGCGGCGGCCGCACGAGTTCTCCGGCGGGCAGTGCCAGCGCATCTCCATCGCCCGCGCGCTCATCCTGGAGCCGGAGGTGGTGATCTGCGACGAGCCGGTGTCGGCGCTCGACGTCTCGGTGCAGGCGCAGATCCTCGCCCTGCTGGAGGACCTCAAGGCGCGGTTCGGGCTGACGCTGGTGTTCATCGCGCACGACCTGGCCGTGGTGAAGAACGTCAGCGACCGCGTCCTGGTGATGTACCTGGGCAAGACGTGCGAGCTGGCGCCCAGCGAGGAGCTGATCGCGCGCCCCGCCCATCCCTACACGCGGGCGCTGCTCGCCTCGATCCCCGGCAGCGGCCTCGGCCTGCCGCCGGCCGACCGGCTGATCAGCGGCGAGCCGCCCTCCCCGGTCAGCCCGCCCTCCGGCTGCCGCTTCCGTACGCGCTGCCCACGCGCCGCCGACAGGTGCGCCGTGGAGGAGCCCGAGATCCGGCCCCTGAACGGCGGCGACCACTTCGTCGCCTGCCATTACCCCGATATCTAGGAGACTGTCATGGCCATCGACTTCACCCTCGCCCCCGAGCACGAGGAGATCCGCAAGCGTGTGCGGGCCTTCATCCAGGAGGTCGTGATCCCCGCGAGCGAGGAGCTGCGCGAGAGCGACCGGGACGCCTACCTGCGCGGCATCTTCAAGCTGCGCGAGAAGGCGAAGGCCGAGGGGCTGTGGCTGCCGCACATGCCCAAGGAGTGGGGCGGCATGGGCCTGGGCCACGTCGAGCTGGCCATGGTGCAGTCGGAGGCGGCCAAGACCCGCCTCGGGCCGTGGGTGCTCAACTGCCAGGCCCCCGACGAGGGCAACATGCACACCCTGCTGCACTGGGCCACCGACGAGCAGAAGGACAAGTACCTGCGTCCCCTGCTCGACGGCGTCAAGATGTCGTGCTTCGCCATGACCGAGCCGGAGGTCGCCGGCTCCGACCCGACGCTCATCCGCACCCACGCCGTCCAGGACGGCGACGAATGGGTCATCAACGGGCACAAGTGGTTCATCTCCAACGCCCGCCGGGCGAACTTCGCCATCCTCATCGCCAAGACCGAGCTCGACGTACCCGAAGGCGCCCGGGGCGGCAACACCGCCTTCCTCATCGACCTGCCGCAGGAAGGCTGGAACGACGTCCGTGAGGTCGAGACCATGCACGGCTCGACCGGCCACAGCGAGATCGTCATCAAGGACCTGCGCGTCCCCGAGAGCCAGATCCTCGGCGGCCGGGGCAACGGCCACCGCCTGGGCCAGTATCGTCTCGGCCCGGCGCGGCTGGCCCACTGCATGCGCTGGATCTCCCAGGCGGAGACGGCCCTCGACATGATGGTCGACCGCGCGCTCAACCGCTACAGCCACGGCTCGCTGCTGGCCGACAAGCAGGGCGTCCAGTGGCTCATCGCCGACTCGGCCATGGAGCTCTACCAGTGCAAGCTCATGGTCCTGCACGCCGCCTCCAAGATCGACAAGGGCGAGGACTTCCGCACCGAGGTCTCCATGGCCAAGCACTTCGTCGCCGGCAGCCTCAACCGCATCATCGACCGCGCCATCCAGGTCCACGGCGCGCTGGGCTACTCCACCGACACGCCGCTGGCCAACATGTTCCAGCACGCCCGCTGGGCCCGCTTCGCCGACGGCGCCGACGAGATCCACCAGATGCGCATCGCCGAGCGCACCATCGACGCCTACCGCTCCACCGGCTCCACCAACGCGGCCACCGGCGGCCTCCCCTTGTGAACAACCCACCCGCCGCTCTCCGTCCAGCGGAGCGGCGGGTTTCCTACGGCGATCCGCGAACGCGTCGGCCGCGCGACTTCTCCGCGTTCGTCACCGCCGCGGTGGAACGCGAGTTGCGGGGACAGATCCTGGACGAATACCTCGCGGACCACGAGCGCCGCAACGGCCCCGTCTCCGAGCAGGAGCAGGACAACGCACGCCAGGCCTTCGACGAGGTGTTCGCGGAGGATCACCAGCCCATCCTCGCCCTGGTCCCGGAGGCACGCAGCCGGGGCATGGAGGTCGAAGCCAGAGCCACGTCCGAACTCCTCCTCGACGCCGGCCTGCACGGGCACAGGTACGCCATCGACGCCGTGGTGGCGGAGAGGGCGCTACGACAGCACCGCCCGGTCGCCATGCTCACGTCGGACCTCGACGACATGGCCAAACTCTGTGGCGGCCGCGTCCACCTCATCGCCGTCTGACCAGGCGGCTCACGGCTCGACGCGCTCGCGGTGCACGGTGACCTGGTCGCCGCGCCCGGGGTAGGCCATGATGAGCAGGCGCTGGCCCGCCCGCTTCTCACCTTTCCAGGCGATCCAGGCGAAATGCACCCGGATGCGGTAATGGCCCTTGCGGCCGCGCAGGGCCAGGTCAGGGAGGACGACGCCGGACAGGTTGTCGACCAGGACGATCGTTCCACCGGTGCTGCGATGGCCGACCTCGACGACGTGGTGCCAGCCCTTGGTCTCGACCGGGGGGCGGCGGGCGTACGTCTCGGTGGTGATGCAGACCCGCCGGTTGGGGTCGGTGAGGACGACCAGGTGGCCGGGGACGGAGGCGACCAGGTCCTCGGTCCGCACCCCGGCCAGGCGCCGGTCGTCCCAGGGGTCGTCCTCCGACTCGTACGCGTGGAGGGGCAGTTCGGCCCAGAGGGGTTCGGGTTGCCTGACGGCCCGGACCGGCTGCAGAAGGGGGCGATGACGGGCGGCTCTGCGGCACTTGGCCTGCTCTTCGGCGTGAACGGCCCGCACCGCGCGTTCCTCCCGCGCGACCTCCGCCGCCCGCATCTCGGCGGCGCGGGGGCAGACCGGCTCCAGGAGGAGAGTGTGGTCGCGCGGGTCGACGCCGTGCGACCGCTGGAAGCGGACCGCCTCCTCGTGGTCGGCGCGGGTGTAGACGCCGCACATGCGGCGGCCGTACGCGAGCAGGCGGTGGTCGGGCATGCCTTCGACGGCGGGCAGGGCGGTGCCGGTGCGGACGGCACAGATGAACCTTCGCGCGGCGCCGGCCGGCGCGAGGTCGTCGTGGTGGGACCGGCAGTCCAGCGCCGTGGTGATCCTGCCCGTCGCCTGGTCGGCGCCGGGCACGAGGATGAGCGCCGCGACGGTGGCCGTGCCCGCCAGGACGACCTGGTACGGCCTGCGACGGGCGGCGCGGTCGCCGTACGCCATCAGCAGGAGGAGTGCGGACGCCGTGAGGGCGGCGCTGTGCCAGAGCGGGGAGAGTGCGGGGTCGCCGGTGAGCACCCAGTCCGGAAATATCGGGACTTGTTCATAGGACGGCGTCAGCCGGGACGCCGTCGCGGCGGAGAGCACCCCGGCCGCGGCCGTGAGGAGCAGGGCCGCGACCGCCACCGGCACGAGGCGCCGCGTACGCCACACCGCGGCGGCCAGCACCAGCCCCGAAGCCGCGCCCAGGCCGACGAGGACGTCGAGCGACAACCACAGGTGCCGCAGATACCACTGCCCGGCGAACCACGACGCGACGGCCCCGCGCGGCCCGATCCAGAGCACGGTCCCGCTCGCCAGGCCGGCCGCGGCGGGCAGCAGCGGCAGCGCCGCCGCGACCGCCTCCCACCGGCGCACCGGCCGGCGCGGCCGGACGGGGCGCGGGGCGCGCGGCGGGTTGCCGAGGTCGCGGGCGAAAGCGCCGATCCAGGCCAGCGTCAACACGTCGAAGGCCAGTTCGGCGCCGAACTCCCAGACGTACCGGGACGGGAACCCGGCGAAGCGGAAGAGCAGGCCGGAGACGACCGGCATCAGGAACGGCCGGGCGGCGATCACCGCACCGGCCCACAGCGTCGTGCGCCCCCATCGGCCGTCCCGTGCCTGGACGACCAGCGTGAGCACCATCCAGACCAGCCACGGCACGTGCCCGGCGGGAAGGTACAGGCCGGTCAGCCCGCTGACGGCGTCGTACAGCCCGGCCACCAGGGCGGCCCACCGCAACACCCGCGAGCCCCCGCGCGTCACCCGGTGGAACAGCACCACGACCGCCACCGTGGCGACGTCCCCGGCGACCTCCAGCCAGGCCAGGTCATGGTGATCCAGGAACTCGGCGGCCAGCCACACGTACAGGACGGCCCGCAACAGCCGGGCGTCCGGGTCCGGCCGCGCGGCGGCCCGTCGCCCGGGCAGGACGCGCCACAGCGCCCAGCCCTGGAGCACCCCTACCGCGACCAGCATCGCCACATGGTCCACGTGGACGTCCACCGGGCGATCGGGGGGACGGCGGTGGACGAGCAGCGCGCTCAGCCAGGCGTCGCCGGTCAGCAGGGCGACCGCGCCGGACACCAGGACGAGGGCCACGAAGGCGACGGCTAACCAGGCAGCGCGCACAGCGGATCACCCTAGTTGAACCGATCTTGTACGGGATACGTCAGGAGAGTCATGAGACGCCTTCTCGTCATGCTCGCGATCGTGGCGGGCTTCCTCGTGACCGGGGCCGGTCCGGCCGCCGCCTGCAGTTGCGCGATGCTGAAGCCCAAGGACCGGGTGCGGAACGCGGCGGCGGTGTTCACGGCCACGGCCACGGACGTGCGCGTGGTGGAGCCGATGCTGGAAGGCGGCGAGGTGGTGGCCACGCTGCGCGCCGACCACGTCTACAAGGGGGCGGTCGAGAGCGAGGTCGTGGTGACCACCCGGGCGCAGGGCGCCGCCTGCGGCTACCAGTTCGACAAGGGCACCCGTTACCTGTTGTTCGCCGGGAACGGGAAGAAGGGGCTGGACACGGGGCTGTGCTCGGGCAACCGGGCCGTGCCGCCCGGTGACGAGCCGTTGAGCCTGTCCGACGAGACGCACGGCATGGGCTCGCTCACCGCCGAGCTGATCAAGGCGCTGGGCACGCCGGAGCGGCCCCGGGCGGCGAGCCCGGAGCCCACCGGACCCGAGGGCACCACGAGCACCGCGACCGCCCAGGGGACGGCAAGCGCCGGCGACACGTCCGGGCCGGGCGCCGGGCTGATCGCGCTGGCGGCGTTCGGCGGGCTGGCCCTGGCGGTGGCCGTCGCGTGGCTGGTCGCGCGATCCCGCCACACGGCGGCGCGCGGGACCGGCGGGCAGGCGGGCGCCCGTTAGGATCGTCGGATGCACATCGCCATGGCCGGCATCCCCGCGATCAGCCACATCCTGCCCAGCCTGGAGATCATCCGGGAGCTGGCCGCGCGCGGCCACCGCGTGACGTACGCCAACGACCCGGCGGTGCGCGACGTGATCACGGCGACCGGCGCCGAGCTGGTGCCGTACCGGTCCACGCTCCCGGTCGCCGACCACGACTGGCCGGACGACCCGATCGCCGCCATGGGCGTGTTCCTCGACGACAACATCCGGATGCTGCCGCAGCTCCGGGCCGCCTACGACGACGACCCCGCCGACCTCTACCTGTACGACATCGGCGCCTACGCGGCCCGCGCGCTGGCCGAGTCGCAGGGCCGCCCGATCGTGCAGCTCTCCCCGGCGATGGTGGCCTGGAAGCAGTACGAGCAGGACGTCGCCGCCCAGCTGTGGCAGCTTCCCGGGGCGGACGCCTACCGGGCCAGGTTCACGGGCTGGCTGGCGGAGGCCGGCGCCACGACGACCGACATGGACTCCTTCTCCGGCCACCCGCCGCGCTGCGTCGCCACGATCCCCCGCGCCATGCAGCCGCACGCGGACGAGGTCGACGAGGCCGTGGTGACGTTCGTCGGCCCGTGCCTGGGCGCGCGCGAGGGCTGGACCAGGCCGCCGGGCGCCGAGCGCATCCTGCTGATCTCCCTGGGCTCCGCCTACACGCAGCAGCCGGAGTTCTACCGCAACTGCCTGGCCGCGTTCGGCGACCTGCCCGGCTGGCACGTGGTGCTGCAGATCGGCAAGCGCACCGACCCGGCCGAGCTGGGCCCGATCCCGGCCAACGTGGAGGTGCGCTCCTGGGTGCCGCAGCTGGCGATCCTGGAGCAGGCCGACGCGTTCGTCACGCACGCCGGCATGGGCGGCAGCAGCGAGGGGCTGTTCACCGGCGTCCCGATGATCGCCGTGCCGCAGGCCGTCGACCAGTTCATGAACGCCGACCGGCTGGTCGAGCTGGGTGTGGCCCGCCGTCTCGACACGGCCGACGCCTCCCCCGAGGCGCTGCGCGAAGCCCTGACGGCGCTCACGGCCGATCCCGAGGTGGCCCGCCGCTCGGCCCTGCTGCGTGACGAGACCCGTGCCGAGGGCGGCACCGCGCGGGCCGCCGACCTGCTGGAAGCGCTGGTCAGCTGACGATGCCGGCCCAGCGTGCGGGTCAGGTGCTCGACGAGCCGTTCGGCCGGCATCGTCGCCGGCGGCCCTTCCCTGACCACGTAGCGGCTGAACGTCACGCCGGCCAGGCCGACGCGCTCCTCGACGTCGTGCCTGGCACTACCGGCGACGGATGAAACTTTCACGCTTGTCCGGCGCCGATGGCCAGGCAGGCGGCGGGAAAGTTTCACAGGTGACGCGAAGCGCCCGTTGACGGGGTGGCAGCGGCGGCAAGAAGATCTGGGAGCGCTCCCAATCTCCCGAAGGACACTCCTCATGACCCTACGCCGGGCCGCGGCAGCGGCCCTCCTCCTCATGCTTCCCTTAGCCGCCACGCCGGCCCACGCCGACGAGGGACCGGAACAGATCGTGAACGGCACCTTCGACTCCTCCACCGCCCCCTGGTGGGCCACCGCCAACCTCACCCTCGAACTCGACGCCGGCCGCCTGTGCGCCGACATCCCCGGCGGCACCGCCAACCCGTGGGACGTCATCATCGGCCAGAACGACCTGCCGCTGGTCGAGGGTGAGACGTACGCCTACTCGTTCACCGCCTCCGCCGCCCCGGCCAAGGTCGGCCGGGCCCTCATCCAGCTCCCCGTGGACCCGTGGACGCAGTTCCTGTCGGCGGCCCCCGAGCTGAGCGTCTCCGGCAACGACTACTCCTACACCTTCACCGCCCCCGTCTCGCTGCCGAACGCCCAGGTCGCCTTCCAGCTGGGCGGCAGCGCCGACCCCTGGAGATTCTGCATGGACGACGTGTCGCTGAAGGGCGGCGCCGAGCCGGAGGAGTACGAGCCCGACACCGGCCCGCGCGTCCGGGTGAACATGGTCGGCTACCTGCCGAACGGCCCGAAGAAGGCCACCGTGGTCACCGAGGCGGCCGATCCCGTGGACTGGCGGCTCGACGACGCCGCCGGGGAGACCGTCGCCACCGGCACCAGCACGCCGCGCGGCCTGGACTCCAGCTCCGGACAGAACGTCCACACCATCGACTTCACCGCCTACGCCAAGCCCGGCGAGGGCTACACGCTCACGGCGGACGGCGAGACCAGCCGCCCGTTCGACCTGGCCGCCGGTCTGTATGACGACATGCGGGTGGACGCGCTGAAGTTCTACTACACCCAGCGCAGCGGCATCGAGATCCTGGACGAGCTGCGTCCGGGCTACGGCCGCCCCGCCGGTCACGTGGGCGTCGCCCCCAACCAGGGCGACACGGAGGTGCCCTGCCAGCCGGGCGTCTGCGACTACACGCTGAACGTCAAGGGCGGCTGGTACGACGCGGGCGACCACGGCAAGTACGTGGTCAACGGCGGCATCTCGGCCTACCAGCTCATGGCGGCCTACGAGCGGGACAGGGCCGCCTTCACCGACGGGCAGCTCGCCGTCCCCGAGAGCGGCAACGGCGTTCCCGACCTGCTCGACGAGGTGCGCTGGGAGCAGGAGTTCCTGCTGAGCATGCAGGTCCCCGCGGGCGAGCCGCTGGCCGGCATGGCCCACCACAAGATCCACGACCGGGCCTGGACCGGCCTGCCGCTGCTGCCGCACCTGGACCCGCAGCCCCGCGAGCTGCACCCGCCGTCCACCGCGGCCACGCTGAACCTGGCCGCCACCGCCGCGCAGGCCGCCCGCCTGTTCGCGCCGTACGACGCGGGCTTCGCCGCCCGGAACCTGAAGGCCGCGCGCGCGGCCTGGGCCGCGGCCAAGGCCAACCCGGACGCCTACGCCGACCCGAACGACGGCATCGGCGGCGGCTCCTACGCCGACGGCGACGTCAGCGACGAGTTCTACTGGGCGGCCGCCGAGCTGTTCATCACGACGGGCGAGAAGGAGTTCCAGGAGTACGTGCTCGCCTCGCCGCACCACACCGGCGACATCTGGCGCGAGCGCGGCTTCGACTGGGGATTCACCGCCCCGCTCGGCCGCCTCGACCTGGCCACCGTCCCCAACGCCCTGCCGGACCGCGAGCGCGTGCGCGCATCGGTCGTCGAGGGCGCCGAGAAGTATCTGGAGACCCAGCGCGAGCACCCGTACGGCATGCCGTACGACCCGCCGACGTACGACTGGGGTTCCAACAACCTGATCATCAACAACCTGGTCGTCCTGGCCACCGCGTACGACCTGACCGGGCAGGAGAAGTATCGCGCGGGCGTCCGCGAGGGCATGGACTACATCCTCGGCCGCAACGCGCTCAACCAGTCGTACGTGACCGGCTACGGCGAGGTGGCCTCGAAGAACCAGCACAGCCGCTGGTACGCCCGCCAGCTCGACGCGGCGCTGCCCAACCCGCCGCGCGGCACCCTGGCGGGCGGGCCCAACTCGGCCATCCAGGACCCGCTGGCGCAGCGGCTGCTGCAGGGCTGCGAGCCGCAGTTCTGCTACATCGACCACATCGAGTCCTGGGCCACCAACGAGCTGACGATCAACTGGAACTCGCCGCTGGCCTGGATCTCGTCCTTCCTGGCCGACCGGTCCGGCCGGGCCTCCTGCGAGGTCCGCTACACCGCGCACGGCTCGTGGCCGCGCGGCTTCACCAGCCAGATCGAAATAGAGAACACCGGTGACCGGGCGATCGACGGCTGGACGCTGCGCTGGTCGTTCCCGGGCGCACAGCGGGTCAAGGACGCGTGGGCGGCGACCGTCACCCAGGCGGGCCCGGTGGTGACGGCGAAGAGCCTCGGCTGGAACGCCCGGATCAAACCGGGTCGTTCGGTGACGTTCGGCTTCGTCGGCACCGCGACCCCGGGACCGAACCCGGCCCCGGAGGTCTTCCTCCTGAACGGCGACCGCTGCGGCTAGGCGGCACTCGACTCGGCCGGCCTCAGCGCGGCCACGACGTCCCCCGGGGTGTCGGCGAAGAACCGGATCACCGTGACCTCGGCCCGTCCGCCCAGCGGCCGGGTCACGGTGACCGGCTCGGTGAGCTGGACCACCACGTTCGTCTGGGACGACACGGCCACGCCGAGCCGCCCGTCCTTCACGCTCAGCAGGCCCGTCTCGTTGTAGTTGCGCACGAGGCGGGCCGACGCGACGAGCTCGCGCGGGACGCGGGCGTCGAAGAACGCGCCGTAACGGATCCGCAGCTCCCGATCGGTCACGACGTGCGGCCGGGTGACGCACGCGGCGATCACCGCGAGCACGAACAGCAGCGAGTACGCGTCCAGCACCAGCACGACCAGGCGCACCCACAGCTCCACGTCCATGGCCTGGAGCAGCACCTCGACCGCGATCAGCTCCACGGCCATGGCACAGGTGAAGATCATCATGATCGTGGACTGCTCCCGCGCGTAGGACACCTCGGTCGCGCCCGGCGGCACCCCGTCGCGCCGCCGCCGCGCCCACAGCACCAGGCTCGCCATCCCCTTCCTGTCGAACTCCATGATCCGGCGAACCCGGTCCATCAGCCCTCCCGCTTCAACAACGCCACAACCTGCCTGAACACCTCTTCCTGCGCGGGCGTCAGCTCGGCGAACACCCGCTCCATCCACTCCTCGCTCCCGGTCATCGCCTCCCCCAGCTCCGCCGGGATGTGCGCGGCCACCTCGGCGGCGATCACCGGCAACCGGGGGTCGCCGGGCGCCGCCCCGGCCACCTCGTCGAGCCTTCCGTACAGCTCGTGAACGCGTTCCACCATGCCCGGCTCGGTGAACGGGCGCATGACCCGCAGCGCCCACTCCCGGTCCGCCGGTTCGGCCACGGTGTCCAGCAGCGCCAGCATCCCCCCGTCGAGCCGGGCGAACGCCGACCCGCCGGGCGTCAGGTCGCGCAGCACGTCGGCCATCTCGGGCGACACCGCCGAGTCGGCCCGCAGCTCCGGCTCCTCCAGCAGCGCCGCCAGCCGCGCCCGCTTCTCCCCGATCGCCTCCTGCTGCCTGGCCAGGTCGTCGTCCAGCTCCCGGAGCACCTCGCGCAGGTCCATTCCCCGGTCGTCGGCCAGCACGTCGCTGATCTCGTCCAGCGACAGCCCCAGCTCGGCCAGCCGCCGCACCCGCGCCAGCAGCACGGCGTCGCGCAACCGGTACTCGCGGTACCCGCCGGAGGTGCGCGCGGGCTCGGGCAGCAGGCCGAGGTGGTGGTAGTGGCGTACGGTCCGGGTCGACACCCCGACCAGCGCCGCGAGTTCGCCGATCAGCATGCCTCCATTACAGACCTTGACGCTACGAGAAGGTCAACCGGCCCCGTCCGTCAGCCGGGTGGCCAGGTCGCGCAGGACCGGCTCGGGGTCGCGTTCGGCGGCGAGGCGGACCTTGGCCGTCATCTCGGCGGTGCCCAGCCCGGCCGCCGAGGCCAGCGCGACCTTGCGGACGCCCACGTCGGCGTCCTCCAGCAGCTTGTCGGCGACGGTCTCGGCGACCAGGCCGACCGGCGGCTCGGCCAGGTTGCGCAGCCCGGAGGCGGCGGCGACGCGGATCGCCGGCTGCGGGCTCTCGGCCGCGGCCGACAGGATCGGGCCCGAGCCCTCCCCGCCGATGAGGCTGGCCAGATAGACGGACTTGCTGGCCAGCATCACGTCCGGCCCCTTGGCGAAGCTCTCCAGGTACGGCAGCGCGTCGCGGCCGAAGGCGAGCGCCCCGGCCGCGTAGTCGACCTCGTCGGCGTCGAGCAGGCGGCGGACGTCCTCCATCGTGACAGGCATGGTTCCTCCTACTCGGCGTGGGTGAGGGTCTGGGCACGCATGGCGATGACCTCCTGAGCGGACAGGTCGGGCGGCGGGTTGGTGATGTTGCCGGTGCCGTTGCCGGTCATCAGCCGGTTGTTGTCGTCCACGTGCCGCAGCGACAGCACGTGGCCGATCTCGTGGGCGAGCGTCCACTGGGTGGCGCCCTGCGCGACGACCGCTCCCGGCCGCCCCGCCGGATGCGCCGCGCAGCCGTTGGACGGCGGTACGGTGCTCCGTACGAAATAGACGACCACGTCGCCCGGCGCGACGTTGTTGCGGTTGGCGAACAGCTGGGTCTGCTCGGTCGTCACCGAGCCCCGTACGCACGAGCCCACCTCCACGTCGGCGAGCGCCGGCAGGTTGAGCGTCTCGACGCCGGCGAGCTGCACCCGGATGCCGACCGACTCGTACACCTGGCGCATGGCGACGAGCATGCGGTCGATGGAGATCGTCGGATTCGCCAGGATCTTGACGTGCACCCGCACCATCTCGGTCTCCATCCCGAAATGGTTGTCGGCGGTGTTGAGCAGCCATTCGCCGAACCTGGTCCCGTTGGCCGCCATCATCGGCGCGGTCATGGTGGAGCCGGACAGCTTGAGCAGACCCAGGCCCCACGGGCTGGTGACGATGATCTCGGCGCGTTTGTCCCCGTCGAAGTCGCCCACGACGTCGAACCGGTTGTCCTCGGTGTTGAGCAGCCAGCCGCCGAACCGGGTGCCGTTCGGCGCCATCATCGGCGCCGCCATCGTGGAGCCGGACAGCTCCAGCACGCCGATCCCCCACGGGCTGGCCACGAGCAGCTCGGCGCGCCCGTCGCCGTCGTAGTCGGAGGCCGGCCCGAACCGGTTGTCGAGCGTGTTGAGCAGCCAGCCGCCGAACCTGGTCCCGTTGCCCGCCATCATCAGCGGGTTGAACCCGGCCCCCACCAGCTTGAGCACGCCCAGCCCCCACGGGCTGGTGACGAGCACCTCGGCCCGGCCGTCGCCGTCGTAGTCGGCCACGTTCCCGAAGTGGTTGTCGGCGGTGTTGAGCAGCCAGCCGCCGAACCGGGTGCCGTTCGGCGCCATCATCTGGGCGGCCAGCGTGCTGCCGGACAGCTCCAGCACGCCGATGCCCCACGGGCTGGTGACGACGATCTCCGCCCGGCCGTCGCCGTCGAGGTCCCCCACCGGCCCGAACCGGTTGTCGGCCGTGTTGAGCAGCCAGCCGCCGAACCGGGTGCCGTTCGGCGCCATCATCAGCACGCTGAAGGTGGTCCCGCTGAGCTTGAGTATCCCGACGCCCCACGGGCTGGTGACAAGGATCTCCTCGCGTCCGTCCCCGTCGTAGTCGGCGGCGGGCCCGAACCGGTTGTCGGCCGTGTTGAGCAGCCAGCCGCCGAACCGGGTGCCGTTCGGCGCCATCGCCACGGCCCGGAACCGGTTGCCCTCCCGCTTGAGCACGCCGATGCCCCACGGGCTGGTGACGAGGATCTCCGCCTTGCCGTCCCCGTCGAGGTCGGCGAGCAGGTCGAACCGGTTGTCGGCGGTGTTGAGCAGCCAGCCGTCGAACCGGGTGCCGTTGGCGGCCATGACCGGCGAGGTCAGCGTGTTGCCGACCAGGTCGAGCACCCCGAGCCCCCATGGGCTGGTCACCGGGATCTCCGCCCGGCCGTTGCCGTCGAAGTCGCTGTTGCGTAGTGACATGTAAGTCCCCCTGTCGACGTGCCGGAAGCGCGGCGTCAGTGACGGTACGTGCGCGTCGCGCGCCGCGCGCCGGGGGACGGCCTAGGGGGTTCCCTAGCCTTTCACCAGCGCGACCAGCGGGTAGATCGGATCCGGCCCCGGCAGGTCCTGATCGGGGAGCCCGGCCAGGTGCTCGCGCAGCCCGGCGACGACGGCCGGGTCCGCGTGCCGGGTCCAGCCGGCGTCCGGCCCGCCGAGGATCTCGGCCCACGCGCGCGGGCTGCGCCCCTGCCCCAGCCCCGCGAACGTGGTGCGGCCCGCCATCGCCAGCCCGTGACCGGCGCCCACGGCGAGCACCCGGTCCAGCGCGTCACTGGCCTGCGGGACGCACGCGTCGCGCGCCCGCGCGACCCGCTCGTCGCCGGCCCGGTAGACGGCGGCGGTCTTGTCCACGGTGGTGATCAGCGTCCCGCCCGGCCGCAGCACCCGCGCGGCCCCGGCCAGCACCGCCGCCGACGTGTCGTGATCCAGCAGGTGCAGCAGCCAGACCAGGGTGACCGCGTCGGCCGAGCCGCCGGCGAACGGCAGCCGGGCGGCGTCACCGATCACGACGCCGCCCGGCATCCGCGCCCCGGCGACCGCCGCCATCCCGGCCGCCCGGTCCACCCCGGCGACCCGGCGCCCGGCCCGCCGCAGCCGCGCGGTGACGATCCCGGTGCCGCAGGCCACGTCCACCACCACCCGCGCGGACTCCGGCAGCAGCCGCTCGATCGCCTCCGCCGCCGCCTCGGCCCTGGCCTCGCCGCCGCGCGTCGCGTCGTACGAGGCCGCCTCACGGTCATAGTCGAGCATGCGCCCAACCTACTGGTGCTTGATCAGCGTCCGATCGGTCCGGAAGGGGACGAAGGGCGCCTGGGCGGTGCGGGCCGTGGCGTCCCCGCCGCACAGGGCCGCCAGCAGGTGGGCGCCCGCGGCCAGATCGATCGGGTGGATCGGGATGGTGCCGTTCTCGATCCGCTGATACTTGGCCAGGGTCAGCCCGATCGACGCCTGCCGCTTGCCGTCCTCGCTGATCAGCGACTGGGTGATCGACCCGAAGACGGCGCCGTCGTGCCCCCAGAACCGGCCGCAGGGCAGGTCGGCGGGGTAGATGCCGAGGCCGTACTCCGTGGCCCCGCCACCGACCACGATCGGCACCGTGCGCTGCATCTCGGCGAGCTGCTCCGGGCCGATCAGCCGGCCGCCGAGCAGGGCGCGGTAGAAGTCGTTGAGGTCGTCCATGGTGGACACGACGGCCCCGGCGGTGCCGATCCACGACATGTCGTAGACGCTGTAGTCGCGCGGCGGGTCGATGGCGCCGAACCACGACTCGTACAGCTTGGAGTGCGGCCCCGGGATGTGCGGCGAGCGCGGGAACGAGGTGTGGCGCAGCCCGGCCTTGCGGATCACGTGGCGGGTGATGTGGCGCTCGGCGTCCTGGCCGGTGACCTTCTCCAGCACCAGCCCGGCGAGCACGTAGTTGGTGTTGGAGTACGACCCTGGCAGCGCGCCCGGCTCCCCGGTGGGCGGCGCGGACAGGCCGTAGCGGGCCAGTTCCTCGTCGGTGAACGAGCGGAACCGGTTGTCGTCGAGGCTGGCCGTCGTGCCCTGCATCAGCGACGGGAACGCGTACGGCACGTGGTCGGCGATGTGGCTGGTGTGGTTCAGCAGCATCCGGACGGTGACGCGCTCGTCGGTGACCAGGCCGGGCAGGTAGCGGGCCACCGGCGCGTCCAGCTCGATCGTGCCGCGGGCCACCTGCTGCAGGACGGCGACCGCGGTGAACGTCTTGGTGATGCTGCCGACCCGGTGGCGCATGTCGGCGCGGATCGGCCGGCGGGTCTCGACGTCGGCCACCCCGGCGGCGCCCTTCCACGCCTGCCGCCCGTCCTGCACCGCCGAGTAGGTCCCGTACATGCCGGCTTCGTGGACCGCCGTCAGCGTCCGGTCCAGGACGTCGCGGTCCAGGCCGGGCCTCTCGGCGGCTGCCGCCGTCCCCGTGCCCGCCACCAGCAGCGCGCCCAGCCCGACTCCCAAGATCACGCGGCGCATGACCACCCCCAAGATCGGCATCAAATGTCCCTTTGATCCTGATGGATGCCGTATGGGACTGCCAGTTGACTGAGTCACCGGCAGGACATGACGGATGTCATGCCGCGCGCAGACCGTCCAGGAGGACCGCGAGGGTGCGGGCGCGCGGCCGCGTCGTGCCGACCACGGTCGGGCCCGGCGCGATCTTCACCGGCTTGCCCGGGCAGACTTTTAGGTTAGGCTCACCTAATATGACGGAGCCTTTTGGTATGTTTGATGTTCGCGTGCGCACGACGGAGCGGCTCAGCCCGTCGTTCCTGCGGGTCACGTTCACCGGCGCTGACCTGGAACGCTTCGCCGACAACGGCTACGACCAGCGGATCAAGCTCATTCTGCCGCTGGAGGAGCACGGCCTGTCGCCCATGCCCAAGGGGCCCGACTGGTATCAGCGCTGGCGCGAGCTGCCCGGCGAGCTGCGCAACCCCATCCGCACGCTCACCGTACGACTGGCCAGGCCGCACCTTCGCGAGGTCGACGTCGACATCGCGCTGCACGAGGACGACGGCCACGGCGGCCCGATGGCCCGCTGGGCCCCGACCGTCCAGCCCGGCGCCCCCGCCATCCTGTTCGGCCCGAACGCCGGGTTCGACGGCCCGAACGCCGGCATGGCCTTCCGCCCGGACGCCGAGAACGGGCCGGTGCTGCTGGCCGGTGACGAGACCGCCGTCCCCGCGATCGCCTCCGTCCTCGAACGGCTCCCCGCCGGCTGCACCGGCGAGGCGCTGATGGAGGTCCCGTACGACAGCGACGCCCTCGACATCCTGACGCCCAGCCGCGTCAAGATCACCTGGCTGGCCAGGTCCGGCGCCCGGCGCGGCAGCCTGCTCCACCCGGCCGTCGTCGCCGCCGCCGACCGGCTGCTGCCTCCGCTGTCCGCCAACGACTCCGTCGAGGACGTGGACGTCAACGACCTGTGGGAGGTCCCCGAGGACGAGCGGCCCCCGGGGCCGCTGTACGCCTGGCTGGCCGGCGAGGCGGCGGTGATCAAGGGGCTGCGGCGTCACCTGGTCGCCGACCGGGGCATGGACCGGCGGGCCGTCGCCTTCATGGGCTACTGGCGCGAGGGACGCTCCGAGCAGGACTGACCCCAGTCAGGCCGGGGTGGAGATGACGCCGGGGACACCTCCCCGAAGTTGGGGCGCCCACCTTCAGGACTCGCATGGCCGACGCCAGGGCCCCTAACCGGCCGTCACGTCATCACGGAAGAGGAAGTATCCGGCGACGTCGGCCTGGAAGTAGTTGTGGAACTTCGTCGCCTTGTCCTTGGCCGCCTCGGTCGCCGTGACGATGGTGACCACCACGACGTTCCTCGTGTCACCCATGCGGATCTTGCCGTACTCGTAGGTGGCGTGCGTCCTGTCCTTGCGCCACGTCACCGCGTCGGAGGAGAGTTTGCCCAGCTTCGTCGATGCCTCCTCGGCGTCCTCCTTCGTCGGGAACGCCATGATGATCCGCACCCCCTTGAGCGCGCCGCCGTAGGCGGTGTAGGCGACCTGCACGGCGTGGTCGCACTTGCTCTTGGCCAGCACGCCCGCGCCGTCCACGGGGTCGCACGAGGGGTAGTTCCAGCCGCCGACCTTCTTCGCCTCGTACGAGACGCCGCTCAGCTTGAACTTCCAGTCCTCGAACTCCTCGTGGTCGAGCTTCGCCCCGGCCTGGGCCTGGGGGGTCTCGCTCGGCTCCGGGCTCCCCGTCTCGGACGTGCTCGGCTCGGTGGTCGGCTCCGGGGTCGCCGGGCTGGCCGTGCTGCTGCTGGGCGGTGCGGCGGCAGCGGTCGTCTACGTGGTCAACA
>NZ_LAVL01000042.1 GCF_001083785.1 Nonomuraea sp. SBT364
GTGCAGGTGCTGGGTGAGGGTTTCGGCGGTGGTGGTGGCCCAGTGGAGGTGGCGGGCGTGGACGGTGGGCGCCTCGCCGGCGGCGGTGAGGTGTTCGGCGGCGAAGGCGCGTACGGTCTCCAGGAGCCACCACCGCCCGGCGCCGCGCTGGACGAGGCTTTTGTCCACCAGCCGCCCGAGCACGTCGGCGACGTGGACGCGGCCCTCGCCGGCCACCGCGACGGCCGCCGGGAGGTCGAAGGCACCGGTGAAGACCGAGAGGCGGCGGAGGAGGGCGCGTTCGGCGTCCGCGAGCAGGTCGTGGCTCCAGGCGAGCACGGCGCGCAGCGACCGGTGCCGGGAGTCCGCTCCCCGGCCGCCGGCCAGCAGGCGCAGGTTGTCGTCGAGGGCGGCCAGCAGCCCTTCGGCGCCGAGGGCGGCGCTGCGGGCGGCGGCGAGCTCGATCGCCAGCGGCAGCCCGTCGAGCCGGGCGCAGATCGTCTCGACGGTGTCGGCGTCGAGGGCGCCCTGCCCGGCGGCGGCGGCGCGGTCGTGGAAGAGCGCGACCGCGTCGGAGTGCGGCGGCAGCGGCTCCACGGCCAGGACGCGCTCGCCGGGCATGCCGAGCCGTTCGCGGCTGGTGACCAGGGTCCGGGTGCCGGGACAGCGCGACAGCAGCCGGTCGACGAACCCGGCGGCCTCGTCCAGCAGGTGCTCGCAGTTGTCGAGCACGAGCAGGGCGGGCATGGTGCCGAGCCGGTCGGCGATGGCGTCGTCCAGGGGCCGCTGCGGCTGTTCGGACACGCCGAGCGCCGCCGCGACGGCCTCGGCCACGAACCCGTCGCGTACCGGCACCAGGTCCACGTACGCGCCCCCGTGCCCGAGCGCGCCCGCCACGGCGACGGCCAGGCGGGTCTTGCCGACGCCGCCGGGCCCGGCGAGCGTCACGAGGCGGGAGGCGGTGAAGGCGGCGGTGATCGCCTCCAGTTCGGCCGCCCGGCCGACGAACGAGGTGCGGCTGACCGGCAGCCCGGCCATCTCCCCGGCCGGGACGGCGAACGCGGCCAGCTCCTGCCGGTCGGTGACGCCGTACTTGCGCAGCAGCGACGACACGTGGCTCTCGACGGTGCGGATCGAGATGTGCAGGCGGCCGGCGATCTGGGCGTTCGTGAGCCGCGCGCCGAGCGCCTGGAGGACCTCCGCCTCACGCCGCGACACCCCGCCCGAACCTGACACCGTCACCTCCACATCATCGCCTATCAGGACTTTCCGTGGTGAATCCGTGGTGACCACGGATGTCTCCCGGGGGTCTCCGGCGAGAGGCTGAGAGCAGCCGAGAAACAGGAGGTCAGGGACATGGTGCAGCAGCTCGCGGACAGGACGTACCGGATCGCCGGCTTCCGTGGAGCCGTGCACCTGCCGGGTGGCGAGGGGTACGAGCAGGGGCGCGCGGCGCTCAGCCCGGCCGTCGACGCCCGGCCGGTGCTGGTCGCGGAGGCGACGGGGCGCGAGGACGTGCGGGCGGCGGTGGCGGCGGCCGGTGAGCTGGGGCTGCCGCTGGCGGTGCAGGCGACCGGTCACGGCACGCACGTCCCGTCCGACGGCGGCATCCTGCTCAGGACGACGGCGCTGGACCGGGTCGAGATCGACCCGGTCAAGAGGGTGGCGCGGGTCGGGCCGGGCGCCCGGTGGGGCCAGGTCCTGGCCGCCGCCGCGCCGTACGGGCTCGCGCCGCTGTCGGGCTCGTCGCCCGCCGTCGGCGTCACCGGCTTCACCCTCGGCGGCGGCGTGGGATGGCTGTCGCGCCGGTACGGGTTCGCGGCCGACAGCGTGGTGAGCGCCGAGGTGGTCACCGCCGACGCCCGGATCGTCACGGCCGACGCGTACCGGAACGCGGACCTGTTCTGGGCGCTGCGCGGCGGCGGCGGCAACTTCGGGATGGTGACGTCGCTGGAGTTCCGCCTGTACCCGGTGACGGAGGTGTACGCGGGCATCGCGTACTTCCCGTACGAGCGGGCCGGGGAGACGCTGACCCGCTACCGCGACTGGGCGGCGGCCGCGCCCGGCGAGGTGAGCACCGCGATCATGCTGACCGCGCTGCCCGACGGCAGCCGGGCGCTCGGCATCAAGGCCATGTACGCGGGCTCGCCGGAGCAGGGCCGGCAGGTGCTGCGGCCGCTGTGGGAGGCGGCCGGTCCGGCGCTCGTGGACGGCGTGCGCCCGGTGCGCTACGCGGACGCGGCGATGGGCGGCACGCCCGCGCGCTACCTGGACCTGTTCCCGGCCCTGCCGGACGAGCTGATCGGCGCGCTGGTGGAGACCGGCCGCGAGGCCACGGTGGAGCTGAGGCACTGGGCCGGCGCGATGGCCGCGCCGGGGCCGGACGCGGGGCCCGTGGGCCACCGGGGCGTGCCGTTCTCGATCATCGTGGACCAGGCGCTGCCCGGTCTCGGCGAGACGCTCGGCCGCCACGGGATCGGCGGGACGTTCCTGAACTTCCTGGCCGACAGCACCCGGGTGCGCGACGCGTACACGGAGGCGGACTACGGGCGGCTGGCGTCCGTGAAGCGGTGTTACGACCCGGGCAATGTGTTCCGGCTCAACCACAACATCGACCCGCAGGGCTGAACACGCCCGGACGGGGAAGAGGAGGGGCCCCGCCAAGGAGCCCCCGTGACGAACCCCTCCGACGTTGATTCGCAGCCCGGCGCCCGCACAGTACGGGTCCAGGGCTTCGCCCCCCACATCCTGGCCGGGCGGCGCGGCGAGAAGCCCCCGTTCGGCAAACCCGGCCGGCCCGTCAGCGGAAGCCCGTTCGTGTTCGGGTTCACGGCGGCGCTCGGCGTGCTGTCGGCCTGGCTGCTCGTCCAGGCGCTGACCGTGACCGCGTCGGCGCTGGTGCTGATCGTCGTATCGCTGTTCCTCGCCGTCGGGCTGAACCCGGCGGTCCGCTGGCTGGAGGAACGCGGGCTGCGCCGGGGGGTGGCGATCGGGGCCGTGTTCACGGCGGTGATCGCGTTCTTCGGCCTGTTCGGGGTGGCGGTGGTGCCCGCGCTGTCGCAGCAGACGGGCCAGTTCGTCGAGCAGTTGCCCACCTACATCGAACAGCTTCTCGCCAACCCGGGCATCCGAGAGCTGGACCAGCGGTTCGGGCTGCTGGAGCGGGCGCAGGACTACCTGCTCAGCGGCAACATGGGGTCGCAGGTGTTCAGCGGGCTGCTGGGCGCGGCGGGGATCGTGGTCAGCGTCCTGTTCTCGGCGCTGACGGTGCTGATCCTCACCCTGTACTTCCTGGCGTCGCTGCGCTCGATCACCGGGCTCGGCTACCGGCTGGTGCCGAGGAGCCGCCGCGAGCGGGTCCGGCTGCTGGGCGACGAGGTGCTGAGGCGGGTCGGCGGGTACGTCGCCGGCAACCTGATCATCTCGCTGATCGCGGGCGTGACGTCGTTCCTGTTCCTGTCGATCGCCGGAGTGCCGTACGCGTTGCCGCTGTCGATCATCGTGGCCGTGACGGACCTGATCCCGCTGATCGGCGCGGCCATCGGCGCCGGGGTCGCCTCGATCGTCGGCTTCTTCGTCTCGCTGCCGGTGGGGATCGCCTGCCTGGTGTTCTTCATCGCCTACCAGCAGGTGGAGAACTACCTGATCGCGCCGCGCGTGATGAAGCAGTCGGTGGACGTCCCGGCCGCCGCGACGATCGTGGCGGCCCTGATCGGCGGCGCGCTGCTCGGCATCGTCGGCGCGCTGCTCGCCATCCCGGTGGCCGCCGCCATCCAGCTCATCCTGGCCGAGGTCGTCCTCCCCCGCCAGGAAAGCCATTAGCCCTTGGCCTGGACCACCGGGGGGCCCTCGCTCGCCTGGACCAGGACGAAGCCCTGCCCCTGGAACGCGAGTTGCATCGCCTCGCCGCTGCCCCGGCCGATCAGCGCACCGGCCTTGAAGGTGCGGTTGACGCCCACCTGCAGGGAGGTGCTCCAGCACACGGCCGACTGCCCGTCGGCGTACGTCGGCAGGGCGGCCGCGTCGAGCACCACCGGCGTGCCGTGCGTGGTGACGGCGACCCAGCCGGTGCCGTTGAGCGTGGTGTTGAACAGGCCGCCGGCCGCCATGCCGGCGCCCTGTACCCGCTGGATGTCCCAGGTGAGCTGCGGCTGAAAGGCCAGCAGGTTGCGGCCGTTGACGGTCAGGCCCTCGTTCTCCAGGAAGAACAGGTGGATGTCGTCGGCGTTGTCGGCCAGGTAGAGCTGGCCCTGCCCGCGCACCCGCATCAGCGAGGCGCCCTCACCCGTCATGGCCTTCTTGAACAGCTTGCCGAGGCTGCCGGACCCTTCGTAGTCGAAGTCCATCTGCCCCTGGAAGGCGACCATCGAGCCCTGCTTGGCCAGCACCTCGGGAAGCTGGACGCGCAGCATCTTCGAGTTCTGCAGGGCGAAGCCCGGCGGAAGCTGCTGGGGGTCCATGTTGCCGAAGAATGAGCTGCGCACGCTCGCCCCTTTCGAGATGGATGTCCTATGACTCCCCCACGATATGGGGTCAGGACACACCGACAGTCGCGGCGTGCCCGAGCCCGGCGCGGGGGGCGTACGCGGGCCGGGTGAGCATCGCCTGGGCGAGCGTGGCCTTGACGAGCGCCGCACCACGCAGCACCGGCACCAGAGTCAGCGCGAACAGCACGCCCACCACGGTGTTGAAGGTCACGAAGGTCGCGGCGTCGGTGCCGAAGCCGAGCAGCGCCGGCAGGCCGCCCTCGGTGAAGCCGGGGATGCCGGCCAGGACCCAGCCGTACAGCGGGAACGTCAGGCCCGCGAGCGTCCCGGCCCACCACACGACGGTGAACACGAACGAGGCGATCGCGATCGGGAACGACAGGACGGCGTGCAGCAGGTCCATCGGGGCCTGCCCGTTGATCACCGGGTTCATCGTGCGCCGGAACCAACCGGCCCACACCGGCGCCTCCCGGTACTCGGGGCGGGCGATCGGACGGCCGAGCACCTCCGGCAGCGCGGCCCGCTCCACGTCGGCGAAGCGGCGGGCCATGAGGGCGGTGGCGGCCAGGACCGGCAGGCCGACGAACGCGACGGCGCTGCCCACCCCGGCCGCGATCCCGGTCACGACCAGGCAGAAGCCGATGACGGCCAGCGGGAAGCCGGTCAGGACGTAGCGGGTGTCGACGGCGATGCGGCGGCGGAGGTTCGTCATGTACGTAAACGTACGAGCCGGTGCCCTGGCGGGGCGCTCCCGCTCGCTGGCCTCTTGGGGTAGGGCTGTCCCTACCCCAAGAGCGCGTCAGACGGCGGCGCCTCCCGTCAGCAACCCGGCGACGGCGCCCGCCGTGGCGGGATGCCTCTCCAGCAGCGCGGCCACCTCCGGATAACCGCCGTCCCCGGAGCCGCCGTATGCGGAGGCGCCGTCCGGCAAGGCGCCCGCGTGGGTGAGGGGCTTCCAGGCGGCCTCGCAGCCGAGCAGCGCCGCCACGGCGTCGGTGGGGGCGGGGTGGGCGGCCAGGAGCTCGGCGACCGGCCCGCCGGAGACGAGCTCGCCTCCGGCGACGCCCCCGCCCGGACCCGGGCCGGAGGGGGTCGGCCATGGGGGCGCCCAGGTGTCCACGCCCGCCAGGGTGGCGGGGAAGGTGCGGCCGGCCTCCCGGATGAGGACCGGGACCAGCTCAGGAGCCTCCGAGCGGAGCGTCTTGATGAGCGTCGGCAGCCAGGGCAGCAGCACCCCGTCCGGCAGCCGCGCGAACGCCCCGGAGATCACCTCGACCACGAACGGCGTCAACGCCGGCGCCGCCTCCAGCGCCTGCACGAACCCGCTCAGGTACTGCGGGAACGACGGCACCACCAGCGGGTTGTCCAGCAGCTCCGCGCACCGCTCCCGCAGCTCGCCGATCTTCAGCACGCCGAGCTGGAACTGGGCCGCCCACAGCAGGGCGATCTTGCCGGGCGTCTCGGGATGGGACTGCCGCACGGCCAGTTCGAGCTGCGCCCGGTCGCAGCCGAGCGACAGCGCCAGGCTCTCCATGGACGACAGGAACCCGAGCATGGCGGCCACCTGCCGCACCCCGACGTCCTCGGCCACGAACGCGGTCGGCAGCAGCGTGCAGTACTGCGCGTAGCCGGTGGTGACGAACCGCTCGCACCACTCGGGCAGCGCCGGCTCGGTGGTCCGGTAGTGGGCCAGCAGCCGGCGGATGCGCCGCAGCACGTCCGGCGCGTCGTCGACGCTCCGCTCGGCGGCGAGCAGGTCCACGGCCCGCGCGCCGAGCTCGTCGGCGAAGCGCCGGCCGCCCAGGAACAGGATGGCCTCCTCGACCGCCTGCAGCGCGTCGGCGGCGGTCGCCTTCGGCTCCCACACGCTGCGCCGCAGCCGCTGTTCCAGCACCTGCTCGACGGTGACGCCCTCGTAGCCGAGCTCGATGAGCGCCCGCTGGTGGTGGCCGAGCGCGACGTCCCAGCTCTCCTGGACCGACCGCTCGCCCAGCCGGCGGCTGCCCATGATGGGCCGCACGGCATGGTCGGGCATCAGCCGCCGCAGCACCCACAGCAGCTGTGAGCAGGGCCGCAGCTCGGGGGAGGCGTTCAGGTCGAGCAGCACCCGGTGCACGGCCCGTTTCTTCATGTCGTAGCCGAGCGGTTCGAGCCGTTCGAACACGTCCTGGGCCAGCGGCGGCATCGACTGGTAGCCGACCTCGCCGATCCGGTCGCCGCCGAGCAGGATCTCGCAGAGCCGGCGCACGTCCCGGCGGCCGGGCACGCTGTCCTTCTCGATGCAGGTGACGGCCGCGTCCTGGAAGTCGTACGGCGTCGGCCTGGCCCTGCCGCGTATCCCGGCGAGCAGGATGGACGTCTCGTACACGGCGATGGCGTCGGCGGTGCTGGACAGGTAGCCGTTGCGCCGGGCCAGCCGGACGATGTCGACGCACCAGCCGACCAGCTCGGCCTCGTCGAGCGGGTCGCGTTCCGGCGGCTTGGACAGGAACCCGGTCAGCTGGTCGGCGGCCACCAGGGGCACGACGGGCGGCAGCTTGGCGGGCCGCTTGCCCTTCTGCTGCCCCTTGAGCGCGTACGGCTTGACGCCGCTCCTGGTGACGGCCTTGTCGTAGGTGGCGGCGGCGATCGACACCGAGCCGGGGGCCAGCCCGAACTGGGACTCGATGGCCGAGTGGCTGGACGGGATGAGGCCGTACAGCCAGTTCGTGGCGGTTCGCGGGGAGATGTCGAAGTCCGTAGGCGCCGCGTCCAGGCCGAACTCCTCGACGCGGCTGGCCGCGTGGAAGGCACCGCACACGTACAGGCAGCGCGCGGGGTCGGCGCCGGTCGCGGCGAGGTGCTCGCGCATGCGGGTCCACATGTAGCGCTCGCGGTCCTCGTCACGGTCCAGCTTGTCCGCGTCGTACGGGCGCAGCCGCCGGAACAGGCTGCCGATCAGCACCATGACCTGGCGGTAGGTGTCGTAGTCGGCACCGGAGAGCGGCTGTTCCACGTACTGGTCCCACCACTCGGACCAGTGGCGGACCTTGCCGTGGTGCAGCAGGTGCTCTTCGAGCTCGGCGAAGCGGGGCCGCAGGTCGCCGATCTCGACCCCGACCGCGTCGCCGTGCAGGCCGGCCTCCTCGGCGGGCTTGCCGGGCTCCTCCTGCGGGTGCCACTGGAAGACGTGGTCGGAGGAGCGGTCGACCAGCACCAGCTCGACGCCGGGGGTGTCGAGCGCGTAGGCGATGGCCTGGTATTCGGCGGACGCCTCGGTGATGGGTGCGACGACGCTGAGCGGCCCCCAGCTCTCGGGGAAGCCGTCGAGCTCGGCGGCGAACGCCTGCAGCGCCACCGGCAGCTTGCAGGTGCGCAGCTCGTCGAGGAGCGGCCGCAGGTCCTCGCACAGCTCCAGGTAGATGACCTGCGGCCGCTTGTCGCGCAGCCGCCTGGCCATGGCCAGGGCGGAGGCCGGCGAGTGGTGGCACACCGGGAAGATCTCCAGCCGCTCGCCCAGCGCCCGGTCGACGTCGTCGACCATGCCCGTGAGGATCTCGGACAGGGCGCCGGGCGAGCCGGCGAAGGTCTCGGCGGCATCGTTCAGCTGCTCGCGCAGCGCGCCGAAGAGACTCATGAGAGCGTGGCGATGGCCTGGCGGCCGCCTTCGAGGAAGCCCTGCCAGTCGCCGCCGTCCTTCTTGCTGCGCGGCTCGATGACCCCGTGCCAGTACTTGTTGAGGATGGCCAGGTCCTCGGGGCTGCGCCGGGCCAGCGAGCCGACCAGCGAACCGGCCAGCGTCTCGGCCTTCAGCGTGCGGTCGCCGAAGAAGTTGCTGTGCAGGATCGCGTCCTCCAGCACGCCGATCTGCTCGGCCGTGGACAGCGCGGACTCCAGCTTGCCGTCGTCGCTCTGCGCGGACGCGGCGGCGGCGCGCAGGTCGGCGAAGCTCTGCAGCAGGATGTCGAGCAGCGTGGGCGGCAGCTCCAGGTCGATGTTGTGCCGGCGCAGCAGCTCGGTGGTGCGGAAGCGGACGATCTCCGCCTCGCTCTTCTTGTTCGTCACGACGGGGATGCGGACGAAGTTGAAGCGCCGCTTGAGCGCCGACGACAGGTCGTTGACGCCCCGGTCGCGGCTGTTGGCGGTGGCGATGATGGAGAAGCCCGGCTGGGCGAAGACGATGTTGTCGTCGTCGAGCTCGGGGATGGACACGTACTTCTCCGACAGGATGGAGATGAGCGCGTCCTGCACGTCGCTGGTGGAGCGGGTCAGCTCCTCGAAGCGGCCGATCACGCCCTGCTCCATCGCCGTCATGATCGGCGAGGGGATCATCGACTCGCGCGACTGCCCCTTGGCGATCACCATGGAGACGTTCCACGAGTACTTGATGTGGTCCTCGGTGGTGCCCGCGGTGCCCTGCACGACCAGCGTGGAGTTGCGGGAGATGGCGGCGGCGAGCAGCTCGGCGAGCCAGCTCTTGCCGGTGCCCGGGTCGCCGATCAGCAGCAGGCCGCGGTCCGACGCCAGCGTGACGATGGCCCGCTCGACGAAGCTCCGGTCGCCGAACCACTTCTGCGCGATCTCCCGGTCCAGGCCGTCGGAGCGCTCGGAGCCGAGCACGAACAGCCGCACCATGCGGGGACTGAGCCGCCAGGAGAACGGCTTGGGGCCGTCGTCGATCGACTCCAGCCAGTCGAGCTCCTCGGCGTACTTGACCTCGGCGGGGGCGCGCAGCATCTCGTCGGTCATCTGGGGATTCTCCTAGTTGAGGAAGTTCTTGAGCTCGAACACGAGTTTGCGGATGTGGCCGGAGATCACCGGCGTGCCCAGGTCCTTCAGCTTCTGCTTGAACCAGGAGTCCACGCTCTGGTGCCCGGAGCTGCTGACGGACCCGACGGGGATCAGCTTCACGCCCGAGCGGTGCAGCGACTCGAACTCGGTCTGCACCTCCCGGTTGTCGTAGAAGTCGGAGATCCACACCACCGCGGTGTTGCGCGGGTCCATGATCTTGGGGCGGGCCAGGGCCATCGCGACCATGCCGTTGGTGCCGCCGCCGAGCTGGGTGCGCAGCAGCACCTCGAACGGGTCGTGCACCCACGGCGTCAGGTCGAGCGCCCGGTGGTCGTAGGCGATCAGGTGCACGTCGACCTTGGGCAGCCCGGCGAAGATGGACGCCAGGATGGTGCAGTTGACCATGGCGTCCACCATCGAGCCCGACTGGTCGACGACCACGATCATGCGGGCCGGGACGGTGCGCTTGGCGGTGTGCTTGTAGAAGAGCCGGTCCACGTAGAGCCGCTCGTCCTCGGCGTTCCAGTTGGGGAGGTTCTTCCAGATCGTCCGCTGGATGTCCAGGTTGCGGAACACCCGTTTGGGCGGCACCGACCGGTCGATGGTGCCGGCGCTGGTCTTCTGCACCTGGGTGCGCAGCACCTGGGCGACCTCGTCGACGTAGCGGCGGATCAGCGCCTTGGCGTTGGCCAGCGCGACGCCCGACAGGTTGTCCTTGTCGCGCAGCAGTTGCTCGATGAGCGACATGCTGGGCGTGAGCTGCCTCGACAGCGCAGGGTCGGCGAGCACCTCGCGCAGCCGCATGCGCTTGACCAGGTCGCCTTCGAGCCCGGCGAGCAGGCCGCCGAGCTCGTTGCGGCCCGGCTGGGCGCGCAGCTCGCCCGGCTCGCAGCCGAGCGCCTGCTCGAACCAGCCCGCGTCCTGCTGCCAGGCGGCCAGCTTGGTGGCGCTGACGTCGCCCGTACCGGTCGCGAACAGGTTGAGCAGCAGCTTGGACGCCAGAGCCGCGGTGCGGGCCCGGTCGCGCGGCGACTCGTCGTCGCCGGGCACCATCAGGTCGCGGAACTCGCCGGCCAGCTCGGGGAAGCGCTGCACCAGCGTGTCGACGGACACCGACGGGTCGAGCAGCGCGGGCGGCAGCCCGAGCGCGTCGACGACGGCCACGCTGGCCGCTTCGAGCGCCGGCTGCTCGTCGGTGTCGAACACGCGGGCCAGCAGCCGCCACAGCAGCACCTGGCGCCGGTTCTCCTCGGCGCGGGTATCGGTCATTTCCGCAGCAACCGTCCTGCTCGTTCGCGGAGTACGGCCACCGCGTCGCCCGACCTGGCCAGGGACTTGACGACCTTCGGATCGGTGGGGCCGAGCGCCCAGTCGCCGGTGTGCGCGGCGACCGGCTGGCGCTTGACCGTCGACTGGACGGCGAGCGGCTGCAGCAGCCAGCGGCCGTCCCAGCGCAGCAGGCCGATGCAGGCGGTGGAGGTGGCCAGGAGCTGCGGCGTGAGCGGGCCGCAGCCGGGCAGCCGGTCGGTGGTGACCGTGATGGCCTGGCCGCCGACCCGGAACTCGAGGCCGCCGTCGACCTTGGCCGCCTTGTAGCCCTCGACGAACACGGGCTCGGAGATGGCCACCGGGTGCCGGTCGAGCGGCGGCCCGGCGGGCGCGAGCGCGCCGGCGAGCTGGACGCGGGCGGTGGAGAACGGCGCGGCGAGCTCGCCCGCGGCGGCCTTGGCGTCGTCCCAGAGCAGGTCGCCGGAGGCCAGCAGCGGCATGTCGGTGAGGTCGAGCGACAGGTGCCTGGCCAGCGCGCCGAGCAGCACCGGGTGGTCCTGCAGCACGCCCCACACGGCCGGGCCGACGATGGTGTCGACCTTGGTGGCGGAGACGGCGGTGCGCACCAGCCGGGGCGTGCCGCCGTCCTTCGGCTCCAGCACGCCGTGCACCTGGAGCTGGACGGCGGTGGCGTGCTCGTGCACGTCGGCGCCGAGGATGAGCAGCCGCCCCGACACCGGGACGCCCGGGTCGCCGGCGCCGGACCAGCCAGGCTGGGTGAGCATCAGGGCGCGGGTCCACAGGTCGGCCCAGCGACGGGCCGGCAGCTTCTCCATCGTGGCCACCGGGCTGGAGGCGCGCAGCTCGCCGGCCAGCCCGTCGAGCAGCACGGCGGGCCGGCGCAGCGCGGGCTCCGCGAGCATGGCCTCGATGGCCTGGTCGGAGGCGGCGACGAGGTCGTGCCCGACGCCGCGCCACCCGGTGATGGCCACCTCGTGCAGCCACGACCGGCACCCGACGAGCAGGTTCTCCGGCACGGCGGCGGCCTCGCCATCGGCGGGCTCCTCCCAGGGGGCCCGGGACCGCCCGAGCGCCTCGTCGAGCCTGGCCAGCAGGGCGTCGGCGACCGCGCCGAGCAGCGCCGCGCGCGCCCCGGCCAGGATCGTCAGGTGCTCGCCCGCCACGGACCCGGTGGCGACCTTCTCCGCCGCCTCGGCGTCCCGGTCGCCGAGCGGGCTCGCGGCCACGGCGGCGGCGAGTCCGGTGACCGCCTGGGCGCCCTGCTGGCTGAGCCGCCCCAGCCCGGTGGCGAGCGCCTCGTCGAAGGCCGCGACCAGGTCGAGGGCCTCCTCGACGCCCGGCGGCAGGCCGGCGTCGAGCGCGCCGAGTTGTACTTCGAGCATCAGCGCACCGCCCCCGTCGACGGGAACCAGTGCATCTCGGCCACGGGCGCCGTGGTGGCCGGCAGCTCCAGGTAGCCGAGGTGGCGCAGGAACCGGCTGAACACCACGGCCGCAGACCCCGGCTCGTGCCCGCCGTTCAGGGCCCTGATCAGGTCGTAGCTGGACTCGATCGTCTCGGCGCCGTCGACGCGCAGGTAGCGGGCGACCCGCCCGGCGCCGTACTGCACGATCGCCTCGGCCACCAGCGAGTTCAGGTGCTTGCAGGGCGAGCTGTAGAGGCCGCCGCACGGCCGGTTGTTGTTGGTGCTGCAGTTGAAGCCGTGGGTTCCGGCGGCGATGAAGGACACGTACACCCGCCCGATGTCCGATCCGCTCGACACGACGCCCTGCAGCCGCCCGTCAGCCAGCTCGACGAAGGGCACCTTCGCCAGCTTGCGCGGCTGGACGGGCGGCACCACGAGGGTGACGCTGCGCCGCTCCCACGCGGTTGGGTCCGCGTTCACGATCCTCTGACCTCCAGGGCTCTTGATCAACGAACCGGCAATGTAGCGGAGGCCACTGACAAGAGTGGGCGATTCACCCAAGATGACTAGGCTTGGGCGGTGATCCTCTGGTACGACCGGCCTGCCGCCAGCTGGGAGAGCGAGACGCTGCCCATCGGCAACGGCGCACTCGGCGCGACCGTCCACGGCACCGTGGCGACCGAGCGGCTGCGGCTCAACGAGAAGACCCTGTGGACCGGCGGCCCCGGCGAGGACGGCTACCTGTCGGGCAACTGGCCGCGGCCACGGCCCGGCGCCGTCGAGGAGGTCCAGCGGGCCCTCGACGAGCACGGCAGCCTGCCGCCCGGGGAGGTGGCGGCCCGGCTCGGCACCCCGCCGACCGGCTTCGGCGCGTACCAGACCTTCGGCGAGCTCCTGCTCGACGTGCCGGACGCGCCGGACGACCCGGCGGGCTACCGGCGCTCCCTCGACCTCGGCGACGCCGTCGCCACCGTGACCTACCGGGACGTCGACGGGGTCACGTTCACGCGCGAATACCTGGCCAGCCACCCGGCCGGGGTCGTCGCCGGCCGGATCGCCGCCGACCGGCCCGGCCGCGTGAGCTTCACGCTGCGCTTCGCCGGCGGCCATCCCGGGTGCGAGGACGTCACGGTACGGGACGGCCGGCTGCGGGTCCGGGGTGCGCTCCCGGGCAACGGGCTGCGCTACGAGGGCCAGGTCCAGGTGCTCACCGACGGCGGCACCCGTACCGACGGGGACGGGACGGTCACCGTCAGCGGGGCGGACAGCGCGACGTTCGTGTTCTCGGCGGGCACCGACTACGCGCCCGAGTACCCGCACTACCGGGGGCCGGACCCGCACGAACGGGTGACGGCGGCCGTGGGCGGCGCGCCGCCGTACGACGAGCTGCGGCGGGCGCACGTGGCCGACCACCGCGAGCTGTTCGACCGGGTACGGCTCGACCTCGGCGAACCGCTGCCCGACCTGCCCACGGATCAGGCGCTGGCCGGGCGGGGCAGCGGGCTGCAGGCGCTCTACTTCCAGTACGGGCGTTACCTGCTCATCGCCTCGTCGCGGCCCGGCTCGCTGCCCGCCAACCTGCAGGGCGTCTGGAACGAGTCGAACACGCCGCCGTGGGAGTGCGACTACCACACCAACATCAACATCCAGATGAACTACTGGCCGGCCCAGGTCACCAACCTGGCCGAGACGGCGGAGCCGTACCACGCGTTCATCGAGGCGCTGCGCGAGCCGGGGCGGCGGACGGCGAAGGAGCTGTTCGGCACCGAGGGCTGGGTGGTGAACCAGAACACCAACCCGTTCGGGTTCACCGGCGTGCAGGACTGGGCCACGTCGTTCTGGATGCCGGACGCGGCGGGCTGGCTGGTGCGCGAGCTCTACGAGCACTACCTGTTCGGCGGGGACGAGGGCTTCCTGCGGGAGCGGGCGTATCCGGCGATGCGGGAGGCGGCCCTGTTCTGGCTGGCCAACCTGCGTACGGACCCGCGTGACGGGCTGTTGGTCGTCTCCCCCAGCTACTCGCCCGAGCACGGCGACTTCACCGCCGGCGCCGCGATGCCGCAGCAGATCGTGTGGGACCTGTTCACCGGGACGCTGGAGGCGGCCGGCGTCCTCGGCGTGGACGCCGAGCTGCGCGAGCGGCTGCGGGCGGCGCTGGACCGGCTCGACCCGGGCGTGCGCGTCGGCTCCTGGGGCCAGCTCCAGGAGTGGAAGGCCGACCTCGACGACCCGCGCGACGAGCACCGGCACGTCTCCCACCTGTACGCCCTGCACCCCGGGCGTCAGCTCACCTCCCCCGCGCATCTGGAGGCGGCCCGGGTCACACTCGGCGGGCGCGGCGACGGCGGCACCGGCTGGAGCAAGGCGTGGAAGATCAGCTTCTGGGCGCGGCTGCGCGACGGCGACCACGCGCTGAAGATGCTCACCGAGCAGCTCAGGGAGAGCACGCTGGCCAATCTGTGGGACACGCACCCGCCGTTCCAGATCGACGGCAACTTCGGCGCCACCGCCGGCCTGGCCGAGATGCTGCTGCAGAGCCACGCGGGCGTCATCGACGTGCTGCCCGCGCTGCCGGCCGCCTGGCCGCGCGGCTCGGTGGACGGCCTGCGGGCGCGCGGCGGCTTCACGGTCGGCGTCACCTGGGCGTCCGGCCGGGCGACGGAGATCCGCCTGACCTCGGCCCTCGGCGGCATCGCCAGGCTCCGGCACCCCGGGTCCGGCGTCCTGGCGGTGCCCACGGAGGCGGGACGCACGTACCGCATCATGCCGGTCGTATAGGGGGCCACCGGAACGATCACGGGAGGTTTCGCATCAAACCATCGTGATCCATATCAGGCGGCCGGCGGCGTTGCTCGCGGCAATGGCCCTGTGCGTCCCGCTCATCGGCGACTCCGTCCCGCGAGAGGCCGCCAGCCCACCGGCCGTCCCCGTGGCCACCGGGACGGCGCCCGCGTCCTGGAGCGCGCCCGCCGACTGCCCGTCACCCTCGCCCGTCCGGTTCGGCAGGCCGAGGACGCTGACCGCGGGCGGGCACACCGACGTGACGGCCGTGGACTTCGGCCGGCTCCACGGCAGGCCGATCGCCCTCTCGGCGGGCGCGGAGGGCACGGTCAGGTTCTGGCGGCTGCCCGGCTTCCGGCCCGCCGCAGAACCGCTGGACGGAACCGGCGTCACGTTCGTCGACCTGGCCGGACGCGCCGGAGTCCTGACCGAGGGCGGGTACGGGGCCCGGCTGTGGGACCTGGCGGCCAGGAAGGTGCTGATGCGCTTCCCCGAGGAGACGGCGTTCGCGCAGGGCCACTACCGGGGCCGTCCCGCCCTGTTCGCCGGCCACGGCCCCTCGGTGCGCGTCATCGACACCGCGACGCTCAAGGAGGTCCGGACGATCAGGACCGGCGGCGCGCGGGCCATCGCCGCCGGCCGGATGGACGGCAAGGAGATCCTGGTCGCCTACGAGGGCGAGGAGCAGCCGTTCCGCGTCTGGAACCTGGCCACCGCCCGCCCGATCGGCGAGCCCTTCTTCATCGACGACGAGTACGCCGACCCGCGCTGGATGCGGATCACCGAGACCCGGGGCCGGACGATGCTGCTCGTCCACTCCTACCTGGGCGTCCACCGCTTCGACCTGGCCCTGCAGGAAAGCCGCGCGATGCTCGTGCACGCCGATCCCGACCAGGCCGGCTACAGCGCGCCCGCGCTGCTGGACGGCGGCCTGCTCGCGCTCGGGCGGCTGACCGACGACCCGCACGACCTGTCCGCGTCGGTGCCCGCGGCCATCGCGCTCCGCGCCCCGGACGGCACGCGCCGGGGCACGCTCAAAGGCCACAAGGGAGCGGTGACGGCCGTCGCCGCGGGCGTGCTGGACGGCCGGCAGGTGCTGATCAGCGGCAGCGCGGACAGCACGGTCAGGCTCTGGGACGTCCGCGCCCGCAAGCCGGTCGGCGGCCGGAGCCCGGCGGCGCCGCGGGACGGCGTCGAACTCGCCGCCTTCGCCGGGCGGGACGGCAGGGCGTTCGCGGTGACCGCCGAGCGGGACGGCGCGCTGCGGAAGTGGAACCCGGCCCGGGACGCGCTCATGGGAGCGCCGATGCGGCCCGCCCGCGCGGCCGACCCGGACGAGTTCGGCTCGCTGGCCACCGCCGACCTGGACGGCGTCCCGGTCGCGGTGACGGCCGGCTACCCGTGGCGGATCGCCGTGCGCGACCTCCGCACCGGCTCCGAGCTCGGCACGCTGCCGCTGCCACGCGGCCGGGGCGCCCGCGACCGGCTGCACGGCGTCGTGGTGGTGCGGCGGCCCGGCGGCCCGGCGGTGGTGGCCGTCCAGACGAGTGCGGACGGCCACGTCGCCCGCGCCTGGGACCTGCGCACCCGCCGGGTGCTCTCCGCCTTCCCCCTCGACACGAGCTGGGCGACGATCGCCGCGCTGGTCGTGATCCGGGCCCACGCCTACGCGGTCCTGCACGACCAGCACCGGGTCGAGGTCTGGGACGCGGCCACCGGGCGACGTGTCTCCGCCTTCCCGGTGCCGCCGCCCCTGCCCGGTGAGACGGGCCGGTCCGGGATCTGGATCGCCCACGCCGGCGAGTTCGGCTGCCGCCCGGCACTGCTGTCCACCAGCGACGGCATAGGCGTCGTGCGGATCCTGGACCCGGTGACGGGCCGGGACCTGGCGCCGCCGGTGGACCTGCGGGGCCAGAAGGGCGACGGGGCGCTGATCGTCGGCTCGGCGATGATCAGCGGGCACGCCGTCGCCCTGGTGGACAGGGGGCCGGTGCGCCGCCTCTGGGACCTGACGACGCGGAAGCCGGTCGGGAAGGCGCTCGAAGAGGTGTATTCGAGCGCCTTCGCCGCCGGCGACCGCCAGGTCCTCACGGGCGGCCCGCAGGAGACGATCCTGCTGTGGCCCTACCGCGTCGCGTAGGCCCTGATCGCCTCCTGGGTGAGACCGTTGCCGTTGACGTCGGTGGCGGTGAGCCGGAGCGAGACGAACCCGGACCGGTGCCGGTCCACCTTGGCCTCGTACCGCTTGTCACCCTTGTCCTTCAGCCTGGCCGGCTTCCAGGTGGCGCCGTCGTCGTAGGAGACCTCCAGGGCCACGTCCTTGACGTCGCTCTGCTCGGCTCCTTCCTGGTGGAAGAGGCGCACGCCGAGCTTGCCGGACCGGGCCCGGTTCTTCAGGTCGACCGGCGCGTCGAAGGCGGCCATGAGCAGCGGGATCACGGTCGTGCCGTCGGCGTGCGCGGAGCCGAACGTCCACACGCCCCTCGTGCGGGTGGACAGCCTGGCCCACTCCGCCTCGTTGCGCAGGTCGTACTCGATCCGGTAGGACGCCTGTTCCGCCGGCAGGGTGACCCGGCCCGACGGCAGGTAGTTCGTCTGCGTGAGCAGCGTGTCGCCCTGGTAGAGGCGGAAATCGGTCTTCATGCCGCGCTCGAAGTCGCTGGTGTACGTCTCGCCGAAGTTGCCGTCGGCGTCCACGAACCCCTGCATGGCGAGCCGCAGCCGGTCACCCTCGCGGCGCAGCGGGTTGCGCGGGTTGGTGCCGGGCAGCAGCGGCTGCCTGAACCAGCTCCGGCTGACCCGCTGACCCGCCTCGAAGGTGGCGAACCCGGGCAGCGACAGGCCGATGCGCGGCGTGTCCGGGTGCGGCCACAGGCTGTTGTAGGGCCGCTCCGGCGTCCCGGCGCTGGTGGCCCAGCGCAGGTCGGCGCCCGGGCTGACGTAGTCGACGCGGGTGCGCGGCGCCTTGGCCAGCGGGCGGTTGGTGGTGATGGAGAGCGTGTCCCACGGCTCGAAGACGTAGCGGGCCTCGTTGACCGTCACGTCGTCGGAGAGCTGGCTGCGGTAGTCCGTCTCCACCCTGGCCAGCGACTTGGCGCGGACCACGTAGTCGAGCGAGTCGGGCACCCGGCCGACCTCGCGCAGGTACAGGTCGTAGGCGTACGGGCTGGCGACGATGCCCTTGGCCAGCACCGGGACGGGCAGCCGCCTGAGCCGTTCGACCAGCTTGACCCCTTCCTCGTGGGTGAGCCGCACGGTCGGGACGGCGAGCTTGACGCCGGCGCCGCCCGAGCTGATGTCGGCGCCGGGAGTGTCGCTGTAGATGGCGACCATCCTGGCCCCGGCCGCCGCGGCGGCGTTCGACTGGGTCGACACGGGCACGCCGGGGGTGCGGCGGATGACGGCGAGCTTGCCGCGCAGCCGGGCCTTGGCGATCTCCGCCGCGCTGCCCCGGCCGGCGTCGGCCGCCATCAGCAGGGCGGTCCCGTCGAGGCGCGGGTATTCGGTGGACAGGTCGCTGAAGTGGACCGGGTCGTAGTAGTAGGGCTCCAGGTCGAGGCCGGGCGCGCCGAACGTGATGGCCGGCGCCTCCAGCCGCCACCGGGTGGCGACGGTGAACGTGCCCTTGGTGACCTTCTTCGTCGGCTGCACGAACAGCCGCTCCTCGATCTGGCCGCCGGGCGAGATGTGGGTGCCGCCGCGCAGCACCGCGCCCTGGTCCCCGGCGCGGTACCACATGAGCTGGGCCGCAGCCCCCAGGTTGCGCTTGGTGCGGTGGTCAGGCGTCTTGATCTTGACCTCGACGGCCTTGCGGGCGTCGAGCACGACCTCGGTGTTCCCGGTGATCTCCATCTCGGGGTCGCCGACGAGGCTCTCGTGCAGCGGCTTGCCGCTCGCCGTGCTGTCCTGCCCGGCCGGCATCGTCCAGATGTGCCCGAGCACGGAGTACGTGCCGGGCGTCACCAGCAGGCAGGTGCCCTTGCCGTACTTCTGCTCGGTGCAGGGCTGGGCCGGCTCGCCCGGCAGCAGCCTGCCGACCAGCGTGCCCTCGTCCAGGTTGAGCACGGTGAAGCCGCCGCGGCCGTCGCGCCCGTCGCGGGCGATCCCGCGCACCCGCAGCTCGACGCGCCGCTGCTCGACGCTGGCCGACAGCAGGGTCCGCACGGTCACGCCGCCGGGACCGGTCGCGGTGAGGTGTTCGCGCAGCAGGCCGGGGGCGTCGCCCTTGAGCGTGACCTTGACCTCCGCCTTCCCGGCGGCGGGCACGCTGACCTTGGCCGGCTCGACGGTGAACCCGCCGCTGCCCGTGAGGTCCAGCTCGACGGGCGTCTGCCCGAGGTTGCGGTAGGCGACGGTGAGGCTCTTCTCCTCGCCGGGGACGACCTTGCCGAACTCGGCCGAGCCGGTCGAGGCCACGACCGCGCCCTTGAGCGCCGCGGCCACGTCGATCCGGCCGGTGCCCTGCGCGTCGACCGCGATGTCCTGGCCCGGCTTCGCCGTGCCCATCAGCAGGGCCTTCAGCTCCGGGCCGGTGATGCCGGGACGGGCCTGCCGCAGCAGCGCCGCCGCCCCTGCCACGTGCGGTGTCGCCATCGAGGTGCCCGACATGGCGGTGTACGGCTGGTCCTGGGCGGTGCCGCCGGTCCGGGCGGCGACGATGCCGACGCCCGGGGCGGTCACGTCGGGCTTGACCGCGAGGGTCGCCGCGATCGGGCCCCGGTTGGAGAAGACGGCGAGCTTGTCCTCGCGGTCGACGGCGCCGACGGTCAGCGCGTCGGGGGCGTCGCCGGGCGTGCCGACGCAGCCGTCACAGCCGTCGTTGCCGGCCGCGACCACGAACAGCGTGCCGTACTGGCGCGACAGCGCGCCGACGGCCTCGGTGAGCGGGCCGCCGGAGTCGGGACTGCCGAGGCTCATGTTGACGATCCCGGCGCGCTTCTCGCCCGCCGCCCATTCCATGCCGTCGATGATCCAGGAGAGCTGGCCGCTGCCGTCGCCGCCGAGCACCCGGCCGTCGACCACCGTCGCGCCGGGCGCCACACCCTTGCTGCGGCCCTCGGAGGCCGCGCCGCTCCCGGCGATCGTGCTCGCCACGTGGGTGCCGTGGCCGTGCGGGTCGCCGGTGGCGTTCTCGCCGGTGAAGTCGCGGCGGTCGGCCACCTTGCCGGCCAGGTCCGGGTGCGCGCCGTCGACGCCGGTGTCGAGCACGGCCACGGTCGTGCCGGTGCCGTCGAAGCCGGCGGCCCACGCCTCGGGCGCGGCGATCTGCGGCACGCTGTGTTCCAGCGACGGCTCCACCTTGCGGTCGAGCCAGATCTTCTCCACGGCGGCCAGCGGTCCGGCCGCGCGGGCCGCCGGGCCGGCGGCGGCGAGCTTGGCCAGCTCCGCGCCGAGCTTGCCCGCCTCGGCCGCGGTCACCGACACGCCCGCGCCGCCGATGCTCTCCAGCGTGCGCGCCTGCTTGACGGCCGGGATCGCGGCCTTCGGCACGTTGTCCCGGTAGGTGAGGATGAGCGGGATCGACGCCCCGTAGCCCTCCTCGGCCAGGTCGGTCACGTTGAACAGCGCCGCGTCCAGCCGGTCGGGCACCAGGGCCGCCACGTCGTCCGGGATCACGGTCAGCTCGCCGTCCGACTCCAGCGTCTGGAACGTCGGCACGTGCCCGTCGGCGCGCGGCGCCGGGGTGACCGTCACCGTCCGATTCTCGCCGTCGACCGCCCGCACTCGCACCCGGTCGCCGGTGATCAAAGTGATCTCGCCGGTGGCCGTCGACCCGCCGGCCGCCGGGGCGCTCTCGGCGCCCGCGCCCGGCACGGAGAGCGCCGAGACGGCCAGGACCGCCGAGACACCCACCACCGCCCCTCGGCGCCATCGCCCCAAACTAGACATCCGACAGTCCTCCAAGGCATGTGGTAATCAGAACTACCGAATTCCTATTGGCCGCGATCTCACGCTGTCTATGAGGTCGCCATGGCCAGAACTGGACTTGTCGTGAACCCGCCACCCAGCCCCCAGAACGCCCCAGAAAGAGCGCAGAGAGCGCTCTCTCACACGCAGTCAAGCTGAACGGCTGGTTACACCGCCGTTAAATAGGGCCTTGACAGATTTTCATGACACGGCCAATCCTCTAATTAGGGAGCGCTCCCCCGACTTCCGGAGTGACTCATGCGCCTCAGACTGATCGTCTTCGTCCTCGCCCTCCTCGCGCCCCTGCTCACCGCACTGCCCGCGGCCGCCGCCACGCTGCTGTCCCAGGGCAGGCCGGCCACCGCCTCCTCGACGGAGAGCGCGGCCTTCCCCGCCTCCGCCGCCGTCGACGGCAACCCCGGCACCCGCTGGTCCAGCGCCTTCTCCGACCCGCAGTGGATCCGGGTCGACCTCGGCGCGAGCGCCGCCGTCACCCGTGTCGTCCTCACCTGGGAGGCCGCGCACGCCACCGCGTTCCAGATCCAGGTCTCGGCCGACGGCTCCACGTGGTCGACCGTCCACAGCGCCACCGGGGCCACCGGCGGCACGCAGACCTTCGACGTCACCGGCACCGGCCGCCACGTACGCGTGCACGGCACCCAGCGCGCCACCCAGTGGGGCTACTCGCTCTGGGAGTTCCAGGTGTACGGCGACGGCGGCTCCAGCGCCGAGCGGCTGCTGTCGTACGGCAAGCCCGGTGTCGCCTCCAGCTCACAGAACGACGGCAACTGCTGGGAATGCACCCCGGCCCGCGCCTTCGACCTCGACCCGGCCAGCCGCTGGGCCACCGCCGCCTGGAGCGACCCGGGATGGATCTACGTGGACCTCGGCGCGACCGCCCAGATCAGCAAGGTCGTCCTGCAATGGGATCCGGCGTACGCGATCTCGTACCAGATCCAGGTGTCACCCGACGCGAACGGCTGGACGACCATCCACAGCACCACGTCCGGGACCGGCTTCAAGCAGACGCTGAACGTCACCGGCACCGGCCCCAACAACGAGCTGGAGTACTACACGAACAACGACAACGCCGCCCTGGACGGCCAGGGCCGCCTGGTCATGGAGGCCCGCAGGCAGGCCACCCCCGGCTCCTCCTGCCCCGGCGGCACCTGCCAGTACACCTCGCACCGGATGAACACCGGCAACAAGTTCCACTTCACCTACGGCAGGGTCGAGGCCCGGGTCAAGGTCCCCAAGGGCAACGGGCTGTGGCCGGCCTTCTGGATGATGGGCGCCGACTTCCTGACCGGCCGCCCGTGGCCGTACAACGGCGAGATCGACATCCTGGAGGTCCTCGGCAAGGACGTGAAGACGGCCTACTCCACCGTGCACGCGCCCGCCTACAACGGCGGCGGCGGCATCGGCGGCTCCTACACGCTGCCGGGCGGCGCCGACTTCTCCGACGACTTCCACGTCTGGGCAGCGCACTGGGACAGCACCGGCATCCGCTACACGCTCGACGGCCGGACCGTCTTCACGCTGTCGAAGGAAGAGGTGGAGCGGACCCGCGGCCCGTGGGTCTTCGACCACCCCTTCTACATCATCCTCAACCTCGCGGTCGGCGGCGACTGGCCCGGCCCGCCCGACGCCTCCACGCCGTTCCCGGCCCGGATGCTCGTCGACTACGTCCGCGTCTACCGGTGATCCCCTCGGGAGCTCACATGAGACCCATCCTCGTCCTGATCCTGCTCGCCACCATGCTGGGGGTTCAGCAGCCCGCCACCGCCGTCGCCGAACCCGTGCGGGTCGCGGAGTTCCTCGCCGACTGCCCCTACAGCCACCGGCTGCCCGACGACCCGATCGTCTTCCCCGGGCTGCCCGGCGCCTCCCACATGCACAGCTTCTTCGGCAGCCGCGTCACCAACGCCCACACCACCCTGGCCGACCTGCAGAACGGCGCCACGAACTGCAACCCGTCCGTGGACAAGTCCTCCTACTGGGTGCCGACCCTCTACAACGGCAACACCCCGGTGGAGCCGGTCATCACCTCGTTCTACTACCTGGGCGAAGGGGTGCGTGACGACATCATCGCCCGCACCCAGCCGTATCCCCCCGGGCTGCGCGTCGTGGCCGGCAACGCCCGCGCCACCGGGCCCGACTCCTCGACCATCGCCCGCTGGTCCTGCCTGCACGCCGGCCACGTCGGCGCGTCCAAGGACTTCGTCACCTGCCCGTCCGGCACCATGCTGGAGTCGTACCTGGACTTCCCGCAGTGCTGGAACGGCCGCGACCTCGATTCGCCCGACCACAAGAGCCACATGGCCTACCCCGTCGGCGGCCAGTGCCCCGCCACCCACCCGGTGCCGGTGCCCAAGCTCCGCCAGGTCCTGCGCTACCCGGTGAACGGCGACCCGTCGCGGTTCCGGCTGGCGTCCGGGGGCGGTTCACCATGCACGGCGACTTCTTCAACGCCTGGCCCCCCGCCGAGCTGGAACGCCGTGTCCGCGACTGCATCCGGCCGATCATCAAGTGCGGCCCGGACGGCCGTCCGTAATTTCCCGTTCCGGGCGGGCCTCACGTGAGGCTCGCCCGGTTCTCGGTATTCATTTGAGGATTCCGATGGAATAGTCGGAAGTGGACGAGGCAATACCTGCGGCATTCGGCTGCTTAGGGGTTTGCGATGGTCTCTGCACGGCGACTTCTCGGCCGGCTGGCGTACGGCACCCGCTACGACCGTGTCCCCTGGGGACAGCGCGTCTACGTCCGGCCCGGCGAGCGTCTGATCCGCGAGGCGCAGTGGCGATGGCGCCTGCGCAAGGCGCCCGTCATGCCGCTGGAGGACTACCAGTTCGACCTGCCGCTGCAGGAGATCGAGGAGTTCCTCGGCTGCATGATGTGCGGCGACGAACGGCAGCAGCCGCTCTTCCAGCCCACCGGTGGCGGCAAGTGGCGCTATCGCGTCGTCCGCTGCCCCTCGTGCGGCTTCCTCTACCGCAACCCGAACGTCCGCCCCGAGCGCCTCGGCGATCTCTACGCCACCGGCTACAGCAAGTTCCTCACCGGCAAGTACGCCGCCAACCGGCAACGCCGCTACAACCTCACCATGCAGGCGTTCTCCCCCATCCTGGACGCGGGCGAGGGCAGACGGCTGCTGGACTTCGGCTGCGGCGCCGGCCTCTTCCTGGAGCTCGCCGAGCAGCGCGGCTTCGACGCCTACGGCGTGGACCTCTCGCCCGACTCCGTCTCCCAGGCCAACGCCCGCCTCACCAAGGCCCGCGCGTTCTTCGGCGCCCCCGAGGACGTCCCCGAGATCGCGGGGGGCGGCTTCGACGTCATCACCCTCTGGTCGGTGCTCGCCCACCTGCCCCGGCCGCTGGACGACTTCGCCCGCTTCCGCGAGCTGCTCGCTCCCGGCGGGGTGCTGCTCATCCTCACCGTCAACGCCCGTTCCCTGCTCCTGAAGGCGTACGGCTCGGCGTGGAGCGGCTTCACCAAGAACCACCTGATGTTCTACTCGTCCGACACGCTGCCCACGCTGCTGAGGCGCACCGGGTTCGCCGGGGTCGGCTACGCCCCGCACTACGGCGACACCATCGAGGCCGGCACGTCCCGCCTCCCGGACCCGCTGCGCGAACGCCTGCGCCGCACCGTCGAGGCTACCGACGGCGGGAACATGATGCGGGCCATGGCGTTCGCCGACGACGCGGCGATCTCCCGGTGGGGCGGCGCGCTGAAGGTCGACCGCCTCCGCGACACCCCGGCCTCCGCCCCGCTGGAGTCGGCGGGCCACTGACCGGTAGGTCCTCCTTGTGCCACACTGCCCGTGGGAAAGGGGGACGGGCATGGGCCTGGAGGTCGAGAGCCGGTCGTCCGACTCGCCGTACGTCCAGCGGGTGTGGCGCAGCCGCAGCGACGGCGTCGGGCGGATGACCTCGATCGCGGCGGCCCACTGGGACCTCGTCTTCTGGGAGCACCGGGGCCAGGTCAGCGTCGCCGTCATGGGGCCGGAGACGAAGGCGAGCCCGGCGCCCGTCCCCGAGGACGCCGCGTTCTTCGGGATCAACTTCGCCCTCGGCACGTCGATGCCGCACCTGCCGATCGATCGGCTCGTCGACGGCTCGGCGTCCCTCCCCGGCGCGACGCGCAGGTCGTTCTCCCTGAAGGGGTCCGCCTGGCACCTGCCCGACTGGGACAACGCCGAGGCGTTCGTGGCGCGGATGGTGCGTGAGGGCGTCCTGGACCGCGACCCGATGGTCGACGCGGTGCTGCGCGGCGCCGCCCCGGACGTCTCCGAACGCACGCTCCAGCGGCGTTTCGTGGCGGCGACCGGGCTCACGCGCGGCGCCGTCAGGCAGATCGAACGGGCCCGGCGCGCGGCGGTCCTGATCCAGGAAGGCGTGCCGGTCCACGAGGTGATCGAGCTGCTCGGCTACTTCGACCAGCCGCACCTGGCACGCTCGCTGAGCCGGTACATCGGGCGGACCGCCACCCAGCTGAGCCGCCGGCAGCCGGTGGAGCCGCTGTCGCTTCTGTACAAGACCGACGAGCGGCTTCCCGCTTAGTGTCGTTTCCGCACGGACGACAAGGGGAGCAACCGATGGCTAAGATCGTTTCCAGCTTTTTCATCTCCGTCGACGGCGTGGTCGAGTCGCCGGACCAGTGGCACTTCCCCTACTGGAGCGACGAGATGGGCGCCGTGGTCGAGGCGGGCATGGCGAGCGCGGCGGGGTTCCTGATGGGCCGCACGCTGTACGAGGAGTGGTCCTCCTACTGGACCACGACCGAGGAGGACCAGGAGGTCGCCGCGATGTTCAACGCGGCGCGCAAGTGGGTCGTGTCCAGCACCCTGAAGAAGGCGGAGTGGAACAACACCACGCTGATCACCGGTGACGTGGCGGCCGAGCTGCGCCGCCTCAAGGAGCGGACCGAGGGCGACATCCAGATGTCCGGATCGGCGACGACCGTGCGGTGGCTGCTGGCCAACGGGCTGCTCGACGAGCTGAACCTGCTCGTCCACCCGATCGCCGTCGGCCACGGTCAGCGGCTGTTCGAGAACACCCCGACCCACCCGCTGAAGCTGATCCAGTCCGACACCTTCCAGTCGGGCGTGATCCACGCGAGGTACGCTCCCGCCGCCTCCTAGCCGCGCGGTGAGCCACCGGCCGACGAGCGATCTTCTCGGCGCCGGCTTCCAGTACGCCAGCTCACCTCATGAGCGGCGGCCGCGCTCAGCCGGTCGTCCTCGGCCGGTCGGTGGGCTCGCGGCGGCGTCGGCGTAGCGGCGGGACAGCCGGGCGAAGGCGTCCCTGAGCTCGGCAGGGCCGACGACCTCGATGTCGGCGTCGAACATGCCGACGGCGGCGGCCAGACCGGGCCATGACCACGAGCCCAGGACGAGCCGGCAGCGGTCCGGGCCGAGTTCCTCGACGACCGCGTCTCGGGCGAAGCGGGACACGACGCCGGCGGGCAGGCCGAGGATCACCTCCCCGCGGCAGGGCCAGTCGCCGGGCCCGTCGGCGCCCCGGAACCGCCCGGCCACGAACGCCGCCACGTCACCCCCGGGCAGCTCGCGCGGCGTGAAGCGGGGCCCCGTGGGGGTGCGCGGCACGATCCGGTCGGCCCGGAACGTACGCCAGTCGTCGCGGTCGAGGTCCCAGGCGACGAGGTACCAACGCCCGCGCCGGGCGACGAGGTGGTGGGGCTGCGCCCGGCGTGGCGGGGCCTGCTCGTCCTCGGCCGAAACGTAGTCGAAGCGCAGCACCTCGCGGGCGTGGACGGCGGCGCTGAGCGCCGTGAGCACGCCGCTGTCGACCCGCGCGTCCGGCCGGATCGCGTCGGCGGCGGTCACCCGCAGGGTGTCGATCCGGTGGCGCAGCCGCGCGGGCATGACCTGGCGGACGGTGTTCAGCGCGCGCGCCGCGGCCTCCTCGATCCCGGCCCCCGACGAGGTGGCGATCTGCAGCGCGATCGCCAGCGCGACGGCCTGCTCGTCGTCGAACAGCAACGGCGGCAGCTCCGTGCCCGCGCCGAGCCGGTAACCGCCGTCCGGCCCCTTGACGGCCACGACGGGATAGCCGAGCTCGCGCAGGCGGTCGACGTCACGGCGGACGGTGCGCGGGCTGATGTCCAGCCGCTCCGCCAGCAGCGCCCCCGGCCAGTCGCGCCGCGCCTGGAGAAGTGAGAGCAACGCCAGCAGCCGCGCCGAGGTCTTCCGCATGTTCTCCATGTTGCCCGAAGTAGCGGCCACTCTCTGTCCTCTACTGCTGCGACTGTTGCCCCATGCCGAACAACGACAGCAACGACAGCAACGCCATGACGGCCACCCTCGACGCCGAGCGGGCCGACCTGCTCGCGGAACTCGCCGCCGCGCGATCCGCCCTGACCACCACTGTCCGCGGCCTCACCGACGAGCAGCTCGGCGAGCGCCCGACGGTCAGCGCGCTCTGCCTCGGCGGGCTGATCAAACACGTCGCCACCCTTGAGGAGTCGTGGCTGCGCTTCGCCGTGGACGGCCCGTCGGCGATGCGCTACGACCTGCCCGACGGTGTCACCTGGGCCGACCTGGCCGCCGGCACCGCCCGCGAGATCCCGCAGTGGATGATCGACCATCAGGACGACTTCCGGATGCTCCCCGGCGAGACGCTGACCGGGATCCTCACCCGCTACGAGGAGGTCGCCGCCACCACCGACAAGATCGTCACCACGCTCCCCGACCTGTCGGCGACGCACCCCATGCCGGAGGCGCCCTGGCACGAGCCGGGCGCGGCGCGCAGCGTCCGCCGCGTGCTGCTGCACGTCATCGCCGAGACCGCGCAGCACGCCGGCCACGCCGACCTCATCCGCGAGACCCTCGACGGCCAGAGGTCGACTTGACCATTCGGTGACTCAGCGCTTGACATCGGTTACCGATAGTACGATCGTGACGCCATGGGGCCGCACCCTGAGCGCCGGAGGGCAGCATGGCGATCACCGTCACGTTCGTCGGCAAGAAACCACTTCCGGGAGCCGACACCGGCTACCGGGTCTGGTCCTACATGGTGGATCCCAGCCCGCCGGGAGAGCTTCCCGCCGGGCAACGGATCGCCCTCGGCCTGCCCCGCGACATGGACATCCGGGATCCCGCCGACTTCCCCAACGTTCCCGCACTCGCCAACACGTTCCTGATCCGCGAGACAGGCTCATCCCGTCAGTACGTCGGCCGGATCACCGGCCCGGCGGGGGTCCACCCGATCTCGTTCGTCGCTCCGGCGGCCGAGTCCACCGGCGAGGCGCTGCTGGTCAGGCTGCTGACCGGCCAGTCACCCCTGACGCTGCCCTTCGCCACCTCCCCCGGTGGCCCGCAGGCGCCGGTGCAGGTGCTGCCCACTCCGGTCCACGGCCCGCCGATCTACAGCGGCCGGCCGCTGTCGGAGTTCACCGGCATGCTGCCCTACGCCAGCGAGCTGTTCGGCATCTACCAGCCGCTGGCCGGGTGGTTCGGCATGCAGAACACGCTGCGCCTCGCCCACGGCAGCGCCGACAGCGCACTGGCGAGCCTCGGCCACACGTCGTTCGCCCCCGCCGACGCCGTGCGCACGCTGGACGACGCCGCGCTGGCCGCCCTGGCCGAACGCTTCGACGCCGTGACCCAGGGCGTGCTGTCACCGGTCGGGCTGGTCAACTTCTTCCGCCAGTACTTCTTCGAGTTCGACACCTTCCTCGGCCCGCCGGCCGGGCACCTGTGGCTCAGCCCGGGCGGCACCGTCGAGCTCGTCGAGACCAGCACGCGGCGCACCCTGGTCGAGCGCACGGCCGAGCAGTTCGAGGAGACGACCCGCAAGGTCGAGGAGAGCCTGACCGAGCAGGAGGACATCGCCAACGCGGTCAAGGAGGACAACGCCAACGACACCAAGCTGGGCGTCAGCGCGTCCGGCGGCGCCAACGTCGGCATCTACCACGCCGACGCGAGCGCCAGCTTCAGCGTGGACACCACGGTCAAGCGGTCCTCGGAGGAGACGCACAAGCACTCCCGCACGCAGAGCGCGAAGGTCGCCAGCGAGATCAAGCGCAACTTCAAGACCACGTTCAAGACGGTCACGGAGACGACGGACCTGTCCAGTCGCCGCTACATCGTGCAGAACACCACCGACAAGCTGGTCAACTACGAGCTGCGCCGCAAGATGCGCAAAGTGGGCGTGCAGTTGCAGCACATCGGCGCCCGGCTGTGCTGGCAGGTCTACCTTCCCGCGCCGGGCCGCAACCTGGGCCTGGGAGACCTGGTCCACATCGTCCCCGCGCCCGATCTCACCTCCATCAGGAGGCCGGAGGCGCCGCCGCCGCTCGTGCCCAAGAACACCCAGTTCAACGGCACGTTCCCGATCCGCAAGGTGCGTGACACGCAGGACCCTCCGGAAGCCGACATGGAGTTCGTGCACCACGCCTTCCCGGAGGCCGAGGGGATCTCGAACCACGCCAACACCATCCACGCCGTGGCACGGATGGACTACACGCCGTCGCCGCCCGAGGCCGACTACAAGCTGAAGGAGGCCCGGCTCATCTCCGTCGCGCCCGGCCGGGCGTTCACCGCCGCCGCGACCCGCGTCAATCCGGAGAAGACCGGCTTCGCGGTTTTCACGGGCTTCTTCCACTCCGGCGATCTGAGCCCGATCGGCCTCACCTTCGAACTCATCTGGGATCCGCCGCAGACGAACGCGGCCCACGACCGCTACCAGGAGGAGCTGAAGGTCTACCAGGCCGAGGTGGCCGCGCTGCAGCGCACCGCCTACGCCTCGGCCGTCCGCGATCGGCTCGGCCTGATCAGCGCCATGCGCACCCGGCCGTCGCCGGACCTGCGCACCGAGGAACGCCAGGTGATCTACGGCAGCCTGATCCACAAGCTCAAGCCGTTCGAGCTGTTCGACGACCTCTATCTGGGCTCGGAGCTGCTCCGGCAGATCTTCGACGTGGACGAGATGCTCTATTTCGTCGCACCTGACTACTGGCGGCCCCACACGGTTCCCGAGCCCGAGCCGCCGATCCCCGCCCCGCCCACCATGGGCAGTGTCGGCAAATATCCGGTGCCGGACCCGACCGTGCTCACGGACCGGACCGTGGTCACCTGGTACTCCCACACGGACAAGACGAACGCGATCAATCCGCAGGGCCAGGACACCGAGGAATGGCGCATCAACTACCTCATCACCGAGCAGAGCCAGCCGGCGCCCCTGGGGAGCTCGCTCGGCTGGCTGATCCAGGCCGACGGCGACTCGCGCCGTAACGAGTTCCTCAACGCCGCCTGGGCCAAGGCGGTCCTGCCGGTCCGGCCGGGGCGCGAGCGAGCCGCGCTCGAATGGCTCGAACAGGCGGAGGTCGAAGGGCAGGCCGCGCTCGGCCTCCCCTACCCGTTCCAGGCGGGCGACCCCCCGGAGTACGAGGGCAAGACGGTCGGGCAGGTCCTGGACATCCTCGCGACCCAGTTGCAGGAGTCCAACACGGCCATCGGCAACACCCTGGCCGCGGAGGAGGTCTTCGAGACCGGTTTCGACCCGCTCGACGGCGGCTTCCGCCCGGCGGCCCCGTACGAGGTGTTCGACCAGTGGATCGAGGTGCTGCCGACCGACCAGGTGGTGGCGGTGGAGGTCCAGTACGACCCCAAGACCGGGCAGCAGCTGTGACGACCCCGGCGCCGTGACCCGTGGCTGCCGACTGGCGGATCACCGTCGTCATCGACAACGCGAGCGGCGTGCCGGTCGCGGACGCCCGGCTGACGCGCCGGCTGTGGTCGGGAGGCGCCGTCCAGCTCCTGCCGGAGATCACGATCGGGCCGTCGTTCACCTTCGACGTGCCCGGCGAGACCCGGAACATCGTCTGCGAGCTGCGCCACCGGCGTTACGCGACCCTCGTGATGAACCTGGTGCGCGACCCCGGCGAGACCGGCTGGCGCTGGACGAACGCCACCCGGCGCGTCCGCACCGACGGACAGCAGGTCACCATCGCGGCCACGCTGGGCCGCGTCCGGCCGGCCCCGCTGGGCCATCTGCCCGAGGCCGACCTGACCCAGCGGGCCCAGGCGCTGAAACCCCTGCTGGAGGAGGCGGAGCGGAAGAACGCGGCGGCCCAGGCGCGCAAGCGGAACCCGACGGAGCCGAACTACGTCCCGCTCGACCTCGACCACCGCACCGCTCTCGTCACCCAGGACAGAAGGGCGCACCGAACGCAGGCGGCCATCAGCCGGACGATCAGCGGCTTCCGCCTGGCGGGCCCGGCGCTGCTCTCCGACACTCCGGAAGCGCCCGGGTGGGGGCGCTTCGCCACCACCTCCCACACGATCGACCCGGACCGCGAGGGGCGCTTCCACCTCGTGGAGTACGGGGAGGTGGGCGAGGGGCAGGCAACCGGCCCCCGCTTCGCCATCGGCGTGTGGGTGCCCCACCGCCTGCACCAGCCGAAGACCGCGGCGCTGGACTTCGTCGTCTGGCTGCATCCGCACACGAACAACCGGCTGGCCATGCCGCAGGCCCCCTACCCGTTCCGGCCGCCCTACCCGTACGGCCTCCTCGCCGCCAGGGGCCGCGCGCTGGACGTCGTCGCGACCCAGCGGTTCCTCGACATCCCCGTCTTCCACCTGCTCAGTCAGCATTTCCTCGCCTACCAGCTGGCCGCCGCGCAACGGGACGCGATCATCGTGATCCCGATCGTCCCGTCCAGCCAGTTCGAGCTCTTCGAGGCCCCGGCGTCGCTGATGCGGCTGCTCCGGGAGCTCTGCCTGTGGATGCCCCGCGACTTCCCGAGGGGCGCGGAGGCGACCGTCCACGCGCCCGCGCCGGTGGTCCGCCGGGTCGTGGTCAGCGGGTTCAGCGCCAGCGTGCCGCGCCTGCACACCCTGATGAACGCCGGTATCCCCGACGCGCACTACGCGGCACCGGAATGGTGGGCCTCGCCCCGCGAACGCGGCCTTGACGACGCGGCCGACTTCAGACGGGTGTGGAAGGAGCAGTGGGCCGTCGACGGGATCAGCGGGGGCTTCCAGGCGTACGCCGACGCGGCGGCCACCTGGGTCCAGCAGCAGTCCGACCGGCGGATCCGCATCTACAAGAGCGAGCACACAGGCGGCTGGGACCCGCTGGGCCACCGGAGCGGGGCGTGGGCCGCGCTGGTGAGAGGCGCGAAGCCCGTACGGCGCGAGAGCGGCAAGGTGTGGGCCATGTGGGCCGGTGACCCGCAGGGCCCGTGGCTGGCGGCCTCGTTCGCCAACGCCTTCGTCCTCGGCCCCGGGAGCGGTCCGGAGGCGGCGATCGAGCCCCAGCTTCTGCCGACGGGCGCCCATGAGCTGATGCCCCGCATCTGCTTCGGCCACGCCGCCGCCACGAGCGGCCTGGCCACCGGACGCTAGCGCCGGCGGCCGGCCGGAGGGGCGCCGTCAGGGGAGGCGGTCGAAGACGAAGCCCAGGGAGCCGTTCAGGCGCACCGGTGCGGCCCGCACGCCGAACACCTCCCCGATGAGCTCCGCCGTCAGCACGTCGGCGGGCGGCCCGCCGGCGATGATCCGCCCCGCCGACATCACGTACAGCCGGTCGCAGTACGTCGCCGCCTGGTTGAGGTCGTGCAGCACGGCCAGCGTGCTGACCTCCAGCTCGCGGACCAGGTGCAGGACTTCGAGCTGGTGCCGGATGTCCAGGTGTGAGGTGGGCTCGTCGAGCAGGAGGAGGCCGCTGCGCTGGGCCAGGGCGCGGGCGATGAGCACGCGCTGCTTCTCCCCGCCGGACAGCACCGCGTACCGCCGGTCGGCGGCGTGCGCCATGCCGGTGCGGGTGAGGGCGTCGGCGCAGATGCGTTCGTCGTCGCGGGTGGTGCGGTCGAGGGCGCGTTTGTGCGGGGTGCGGCCCATGTGAACCACTTCGGCGACGGTGAAGTCCAGGTCGTCGGGCGTTTCCTGGGGGACGACGGCGACCCGCCTGGCCGCTTCGCGGGACGGGAGACGGACGAGTTCGTCGCCGTCGACGGCGATGAGGCCGGTGGTGGGGCGCAGCGCGCGGTAGACGGAGCGGAGCAGGGTGGACTTGCCGCAGCCGTTGGGGCCGATGAGGCCGACGAGTTCGCCTTCGCCGACCTCCAGGTCGGCGCCCTGGACGATGGGACGGCCGTCGAGTTCGACGCGGACGCCCGCGACGGTGAGTTTCACGCGCGCCTCCGCAGCAGCCACAGGAAGAACGGCACCCCGAACACGGCGGTCACGATGCTCAGCGCCAGCTCCTGCGGGGCGCTGATGGTCCGCGCGGCCAGGTCGACCAGTTGCAGGAAGACGGCGCCGAGCAGCGCCGTCACGGGCAGCATGCGCCGGTGGTCGGCGCCGACGAGCATGCGGGCGACGTGCGGCACGATGAGGCCGACGAACGCGATCGCCCCCGTGGCCGCGACCATGACGCCGACCAGCAGCGACGTGATGACGAAGAGCTGCGCCCTGAACAGGTGCACCGGGATGCCGAGGGACAGCGCGGTCTCCTCCCCGGCCGTCAGCGCGTTCAGGCCCCGGTGTTGCACGAGGAGCACCGCGAGGCCGACGATCATGACGCCGGCGGGCAGCGGGAGGTTCTCCCAGCGGGCTGCGCCGAGGCTGCCCATCAGCCAGAACAGCACCTGCTGCGCCGCCCGCCCGCTCTGCGCCTGCTGGAGCACGAAGCTGTAGAGCGCCTGGAACAGGTAGGCCAGCGCGACCCCGGCCAGCACCAGCCGGGCCGGGATGAGCCGTCCGCCGCGCTGGGCCAGCGCGTACACGAGGGCGAGGGCGAGCAGCGCGCCGAGGAAGGCGGCGGTCGGCAGCGACAGGCCGCCGAGCACGGTCGGCCCGGCGATGAGCACGACGACGGCGCCGAAGGAGGCCCCGGAGGAGACGCCGAGCAGGAACGGGTCGGCGAGCGGGTTGCGCACGATCGCCTGCAGCACCGCGCCGACGACCGCGAGCCCGGCTCCCACCAGCAGGGCGAGCAGCGCGCGCGGCAGCCGGTACGTCCAGACGATCTGTTCCTGGGCGGCCGTCCAGGTCGGCTCGACGGCGCCGGGGAACACATGGTTCACGATGATCCCCCAGCACTCGGCCACGCCGACGGGCACCGCGCCGATGCCGACCGACAGCAGCGTGGCCACCACGATGGCGGCGACCAGGCCGAGGACGAGCAGGGAGAATCCGGTGCGGCGCGTCACTCCTTGAACGCCTCGGGGTGCAGGTACCGGGCGATCTCGAAGACCGCCATGACGTTGCGGTAGCCGGGATGCGCGGCCGCGGCCGGGACCGGCAGGAACTCCTTGCTCTCGGCGAGCGGGCTGCCCTTGGTCATGCCGAACGCCAGGTCGGCCTTGGCCTTGGCGGCGGGCATGTTCTCGCCGCGCAGGTTGGCGTAGTCGAGCACGAGCAGCGCCTCCGGGTCGGAGGTGGCCACCTTCTCGACGCTGACCTCGGTGTAGTCGGCCTTGATGTCGGCCAGCACGTTGACGCCGCCGGCGAGCGTGATGAGCTGGTTCATGATCCCGGCGCCGCCGTAGGCGTTGACCGGGCCCTCTCCGCCGTCGGTGGCGAGCACGCGCTTGGGCGGCAGGTCCTTGACGCGTTCGCGGACGTCGTCGAGCTTGGCCTGGAGGTCGGCGACGACGGCGTCGGCCCGCTCCTCGACGCCGAAGATCTTGCCGAGGTTGCGCAGGTCGGTGAGGGTGTCCTCGACCTTGAACTCGAGCTGCTCCTGCGGGCTGCACCAGCCGCCCATGATGTAGACGGGCGCCCCGGCGGCGTCCAGCTCCTCGACGGTGGCGTAGCCGCCGGCGGCGTCGAAGCTGGCCATGCTGTTGTCGAGGACGAAGTCGGCGCCCTGCGACAGCATGATCTCCTTCTGCGGCAGCATGATCGTGCCGGAGATCTCCGGGATCGCGGCGTAGTGCTCCTTCTGGCCCGGCAGGAAGCCGTCGGGGCCGAGTTCGGTGAAGTTCGTCCGGGCGGCCACCTTGTCCTGGAGGCCGAGCGCGAGCAGCGTCTCCAGGGCGGGGTGGTAGCCGGTGACGACCTTGGCCGGCGGCTCGTCGAAGGTGAGGGTGCGGCCGCAGTTCTCGATCGTGACGTGCTTGCCGGCGGCTTGGGGCTGCGGGGCAGGCGCCGCGGAGCAGCCCGCCGCCAGGAGCAGCAGACCGGCGAGCCAGTAGCGCATGCTCGGGGACCTTCCAGACTGGTACGGCGCGGCAGGGGCGGGCGAATCCGTCCCTGCCGCATAGCTCGCACTAATCTAGCAATTGCGAACTATTCGCATCTATCGGGGCGTGATCTCCGCCGCCGGGCGTCCGGCGCCCACGAGCCGCTCGTGACCTTGCCGAACCCCCGGCCGTCCGCGCTGATGTAGACGTTGCGGCCGTGGCCGGGTCATTAGAACCGCCCCTTCCTGAACCTGCGCACGAAGATGTGCGTGTGCGAGCGGCTGAGCAGCTCGACCTTCCGGCGGCGCGGGTGCTCGTACATCGTGACCTTGAGGCACTTCAGCGTGACGCGGCGCGGCCCGCGCAGCGCGTCGAACGCGATCGTCTCGGTGTCGAAGCCGCGCCCGTCGTCGATCCCGATGCCGAGCTCGCGCCGGAACTTGAAGGAGCCCGGCGGGTTGAACGGCTTGGTCGCCACGATCGCCCGGTTGGCCTCGAACGGGCAGCGGACCAGCACCCGCACGTCGCTGTCCTGCCGGGGGCGCCGCGGCGTGACCTTGACCCCCGTCCACTCGTCGGTCCAGCGCCGGGGCCCGTGGTCGGCGCGGGCCGCGGCCGGGGCGGCGACCTCGGCTGTCAGGCCGCCGGCCAGGCCGACGGCCAGGACGATTCCCATACCAATGAACAGCCTCATGTTCTCCCCATCATCGGCGCTTTCGGGGGGAGCTGATCAAGTATGAGTTACTCTGAGTAGTGAATCAATCACTCTCCGAGAGGAGTCGCGGTGAACGACGGAAACGTGCTCCGCAGGTGCGCCGAGCGCAACTTCAACGACCTCGACACCGATGGCGACGGCGCCCTCACCAGGAACGACTACCTGGCGCTGGCCGAGCGGCGGTGCGCGACCGCCGGCGTCACCGTCGACAGCCCCATCGGCCGCTCGGTCGCCGAGGCATACCTGAGCACCTGGGAGTCCCACGCCAGGTCCATGGACCTCGACCACGACGAGCACATCACCAAGGAGGAGTACGTCCGGTCCTTCGAGTCGATGGTGCGCAGCGGCACGATGTCGCAGGTGCTCGCGCCGATGTTCCGGGCCACCTTCGACCTGGCCGACCGCGACGGCGACGGCGCCCTGGCCGCCGAGGAGTTCCGCACGCTGTGGAGCCGTCCCGGCGACGACCTGGCGGCGGCCTTCCAGGAGGCCGACGCCGACGGCGACGGCCGCATTACCTACGAGGAGTACGCGGACGTGCGCCGGCGGCTGCTCGTCGGCGAGGCCTGACACACGGGCGGGCCGTCCCCCGTCGGGGGCGGCCCGCTCCGGCGGCGGTCAGGCGCGCGGCAGCGCGAACCAGGTGGCCTTGCCCGTCCGGTCGGGGCTGGTGACGTAGCGCTGCGGATGGCAGCCGTAGAAGCCGTCGGAGAGCGCCGCCACGATGTGCAGGCCGCGCCCCCGCTCGGCGTCCAGGTCGGGGGTGCGCTGGGCGGGCAGCGGCCGGCCGCTGTCCACCACCACGCACACGATCTCCTTCCGGCCGGCGTTCACGGCCAGCTCGTACGGCGCGTCCCCGTACAGCAGCGCGTTCGTGACCAGCTCGCTGGTCATCAGCACCGCGTCGTCGACGAGCCCGGCGGGCAGGCCGAGCCCGGTCAGCAGATCCCGGACGGCGGATCGGGCCTGGCCCACGGCCTGGGCGTCACCGGGCAGCGGCCACGCGTACTGGATGCGGCTCTGCGGAGCTGATCGCAGCATGTCGTCCCTTTCCTCAACCGGGCGGAGGATGCCGTCCCCAACCTGTACGAAGACAGGAGGGTGCCAGGTTGAACCCCCGGGTGTCCCGGGGAAGTGACAACTTCGCTACTGTCCGGCAAGACCTGTGTGCGCGACGCCACGGACGATCTGCCGTTGAAACAGGACGAACACCACGAGGAGCGGCAGCCCGGCGAGCATCACCGAGGCCATGATCTGCGCGTACCTCAGACCGAACGTGCCCTGCACGACGTTGGCCAGGCCGACCGGCAGCGTCATCGTGTTCGGGTCGGTGGAGACCAGGAACGGCCACAGGAAGTTGTTCCACGTGTTGATGAACGTGAAGATCGACACCGCGGCCAGCACGGGCCGCGACAGCGGCAGCACGATCTGGAAGAACACCCGCCACCGCCCCGCCCCGTCCACGAACGCGGCCTGCTCCAGCTCGGGCGGCACGTCCTGGAAGAACTTGAACAGGATGAAGACGATCAGCGGCGCCGCCACCTGCGGCAGGATGATCGCCCACCAGGTGTCGACCAGCCCGAGCGCGACCATCTCGGCGAACAGCGGCGCGATCAGCACCTGCGGCGGCACCATGATCCCGGCCAGGATCAGCCCCAGCAGCGCCCGCTGCCCCTTGAACTGCGTGCGCGCGAACCCGTAGGCGGCCATCGCGGACAGCAGCACGGTCAGGAACGTGACGATGATCGAGGTGACCGCCGAGTTGATCGCCCACTTGACGATGCCGCCGGTACCCAGCACCAGCGCGTAGGCGTCGAACGTGATCTCGCTGCCGAACCACTGCAGTGGGATGACCGTGGTCTCCGACTCCGGCTTGAGCGAGGTCGCCAGCCCCCAGGCGATCGGCGCGATCCAGATGGCCGCCAGCACGAGCGCGACGGCCAGCAGGACGAGCTGGCTCGGGCTGAACCGCTTGGTCATGACGCGACCTCCTCGCGCTTGCGGAACAGCCGGAGCTGCACCAGGGATACGACGACGATGATGACGAAGAGGATGTAGGAGACGGCCGAGGCGTAACCGATGCGGTAGCCGGTGAAGCCGACGTCGTAGGCGTACTCGATGATCGGCCGGGTGGAGTCCTCCGGCCCGCCGCCGGTCATCAGGTAGATCTGGTCGAAGACCTTCAGCGAGGCCAGCAGTTGCAGCACCACGATGAGCGCGGTGGTACGGCTGAGCATCGGCAGTGTGATGGAGCGGAGCTTGTCCCAGCCGGTCGCCCCGTCGATGGCGGCGGCCTCGTACAGGTGCTGCGGGATCGACTGCAGCGCGGCCAGGTAGAGCAGGAAGTTGAAGCCGACCGTCCACCAGACGGTCGTCAGCACCATCGACCACATGGCCACGCCGGGGTCGCCGAGCCACAGCACGTCGGTGCCCAGGGTGCCGTTGATCAGGCCGTACTCGGGCGGGTAGATCATCTGCAGCCACAGCACGGCCACCACTGCCGACGGCAGCAGGAACGGCCCGAAGAACGACAGCCGCCACAGCCACTGCATGAACCGCAGGTTGTGCACGAGCAGCGCGAACAGCAGGCCGAGCAGCACCAGCGGGACGGTGCTCAGCGCGGTGAAGACCAGCGTGTTCCACAGCGAGCGCCACATGCGGGGGTCGCCGAACGCCTCGGCGTAGTTCGCGAACCCGACCATCCGGTCGTTGGTGCCGGCGATGTTGACGCTGGAGAAGCTCATCCGCAGGCCGAGCAGCGTCGGCCAGACCAGGAAGGCCACGTAGACGAGCAGGAAGGGGGCGACGAACAGCAGCCCGTGCTGCGTCCAGCTCCGGTGGACCTTGGCCTTGGCGGCGGGGGCGCCGCTGGCGACGGGGGCGGCGACGGTGGTCGTCATCATCGCTCCTGGACGGGGAAGGGGTTCGGGGCGGACATCAGCCGGGTCAGCGCGGCCTTGGCGTTGGCCAGCCCTTCCTCCGGGGTGCGCTCCCCGCTGATGACGGGGGAGAACGCCTCGCCGAACTCGATCCACAGCCGCGAGGCCGAGCCGGTGTACCAGACCTGCGGGTCGAGGGCGACGTCGGTGATGACCGAGCGGTACTCCGACTGCGGCTGCAACGCCAGGTACTCGGGCTCCTGCAGCGCGGGCAGGTAGGCGGGCACATGCCCGGCCACGGCCCAGTCGGCGCTGTTCTTGACCAGGTAGGCGATGAACCGGTACGTGGCCCGCTCCACCTCCGGGTCGCGGTTGCGCTGGTGCGGCAGCACGAACACGTGGCAGTCGGCCTGCGCCGCCCCGGTGCCGAACACGCTGGGGAAGCGCGCCATGCTGAACGGCGTCCCGCGGTCCTTGAGGCCGGTGGTCTCCCAGTCGCCGTTCCACAGGAAGGCCGCCTGGTTGTTGGTGAACTTGGCGACCGACGCCCCGTAGTCGGTGGTCGGGTCGCAGAGCCCTTCCTCGCCGAGCGTGCGCATGAACCGCAGCGCGGCCAGTGCCTTGGCGTCGTCGATGGTGATCCGGCTGCCGTCCTCCGACAGCAGCGTGCCGCCGCTCTGCGGGTAGAGCGACCACCACACGCGCCAGGGCCCGACGGTGCCGAGGCCGAGGGCGTCGAAGGCCAGCGGCGGCTCGCCGCCCATCGCGTCCTTCGCCTTGCGCAGCGCCGCCAGCAGCTCGTCGGGGCCGGTGGTGGCGCGCAGCTTGCCGTCCGCGCCGAGCAGGCCGGCCTTGGCGCAGATGTCGGTGTTGTAGTACTGCACCATCGGGTGCGCGTCGAACGGCACCGCGTATAGGGTGCCGTTGTAGTGGGCGCGCTGCCAGATGGGCGGACTGAAGTCGGCCCCCCGCAATCCCGCCTCGGCCAGCAGGTCCACGTTGATCGGGTCGAGGAGCTGGCCGGCGCCGATGCCGGCCAGCCGGGCCAGGTGGAAGGTGGCCAGGTCGGGTGAGCGGCCACCCGCGCCCGCCATGGCGACCTTCGTGTAGTACGGCTCGCCCCAGGCGAGCACGTTCTCCTCGATGAAGATGTCCGCGTGCTCCTTGGCGAACGCGCCGACCATCTGGTTCATGATGATGCCGTCGCTGGCGCCCAGGAAGTGCCAGTACTTCACGCGCGTCTGTGACGAGCCGAGCCCTACGGGGATGGCGCAGCCTGCCGCGCCGGCGCCGAGGAGGGCGAGACTCCCGCCGAGGAGGTTCCGGCGGCTGATCGTGGGGGGTGGACCTTGCACAGTGGCCTCTTCTCACCGAGCTGATCGATTGGCCATGTTCTCGCTAACATCGGGTGGCCACCGAGTGTTAGCGATAACAACGCCAGTGTCAAGACCTGGCCTGCAACCGCTTTCCACACCCTTGACCTCGCGAACTGATAACGCTAACAATCTCCTGGAACCCAGCATTGAGGAGCAGCCACGTGCAGACGGCACACCTGACGATCGACCCCGCGTTCCGGGTGGCACCCGTGCGCCGCCGCACCTTCGGCACCTTCGTCGAGCACCTGGGCCGGTGCGTCTACGAGGGCATCTACGAGCCCGGCCACCCCGGCGCCGACGACGACGGATTCCGGCGCGACGTCCTCGACCTGACCCGGGAGCTCGGCGTCTCCACCGTCCGCTACCCCGGCGGCAACTTCGTCTCCGGCTACCGCTGGGAGGACGGCATCGGGCCGAAGTCCGGGCGCCCCCGCCGGCTCGACCTGGCCTGGCACAGCACCGAGACGAACGAGGTCGGCGTCGACGAGTTCATGCGCTGGTGCCGCAAGGCCGGCGTGGAGCCGATGATGGCCGTCAACCTCGGCACCCGCGGCATCGCCGAGGCGCTCGACCTGCTCGAATACTGCAACCACCCGTCCGGCACCGCGCTGTCCGACCTGCGGATCGCCAACGGCGCCAAGGAACCGCACGGCATCCGCATGTGGTGCCTGGGCAACGAGATGGACGGCCCCTGGCAGACCGGCCACAAGACCGCCCGCGAGTACGGCCGGCTGGCCGCCGAGACCGCCCGCGCGATGCGCACGATGGACCGCGACCTGGAGCTCGTCGCCTGCGGCAGCTCCGGCTCGTCGATGCCCACGTTCGGCGCGTGGGAGGCGACCGTGCTGGAGGAGACGTACGACGTGGTCGACTACATCTCCTGCCATGCCTACTACGAGGAGAAGAACGGCGACCTGGGCAGCTTCCTGGCCTGCTCGACCGACATGGAGTACTTCATCCGCTCGGTCGTCGCCACCGCCGACCATGTCGGGGCCCGGCTCAAGTCCCGCAAGAAGATCGACATCTCCTTCGACGAGTGGAACGTCTGGTACCTGTCCCGCTTCCAGTCCGCCGAGACGCCGAACGACTGGCCGGTGGCGCCTCCGCTGCTGGAGGACCACTACCACCTGGCCGACGCGGTGGCGTTCGGCGGGCTGCTCATCACCCTGCTGCGCAACAGCGACCGGGTGACGGCGGCCTCCCTGGCCCAGCTCGTCAACGTGATCGCGCCGATCATGACCGAGCCGGGCGGCCGGGCCTGGCGGCAGACCACCTTCCACCCGTTCGCCCAGGCGTCCCGGTACGCGATCGGCGACGTGCTGCGGGTCGAGCCGGTCTCGCCGCTCTACGAGACGGCCGAGTACGGCGAGGTGCCGCTGCTGCACGCGGTGGCCACCCGCTCGGACGAGGGCGTGACGCTGTTCGCGGTCAACCGCTCGACGGACGCGCCGCTGTCACTGGAGATCGACGCCCGCGCGCTGGCCGGCGCCCGCATCACCGCCGCGACCACGCTGACCGACACCGACGTGTACGCGCGCAACACCGCCGACGCCCCTGACCGGATCGCCCCCCGCGCCAACACCGACGTCGAGCACGACCCGATGCGCGTGCTGCTGCCGCCGGTGTCGTGGAACGTGATCCACCTGGCCTAGCGGGGCGGGGGCGCGGTGCTCTCCCGGACGACGAGCTCCGGCTCGACCAGCCGCCGCGCCTCTTCGCCCTTGCCCGCCATGCGGTCCAGCAGCAGATGGAATGCGTGCCTGCCGACCTCGCCGAAGTCCTGGCGCACGGTGGTCAGCGGGGGCGAATAGTAGGCCGACTCCGGCACGTCGTCGAAGCCGACGACGCTCACGTCCTCGGGCACCCGCCGGCCGGCCTCGCGCAGCGCCCGGAGCATGCCGAGCGCCATCTGGTCGTTGCCCACGAACACGGCCGTCACCGTGGGGTCCGCGGCCAGCTGCCGGCCCAGCTCGTAGCCGGAGCGCGGGGACCAGTCACCGCGCAGCGGCTCGTGCACCGGCCGGTCGTGCTCCTCCAGCACCCCCTGCCAGCCGTCGACCCGGTAGTTGGCGTCCAGCCAGTTGACCGGCCCGCCCAGGTGCCGGACGGTCTCGTGGCCGAGGCCGAGCAGGTGGCGGGTGGCGTGCTCGGCGCCTGCGCGCTGGTCGACGGTGACCACCGGGACCGGGATGTCCTCCCCCGCGTCGACCGCCACCACGGGCAGGTCGGGCGGCAGGTGGCGGAGCCCGTCGGCTGCCGACTCGTGCGGCGCGAGGATGACGACCCCGTCGACCGACTGCGAGCGCAGCCGGTGCACGGCCTCCTCGATGGAGCGCCGGCTCAGCAGGCTCAGGCTGGCGATGCTCACGCTGTAGCCGCTCAGCCGGGCGGTCTGCTCGATGCAGTAGAGCGTGGACGCGGGGCCGTAGAGCGTGGTGTCGATGCTGATCACGCCGAGCACCCCGGACCGGCCCGTGACGAGCTGGCGCGCCGCCGAGTTGGGCCAGTAGTCGAGCTCGCGCACGGCGGCGAGCACCCGCTCACGTGTCTCGGCGCGCACCCTGTCGGGCGCGTTGAGCACCCGGGAGACCGTCATCGCCGAGACCCCTGCCAGTGCCGCGACATCGCCGAGCACCGCCGGCCTGGTGCGCGTGCTGCGATCGTCCGATTTCCCGGCCATGCCGCCACCCCCCATGCCGATAACGCTAACAGGAGGGAACCGGTTTCAGCGCCCTGTTTTCTCCATCAATCGATTGATAGGTTGGCGGCCATGACCGCAACGGAGACGATCCTCAAGGTCGCGACCGAGCTCTTCGCGGCCCACGGGTACGAGGGCGCGTCCACCCGGCGGATCGCCGAGGCGGCCGGGCTCAACATCGCCACCGTCAACTACCACGTGGGCGGCAAACGGGAGCTCTACCTGGCGGTGATGGAGCACGCGCATCTGGCCGAGCGGGAGGCGCTGGAGACGGCGCTGGCCGGCCTGCCCGGCGACGACCCGGTGGCCGCCATCCACGGGCTGATCGACGCCTACCTCGACTTCTGCGTGGAGCACCCCGAGGTGCCCGCGTTGTGGATGCACCGCTGGCTGTCCGACGCGGGCGACGTCAACGAGCTGGAGCGGCGCTACGTCCGGCCGCTGGTCGGCGCGGTGGCCTCGGCGCTGCGTCCCTCGGTCGAGTCGCGGATCATCGACCCCGGCCTCGACCTGGAGTACGCGCTGTGGTCGGTGGTCTGGTGCGTGCACGGGTTCGCCAAGGGCGGGGTGCTCGACGCCGACGGCCGCCGCCGGGGCGCGGGCGACCGGGAGGCGCTGCGCCGCTTCCGCGCCCACCTGCACCTGTCGCTGCACCGCACGCTCGGCCTGCCGGGTGAGGCCCCGTGACGACGGCCGAACGGCTCGGGCGGGGGCGGCTGCTCGGCTACGGCGCGGGCTCGGTCGGCACCGGCGTCTTCTCCGCCGTGCCGGGGCTCCTGCTGCTCTACTACCTGACCGACATGCTGGGCGTGCCCGCCGCCGTGGCGGGGGCGGTGCTGGTGACGCCGAAGATCTGGGACGTGCTGCTCAACCCGCTGGTCGGCGCGGCCAGCGACCGCGAGGCCGTGCGGACCGGGCGGCGGACCCGGCTGCTGCTGGTGGGCTCGGCGGCGCTGCCGGTGACGTTCGCGCTGATGTTCGCGGTGCCCGGCGACGCGCCGGGGTGGCTGTGGGCGGGCGGCGCGTTCCTGCTGGCGGCCTCCGCGTTCGCGTGCTTCCAGGTGCCGTACGTGGCGCTGCCCGCCGAGATGTCGGCCTCTCCCGCAGAGCGGACCCGGATCATGTCCTGGCGGGTGGTCTGCCTGACCGTCGGCATCCTGGTGGCGGGCGGGCTGGCCCCCGCCGTGGTCGACCTGGCCGGCGGCGGCCGGCCCGGCTACGCGGTCATGGGCGTCACCGTGGGCGCGGTGATGGCGCTCGCGCTGGTCACCGCGACGCTGTCGACCCGCTGGGTGGAGTCGCGGCCCGGCCCGCGGCCGCTCGGCGTGGTGGCCGCCTTCCGGCTGGCGCGCGGCAACGCGCCCTTCTTCGCGCTCCTGGCCGCGTTCGTCATCCAGGCGCTCGGCGTGGCCGTGATGCTCGCCGGCGCGCCGTACGTCGCCTCCTACCGGCTGGGCGACTACGGGCTGACGACGGTGCTGTTCGTCTGCCTGGTCGCGCCCAGCATGGCGGCGGTGCCGGTGTGGGCCCGGCTGGCGCACCGGCACGGCTCGGTGCGCTGCTACCTGGTGGCCACGGTCGGCTTCGGGCTGGTGGCGCTCGGGCTGGTGCCCGCCGTCCAGGCCCGCTCGCTCGTCGCGACGCTGGCGCTGGTCGCGGCCGGCGGCGTCTGCTACGCCGCGCTGCAGCTCCTGCCGCTGGCCATGCTGCCCGACACCGTGCACGCCGACAGCGCCCGTACGGGCCACGCGCAGGCCGGCGCGTTCACCGGGCTGTGGACGGCGGGTGAGACCGCCGGGCTGGCGCTCGGCCCCGGGCTGTTCGCGCTCGTGCTGACGCTGTCGGGGTTCGCCTCCGCTCCGGCCGAGGCGCCCGTCGCCCAGGAACCGGCCGCGCTGACCGGGCTGCTGCTCGGCTTCACCGCGCTGCCCGCCGTGCTCATGATGCTCAGCCTGCCGTTCATCGCCCGCTACGGGCGGCTCGCCCGACCCAAGGAGATGCTGTGAACCTGCCCGCTGCCGGGCGCACGCCCGAGGACCTGCTGGCCGAACTGGCCACGCTCAGGGAGCACGACCTGCCGGTGCGCGGCGGCCAGGTGACGTCGTACGTGTACGACACCGGGCGGCCCGAGGTGCACGAGGCGGCGGCGCGAGGCTACGTCGAGATGCTGGAGGTCAACAGCCTCGACCCGACGGCCTTCCCGAGCATCGTGGAGATGGAGAAGCAGGTCGTGGGCGCGGTCGCGGACCTGCTCGGCGGCGGCCACGGCATCTTCACCAGCGGCGGCACCGAGTCGATCATGCTGGCGGTGAAGGCCGCCCGCGACGCCGCCGGGCGGGAGCGGCCCAACCTGGTGGTGCCCGTCACCGCGCACCCCGCCTTCCACAAGGCGGCCCACTACCTGGGGCTGGAGGTCCGGCCGGTGCCGGTGAACCTCGACACGTACAAGGTGCCCGTCCGGGCGGTGGCGGACGCCCTCGACGCGGACACCGTGCTGGTCGTCGTGTCGGCGCCGTCCTATCCGCAGGGGGTGATCGACCCGGTGGAGGAGGTCGCCGCCGTCGCGGCCGCCGCCGGGGTGCGCTGCCACGTGGACGCGTGCGTGGGCGGCTGGCTGCTGCCCTGGCTGCGGGAGGCGGGGGCGGACGTGCCGCCGTTCGACCTGACGGTGCCGGGCGTGACGTCGATATCGTGCGACCTGCACAAGTTCGGGTACGCGCCGAAGGGGGCGTCGGTGGTGCTGTTCGCCGACCCGGCGCTGCGCCGCAAGGCGTACTTCGCGTCGGCCGCCTGGCCCGGCTACACGATCATCAACGCCACCGTGCAGAGCTCGCGCACGGCCGGCCCGCTCGGCGGCGCGTGGGCCACCCTTCAGGCGATCGGCCGGGAGGGCTACCTGGAGCTGGGCCGGGCCACGCTGGAGGCGGCGGCCCGGCTGCGCAAGGGGCTGGCCGGGATCGACGGGCTGCGGGTGCTGGGCGAGCCGGAGTCCACGCTGGTGGCCTTTGCCGGCGACGGCGTGGACGTGTTCGTCCTGGCCGACGAGGCGCGGGCGCGCGGCTGGTTCCTGCAGCCGCAGCTCTCCTACGCGGGCATCCCGGCCAACCTGCACATCACGGTCACCGGCGTGACGCTCGCCGGGGTGGACGCCATGCTGGAGGTGATCGCCGAGTCGGCCGCGGCCGCCCGCCGCCTGGGCCCGGCCGCCCTGCCCGACGGGCTGGTCGACCTGATCGCCGGCCTCGACCTGGACGCCCTGGACGACGCCACCTTCGCCGAGCTGGCCGCCTCCGTCGGCGTCGACCTGCGGCCCGGCGCCGGGCAGCCGCGCATGGCCGTGGTCAACACCGTCCTGGACGCCCTCCCTGCGCCCGTCCGGGAGGCCGTCCTGGTCCGCTTCCTGTCGGTGATCTACAGCTGAGGCCCTGCCCGCACCCGCACTAGCATGCTCAACGACGAAACCGGATCTACCCGGGTGACTTACCACCTGCGAGGAGTGGCGGGATGTTCGAGAAGTTCACCGGACGAGCGCGGCGTGTCCTCACCCTGTCCCAGGAGGAGGCCAGGATGCTCAACCACGACTCCATCGGCGGCGAGCACCTTCTCCTCGGCCTGATCCGTGAGGACGAGGGCGTGGGGGCCCATGTACTCAAGGGCCTGGGCCTCACCCTTGAGGATGTGCGCCGCCAGGTCGAGGAGAGCAGGGGCCGGGGCCAGGCGCCTACGCCGGGCTACCTGCCGTTCACCGCGTCGGCCAACCAGGTCCTCCAGACGGCGCACCAGGAGTCCGTGCAGCGCGGCCTCGACCATGTCGGCACCGAGCACCTCCTGCTCGGCCTCGTCCGCGACGGTGCGAACGCGGGGGCCCAGGCGCTGGTCAAGCTCGGAGCCGACCTCGAACGAGTCGGGCGCACCGTGAACGAGCTCGTCCAGCGGGAGGCCGCCGGGCCGTCAGCGTCGTAGCGCCGTGGCGTGTTCGTTGACGCAGCGCAGGACCGGGGGCGAGGTCAGCGCCTCCGTGTCCAGGGACTCGGTCGTGGTCACGTGGAACGTCGCCGTCTCGCCCGGCAGGAGGGTGACGAGCAGGTCGTCCACCGACGCGGCCGGGTCGAGGCGGTCGGGGAAGAGCGCCAGGTCACGCAGGACCGTGCGGGCGGTGACGGTGACCCGATAGCCGCCCTCCACCCGCTCGGCGCTCGCGTCGTAGGCCGCCGGGGGGAAGGCCACGGCCGGGTCCTCGGCGAAGAAGGCGACCGTGCGCCGGTCGCCGAGTGAGACCGTGAGCAGCTCGCCCGACGGGTCTTCCGGGGTCACGAGGGCCGCCGGCAGGGCCGGCCGGGCGACCGAGCGCGGTGCGACCTCCACCTGGACGGCCTCCTTGGCCAGCGGTTCGCCGCCGAGGGTCCGGCGCACCAGCAGCAGCTCGCCGCGCCACGCCGTGTCGGCGTCGTTGACCACCGCCACCTCGTCCCCCTGCACGCTGAGCAGCCGGTCGGCGTAGACGCGGCGGAGCGCGTACCAGAGTGGCTTGCGGCGGCCGTCGCCGTCGACGGCGGCCCACGAGGTGACGGGCCAGCAGTCGTTGAGCTGCCACACGATCGTGCCCATGCAGTGCGGCGCGAGCGAGCGGAAGCGCTCGATGCCGAACGTCATGGCCCTGGCCTGGTTGAGCTGGGTCAGGTAGTGCCAGTCGTCGAACGAGCCGGGCCGGGGCAGATGGTCGCCGAGGCCGCGCAGCAGCTTGGCGTTGCCGTCGTCGGCCTTCTGGTGGTGCAGCACCAGCGGCGCGTCGGCGGCCAGCTCGCCGGAGACGGCGCGGCGCAGCGTCGCGTACGCGGGCGGGCCCTGGAAGCCGAACTCGGCGACGAAACGCGGCGTGTAGGCGGCGTAGCGGGTGTAGTCCTCGCGGTTCCACACGTCCCAGATGTGGATGGTGCCGCTCGACGGGTCCAGCGGGTGCCGGGCCGGATCGGCCGAGAACGGGCTGCCGGGGATGTACGGGCGCGCCGGGTCGAGCTCGGCCACGATCGACGGCAGCAGGTCGTGGTAGAAGCCGCCGCCCCAGCTCCGGCCCTCCAGCGGCTCCTGCCAGGACCAGTCGGCGAACCCTTCCAGGTTCTCGTTGTTGCCGCACCACAGCATGAGACTCGGGTGCGGGGCGAGGCGGACGACCTGTTCGCGGGCCTCGGCCGCCACCTCGGAGCGGAACGGCTCCTCCTCCGGGTAACTGGCGCAGGCGAACGGGAAGTCCTGCCACACCATCAGCCCGAGCTCGCCGGCCAGGTCGTAGAAGTCCTCGCTCTCGTACAGCCCGCCGCCCCACACCCGCAACAGGTTGACGCCGGCGTCCACGGCCTGGCCGAACCGCCCGGCCAGGCGCTCGCGGGTGACGCGGGACGGGAAGCAGTCGTCGGGGATCCAGTTGACCCCCCGGACGAACACCGGCTCACCGTTGACCGTCAGCCGGAACGCGTCCCGCTCCAGCTCGACCGTCCGGAAGCCGATCTTCCGCTGCCAGCGGGCGTCCCCGAGGCGCACGGTCAGCTCGTACCGGTTCGGCTCCCCGTACCCGCGAGGCCACCACAGCAGCGGCTCGGGCACGGACAGGGAGACGACGGCGGTGCGCTGCCCGGTGGCGAGCGGCACCTCCACGCTGACGCCCGCCACGTCGGCGGCGAGCGTGAGCGGCGCCTCGGTGGCGCGCTCGACGCGGACGCGCACGTCCACCACGCCCGCCGGGCCGTCCATCCGGACCTGCGGGCGGACCTCGGCCAGCCGGGCGCCGCTCCAGCTCTCCAGCCCGATCGGCCGCCAGATGCCGGCCGTGACCAGCGCGGGCCCCCAGTCCCAGCCGAAGTTGCAGGCCATCTTGCGGACGAACGGGTACGGCGCCGCGTACGCGCCCGGCCGGAAGCCGAGCCGTTCCTTGTGCGCCTCGGCGTACGCGACGGCCGAGTCGAAGGTCACGGTGAGCGTGTTGGCGCCCTCGCGCAGCAGGTGACGCACCGGGAAGCGGTAGGAGCGGTGCTGATTGGCGGTGCTGCCGACGACCACGCCGTTGAGCGTGACGGTCGCCACCGTGTCCAGGCCGTCGCACACCAGGTCGGTGCGCTCGTGCTCGTCGCCCGACCAGGTGAACGTGGTCGTGTACGCCCAGCCGGCGTCGCCGATCCAGCTCAGCCGGTTCTCGTTGTCGTCCAGGTACGGGTCGTCGATGAGGCCGGCGGCCAGCAGGTCGGTGTGCACGCAGCCGGGCACGCTCGCGGGCACGTCCTTCACCCCGACGTCCTGCGAGACAGCCGAAACGGTCCAGCCGTCGTGCAACGGTCGGTACGAGCTCAAGTAGATCTCCTTAGCAGTTGCTGAGCTGGGCACATGCCACGAAGTGCCCGGGGTCGGCCTCCAGCAGCCCGCCGGTGCCGCCGCGCTCGTGGTAGAGGCACGAGCCGACCGGCGCGGCCTCCTCCCACGGGGCGTGCAGCCGGGGGACGGCCGACAGGAGTTGCCTGGTGTAGGGGTGCAGCGGGTCGTCGAAGACCTTGGCCGTCACGCCCATCTCCACCACCGTGCCGTGCCGCAGCACGACCGTCCGCTCGGCCAGGTAGTGCCCGAGCGACAGGTCGTGCGTCACGTACAGCACGCCGAGACCGCGGGCCTTGAGCTCGGCCAGCAGGTTGAGCACGTCGATGCGGGTGGAGGCGTCGAGCATGCTGGTGATCTCGTCGGCGATCAGCAGCTTGAGGTCGAGCAGCAGCGCCCGCGCGATGAGCAGCCGCTGCAACTGGCCGCCGCTGAGCTGGTGCGGGAACTTGCCGAGCACCTCGTCCGGGTTGAGCCGGACGTCCCGGATGGCCGAGCGGACCCGTTCCGTCCACTCCGCCGCGGGGACCGCCGGGTAGTAGCTCTCCTTGATCAGCTGGAACACCCGGTCGGCCTTGAAGACCGGGTTGTAGCAGCTGAACGGGTCCTGGAAGACGCCCTGGACCGACCGGTAGTACTCCTTGCCCGGTTTGACCGCGACGCCGTCCACGGTGATCGACCCGCTGGTGATCGGGACCAGGCCCAGGATCATCTTGCCGAGCGTGCTCTTGCCGCTGCCGCTCTCGCCGATGAGCGAGACGACCTCGCCGGGCCGCACGTCGAAGCTCACCGCGTCCACGGCGGTCATGGTCTTGCCGCCGAAGGTGCCGACCTTGTACACCTTCGTGACGTTGTCGACTTTCAGCATCAGGCCTTCCAGCACGCGACGAAGTGATTGGGCTCGATCTCGACCGGCGGCGGGTCCTCGGCGCACTCCTCGCCCGCCATCGGGCACCGGTCGCGGAACCGGCAGCCCCTGGGCGGGTCGAGCAGCGACGGCGGGCTGCCCGGGATGCCCTTCAGCATGCGGTCCTGGTGCCGCACGCCGATCTCGGGCAGCGAGTTGATCAGCAGGCGGGTGTACGGGTGCCGCGGGGCCTTGGTGAGCTTGTTTGACGGCGCCTTCTCGGCCAGCCTGCCCGCGTACATCACCATGATCGTGTCGGCGATGTGCGAGGTCAGCGCCAGATCGTGAGTGATGAAGATCATGCTCTTGACGTAGCCGCTCTCCCGGAAGCCGAGCAGCGCCTTGGCCACCGCCTGCTGGGTCGACACGTCCAGCGCCGAGGTGATCTCGTCGGCGATCAGCAGCGACGGGTCGAGCAGCGTGGAGATGACCATCACCATGCGCTGCTTCATGCCGCCGGACAGCTCGATCGGATAGCGGTTGAGCACCTCGCGCGGCAGGCCCACCAGGTCGAGCCGGCTCTCCAGCTCCTTGACGTCGAGCGGGACCCCGCGCGAGCGCAGCAGCTCGGCGACCATCCTGCCGATCCTGCGGGTCGGGTTCATGGCGCTCATCGAGTACTGCGGGATGAGCGACACCTCGTGGAAGCGGAAGGCGATCATCGCCTTGTCGTCCCCGATGGGCAGGTCGCGCCCGTCGAGCTCGACGGTGCCGCCCGCGTGGCGCATCCGGCCGTCCATCCGGATCAGGCTCTTGCCCAGCGTGGTCTTGCCGCAGCCGGACTCGCCCGCCAGGCCCAGGATCTCGCCGTCCGCCATCGTGAAGGAGACGCCGTCGAGCGCCTTCACCTCGCCCCTGAGCGTGCGGTAGTGCACCCTCAGGTCATTGACCCGCAGACTCATGTCTCCCTCAGTTTCGGGTTGAAGACCTCGTCAAGGCCCACGTTGGCCACGTACAGGGCGCCCACGACGGCCGTGATGGCCGCGCCCGGCGGGACGAACCACCACCACAGGCCGAGCTGGAGCGCGCTCCACTGGGTGGCGTTCTGCAGCATCAGGCCGAGCGAGACGCCTTCCGTCGGGCCGAGGCCGATGAAGTCGAGCGAGGCCGCGATCAGGATCGAGCCGCCGAACAGCAGGATGAAGGTCATGAACAGGTAGGAGCTCATGTTCGGCGCGATCTCCCGGGTGATGATCCTCCGGGTGCTCACGCCGCTCAGCCTGGCCAGGTCCACGAAGTCGCGGCTGCGCAGCGAGAACGTCTGCGCCCGGATCGCCCGCGCCGCCCACGGCCAGGAGGTCAGGCCGATGAACAGCGCCTGCAGGCCCACGCTCCGGATGCCCAGGTAGGCGTTGATGATGAGCAGCACGGCCAGCGTCGGGATGACGAGCACGACGTTCGTGAGCATGTTGAGGATCTCGTCCACCAGGCCGCCCCGGTAGCCCGCGACGAACCCGATCGCCATCGCGATCACGGCCGCGATCCCGCCGCCCATCGCCCCGGCCAGGAACGTCGTGCGCAGCCCGTACACGAACTGGGTGAACACGTCCTGGCCGAACGTGGTGGTGCCGAACCAGTGCTCGCCCGAGGGCGGCAGCATGGGCCCGGCCACGTACTCGTTGGGCGACTCGCCGCCCAGCAGCAGCGGCCCGAGCAGCCCGGTGAGCAGCAGCACCAGCACGATCCCGAAGCCGATGAGCAGCTTGGTGTTGCGCACCGCGAAGTACAGCGCCTCGCGGCGCACCACCCGCTCTTCCGCGGGGAGGGTCGTGGTCGTGGTCATGCCTGGGCACCCGCCATTCCCGCTCGCGTCCGGGGATCGACGATCACGTAGACGATGTCGATGATGAAGTTGGCCAGCAGCACCCCGATCACGATGAACATGAACGTGCCCTGGAGCAGGAAGAAGTCCTGGTTCTGGATGGCCTTGAGGATCAGGCTGCCGAGCCCCGGATAGGAGAACACGATCTCGGTGACCAGCGCGCCCGCCACCAGCACGCCCAGTTGCAGCGCCAGGCCGGTGATCTGGGGCAGGATCGCGTTCCTGAAGGCGTAGCGGCGGATCAGCCGCGTGGGCGCGCCCAGCGCCGCCAGGTAGTTGGAGTAGTCCGACTCCAGCTCATAGATGATCATGTTGCGCATGCCGATCGCCCAGCCGCCGAGCGCGACCAGGAACAGCGACAGGAACGGCAGCGTCCAGTGGTGCAGCAGGTTGACCAGGAAGCTCCAGCTCCAGCTCGGCTGCAGCGCGAAGCTGTAGCCGCCGGCCACCGGGAACCAGCCCGCCGTCACGCCCAGCCCCCAGGCCAGGATCACGGCCAGCCACATGTACGGCATCGCCGTCAGGATGTAGCCGACCGGCAGGACGGTGTTGTCCAGCAGCTTGCGCCGGGCCGCGAACGCGCCGAGCCGGTTGCCGATCCAGTAGCTCAGCAGCACCGCCGGGATCATCAACGCCAGCGTGTACGGCACCGCGCCGAGGATGACGTCGGCCACCGGGGTCGGGAACACCCAGATGCTGATGCCGAAGTCCCCCTGGAACAGGGCGCCCCAGAAGTTCAGGTACTGCTGCCAGATCGGCTGGTCGAAGCCGAACAGGTTGGTGTAGTACGCCCGCATCGCCTCGACGGCCGCCGGCTGCGACACGCGGGCCCTGGCCAGCATGCTCGCGACCGGGTCGCCGGGCATGAAGCGCGGGATCATCCAGTTGACCGTGACGGCGACCACGAAGGTCAGGCCGTAGATGAGCAGTTTCCTGCCGAAGTATTGGCGCACGTGAGCTCTCCCAAGCGGCCCCCTCCGCCCGGTGGGAGGGCGGAGGGGGCACGATCATCCGGTCAGCCGGCCGCCGGCTGGAGCTGGGTGAGCGTCTCGAAACCGCCCAGCTCAAGCCAGTTGCGCCACATGACGGGCGCCGACTTGGGCGTGCCCGCGGCCGACGACGGCCAGTTCTTCCACACGCTGGTGCTGGACTGGGACCACAGGCCGTTGTACCAGAGCGGGATGATCGGCATCTCCTGCAGGTGGATCTTCTGCAGCTCGGAGATGACCTTCTTCATGCCCTCGATGTCGTCGGTCTTGACCTGGTCGAGCTGCTGGACGAGCTCCCAGGCCTTCTTGTTCTCGTACCGCCCGAAGTTGACGGTGTTCTGCTGCTTCCTGATCGGGAGCTGGAAGATGTAGTCGTAGTAGGTCCACGGGCTGCTGGACAGCTGCCGCTCGTTGTTGACCACCAGGTCGAACTTGCCCTCGCCGCGCTTCTGCACGAGCGCGTTGAAGTCGGGGAACTCGGGGTTGACGTCGATCCCGGCCGCCTTGGCGCTGCTGGAGATGACGCGGGCCGCCTCCATCCAGTCGGTCCAGCCGGCGGGCACCTCGATGGTCAGGCTGATCTTCGAGCCGTCCTTGTTCTCCACCAGCCCGTCGCCGTCGGAGTCCTTGTAGCCGGCGTCGGCCAGCGCCTTCTTGGCCGCCGCCGTGTCGAAGGTGAAGCCGTCGGAGCCGACCACGGCCTGGTCCACGAACTGGTCCCACTGCGGCAGCAGGCCCGTCGGGCTGGACGGCTTGACCAGGTTGCCGTAGACGCCCTCGACGATCTTCTTGACGTCCACGGACGTGGCCAGCGCCTTGCGGAAGGCCGGGTCGTCCATGGGCTTCTTCTTGGTGTTGGGCACCAGCCAGGCGGTGTTCGCCGACAGCATGTACGGCGGCTCGTTGTAGAACGTGGTGATGCCGAAGTTGCCCTTGACCAGGTTGGCCACGCCGGGCAGGAAGTTGTTGCTCATGTCCATGCCCTTCTGCAGGAGCATGCCCATGGCCACCTCGTTGCTGGGCGTCGCGACGTCGACGATGTACTTCGGCTTGGGCTCCATGCCGAGGATCGTCTTGCCCCACCAGTCGTCGCGCTTGACCCAGACCACGCGGTCCTGGTCGTGGCTCTGATACTTGTACGCGCCGCTGCCCACCGGGTTCTCGTTGACGCCGTTGAGCACGTCCTCCTCGGAGCGGTCCTTCCAGATGTGCTCCGGCACGATGACCCGGCTGTAGAGGTTGAAGTCCCATTCCTGGTAGTTGGCCTGGGAGAAGGTGAAGCGGACCGTCTGGTCGTCGACCGCCTCGACGCTCTTCAGCCAGTCCCAGATGTTGTGGTACGGGATCGTCTCCATCTTGCCGAGGCTGTAGGAGAACGCCACGTCCTTGGCGGTCAGCGGCTGGCCGTCGGACCACTTGACCCCGGTGCGGATCTTGGCCTCGTACGTGGTGTCGTCCACCCAGCTTCCGCTCTCGGCGATGTACGGGGTGAGCTTTGCGGCGTTCGGGTCGTAGTGGAACAGGCTCTCGTAGACCAGGCCCTTGGTGCCGGTGGCCGAGTCCCACTCGCGGATCGGGTTGAAGTTGGCCGGCGGGCCCCACTGGGTGCCGGTGGTGTAGAGCGTCTCGTTGCGCGGTAGCTCGCCCGTGGTGCCCTGGTTGGTGGCGGGAGCGGCTTGGCTGTTCTGGGGAGCCGCCGGTGTGGGGCTGCCGCTGGTACAGGCGGTGGCCGTCAGGCCAGCCGCGAGGAGCGGTATCAGGATCCGCGCCCGGGTCTGCATCTGTTGTCTCCTTCCCCCACCGAAGCGGAGGTCGACCGTCCTGTCCAACCCCGAAATCGGCGGCCCGGGACGTGTGACGCCGCCGCTTTCCCCGATCCGGTGAAAGCCCGTGACCTGCGCCGGAGCCATCTGGGAGCGCTCCCGCGACCGGTTGTGCCCGTGCTGTCGCTGAACCGGTGAAGTACCGTGACGGTAAATACCGCGTGACGACGACGTCAAGGGTCGTGATGCGTTTGAGACGCTCAGGCCCGCGATGTGCGGCGCGATGCGCGGTAGTAAGGTGCGGTTGCATTGACTAACCGGTTCACAAGAGGAGGCCCCGTGAAGCGACCGACGATCGCCGACATCGCTCGGCGTGCGGGCGTCTCCAAGGTGGCCGTCTCCTACGCGCTCAACGACCGCCCCGGCGTCTCCCCCGCCAAACGCGCCGCCATCAAGGCCATCGCGGAGGAGATCGGCTGGCGCCCCAACTCCGCCGCCCGCGCGCTCAACGGCGCCCGGGCCCGCTCCGTCGGCCTGACCGTGTGCCGCCCGGCGCGCATCCTGGGCGTCGAGCCGTTCTTCATGGAGCTGATCAGCGGCATCGAGAGCGAGCTGTCGGGCCGCTCCTACGCGCTGATGCTGCAGGTGGTGAGCTCGCCCGACCAGGAGATGGAGGTCTACCGGCGCTGGTGGGGCGAGGGCCGCGTCGACGGCGCGATCCTGGTCGACCTGCGCTTCTCCGACGCCCGCGTCACGGCGCTCAAGGAGCTCGGCCTGCCGGCCGTCGTCATCGGCCATCCCTCGGAGGCCGGCTCGCTGACACCCGTGTGGTCCGACGACGCGGTGGCCATCCGGGAGACCGTCGAATACCTGGCCGCCCTCGGCCACCGCCGCATCGCCCGGGTCGCCGGGCTGCCCGAGCTCGTCCACACGGTGCTGCGGGACCAGGCGTTCACCGCCGCGTGCGACGACCTCGGGCTCGACGGGCACACGATCATGCACACGGACTACACCGGGGAGGAGGGCGCGCGGGCCACCCGCCGCCTCGTCAGCGCCGCCACCCGGCCCACGGCGATCGTCTACGACAACGACATCATGGCGGTGGCGGGCATGTCGGCCGCCACCGAGATGCGCCTGGACATCCCCGGCGACCTGTCGATCGTCGCCTGGGACGACTCACCGCTCTCCCAGGTGGTCCGCCCGGCGCTGAGCGCCCTCACCCGCGACATCCCGGCCTACGGCGCCCACGCGGCCCGCGCCCTGCTCGCGCTCATCGCCGGCGAAGAGGTGCCGGGCATCAAGGACGAATCGGCCCGCCTCGTCCCCCGCGGCAGCACCGCCCCGCCGCCCACCCGATGACGCCAATCACGCCATGGACAAGCGCAGGGCGTCCAGCACCTCTGGGCCACCGAGGACGACGTCGGCGCCCGGAACCGGCATCGTGCGATACATGGCGTACAGCACGTCGAGAAACGGCTGTTCGCGCAGCGCGTTCAGCATGACAGCGGCATCGCGACGGTCACCCGCATTTCGCAGACGGAGGTATTCACGCAACATGGCCTGACACCTGGGAAACGCGAGTTCTCTCCCTCGCCGCAGATCGGCACGGTTGAGCTGGAACACCTCGATGGTCGTGCAGCCCCTGGGCGTGTTGCCGCGATAGGTGCCGGTCGAGAGGATCAGCCGGAGATGGTCGAGGGGATCGTCGCGTGTGGGATCGACCAGCAGGCAGGTTCCGGATTCGTCGACGGGAAACCGGTCCCTTTTCGCGTTGCTGTTGCACGACGAGCAAGCGAGCAGGTGGTTCAGCCACTCGAATGTGCGGAGCGGCGCTAATTTGATCGGCTCGAAATGATCGATGTCCGTGCCCCGGCTGTCACCGCAGTACATGCAGCGCTCGACCGCCGCCGACATCAGGCGCAATGCCAGCCTGATTCCCTCCTTCTCGAGGGCGGCACCGGACCAGACTCGGCGGGCAGCTCGATGATCGGCATCCGCGACCTTCAACTGATCGGTACGTGCGCGCAGTCTCAGCGACAGCTCCGCGTCCAGGTCGGGGCGGGAAATTCGGATCAATCCCGCCTCCCCAGCCGAGAGGAGACCTCGTCCACCCGAGCCGAAAGCGAGCTTTCCAGCATCTTGCTGAGCCGTCGATACTCTTCGATTTCGATCGCGGACGCGGAACCGCCCAGAACCTTGTCCTCAAGGTCCCCGAGAATTCGCCTGACGTCTTCCGCCCTCCTCGAATAGGGGCTGTCGACACCGAAGAGCTCGGTCAGAATGGCATCGTCGCCGCTGCCGAACACGACCCGCTCGTAGAGGTCCTGCTCGACGACGTGCGCCGCCCTGGGCTCCTGAGGGCCGGGAAGCGAGACAAGGCCGTTGGCCGCGGCGGTTTGGCAGATGTACGGGCTGTGCGTGGTCACGATGAACTGGACGAGCGGAAAGTGATCCGTCAGCCACTCCCCGATCTTCTTCTGCCAGCTGACATGCAGATGGTTCTCGATCTCGTCCACGAGGACGACGCCCGGATACGCCAGGGTCGGCGTCTCTCCGTTGTGAGTGACGCGGACATTCCCATACGCGAGGTGCATCTGGCGGATGATGTCGAGCACGAGGGCCGTGATCGTCTTGTATCCCTCGCTCATCCGCCGCAACGGAATCGTCGTGCCGTCATCCTGCCGCACCCACAGTCCGTCGGAATCGACGCGCACCACCGTGTGGCCATCGGGAAGCATGCCGTCGCCCAGCAAGGAGAGAACGGCCTCCAGCAGCTCAGCCGCGCCCTGACGCCCTTCCAACTGATAAAGGTGCTGCCCGACCAGCCAGCTGACGCCCTCCACGAGGCTCACGTCCTCGTCGAAGAGCGTCCGCAATCCCTGGTACATCGCGGCGCGTGAGGAGGCACCGTGCCCCAGCGCGGCGGCCGAGAGCCGGCGGAAGGGGCCGTACCCTGCGAAGAACCATCCCTCTCCTGGCGCGAACCGCAGACGCCTCGCGCCCTTGTTCCGGCCGGAGGTGACGGCCCACCCCGGAGGCGCGGGTGAGTCGTCGGAGTCGTTCCAACGCAGCTCGAAGTCCTGCGGACCGAAATCCAGCCCTTGGTCGAACTTCGGGTCCTGTACCGCCGTGACACGGAGAAACCCCGGCTCACCCTCGGGCGCGCCCCGCCAGCCCTCCCAATCGCGTACGAAATACTGGCCGACGATCCCCAACGCGATCGCCTGCAGAATCGTTGTCTTGCCCGACCCGTTCCGGCCGGCGAGAACCGTCCAGCCCGCGTACGAGCCGTCCGGACGGCCGAAGTCGAGGTCCACCCGCCTGGGCCCGGAAAACCCGCGAAGCCCCTGGATGACCAGCCGCGATATGTACATGGTGAGCCTCCTTCCGGGATTCTCCAAGGCCGGCGGTGCAACTCTACGGCGTTCGCTCCTGGGCGGCCGGGCTATCCCGCCGGGGCCTCGGGCAGCGTCGTCCACCCTGAGGTCAGGTGCCAGGTGCGGCCGGCGCGGAGGTGGTCGCCGACCGCTCGCTCCAGGTTGGTCCGGCGGGGCAGGTCCGGGCCGTCGGCGCCGAAGACGAACGCCACGATGCCGCCGTCGTTCTCGTGCCGGTACGCCTGCCGGAAGCGACGCTGGAAGCGGATGATGTTGGACTCTTCAGGCAGGTAGCCGGCCAGCTGGTCGTCCAGCAGCCACGAGTGGCAGACGGCGTAACGCGGCTTCTCCTCGGGGAAGTACCTCGGGAAGAACTCGGCGGCGCGGTCGAAGGCCGCGTCGCACGCCGCGGGCGTCATCGGGCCGAGGAAGTCGGGGATGTGCACCGAGAGCACCGGCTCGCCCGGCTCGCAGGGCAGCCCCTCGGCCCTGATCGCCTCCGCCGTGCGCGTACCGAGTCCGGCGCGCTGGAACTGCAACCGGCCGAGGTCGTAGATCAGGCCGCGGAAGTGCAGCATGAGCCAGAACGGCGCGTTGAGCCCGCCGGCGCCGTGCCTCTTGCGGTGCACCGCCATGTTGCGGCCCAGGTCCGCCAGCGTGCGCGAGGCCACGTCGTCCGGAATGCCGCGGGACCGGTGGTAGGCCCGGACATGCGGCGCGGCGGCGAGATAGACGTACACGTAGAAGTACGGGTCGGGCAGTTCGGGGAACTGCGGCGGGTCGTCCAACTCGCCCATCGCCGACACCAGGGTGTGAACGCACCGCTCCAGCAGCCACCACGCCTCGGTCCCGGGCCGTGGGCGGGCCGCCAGGACTCCGGCCACGTCCTCGTGCGGCACGGCCAGGCGCAGGAGTTCGGCGACCGGGTCGGGCGGCAGGGTGATCTCGATGGGGCCGACGCTTTCCAGATGGTCGAGCAGAGCGGGCGGCAACAGGTCTCTCATGCGCCCGAACGCTAGACCGTCCCGGCCCCGCGGCTCAACCGACGGACCCGTAGCGGGGCTTGCCCTCCCACGCGTAGGTCACGTACAGGACGCCGGCGCCCGTGGCGGTCGAGCCGGTGAGCTTCAGCCCGGCCGGCGCGGTGCCCTCGGCGAAGAGGCGCTTGCCCTCGCCCAGGACGACGGGGAAGACCAGCAGCCGGTACTCGTCGACCAGCTCCGCCCGCTGCAGCGTGTGGATGAGGTCGGTGCTGCCCTGGGTCATGATCTCGCCGTCGGTGCTCCGCTTGAGCTCGGCGATCGTCTCGGCGGCCTCGCCCGCCAGGACCGTCGTGTTGCGCCACGCGGCGGTCCTGGGCGTCCGCGTGGCGACGTACTTGGGCATGCTGTTGATCCTGGCGCCGCCCTCCTCGTCCGGCACGTCCGGCCAGTAGGAGGAGAGGATGTCGTACGACTTGCGGCCCAGCAGCATCCCCGTCGCGCGCTCCAGCTGGTCGCCCATGATCTGGCCGAACACCTCGTCCACGTGCGGGGCCAGCCAGCCGCCGTGCGGGAAACCGTTGGAGTCGTCCTCGCCCGGGCCGCCGGGAGCCTGCATGACCCCGTCCAGCGACACGAACGCCGAGACCACCAGTTTGCTCGCCATGTTCCTGCTCCTTCAGCTCGATGTGCCTTCAGCATCGCGGAAGCCGCTCAAGGAATCCTTACGGCTTTCCTTCCGCCTCCCGTAAGGCGCGCCGGTCAGGCGGTGAAGCCGAGGACCAGGGAGGCGATCACCGGGACCGCGTAGATCATCGGGAACGGCAGGTGCGAGAACCAGCGCGCGCGGGCCACGGTGACGACGGCGCCGGTGAAGTACACCACCAGCCCGATCCCCGCCGCCACGCCGACGGCCGGGACGAGGAGCCCCGCCACCAGCCCGAGGGTGCCGGCGGCCTTGGCTGCGCCGAGCCAGGGCCACCACCTGCTCGGGATGCCGTAGGCGGCCAGCGGCTCGACGACCCACTTGGCGCGCATGAAGACGGAGACGGCCGAGAAGCCGGTGGTGGCGGCGGCCAGCAGGGTGACGACGATGTGGGTCATGGACATCTGAGACGCTCCTCGTGCGAACGGGGGCTGCTTCGAGCCCTTCACTGCCTCGACCCGCCGGGGCGGGGGTGTGTGACAGGGCGGCGAAGATTTTTCTCAGGCGAAGAGGCGCTCGGGGTGCAGGCCGTCCACCAGGCCCGTGTCGGGCAGGTGGAGGCTGTAGCCGAGCATGTGGCGGACCCGGCCGGTGAGCTGGCGGGCGACGTCGCGGCCGGGCGACAGGGTGAAGGCTTCCCGGGTGCGCAGCCAGGGCTCGCAGTAGTGGGCCGTGACGGTCAGGCGGGCCGCCGCCCGTGCCGGGAGCGGCGGGCGGGTGTGCCAGAGGGTGCCGAGGAGCAGCACGCACGAGCCCGCCTCGACGGCCAGGGGGACACCGGGGCCGAGGGGTTCGCGGTGGTCGGGCCAGCGGTGGCTGCCAGGCCAGAGCGTGACGGCGTTGTCGTCGATGGGCCACAGGGCCGCCACCGACAGGGCGTGGCGGCCCTGTGGCCCATCGGCGAG
>NZ_LAVL01000043.1 GCF_001083785.1 Nonomuraea sp. SBT364
CCGTGGCGGCGGATGAGCTCCTCCACGGCGGCGCGGGTCTGAGAGGACACTTCGGACCGGCCGTTCACGACCTTGGAGACCGTCGCGGTGGAGACTCCGGCCAGCTCGGCGAGCTCGGCGATGGTGAGAGGAGACGACTCCATGGTCATGGCGGCAGTCTAGTCAGGCAGTACGGACCGGCCGCGCCGGGCAAAGAGCCCGGCCAAAGGCCCGGCATGGGGCAGGTGACCGGAGTGCGGTTCCGCCGCACGACCCGTGGCGGGCCCGGCCACCCCACCGGCCCGCCACGCCGTGCCTCCGGGGCCGTCGTGATCGCGGGATCAGGAGCCCGCGTTGTAGGTCCACTTCTGGTTGCTGCCGCCCCAGCAGGAGTAGAGCTGCAGCCCTGTGCCGTTGCCGGTGCCGGCGCCGACGGCGTCGAGGCACCGCCCGGACTGCACGCCCACGATGGAGCCGTCGGAGTTGACGCGCCACTTCTGGTTGTCGCCGCCCCAGCAGGAGTAGATCTGGATCTTGGCGCCGTTGCCTGTGCCCCCGGCATCCAGGCACTTGTTGCCGTAGACCCTCAGCTCTCCGGCCGAGGTCTGCGTCCACTGCTGGTTGGTCTGGCCGTTGCAGTCCCACAGTTGCACCGCGGTGCCGTCGGCGGTGCCGGCGTTGGCCACGTCCACGCAGCGCCCGGCGGCGACGCTCCTGATCTGACCCTCGTCGCCGCCGGGCGGCGGCGTCGTGGTGCCGCCGTTGAGCGCGTTGAGCACCGAGGTGTAGGCGGCCTTCTTGTTGCCGTTGCCGTCGAAGAGCAGCGGAGCGGCGCCGGCGCCGAGCCAGGAGTCGCTGTCGCGAACGCCCCAGACCGTGATGCCGGTACAACGCGGCACCGCCAGGCAGTCGTTGACGACGTTGGCGTACGTGGTGGCCGAGCCGCCCTGGATGTCCAGCTCGGTGATCTGCACGTCGACCCCCAGCGCGGCGAAGCTCTGGATGGTCGTGCGGTAGTTGCTGTTGTAGGGGCTGTTGCCGTTGAAGTGCGACTGCAGGCCGACACAGTCGATCGGCACGCCGCGGGCCTTGAAGTCCCTGACCATGTTGTAGACGCCCTGCGTCTTGGCCCAGCTCCAGTTGTCGATGTTGTAGTCGTTGTAGCAGAGCTTGGCGGCCGGGTCGGCGGCGCGCGCGGTGCGGAAGGCCACCTCGATCCAGTCGTTGCCGGTGCGCTGGAGGTTGGAGTCACGCCGGCCGCCGGAGTTGCCGTCGGCGTAGGCCTCGTTGACCACGTCCCAGGCGTAGATCTTGCCCCTGTAGTGCGCCATGACGCCGTTGATGTGGTCGATCATCGCCTGACGCAGGCTGCCGCCGGACAGGCTCTGCATCCAGCCCGGCTGCTGGTTGTGCCAGGCCAGGGTGTGCCCGCGGACCCTCTTGCCGTTCTGGACGGCCCAGTTGTAGACCCGGTCACCGGCGGAGAAGTTGAACTGCCCCCGGTTGGGCTCGGTGGCGTCGATCTTCATCTCGTTCTCGGCCGTCACCATGTTGAACTCGCGGTTGGCGATCGTGGTGTAGGCGGAGTCGCCGAGCCTGCCCGAGGCGATGGCGGTGCCGAAGTAGCGGCCGCTCTGCGCGGCGGCCGCGCCGAGCGTGTTCTCAGCGGCATCGGCCGGAGGCGACGCCAGCAGCGCCGCGGTCAGGCCGAGTGCGCCGAGCGCGCCGACGATCAGCGCCCGGCGACGTCCGCGGAGCGGCCGTCGGGCGGCGGGTGGGGACATGGCGTTGACGCTCATGCCTGAGCCTCCGTAAGGGGATTCATGGGGAAGGAGCGTTGCAGGATCGACGCCGCGCTCACAGGAGCGGCGTCGCGACGCGGCCCCCGCCGCGCACCACCGATGTGGCAGGGAGATCGCCTCGGGAACTCAGTGTGAGAAGCGCGCCGAAACTTGTCAAGGAATGAACGAAAACTTTCGGAACCATCCCGTCCCGTACAGGCCCTTTGTACTGCGCAGATGGCCGATTCAACACTGCGGCTAGTTTCGGCCTGACCGCCGGAGTCCAGGTCTCTCTGAAAGTTTCATCCACCCCATAGCCGACGAACCGCTGGTCCGGCCCGTGAGGCGGGGCGAATCGCCTCACTGCCGCCGCGGGATCTCTTGACAGTACGTTTCCGCCTCGTATTTGCTCCGTCCGCCACCACCACTCGCCGATTCGGGTTAGCGCTAACACCCCGCATCGGCGTGCGTCCCGCTGCAACGCTTTCCCGCCGAGCCGGCGGCTTCCACAGAAGGGCGAAGAAGTGCAGCCCACGAGAACGCTCACCAGCTGGTCCGCGGGCCTGGTGGCCCTGGTCGCGGCGATGGCCGCCGCTCTGTCCATGTTCCTGACGGCCACGCCGCAGGCGTCGGCGGCGGCCCTGGCGGAGGTGACGAACTTCGGCGCCAACCCCGGCGGTCTGCGGATGTACCTCTACGTCCCGGACAGGGTGGCGCCCCGGCCGGGCGTCCTGGTGGCGATGCACGGCTGCAACGGCTGGGCGCCGGGCTTCCACCAGGGGACCGAGTTCGCCTCGCTGGCCGACCGGTACGGTTTCGTCGTCATCTACCCGCAGGCGAACAAGAGCGCCAACGGCCTGTCGAACTGCTTCGACGTGTGGTCGGACGAGGCCCTGCGCCACGGTGGCGGCAGCGACCCGGTGTCGATCGTCTCCATGACGAACTACGTGCTGCAACGCCACAACGGCGACCCGCAGCGGGTGTTCGCCACCGGCTTCTCCTCCGGCGCGATGGAGACGCTCAACCTGCTCGCCACCTACCCGGACGTGTTCAAGGCCGGCGCGCCGTTCGCGGGAGTCCCCTACGCCTGCCTCGGCCCCGCCGGGTGCGGCGACAAGACGCCGCAGCAGTGGGGCGACCTGGTCAGGAACGCCTACCCCGGCTACACCGGGCCCCGGCCGCGCGTGATGGCCTGGCACGGCACCGCCGACTCCGTCCTGCCTTACTCAATGCTGCAGGAAGAGGTCGACCAGTGGACGAACGCGCACGGACTGAGCCAGACCCCCACCTCCACTGACAGCCCGCAATCCGGCTGGACCCGGCGGGTCTTCGGCACCGGCCAGGTGGAGGCGTACACCATCAACGGCGCCGGCCACGATCTGCCGCATGCCGGGATGGCCGCCCACGCCATCCGCTTCTTCGGCCTGGACGACGGCTCGTCCACCACGACGCCGACCCCGCCGCCCGCCGGGCAGATCAAGGGAGTGGGCTCCGGGCGTTGCCTGGACGTGCCCAACGCCGCCACCGCCGACGGCACCTCGGTGCAGTTGTGGGACTGCAACGGGCGGAGCAACCAGCAGTGGGAGTCCACCCCGGCCGGCGAGCTCAGGGTCTACGGCAGCAAGTGCCTCGACGCGGCGGGGACCGGCAACGGCGCCAGGATCCAGATCTACTCCTGCCACGGCGGCACCAACCAGCAGTGGCGCCTGAACTCCGACGGGACCATCGCCGGGGTGCGGTCCGGGCTGTGCCTGGACGCCGCCGGCCAGGGCACCGCCAACGGCACCCGGCTCCAGCTCTACACCTGCCACGGCGGCGCCAACCAGCGCTGGACCCGCTCCTGACACACGCGGGAACCCTCCGGTCCGCCAGGATGTCGCCGACGAGGCGGCCCGGAGGGTGACGGCTTCCGTCAGCCGTCGATGATCCGATCGAGCCAGTCGCCGAGCAGCCGGCCCTCGGCAGGACTGAGGACCTTGACGTCCGGGAGTGCGGCCTTCAGGGTGATGGCGCCGGCCACGACGTCGTCCCCGGTGCGCGCCGAGCCCGCCGGGGAGGCGTCGGTGACGGCGTCGATGACCGCTTCGCGGACGATCCGCGCGTCGTCCAGGTCGCGTTCGGCCTCCGGGGTGGCGATCAGGGCCAGCGTGGTGCCACGCCCGGCCGCGTGGATCACGCGCGCCGCCCGCCGCTCCGGGACGCGGAGCCGGCCGGCCAGGGCGACGCGGTGCACCAGCCCGGCGAGGATCTCCGAAGCCTGCTTGGCCCCGTCGGGCTCGGCCCCCGGTCGCGGGCTCCCGTAGATCAGCGCATAGAGGGCGGGCTCGGCCAGGCCGAAGCCGACGTGCAGATCCCAGCCGCGCCGCAGGTCCTCCACGGGGTCGCCGCTGAGGGGCATGTCCCGTTTCTGGGCGAGATACGACACGAGCCCTCGCGTGGCCACGGCGTCCAGCAGGCCCTGCTTGTCGCCGAACAGCCGGTACAGGATCGGCGCCTGCACACCGGCCGCCTTGCACACCGCCCTGGTCGAGACGGCGTCCCTTCCCCCCTGGGCCAGCAGATCCGCCGCGGCGCCCAGGATCGCTTCCCGCTTGTTCCCGCTCGGCATGTATCGATGCTAACAGCGGTGTGGCGTCTGCGCTAACTCTATCGCTAACGCTATATTGTTATCGGTGTAGTTACAGTGCTAACTTGAGATTGTTAGCACCATGCGCAGGAGGAAGTTCATGAGCACCGCATCACGCGTCGCCATCGTCACCGGGGGTTCGCGGGGCATCGGCCGCGCCGTCGCCGCCACACTGGCCAAGGCGGGCCAGGACGTCGCCGTCGTCTACACGTCCAACGACAAGGAGGCCGACGCCGCCGTCGGCGAGATCGAGGCGGCCGGCGCCCGCGGGATCGCGCTGCGGGCCGACGTGGCCGACGAGGTCGCCGCCGCCGCCGCCTTCGACACCGTGGAGCAGCGCCTCGGCCCCGTCGACGTCGTGGTCAACGCGGCGGGGGTGATGGCGCTGCGGCCCACCGCCGAGCTGGACCTGGCCGAGCTGGACCGGCTGCTCCGCGTCAACGTACGGGGCACGTTCGTCATCGCCAGGGAGGCCGCGCGCCGGGTGCGGCCCGGTGGCGCCGTCATCGCCTTCTCCACCAGCGTCACCCGCCTGCACCTCCCATCCTACGGCGCGTATGCCGCGACCAAGGGGGCGGTGGAGGCCCTCGTGCCGATCCTCGCCAAGGAAATGGGCGAACGCGACGTCACGGTCAACGCGGTGGCGCCCGGCCCCACAGCCACAGAGCTGTTCCTCGACGGCAAGTCACCGCAGGTCATCGACCAGATCGCCGGCCTGGCCCCGACGAACCGGCTCGGCACCCCGCAGGACATCGCGGAGGTCGTCGCCTTCCTGGCCGGCCCCGGCCGCTGGATCAACGGCCAGGTCGTGTTCGCCAACGGCGGCGCCGCCTAGCTCCCCACCCGATCACCTTGGAGGCCCCATGGAACCCCGAACCAGCACCCCCGCACCCACCACCGGCCGGTTCGTGGCCTTCACCGCCATCGCGGCGGTGGTGGCCGCCCTGGCCGCCTACGGCAGCACAGCTCTGGGCCTGCAGGCCTGGGTCATGTTCGCGGGCTGGGTGGCCTGGTTCACCCAGCCCGCCTCCGCCCGCCTCGGCGTCCACGCGGTCATCTGCCTCTGGCTCGGCATGGCGCTCGCCGTGGCCGGTCACGGCATCGTCGCGCTGGCCACCCCCTTCGCGGGCGCCGCGGCGCTGCCGCTCGCGGTCCTCGTCCTGGCCTCGGTCGTGGTCGGCCTGCGGACGACGCCCGTGCTCGACAACATGCTCGCCTGGTTCGTGGGCCTGGTGACCTTCTTCGCCGCGGAGCCCGAGCACGTGCTCCCCGGCCTGCTCACCCTGATGTCCGCCAGCGCCCTGGGCGCCTTCGCCGGCTTCGCCTGCCAGCGGCTGCAGCACCGGTTCGCCACGTAGCGGGCCCGACCGACATGGAGGACAGATCAGCCATGCTTCCACGTACCGGTGGCCGCCTCGGCGCCGTCGCCGCTCTCTTCTGCGCCCTGGTCCTGCCCGGTTGCGCCACACCGGAGCCCCGCGCGTCACAGCAGGTCACCGGGCAGGCAACCCGTGGCCTGGTCCCCGGCGAGGTCACCGAGGTCGCCCGCGGCCTGGCCATGCCCTGGGGCCTGACGTTTCTCCCGGACGGCTCCGCCCTGGTGTCCGAGCGGTCGTCGGCACGGATCCTGCACGTCCGGCGGGGCCGTGATCCTGTGCCGGTCGGCACGGTTCCCGGGGTCGAGGTGAGCGCCGAGGGCGGTCTCCTCGGACTGGCCGCCTCACCGTCCTTCGACAGGGACCGCACCGTCTACGCGTACGTGTCGGCCTCGCCCGCCAACCGCGTCGTGGCGCTGCGCCTCGCTCCCGGCCTGCGCTCCCTGCGCCAGGACCGGGTGGTCCTGGACGGCATCGCGACCGCCGACCGCCATCACGGCGGCCGCCTGCGCTTCGGGCCGGACGGCAACCTCTGGATCGGCACCGGCGACGCCTTCTCGCCCGCGAACGCGGCCGACGAGAAGTCGCTGAACGGCAAGATCCTGCGGGTCCGGCCCGACGGGTCCGTGCCGCCGGGCAACCCCTCGGGGACCGCCGTCTACTCCGGCGGCCATCGCAACGTGCAGGGCATCGCGTTCGGCCCCGACGGCACCGCCTACGCCTCCGAACTCGGTCACCGCACCTGGGACGAGCTGAACGTCCTGCGCCCGGGACGCGACTACGGATGGCCCGGGTCCGAGGGGCGCGAGGGCTCGCACGGCGAACGCCCGATCTTCACCCTGCACCCCGACGACGCCTCGCCGTCCGGCATCGCCGTCGCGGGCGGTGCCGTGTGGATGGGCGCGCTCGGCGGGCAGCGGCTCTGGCGCCTGCCCGTCGACGGCCCACGGGCGGACGGCGACCCCGTCGCGTACTTCGCCCAGCGCTACGGACGGATCCGCACGGTGGAGCCGGCACCCGACGGCTCCCTGTGGATCACGACCTCCAACACCGACGGCGCGACGTGGGGCGGCACCGGCGCCCGGCCGGGCGACGATCGGATCCTGCGCGTCGACCTGGTCCGCCCCCCTTCCTGATCCTTCCCCCGAACGGAGAACCGCCATGTCCACCGTCCTCATCACCGGAGCCGCGACCGGCATCGGCAACCTCACCGCCCGGGCGCTCGCCCGGGCCGGGCACACCGTGTGGGCCACCATGCTGGAGCCGTACGGGCTGAACGACGCGCACCGCCGGGAACTGCTCGACTGGGCCGAACGGCAGGGCGCAACCCTGCGCGTGGCCGAGCTGGACGTCACCTCGCAGGAGTCGGCCGACGCGGCCGTGGCCACCGTCCTGCGGGACGGCGGCGACCTCGACGTCGTGATCCAGAACGCGGGGCACCTCTACATCGGATACACCGAGGCGTTCACCGCCGAGGACGTGGCACGCCTCTTCGACATCAACGTCATCGGCGCCCACCGGGTGAATCGGGCGGTCATGCCCCATCTGCGCGGCCGCGGCACCGGGACCCTGCTGTACGTCGGCAGCACCATCATCGTCACCACGCCGCCCTTCCTCGGCCCGTACGCGGCGTCCAAGTCGGCGTTCGACACCCTGGCGGTGGCCACGTCGTACGAGGCGAACGCGTTCGGCATCGAGACCTGCATCGTCATGCCGGGTGCGATCACCCGGGGCACCCGGCACTTCCCCGACGCCACGCGTGCCGGTGACCTGGTCGTCTCCGCGGCGTACGCCGAGCTCGACCCGATGGTCGCGGGCAACGAGGAGGCGACCTCGGCGCTCTTCGTCCCCGGAGCCGACCCGAGTCCCGCCGGGGTCGCCGACGAGATCACGCGGATCCTCGCCCTCCCGCACGGCGCCAAGCCCTTCCGCAGCGTCGTCGACTTCACCGGGTCCGGCGTCGAGGCGGTCAACGACGTGGCCCGCGACACGCGCGAGGGCTTCGTCCGGCGCCTGGGGTTCGGCGAGCTGCTGACCCCCCGGCAGCGGCTCAGTCGTCGTGGGCGATGAGCATGAGCTGCCGCCACAGCACCACCACGAACACCGCCGAGCCGGCGAAGGCGAACCAGAAGGGGGCCGCGACGCCGAAGCGGGTGGCCAGAACACCGCCGATCAACGAGCCGACCACCAGTCCGCCGTAGACGCAGAGGGTGTTGACGCTGCCCACCCGGCCCTGGAGGTCGTGCGGGACCGCGCGCTGGCGGACGGTGACCGAGGTCGTCCCCCAGATGAACGCGTGCGCGCCGAACGCCAGGAAGATGCCCCCGGCTACCCACGGCGAATGGGTCAGGGCCAGGCCCAGGTGGGTGAGCGTTTCGATGATGAGCCCGATCCGCATCAGGGCGCCGAGGCTCACCCTGCGGGTGATGACCCCGTACAGCCCGGTGCCGATCAGGCCGCCGATCCCGCCGATGGTGGTCATCAGCCCGAAGCCCATGGCGCCGAGGCCGAGCTGCTCCTGGGTGTAGAGGACGAGAACCGACCAGGCCGCGCCGAACGTGAAGTTGAAGATCAGGATCGTGAGCGCCAGCGTGCGGATCGCCGCGTGCCGGATGGTCCAGCTGAACCCGGCGATCAGCTCCCGTACGGTGTTGGACCTGGGGTCGTCGGCCCGCCGGCCGTGCGGCGGCAACGTGATGCGGGAGACCAGCACCATCCCCGCCACCACCAGGAGCAACTGGCCCGCGAACGGCCAGGCCCAGCCCAGGCCGAACAGCGCCGCGCCGACCGGCGGCCCGGCGAGCTGATTGAGCGTGATGAAGCCCGTGCCCAGGCGGGCGTTGGCGACGACGAGATCGTCCTTGCCGACCATCATGGGCGTCAGCGTGGCCGTCGCGCTGTCGGCGAACACCTCGGCGATGGACCGGAGGGTGAGCGCCACGAGTGCCGTCGCCACGGTGACCGTGCCGGTCACCGTGAGCGCGACGAGCGCCACCAGCACCACGGCCCGCACCGCGTTCGCGACGAGCACGATCGTGCGCCGGTTGCGGCGATCCGACAGCACGCCCGCCGACAGGCTGAACAGCAGCGGCGGCGCCCAGCCCACCAGGGCCGACAGCGAGATCATCAGCGGGTCGCGGGTCAACGTCGCGATCAGCAGGGGACCCGCGGCGGCCGCGACGCCGTCACCGAGATTCGTCAGCCAGCTCGAGCCCAGGAGCCACCGGAATCCCGTCCCCAGCCGGGCAGGAAGGACTCGCTCCACCACGGTAGTCACGAGCGCAAAACCATACGTTTCCCGGACATCCACGGCAACGCGTTTTCCCGCCGGCGCGGCGTGGAGGCCGGTCGCGGTCACCCATCGACAAACGCGTAACCAACAGGTTACGCTTTCCGGGTGGATGACGTGGCGGGAGCGATCGCGGATCCGGTGCGCCGGGAGATCCTGGTCATGCTGCGCGAGGGCAGGCGCTCGGCAGGAGAGATCGCCGGGCATTTCCAGATCACCAGGCCGGCCGTGAGCCGCCACCTACGGGTGCTCAGACGAAGCGGGCTCGTCCGCGACGAACTCGTCGGCCGGCAACGGCTCTACGAGCTCGACGCGGCACAGTTCGCCCAGCTGGCCGGCTGGCTCGCGCAGTTCGCCCCGCCGCTCGGCTGGGAGCACCGCCTCGACGCCCTGGAGACCGAGGTCTACCGGACCCGCCGCGAACGCCGCGCCCACACCGTGGCCGATCAAGCGAAGGAAGAAACCGCATGAACCGTCACCCCACCGGCAAACTCTTCCGTACCGACGCCGGAGCCGATCTCGTCCTGACCCGGTCGTTCCGCGCGTCCGCCGAGGACGTGTGGGCCAGTCTCACCGAGTCCGAGCGCACGGCCCGCTGGTACGGCCCATGGGAGGGCGACGCGACGCCCGGGAGCACGATCAAGGTGCAGCTGGCGTTCGAGGACCAGGCGCCCTGGGTCGACATGCGCATCGACGCGTGCGAACCGCCACGGCGGCTGGCCCTGTCCGCGATCGACGAATCCGGCACCTGGCTCATCGAGGTGCACCTGTCCGAAGCTGACGGTTCGACCCTGCTGCGGTTCGTGCAGCATCTCGACACCGGCGAGAAGCTCGGCATGATCGGCGAGATCGGCGCGGGCTGGGAGTACTACCTGGACATGCTCGTGGCCGCCCGTGACGGCTCCCCCGGACCGGACTTCGACGCCTACTACCCCGCGATGAAGCCCTACTACGCCGGACTGGCCGCGCGCGACCTCCCCTGACCACGCCGCCGTGCGAGGGGCGGCGGGTCCGTTCTCCCACTGCGCACCGACGTCGAGCCCCACCTTGCCGGATGCCGGCGGGCCCAGTGCCACCCGTCCGCCGAAATGGTCCGTCTCCTCGCCGCTGCCCGGGACGCCCACGCTGTCCTGGCTGAACGACCGGATCAGCGTGCCCGTAGGCGGCCAGCGACCAGCCGAACAAGCCGCCCGGGCGAGGGTCAGCGCCTGGCCGAAGCCGGCGTTCTCCCGGTTGGCGGGCGCGGGCAGCGGGACCAGCTCGCCGGCCGTCAGGAGGTGGACGGCGCCGCCGTCCCGCTGCCGGCTGACCGCGACGTCGTCACGGCCGTCGCCGTCGAAGTCGCGCGCGCTCGCCCGGCCGCACCCGCCCGCAGTGGGCCCGGCGTGGGGTGCGGACGGCCGCGGGGTGCCGCAGGCAGTGACCGGCTGTGCCGCACATCCGGAAGTCCGGCAGTTACCGGGGGAATCAGGCCAGGGCGGGTGGCGAGGGCCGAGGCCCGCCCTGGCCGGGCGACGGTTCAGCCGGTGATCGGGAAGTTGGCGCGTACGACGCCGCGGGGGTCGCGGTCCTGCTTGATCCGCGCCAGCCGCGCCACGGTCTCGGCGGGGAAGGCCTGGGTGGCGCTCTCGCCGGGCGCGAGGAAGGTGTACGGCTTGCGTCCGCTGACCGCCTCGCCCAGGTGCGCGACCAGCGCGGCCTGCTTGCCCTGCACCGCCTCGGCCAGGTGCGGCAGCCGCAGGCCGAGCAGGTAGAGCAGGTACGGCTCGGCGAGCGCTCCGCCGGGGCCGCCGTCCGGCCGCGCCTCGGCCAGGGCGCCGCCCAGGTGCCGGATCTGCAGGTTCAGCAGCGGCGCGAGGTCGGTGTCCGCGAGGACGTCGACGGGCAGCCCGGTCAGCAGTTCGGTGCGTGCCAGCATCGGACTGGGGTCGACCGGCTCGGCGGCGATGGCGCCGAGGTCGGCGACGTCCATCGGGCCGCGGCTGTCGGACAGGCTGCCGCCGATGGCCGCCAGCGAGGCCAGCAGGTCCTCCGCCTCGGCGGCCTCCCCGAGATAGGTCACGTCGATGCCGACCGTCGCCGGGGCGGGCGGCGGCGCGGCCATCCGGTTGAGCCACACCGACAGGCCGCGCGGCGCGTCCGCCGTGATCGCCCGGTACGCCTCGAACACCTCGCCGGTGCGCGTGGCAGGCCACACGATGCGGCCGCCGTACAGCTGGGGCACCTCGTACAGGTTCAGCTCGACGGCGGTGATGACCGCGTAGTCGCCGCCGCCTCCGCGCAGCGCCCAGAACAGGTCGGCGTCGGAGCTCGCGGTCACGCGTACCTGCTCGCCCTCGGCGCCGACGATCTCGAACGCGCGCACGGAGTCGGCGGCCCAGCCGTGCGCGCGGCCGAACCACGAGATGCCCCCGCCGGCGACGAACCCGGCGACGGAGACCGCCGGGCTGCTGCCCGCCAGGCCGGTCAGGCCGTGCTTGCCGGTCGCGGCCAGCACCTGCCCCCACCGCGCGCCGGCGCCGACCCGGGCCACCCGCTCGGCCGGGTCCACCGCGATCTCGTCCAGACGGGCGGTACGCAGCAGGATCACCCCGTCGACGTCGCCGGAGGCGCCGTGTCCCGACGGCTGGGCGGTGACGGTCAGCCCGGCCCGGTGGGCGTAGCGGACCAGCGCGACCACGTCCGCGGCGTCGGCCACCTCCGCGACCGCGACCACCGGCTGGCGCACCCCCACCGCCCACGGCGCGGCGGCCTGTTCGAACCCGTCGTCGCCGGGCAGGAACACCCGGCCTTGCACGATTTCACGCATGAGTCGCTCCTCAGAAGGGGATGGGGCCGTCGTCCTGGACGAAGGCGGCGGTGGGGCCGTCCGGGCCGAGCAGCGCCATGGCCACGATCGGCGCGGCGCCCTCCTCGGGGGTCTTGATCCCGGCGCCGTGGTTGATGTCGGTCTTCACCCAGCCGGGGTCGACCGCGTTGACCTTGACGGGCGTGTCCCACAGCTCCTTGGCGTAGGACACGGTGATCATGTTGAGTGCGGCCTTCGACGAGCAATAGGCCAGGTTGAGCATCGGCCACAGCGGGTGCGTCCGGTCCAGGGCGCGGCCGGTCGAGCCGCGCTCGCTGGAGACGTTCACCACGCGCCCCGCCGGCGAGCGGCGCAGCAGCGGCAGCATCGCGTTCGTGACCTCGATGACGCCGAACACGTTCGTCTCGTACACCTGCCGGGCCTGCTCGGCCGTCGCCTGGCTCGGCGGCCCGTCGGGGAGGGCGATCCCGGCGTTGTTGACGAGGATGTCGAGCTTGCCGTACTCCGCCTCGATCCGCGCGGCGGCGGCGCGTACGGTGGCCGGGTCCGTGACGTCCAGGCGTACGTACGGCAGGCCGAGCCGCTCGGCGGCGGCCTCGTCCCGGGCGCCGACGAGCGCGGTGACGCCGCGCTCGGCCAGCAGCCGGGCGGTCGCCAGGCCGATGCCCCTGGTGGCCCCGGTGATCAGGGCGACGCTCACCATGCCGCGCCCGCGACCTGCCGGGTGGTGGCGTTCAGGCGGTTCCACAGGTTGACGGTGGCGATCTGCAGCACCAGGGCGGCGAGTTCCTGCTCGGAGAAGTGGTCGGCGGCCTCGTCCCACACCGCGTCGCCGACCTGAACGCCGTCGGCCAGCCGGGTGGCCTCCTCGGCCAGGGCGAGCGCGGCGCGCTCGGCCTCGGTGAAGTACGGCGTCTCGCGCCACGCGGCCACGGCGAACAGCCGCTCGTCGCTCTCGCCCTGCTTGCGCAGGTCCTTCGCGTGCATGTCCACGCACACGCCGCACCCGTTGATCTGGCTGGCGCGCAGCAGCACCAGGTCCACCGTGGTCCTGGGCAGCCCGGCCTGGTCGGCCGCCTTGCCGAGAGCGATCAGTGCCTGCATCGCACCCGGCAGGACCAGGGCGGGGTTCTTCATCCGGACTTCCATGTCGTGACTCCTCAGCAGATTCGGTTACCTCGATGACGACGGCGGGCCCGAGAAGGTGACCGCCGTCCGCTGACGAGTTTCGGCAATGCCTCTGATGCGCCCGCGATGCGTGAGCTATGGGTTGGCGATATGTCGCACCTTGTACGATCTCGGGGTGCCTGTACGTTTCGCGATCCTGGGTCCCGTGGAAGTCTCGGCAGGTGAGCGGCCGTTGCCCGCACTCGCTCCCCGGCACCGCGCGTTCCTCGGCTGCCTGCTGCTCCACGCGGGGCGTGCCCAGAGCGTCGAGCGGCTGATCGGCGCGGTGTGGGGGCCGACGCCGCCGGACACGGCGCGCGCCCAGGTGCACGCCGCGCTGGCGGCGATCCGGCGCGTCCTGCGCGCGGCCGGTGCGGCCGACCAGCTACGGACGAGCGTGGCCGGATACGTGCTCACCACCCGGCCAGGACAGCTCGACCTGGAGGACTTCACCGCCCTCGTGACCACGGCCGAGGACGATCCAGGGCAGAGCGCCCGGCACCTGCGTTCGGCGCTGGCGCTGTGGCGCGGGCCCGCGCTCGCCGACGTGCACGCGGACTACGCGCCGGGCGCACGCGCGAGGCTTGAGGACCGGCGGCTGACCGCCGTGGAACGGCTGGCCGACCTGGAGCTCGCCGCTGGACGGCACGAGGGGCTCATCGACCTGCTCGGCGCGGAACTGGCGGGTCATCCGCTGCGCGAGCGGCTGACCGGGCAGCTCATGCTGGCGCTGAACCGCGCCGGTCGGCAGGCGGACGCGCTGTCCACCGGGCGCGGCTACCGGGCGCGCCTGGTCCGGGAGCAGGGCCTGGATCCGGGTCCCGCGTTCCTGGCCGTCGAGGAATCCGTGCTCCACGGACCCATCGGCCCGGTCGTGCGGGCTTCCGGCGCGACCGCCGGGGAGAGCCGGCGCGGGGAGCCGGCGGCCGTCCGGAAGGCGACGTTCCTGCCCTACGACATCGCGGACTTCGCCGGCCGCACCGCGGAGCTCACACAGCTGATCGACGCCCCCTCCCCCACGGGCGACGCCGTACCGTCGATCACGGCGATCGACGGCATGGCCGGCATCGGCAAGACCGCGCTCGCGGTGCACGCCGCCCACCACCTGGCCGCGCACTACCCCGACGGCCGGCTCTTCGTCGATCTGCACGCCCACACGGCGGGCAGGCAGCGGGTGACCGCCTTCGAAGCGCTGGAGGCCCTGCTGCGCCAGCTCGGCATCCGCGCCGAGGCCATCCCGGCGCAGGCGGAGGAGCGCGCCGCGCTGTGGCGGGCCGAGCTGGCGGGCCGCCGCGTCCTCGTCGTCCTGGACAACGCCGCCGACGCCGCGCACGTACGCCCGCTGCTCCCGGGCCCGTCCGACAGCCTCGTCCTCATCACCAGCCGACGCCGGCTGACCGATCTCGACGGCGTCCGGTCCCTGCCCATGGACGTGCTGCCGGCCGCCGACGCCACCGAACTCTTCACCCGGATCGCCGGTGAACGCGCCGTCCGGGAGCCGGACGCGGTCGCCGAGGTCCTCCTGCTGTGCGGATTCCTGCCGCTCGCCGTACGCATCGCCGGAGCCCGCCTCCGCCACCGGCCCCGCTGGAGCGTCGCCTACCTGGCCCAGCGCCTGCGCGACGAACGGCGCAGGCTGTCGGAGCTGGCGACCGCCGAGCGCGGGGTGGCGGCCGCGTTCGCGCTGTCCTACCGGCAGCTCGACGAAGCCGAGCGCCGCCTGTTCCGCCTGCTCGGTCTCCACCCCGGGCGGGACGTCGACCCGCACGCCGCCGCCGCCCTGGCGGGCACCGCCGTCCCGGAGGCCGAGGAGAGGCTGGAGGCGCTGCTCGACACGCACATGCTCCAGCAGCACGAGCCGGGCCGCTACCGCTTCCACGACCTGCTGCGGCAGTACGCCCACGACACCGCCGCCGAGGAACCGCCGCCGGAGCGGCACGCCGCCCTGACCAGGCTGCTGGACCACCACCTGAGCGCCGCCTCCGCCGCCATGGACCTGCTCTATCCCGACAGCGCGCACCGGCGGCCGAGGACCGGCCCGCCGACGATGCGCTTCGGCGGCGTCGCCGACGCGCGCGCCTGGCTGGAGGCCGAGCGCGGCAATCTCGTACGATCCGCCGCGCACGCCTGCGACACCGGCCGGCCGGCCCACACCGGCCTGCTGGCCACGACCCTCTACCGCTACCTGTACGACCACGCGCTGCACGACGACGCCCTCACGCTGTACGGCAAGGCGCTGGCGGCGGCCCGGCAGCTCGGGGACCCGGCGGGTGAGGGCCGGGCGCTGACCGACCTGGGCTGGGTGCGCCACACGCAGGGGGATCACCGGCTCGCGGCGGAGCATTTCGAGCAGGCCCTGACCGTGTGCCGTAGCGCCGGCGACCGCAGGGGCCAAGCGCGTGCCCTGACCGGCCTGGGTGACGTGCGGGCCCGCACCGGCGACCACGGGGCCGCGCTGGCCGCGCTGGGCCGGTCGCTGGAGTTGTTCCGCGAGCTCGGCGACCGCTTCGGCGAGGCGGTGACCACCGACTACCTCGGCGTCGCGCACGAGCGGCAGGGCCGGTTCGCCGAGGCGGCCGGACTCCACCGCGAGGCGCTGGAGCTCTTCCGGGGCATCGGCAGCCGGGGCGGCGAAGCCGACGCCCTGCACCACCTCGGCGTCGCCCGCCTCCGGCAGGGCCGGCCGGCACAGGCGGACGGACATCACCGCGACGCGCTGGAGCTGTACCGCCGCTTCGGCTACCGGCGCGGCGAGGCCAAGGCGCTCAACGGCGTCGCGGCGGCCGCGCTGGCGCTCGGCGAGCCCGGCCGGGCGCGGACCCTGTACCGTGCCGCACTCGACGTGGCCGTCGAGGTGGGCGACCTCGCGGAGCAGTCCCGCGCCCGCACGGGCCTCGGCCTGCTGGACCGCGAGGGCGGGCACGACCGCGCCGCCCCCGTGAGAGCGAGCTCCTGACACACCGCCCGGCTCATGTCGCCGAGGTCAGCTCCGGGGGCCCCGCGACCAAGGCGGCACGCAGCCGGTCGTACGTCGGCGCCAGCCGGCGCAGGCCCGCCGCGAGCGCCGGGTCGTCGCCCGACACGAGCGGGCCTTGCAGCCCACCGACGATGCGGGCCTGTTCCACGGCGACGGCCTCGGCCGCATCAAAGCCGAGGGACGACAGGCAGGCCGCCAGGTCGTTGAGCCGGCGCGCGCCGACCCGCACCGCGAACGCCTGCCACACCGTCCTGACCTCGGGGTCCAGCCCTTCCTCCACCAGCCGGGCCGTGCGCTCGGCGGCCTCGGCCTGCCCGAGCGTGCCGGGAGCGACCGCCACGTCCGGCCGGCCGGCCAGCCAGAGCCGCCCGGCGGGCAGGGAGCGCCGCAACGCGTCCGCCGCGCTGACCCGCTCCCGCCGGATGAACCCGTGGCGCATCCGATACGGCCGCTCCAGATAGGAGATCAGCTCCCCGCGCCACGCCTCGGCGAAGGCGCCGGCCGGCAGCGTGGCGTACGGATAGCCCTGCGGGTCGTGCACGAGCACGGTGTCGTCGCCCACCTCCAGCACCACCACGTAGTGGTCGGCGCCGACCGCCTTGCCCGACCCCGGCTGGTAGGACAGCAGACCGAGTTCGAGCGGCCCGGCCAGCACCGGGCCGTCCTGGCAGGCGCGGCGCAGCCGGTCGAGCGCCGCCGGGGCCGATCCGCCGTCGAGGCGCTCGCACTCCCAGCCGAGCAGGCCGATCGCGGCGTCGAGCCCGAGCTCGGGGTCCCAGCCGAACGGGTCGAACAGCGGAAGCTTCCCGCCGATCAGCTGCATCCCGTACGGGGAGCCCGTCAGGACCTCGATCACGGCGGGAGGCGGCGCCTCAGCACCGAGGATCATCGCGAGAGAGTTGGCGTAGCAGTAGGGCCCGGAGCCGACATAGGTGACAGACATGCTCCCGCACGATGCCCCCTGACGCGGTGTCAGGGTCAAGCCGTGCCCAGCGGCTGACATCTCCCGCCACTTTCACCTTATAGCAGATCAGGGCGCCTCATGAGAAGTCGAAAAGTGCTCCATACTGCCCGTTGCGAACCGACCGGACGAACGATGGGGCAACGGCCTTGCGCTACGTGATGGGTTTCGAGCACATCGACTCGACGAATGCCGCGGACGTCGGCGGAAAGGGGGTGCACCTCGGCGAGCTCTCCCGCATCGACGGCATCCGCGTGCCGGACGGCTTCTGCGTGACGACGGACGCCTTCCAGCGGGTCGTGGCCGGGATGCCGTCGATCGACGCCCAGCTCGACCTGCTGGCGCGCGTCGAACCGGACGACCACGCGGCGATCCGTACGCTGAGCGCCGACATCCGCCGCGTCATCGAAGGCGTCGCGATCCCCGACGACCTCGTGGCGGCGATCGGCGCGTCGCTCGACCGGCTCGGGGAGCGGGTCTCCTGCGCGGTGCGTTCCAGCGCGACGGCCGAGGACCTGCCGACCGCGTCCTTCGCCGGCCAGCAGGACTCCTACCTGAACATCACAGGCCTGGCGGAGATCCTCCGGCACGTCAGAAGGTGCTGGGCGTCGCTGTTCACCGAGCGGGCGGTGACCTACCGGCGCCGTAACGGCTTCGACGACCGGAAGGTGCGGATGGCCGTGGTCGTCCAGCGGATGGTGTTCCCGGACGCCGCCGGGATCCTGTTCACCGCGGACCCGGTGACCTCGAACCGGAAGATCGCCACGGTGGAAGCCGGGTGGGGGCTCGGCGAGGCGCTCGTCTCCGGTCTGGTCGCCGGTGACGTCTACACGGTGCGCGACGATCGGGTCGTCAGCGCGGCGGTGGCCGACAAGCCGAGGTCCGTCCGGGCGACGCCGGGAGGCGGCACCCGGGACGAGCCGGTCGAGGCGCGGCTGCGGACGCAGCCGGCTCTGACGGACGAGCAGGTCGTCGGCCTGGTGCGGCTGGGCCGCCGGATCGAGGCGTACTACGGCCGCCCCCAGGACATCGAATGGTGCCTGGCCGGCGGCGACTTCCACATCGTCCAGAGCCGGCCGATCACCACCCTGTTCCCCGTCCCCGAGACCGGCGACGAGGAGAACCACCTCTACGTCTCCGTCGGTCACCAGCAGATGATGACCGACGCGATGAAGCCGCTGGGGCTCTCCGTGTGGCGGCTGACGACCCTGCGGCCGATGTACGAGGCGGGCGGACGGTTGTTCGTGGACGTGGCCCCGGACCTGGCGACGCCCGCGGGCCGCGCACGCCTCCTCGGGACCCTGGGGAAGGACGACCCGCTGATCCGGGACGCGCTCCAGAGCGTCCTCGACCGCGGCGACTTCATCCGCTCGCTCCCGGACGAGGATTCCGGCAGCGCACCCGCCGGCGGCCCGCCCGCCCTGATCGAACCCGATCCGGCCCTGGTCACCGAGCTGATCCGGCAGAATCAGGAGTCCGTCGCCACGCTGCGGCGCGAGATCGAGCACCTGTCCGGGCCGGCGCTGTTCGACTTCGTCCTGGCCGACCTCGCCGAGCTGAAGCGCATCCTGTTCTATCCGCGGGGCATCCAGGCGATCATGACGGGGATGGCGGCGACCTCCTGGCTCAACGAGAACCTGGAGGCTTGGCTGGGCGAGAAGAACGCGGCCGACGCGCTCACGCAGTCCGTCCCCGGCAACGTCACGTCGGAGATGGGGCTGGCGCTCCTCGACGTCGCGGACACCATCCGGCCCCACGCAGGCGTCGTGACGTTCCTGCAGCGCGTCGTGGACGAAGGCCGGGAGGGCGACGGCTTCCTGGACGAGCTGGCCGGGCTGACCGGGGGGCCGGAAGCGCGTGACGCCATCCGTGGCTACCTCGACACGTACGGCATGCGCTGCCCGGGCGAGATCGACATCACCAGGACGCGCTGGAGCGAGAATCCCGCCGTGCTCGTGCCCACCCTCCTCGGCAACATCAGGAACTTCGAGCCGGGCGCCGGCAAGCGGCACTTCGAGCAGGGACTCCAGGCGTCGCAGCGGAAGGAGGAGGACCTGCTGACGCGCCTGCGCGCGCTGCCCGGCGGCGAGGAGAAGGCCGAGGAGACCAAGCGGATGATCGACCGCGTCCGCACGTTCGCCGGATACCGGGAGTATCCCAAGTACGGCATGATCAACCGCTACTTCGCCTACAAGCAGGCGCTGCTGCGCGAGGCCGATCGCCTCGTCCGGTCGGGCGTCCTGCGCGAGCGGGACGACATCTTCTTCCTCCAGTTCCAGGAGCTGCGGGAGGTCGCGCGCACCGGAGCCGTGGACGCCGGGCTCATCCGGGAGAGGCGGGAGGCGTTCCGGTCGTACGAGGCGCTCACCCCGCCCCGGATCCTCACCTCCGAGGGCGAGGCCCTCAATGGCCGGTACCGGCGTGACGACGCCCCGCCCGGCGCGCTGACCGGCCTCCCGGTCTCGGCCGGGACCGTCGAGGGCCGGGCGCGGGTCGTCACGGACATGGCGCGGGCCGACCTGGTGGCGGGCGACATCCTGGTCACCGCCTACACCGACCCCAGCTGGACCCCGCTGTTCGTCACCGTCGCCGGTCTGGTGACGGAGGTGGGCGGCCTGATGACCCACGGCGCGGTGATCGCCCGTGAGTACGGCCTGCCGGCCGTCGTGGGTGTGGCGCAGGCCACCCGATTGATCCGTGACGGGCAGCGGATCCGCGTCCACGGGACCGACGGCTACATCGAGCTCCTCGACTGAACCCCCTGATATTCGGTGAGCTACACCATTATGGGCCGGGCGGGCAGCGGGCCGCTCTCGGGGTCGAACAGCAGCTCGGACAGGTGCTCCACGCCGTGACAGACGGCCCCGACGGCCACGCACTCGTCGCCGAGCACGGAGGCCCGTAGTTCGGGAGTGCGCAGGCACATCGTCGCGAGCTCGCCTCTCAGCGGCTCCATCAGCACGTCGGCCGACCGGGAGAAGCCCCCGCCGAGCACCACCAGGTCGGGGTCGACGGTGAGGGCCATCGCGGCGGTGGCCAGCGCGAGCACCTTGACGTAGCGCAGCACGGCGCCCAGGGCATCGGGGTCGCGGCGCCTGGCGGCCTCGAACACCGCTCCCGCGACCGCGTCGGGCGGGGTGCCCGGTGCCACGGCGGGGACGGACCCCAGGAGCTCACCCGCGTGACCGAACCTGAACAGCGGATGCGCGCCGATCTCCGCCGCCGCTCCGCCGCCGCCGCGCAGCGGGACCCCGTCGAGGACGATGGCGGCCCCGGCCCGCCGGCCGACGTGCAGGAAGATCAGGTTCCGGGTGTCGCGGGCGACGCCCCTGCGGCACTCGGCGAGCGCGGCGAGCCTGCTGTCGTTCTCCACGAGGACCGCGCACCGCAGTCGCGCGCCGAGATGGCCGGCCAGCGGCACGCCCGCCCAGTCCTGGATGGCCCGTGAGAGCACGACGCGTCCTTGCAGGTCGACGTAGCCCGTGCTGCCCGCGACCGCGATCCAGACGTCCGAGGCGGGGGTGTTCGAGCCGGTCAGGCAGGCGTCGACGACCCGGTCCACGGCGGCCAGCCGCTCGGCGCGGGAGTGCCCGGGGGTGACCTGCTCGCGCGTGGTGTGCAGGACGTCGCCGTCGAGGTCGGCCACGACCGCGAGCACCTTGTGCGCCCCGATGTCGAGCCCGAGCACCCGGCCCGCTTCCGCGCGGAACCGGTAGCGGCGCGCGGGCCTGCCCTTCTCGCCGCCGCTGGGGTCGAGCTGGGTCACCCAGCCCAGCTCCATCAGGTCCTTGACCACCACCTTGATGGTGGCTCTGGCCAGGTCGGCGCGCTCGGCGAGCTGGGTCAGCGTCAGCGGCCCCCCGGCGCGCAGGGCGGAGAGCGCGGCGAGCGCGTTGAGACGGCGGAGCCGCTGAAGGTCGCCGCCGATCACGGGGAGCGTCACTGTTCACCCTTCTTGACGAATCTTAATGGTGAACTCCATCATAAATGCTCATCGAGGTGATCACCACCCTGTGATCGTTCTTGTCCCGGCCATGCGGCGGCAGCCGATCTCCGGGATGGCGTTCACCGGCTCGTCGGGCTGACCAGCAAGTCTTTCCTCCCGCTATGTCCCCTATCGAGGAGTATGCGTGCATTCCGTTCGCAAGTGGATCGTTGTCGCCTTAGGCGTCACTCTGGCCTCGGCAGCCTCACCTGCACAGGCCGAGCCGAAGCCCGTGGACGTACAACTGCTGTCCCTCACCGACTTCCACGGCTACATCACCCCGCAGAACAACGCCGCCGACGGCACGATCAAGGATGCGCAGGGGAACACCCTGGTGGTGGGCGGCGCGCCGTACGTCGCGACGCATCTCGGCAAGCTCAGGGAAGGGCACCGGAACACGGTCACCTTCTCCAACGGCGACAACTTCAGCGGCTGGCCCACCGAGGTCTCCTACCACGCCGACGAGCCCACGATCGAGTTCCTGAACAAGATCGGGGTGGAGTTCACCTCGGTCGGGAACCACGAGCTGGACCGGTCCCTGGAGTTCCTGCGCGACCACATGGGCAAGGGCGAGTGCTTCGGCGAGATCGGGGTCGACAGCTGCTTCACCGACTCCGACGGGCGGCAGTTCCACGGCGCCGACTTCGCCTTCTCCACGGCCAACATCACCGAGAAGGGCGACACCCGCCCGGTGCTGCAGCCGTACGTGATCAAGCGCTTCCAGGGGATGCCCGTCGGGTTCATCAACCTGACGACGCCCACCACCGTGGACGGGTCCACCTCCTACCAGCCGTCGCTGGACAACCTGCCGCTGGTGGAGACCGCCGGCAAGTACGCCGCCATCCTGAAGCGGCGCGGCGTCGAGGCCATCGTCGCCAACGTGCACGAGGGCGGCTCGGCCGGCGCCGACTACAACGGCTGCGCCGACCCGATGAACGGGCCGATCTGGGACTTCGCCAGGAACGCCTCCCCCGACATCGACGTCATCGTCACCGGCCACTGGCACGCGTACTTCTCCTGCACGGTCCCCGACCCCGCCGGCGACCCCCGCCCGGTCGTCGAGGCCGCCAACCACGGCCGCCTCATCAACGAGATCAACCTGAAGATCGACCGCCGCACCCGCGACGTCATCAGGTCCGCGACCACCGCGGTCAACCACCCCGTGACCCGCGACGTCACCCCCGACCCCGGCATGGTCAAGCTCGTCGACCACTGGAACGCCAAGCAGAAGGAGACCTACGCCAAGCCGTACGGGACCATCACCGGCGACATCACCAGGACCCGCGACGCGACGGGGCAGAGCACGCTCGGCAACACCGTGGCGGACGTGGCGTACTTCGACTCGCAGCAGACCGAGGGCGGCAAGGCCGACCTCGCCATGGTGGCCGTGGCGCCGGCCAAGGGCTCCAACTCGCTCCGCGGCGACCTCAGGTTCGCCAAGGGGACGAACCCCGCCGACAGTGACGGCCAGGTGCTCATGGGCGAGTCGTGGGCGGCGTGGGGTTACGCCAACCCGGTGCTCACGGTCTCGGTCCGGGGCTCGCAGCTGGAGCAGGCCCTGGAGCAGCAGTGGCAGGCGCAGGCCGACGGCAGCGTGAAGTTCGCGCCGCTGGCCGTGTCCGGGAACGTGCGCTTCTCCTACGCCCCGGACGGGCCCGTGGGGGATCGGATCAACCCCGCCGACGTGATCGTCAACGGGCAGCCGCTCGACACCGGTAAGACCTACCGGCTCGCCGCGCTGGCCTACACGCTGCTCGGCGCCGACGGATACTCCGCCTTCGCCGGGTACACCGACGCGGTGCGCGGCAGCCGCGACTACGACGCCATGCGGGCCTACCTGCGGCAGGGGCCGCTGACCCCGCCCGCCCTGGATCGGGCGGTGCCGCTGACGTAGGGATCTCCACCATCGCATCCGGGCTCGCCCCCCGCACAGGGGGCGGGCCCGGAGTGCGGAGGGGCGACGGGGTGGTGTGGGATGGTTCCGGCGGTTCGGTGCGCAGCGGTCGGCGGAGGCTACGCGGACCTGGAGCCGGGCCGGGAAGATCCTGGCGATCGGGCTGCTGGATGGCGCTGACCTGCTGTCCGAGGACGGCTGGGAGATCGGCGAACCGTGGACCCTCCTGCGGCGTGACCTCACCGCGCCTGTGCCGGACCCCGGCGTACACGTCGAGGAGATCGGGCCGGAACGGGCGCACGAGTGGACCGCGGTCCTGCCGGCGTCGTTCGACGGGCCGACGTTCACCCGCGAGCGCTCCGGGAGCTGGGTTCGTCCAGCGTGGTCGTGTGCTGCGGGAGCTCCAACACCGCCGCCGCCACCTACCGGTCGGCCGGCCTCGAAGCGCTGGCCGAGAGACGCGATCTGCACCGCTTGATGTGATCGCGCCCAGGGTGTCGTCCTGGTGAGGCAGGTGCTCCTGGGAGAGAGTTATCGGTATGAAGGCCATCATCTACCGCGACAACGGCGGCCCCGACGTTCTGCAGCTCGTCGACCGTGACGTGCCAGCCCCCGGCCCCGGCGAGGTCCGCGTCCGGGTCGCCGCGTCCGGGGTCAACCCGACCGACTGGAAGACCCGCTCCGGCGCCACCAACCCCATGAGTTTCCCGGAGGTCACCCCGCACCTGGACGGCGCCGGGGTGATCGACGACGTCGGTGAGGGGGTCGACCGGAGCCGGGTCGGCCAGCGGGTCTGGCTGTTCATGGCCACCGCCGGGCGGCCCACCGGCACCGCCGCCGAGTTCACCGTCGTGCCCGCCGGGCAGGCCGTGCCGTTGCCGGACGAGGCCGGTTTCGACGTCGGCGCCTCACTCGGCGTCCCCGCCCTCACCGCGCACCGCGCGCTCACCGTCGCCGAGGACGGGCCGCGGCGTCTGCGGCCCGGCGCGCTCGACGGCAAGGTGGTGCTCGCCGCGGGCGGCGCCGGGGCCGTCGGGCACGCGGTGATCCAGCTCGCCCGCTGGGCCGGCGCCACCGTGATCAGCACGATCAGCAGCCCGGAGAAGGCCCGGCTGGCCACCGCCGCCGGAGCCCACCACGTGGTCAACTATCGCGAGGGCGATCCGGCGGCCGAGATCCGCAAGCTCGCCCCGGACGGCGTCGACATCGTCGCCGAGGTGGCGCTCGGCGCCAACCTCGCCCTGGACATGGCCGTGCTGCGGACCCGCGGCACGATCTCGACCTACGCCAACGACGGCGGCAGGCCGGTCGAGCTGGACGTGATGCAGAACATGCGGCTGAACACCCGCTTCCAGTTCCTGGTGCTCTACACGGTCGGTCCCGAGGCGCTCACCTCGGCCGCCGAGGACGTCGCCGCCGCGGTCCGCGACGGCGCCCTGCCGGTCGGCGAGGAGCACGGCCTGCCGCTGGTCCGCTTCCCGCTCGACCGCACCGCCGACGCGCACCTGGCCGTGGAGAACGGCGCGGTCGGCAAGGTCCTGGTGGACGTCACGCCGTGACGCCCGGGCCGCCGCCGGCCCGAAATTGGTCCTGAAACCGCCTACAGGATCGGACCCTGGCAAGGGTACCGATTCCTGTCAGGCTCAGTGGTATGACAACGACAGCGACCCGCTTCGACGGCCGGCTCCTCACACCTGGCAACGCCGGCTACGACACCGCCCGCACCGTCTGGAACGCCATGGTCGACCGGCGTCCACGCATGATCGTCCGCGCGGCGGGCGTCGCCGACGTGGTGGCCGCCGTGCGGCTGGCCCGGGAACTGAACCTGGAGATCGGCGTCCGCTGCGGCGGCCACAACGTCGCCGGATTCGCCGTCCCCGACGACGGTCTCATGATCGACCTGACGCCCATGGGCGGCGTGCGGATCGACCCGGTCCGCCGCCGGGCCCGGGTGCAGGGCGGCGCGCTGCTCGGCGCGCTGGACCGGGCGGCCCAGGCGTACGGCCTGGCCACCACCGCCGGCAACGTCTCGCACACCGGCGTCGGCGGGCTCACGCTCGGCGGCGGCATGGGCTGGCTGGCCCGCCAGTACGGCCTGGCCTGCGACAACGTCGTCTCGTACACGATGGTCACCGCCGAGGGGGACGTGGTGACCGCGAGCCGCACCGAGAACCCCGACCTGTTCTGGGGCCTGCGCGGCGGCGGCGGCAACTTCGGCGTCGTCACCGAGTTCGAGTTCCAGTTGCATCACGTCGGCACGCGGACGCTGGTCGCCGAGTTCGACTTCCGCGCCGAGGACGCCGTGCCGGTCATCGAGGGCTGGCGCGACCTGAACGCCGTCGCGCCCCGGCAGGCGACGTTCACCGCCGGCGTCGGCAGCGGACCCGCCGGCCCGATCGCCACGCTGGGGTTCGTGTGGGTCGGCGACCCGGACGAGGGCCGCCGCCTGCTGCCCGCGATGCGGGCGCTCGGGCGTCCCGTCGCGTCGCGCGTCACCACGCCGTCGTACCTCGCGCTGCAGCGGCGCGACGACTCCACCGGCGGCCACACCTACCGCCGCTATTCCAAGGGGCACTACCTGCGGCGATTCCCCACCGCGGCGATCGAGGCGTTCCTGCTGCGCGGCGCCGCCGACCTGGGCGCGAGCCCGTACCTGCCGGGCGCCGGCCTGCAGGCGCACGGCGGCGCGATCGCCGAGGTCCCGGACGCGGACGCGGCGTTCAGCCACCGCGGCACCATGTTCGAGTTCGGCGCCGGCTCCCGCTGGACCGACCCGGCCGAGGACGACGCCAGGATGGACGCCGCCCGCGCCGCCGGCGCGGCGCTCGAACCGTACGCGAGCGGGGTGTACGTCAACTCGCTGACGGCCGACGACCTGGCCGATGGGCGGCATGGCGTACGTCGCGCGTACTCGGCGGCGAAGCTGGCCCGGCTGACCGAGGTGAAGACGGCGTACGACCCGGCCAACGTGTTCCACCTGAACCAGAACATCCGCCCGGCGGCCTGATGCGCGCCGCCCGCGCGGGATCAGGACCCCCGTACCTCCCGGACGGCCCGCGCCAGCAGTGCGATCCCCTCGGCGATGGCGGCCTCGCCGAGGATGGCGTAGCCGAAGATGAGGCCGCCCGGTCCGGTGCCGGCGATCCGGTACGGGCCGACGCCGTGGATGCCGAGGCCGTGCCGGGCGGCGGCCGTCACCACCGCCGTCTCGTCGAGGCCGGGCGGCAGCCAGGCGACCACGTGCTGCCCGGCGGCGATTCCGGCCGGCCGCAGATCGGGCAGGTGAGTGCGCAGGGCGTCCAGCAGCGCGTCACGGCGACGCCGGTACACCGGGCGCATCCGGCGCAGGTGGCGGTCGAACTCGCCGCGCGCGAGGAAGTCGGCGAACGTCAGCTGGTCGATGACCGGCGAGCCCCGGTCCGCGAGCACCTTCGCCGCCGCGACGTCGGCGACCAGATGGGGAGGCGCCACCAGCCAGCCGAGCCGCAGCCCCGGCGCGAGCGTCTTGCTGGCCGTGCCGCAGTAGACGACGTGATCGGGAGCCAGGCCCTGCATGGCGCCCACCGGCGACCGGTCGTAGCGGTACTCGGCGTCGTAGTCGTCCTCGATCACGATCGCGCCGCGGCGCTCGGCCCAGCGGATCACCTCGGCCCTCGCCGCGGCCGACAGCACTCCCCCGGTGGGCCACTGGTGCGACGGCGTGAGCACGACCGCGTCGGCGTCGGCCCGGTGGAGCGCGTCGACCCGGACGCCGTCCGGCCCCACCGGGATGCCGACCACGTCCAGACCGGCGGCGGCGGCCAGCACCCGGGCGTCGTCGTTGGACGACGGGTCCTCCAGGGCGATCCGCCTGGCGCCGCGCTGGACGAGCACCTGGATCAGCAGCGCGATGCCCTGCCCGTAGCCGCCGCAGATGACCATGTCGCCCGGGACGGCCGACGTGCCGCGCACCCGGTTGAGGTAGTCGCACAGCGCCTCGTGCAGTTCCGGCACGCCGCGCCCGTCGAGGTAGGCGAACCGGTCGTTGGGCGTGGTGGTGAGCACCGTGCGGACCGAGCGGAGCCAGGCGGCCCGGGGGAACTGCGACACGTCGGTGCGCCCGTACCCGAAGTCGACCTTGAAGACCCCGCGCGCGGGTGGTCGCGCCCCCGGAGCCGTGGCGCCCGCCTCGGCGGCGGCCGGCATCGACGCGGCGACCTGGGTGTAGCCGCCCGACCGGCTGGCGAGGTAGCCCTCGGCGGTGAGCTGCTGGTAGGCCTCCACGACCACCCCGCGGGAGACCCCGAGGCCGGCGGCGAGGGCGCGGGTGGGCGGCAGCGACGCGCCCGCCCGCAGCCGGCCGGCCCGGATGCTCGCGCGGATGGACGCCTCGATCTGCCTGTGCAGCGGCACCCCGGCGTCGCGGTCCAGCTCGATGAGCAGGTCCTCGGCCGGCCCCGAATTGGTCCTCGATCCGCCGCCGCTTCCAGCGCTCATGGTGACCTACTTGGTGGCGTTCAGCGCGAGCTTGTCCCACTCGCGATCGGGCAGGGTCCGGTTGAGCTCCAGCAGTTTGTCGGCCAGGTAGCCGACGGCGTACCGGGTGCGAGGTTTGCCGGCCTCGACGGCCTCGCGGATGACCTCGGCCACGACGCCGGGGTCCGACGCGGGGCCCTCCTCGCCGAGTTGCGTCTCGCTCTTGCGGGCCATGGCTTCGGCCATCGCGCCGTAAGCGGTGCCGCCGGAGATCTCCCGCAGGTCGCGCCCGGTGTGGTCCTCGAACTCGGTCCTGATGATACCGGGCTGGATGATCACCACGTCGATGCCGAACGGCTCGACCTCCAGGCGCAGCGTGTCGGAGTAGGCCTCCAGCGCGTGCTTGGTCGCGTAGTACCAGCAGCCGAGCGGCAGCGTGATCTCGCCGCCGATGGACGAGACGTTGACGATCGTGCCCGCCGCCTTCTCGCGCATGTACGGCAGGGCCAGCTGGATCAGCCTGGCCGGGGCGAAGACGTTCACCTCGAACTGGTCGCGGGCCAGGTCCAGGGGGACGTCCTCGGCGGCGCCGTGCAGCACGGTGCCCGCGTTGTTGATCAGGACGTCGATCCGGCCCTGCTCGGCCACGACGGTGTCGACGACACGCTCCAGGTCCTGTGGCTCGCGCAGGTCGAGCGGGAGGGCGTGCCCACCGGCCTCGCGGATCGGCGCCATGTGCCCGGTCCGGCGGGCCGCTCCGTACACGATATGGCCGGCGCGCAGCAGCTCCAGCGCGGTGGCCTTGCCGATCCCGGACGACGCCCCGGTGACGAGGACGACCTTCATCATCAAACCTCCACGTCGGTGCCCGGCGGGGGGAGCCTCGCCGGAAGCGCATTGTCAGTTTGACGTATTGCGCTAATTTGTCAACGCGGCTGCGTCGCCCCTCGCGATCGCAGCCGCAGGGTTACAACTGGTTCCTGATCGGTTCCGGCGTGTCCGGGACCGGCTGGGCCAGGCAGGCGGTCATCTCGGCCGGGGTGAGCAGACCGGTTTCACACAGGATCTCCAGCGACTCCCGCCAGGACTCCCTGGCCTGCTCGCGCCGCCCCAGGTCGTGCAGTGCGTGGCCGAGCCACCAGCAGGCCACGGCGATGGCCACGGTGGATCCGGCCGTGCGCAGGAGCTCGATCGCGTGCCGGTACTCCTCGACGGCCTCGTGGAGCAGTCCCTGGGCGCGATAGGCGTCGGCCAGGGTGTCGCGGGCGTCGCCGAGGTCGCCCACGTCGCCCACTTCCTCCATGATCGCCAGGACGTGCCGCGCCTCGCGCACGGCTTCCTCGTATCTGCCCTGGCGGTAGTAGACGTCCACCTGGTTGTTGCGCACGTGGGCCTCGTGATCCCGGCGCCCCGTCCGTTCGGTGATGGCGAGGGCGCGCCCCAGCGCGGCGAGCGCGTCGTCGTAGCGGCCCATCACGCCGTAGCTGATGCCGAGGTCGTTGAGGATTCCCGCCTTCCGGTCCGGCAGTCCGGCCCGGTCCCAGCAGACCAGAGCGTCCTCCAGGCGGGAGACGCATTCCTGGAAGCGCCCGAGTTGCTGCTCGACGGAGCTGAGCCCCTGCAACAGGATCGCCTGGGCCGTCCAGTCCTCCTCCGCCCTGGCCAGCCGCAGCGCCTCCTCGCTCACCTCGATGACCTCCGGGAACCAGCCCCGGCGGTCGAACAGCCATTGGGCGGAGACCGCGAGCCCCGTGGTGGCGGGATCGGCGTCCCGCGCCGCCTGGCGTACCACGGCCAGCAGGTTGTCCCGCTCGCGTTCGACCCAGTCGTTGGCGGCGGCCATGGTGGCGAGTTCCTCTCCTGGCCGCTCGGTGGGGAAGTGGAAGGCGTCCACGCTGCCGCCGTTCAGCAGCACGGAGGCCCGCTGCGAGGTGGCCAGGTAGTGGTCCAGCACGCGGGCGGCCGCGCCGGTCCGGTCCTCGTCGGGGACCTCCTGCTCCCGGGCGTACAGGCCGACGAGGTCGTGGAAGCGGTAGCGGCCCGGTCCTGCGACTTCGAGCAGGCGGGCGTCCAGCAGGTGTTCCAGAGCGGCCTCGGCGCGGCGCTCGGGCCAGCCGGCGAGCGCGGCCGAGGCGGCCGGGGTGTGCGTGGGCAGGTCCGCCAGCCCGAGCAGGGCGAACAAGCGGGCCGCGTCCCGGCCGGCGGGTTCCTCGCGCAACTGCTGGTGGCTGACCGCGATGCTGGCGCGTACGGCCAGATCGGCGTGCTCCAGCAGGTCGAGCCGCCGGGCGGCATCCGCCAGCCGTCCCGCGAGATCGGCGAGCGACCAGTCGGGACGGGCTGCCAGACGGCCGCCCGCGATGCGCAGGGCGAGCGGGAATCCGCCGCAGAGCCGCACGATCTCCTCCGCCGCTCGCGGTTCGGCCGCCACGCGATCGGGACCGGCGACCCGGGCGAGCAGCGTGACGGCAGCGGGGACGTCGAGCCTGCCCAGGTGCAGGTGCTGGGCGTTGTCCAGGGTGGCGAGCGGGTCGCGGCTGGTGACCAGGACGCGGCAGCCCGGCCCGGCGGGCACGAGCGGGCGGACCTGACGCACGTCGCGGGCGTTGTCGAGGATCACCAGCAGGTTGCCCGTGGCGGTGAGCGAGCGGTAGCGCGCGGCGGCTTCCTGGGGGTCCGTGGGAATGGCGGCGCCGTCCAGTCCCAGGGAGCGCAGCAGGTGGCCGAGCGCCTCGACGGGCGCCAAAGGGGCGAGCCCGGCGGTGGAGCCGTGCAGGTTGACGTAGATGACGCCGTCGGTGAAGCACCCGGCGACGGCATGGGCGACGTGCACGGCGAGCGCGGACTTGCCGATGCCGCCCGGCCCGTTGATCACGGTGACCGCGGCGCCGTTCACCAGGTCGGCATGGAGCCGCTCGATCTCGGCGGCCCGAGCCGTGAACGCCCGCGCGTCGGCGGGCAGGTCGGCCGGGGCGGCGTGCCGGACCGGCGCGGCCTGCCGCTCGGGCGTCAGGTCGAGCGCGGGATCCTTGACGAGGACGGCCTGGTGGAGCCGGAACAGTTCGGCACCGGGCTCGATGCCCAGTTCCTCGGCCATGACCCGGCGCAGGCGCCGGTAGACCTCCAGGGCCTCGGGCACCCGCGCGTCGCGGTACAGGGCGAGCATGAGCTGGGCGGCGGGCCGCTCCCGCAGCGGGTGCGCCGCGACGTGCGCGGCGAGCTCGCCGGTCAGGGCGCGGTGGTCACCGGCGGCCAGGCGCAGCTCGGCGTGGTCCTCCAGGACGGACAGCCGCTCCGTCTCCAGCCGGTAGGCCTCGGCCCTCGCCCAGGGGGCTTCCAGCCCGGCCAGCGCCGGGCCCCGCCACAGCGCGAGCGCCCCGCGGAACAGCGAGTCCGCGGTCGCCGTCGCACCTTCGGCGCGGGCGGCGCGGGCCCGGGCGGACAGTTGCACGAAGGCGTGGGCGTCCACCTGGCCCTGCTCGACCGCGAGCCGGTAGCCACCGGGCACGGTTTGGACGATCTCCGCATGCCCGTAGGAGGCGAACAGCTCCCTGAGCCTCCAGACCACGATGTGCAACTGCTTGTCCGCGGTCACGGCGGAGCTGTCTTCCCACACGTCGGCGAGCAGCCGCTCGGCGGGTACGGCCTGCCCGGCGGCGAGGGCGAGCCGGGCGAGCACCCCGATGCGCCGCAGCCCGACCATCTTCACGGGTAGACCGTCGGCCTCGACCTCCCAGGGGCCGAGGCACCTCATCTCAAGCCTCAAGGGCAGCGCTCCCATCGTCGACTCCAGTGATCGGGCCGCTGTGACGAAACGTCACGGCCTGATTGGTCCCGGCATCGCTGCTTGAGCCGGCCTCGCGCGCCGGATCACCGTCGCGGAGCCGAAAGAGCCACCCGGGTACCACCATAAAATCTTCGCAAAGGACGCTTGCGAGATTCTTGAAAGGCACTCATGACTCACCCCCTCAGCCGGCGGTCAACCCTGCTGGGTGCCGCGGCCGTGGCCGGCCTCACCCTGTGGGACAGACCGGCCGAGGCGGTCGGCAGCGCCGCGTTCGACGCCGCCCGTGAGCGGTGGGTGAGCCTGCTGGCCGGCGGGACGTACGACACCGCCTACGCCGACAAGACACGCGCGGTCGAGGGCTCGGCCAACGCGGTGCTGCGCAAGCTGAAGCCCACCGCCCGCCGCCCGAGCCTGTGGCCCGACCTGCCGCTGGGCGACCCGCGGACGGGCAACTTCAACCGCGCCTACAACCGCATGCGCACCCTGGCGCTGGGCTGGGCCACGCCGGGCACCGCCATGCACCATGACCGGCAGGTCGCCGGGACCGTGGTGAAGGCACTGGACTTCCTGTACGAGCACGCCTACCACGAGAGGCTCGACCCGCGGGGCAGCAACTGGTTCTGGTGGGAGATCGGCGTCCCCCGCTCGCTGACCGACACCTGCGCCCTGATGTACGACGGTCTGCCCCGGGACCGGCTCGACCGCTGGCTGCGCCCGTTGCGCCGCTGGTGCCCCGACCCGGAGCGCCGCGTCAGTCACCCCGGCGTGGTCGAGACCGGCGCCAACCGGGCGAGCAAGGCCATGGCGGTGGCGATGCGCGGAGTGCTGACCCACGACGCGCGCCTCGTCAAGCGGGCCAAGAACGCGGTCTCCGACCTGCTGCGGCGCACCGCGGGGCCGGGCGACGGCTTCTACCGTGACGGTTCGTTCATCCAGCACGACGTGTACCCCTACACCGGCAGCTACGGCGTGGACTACCTGGAGAGCGTGGCCAAGCTGATCGCCATGCTGTCGCGGTCACCGTGGGAGATCCCCGACATCGGGAACGTCTACGACATCGTGGACCGCTCCTTCGTGCCGTTCATCTTCGACGGGCTGATGATGGACTGCGTACGCGGCCGGTCCATCTCGCGTCAGGGCCACCGCGACCACCACTCGGGGCAGAAGGCCGTGGAGGCCATCCTCACCCTGCTGGAGGCGGCGCCCGAGCGCCATGCCCGGCGCTGGCGACCGCTGGTGAAAGGCTGGCTCACCCGCAACCAGGCCGTCCCCTACGACACGCTCGCGCCGCTGGCGAGCATCGCGAAGGCGCGGGCCCTGCTGGCGGACCCGTCGGTGCCGGTCGGCCCGCGCACCACGGGCACGTACGTCTTCGCCGACATGGACCGGATCGTGCACCGCCGTCCCACCTGGGCCTTCGCGATCGCGATGAGCTCGGAGCGCATCGGCGCGGCCGAGGCCATGAACCGGGAGAACCTGCACGGGTGGTACACCGGCGACGGCATGACCTACCTCTACACCGACGACCTCACCCACTGGAACGACGACCTGTGGCCCACGATCGACCCGTACCGGCTGCCGGGCACGACGGTCGACACCCGCAGGCGCGCCGATCTCCGGCACGGCAGGCGCCGCCTGCCCCCCACCCCGTGGGCCGGCGGCGTGGCGCTCGACGGCGAGTACGGCGCGGCGGCCATGAAGCTGATCGGCGACGGCTCCTCGCTGCGGGCCAAGAAGGCGTGGTTCCTGCTCGACGACGCGGTCGTCGCGCTCGGCACCGGCATCGCCGCCTCCGACGGCCGCCGCGTCGAGACCGTCGTCGAGAACCGCAACACCAACACCTGGCACCCGCCGCTGACCCGGGGCGACGGCTGGTTCCATCTGTCCGGGGTGGCCGGCTACGCGCTGCTCGACGGCGCCGACGCGAAGGTGATCCGCAAGGAGCGCACCGGCCGCTGGCGGGACATCGACAAGGGCGCCACCACTGGAGGCGACGACACCCCCGTCAGCAGGCACTACACGACGATCCTCATCGACCACGGCGTCGACCCGCGCAGGGCGCGCTACGCCTACGCCGTGCTGCCCGGCGCCTGCGTCGCGCAGACCGCCGCCTACCTCGGGCGGATCGACGTCCTGGCCAACTCCGGGACGGTGCAGGCGATCTCCCGCGACGACCTGCTCGCCGCCGTCTTCTGGCGGGCGGGGACCGTCGAGACCGCGTTCGGCCCCCTCACCGCCGACGGCCCCTGCGCGCTGCTGATGCGCCGCGACGACGAGCAGGTACGGCTCGCGGTCTCCGATCCGTCCAGGACCGCCGACGAGGTGAGGATCACGCTGCCCTGGGCGGTGAAGTCGGTCAAGGCGAACGACCGCGGCGTGCGCCGGAGCAAGAAGTCGGTCAAGGTGGAGGTCGGCGGCAGCCGGGGTCACGCCCGCACCGCGCTGGTGCGTCTGAACCGCGAAGGCAGAACCACGCGACCTGACAACTCCTGACAGATCAGGCGGAACCGGACGTGCGGTGGCGGGGTTGTGCCATCCTTGATCGACAGCCGCGTCCCGGCCGGGAGGAAACGGGCCACCATGACCACCGTGTCCTTGATCGTGCCCTGCTACAACGCCACCAAGACACTGCGCCTGTGCCTGGAGGCCGTGCTGGCGCAGACCCGGCTGCCCGACGAGATCGTCGTGGTCGACGACGCCAGCACCGACGGCTCGGCCGAGCTCGCCGAGGAACTCGGCTGCCGGGTCGTGCGGATGCCGGCCAACCGCGGCGTGTCCGCCGCCCGCAACACCGGCGCCGACGCCACCACCGGCGACGTCATCTTCTACCTCGACTCCGACGTGGCGCTGCGGCCCGACGCCGTCGCGAACGCCCTGGCGATCCTCGACGGCGACCCCGAGGTGGGCTGCGTGCACGGCGTCTACGACACCGAGCCGCTCATCGACGACGGCCCCGCCGAGTGGTACCGCATCCTGCACGCCGTGCACTGGCGGCGCCGGCACCTCGGCGAGGTCAACAGCGTCGTGTTCGCGCTGGCCGCCATCCGCCGCGACGTCCTGCGCGGCGCCGGCCGCTTCGACGAGAGCCTGCGCGACTGCGAGGACGTCGAATACAGCAGCCGCCTGGCCGTCCGCAGCCGCATCGTGCTCACCGACAGCGTGGTCGGCCGCCACGACGACGGCAGCCGCCTGCTGCCGATCCTCGGCGAGCAGTGGCGCCGCGCCCTGCCGCTCATCCCGCTCGCCCTGGCCACCAGCCGGCGCGGCGCCGCCAAGCCCGAGCACGCCAACCGGCCCACCGGCATCCTGGCCTGCGCGCTCGCGCTGGCGTGCCTGCCGCTCGGCCTGCTGTCCCCCGCGCTGCTCGCCGTCCCCGCCGCGCCGGTGGCCGGGTTCGTGCTGGCCGACCTGGAGCTGGTCCGGTTTGTGCGGCGCCGGCGCGGCCCGGCGTTCACCGCCTACTTCATGGGCGTGCACCTGGCCGTGCACGTGGTGCTCGTGACCGGGCTGGCCGTCGGTTCGCTGCGGATACTGCCCGGGATCAGGAAGAGGTACGCGTGAGCCGCCCCAGCGCGGCCTCGTAGCACGCGGCCGTCTCACGGGCCGCCCGCTCCCAGCTCAGCCCCTCGCTCACCAGCCGCCGGCCGCGTTCGGCCAGCTCCGCGCTCAGCCCCGGGTCGGTCATGACCTCCAGTACGCCCCGCGCGATGTCGCCGGGATCGCCGGCCCGGACGAAACGCGACGCCGGTTCGGCCGGATCGCCCAGGAAGATCCGCGAGAAGCCGTCGCCCAGCACCACCGGCCGGTCCAGCGCCATGGCCTCGGTCGCCACCAGGCCGAACGGCTCGAACAGCGACGGGAAGACGCACGCGTCGGCCATCGCGTAGAACTCCAGCAGCTCCCGCCCCGCGACGAACCGCCCGGGGGCCAGCACCCGTCCCGTCTGCCCCGACGCGGCGGCGATCCGCTCGACGCCCGCCACGTCTCCCTCGCCCACCAGCACCAGGCGCACCCCCGGCAGCCCGGCGGCGATCTCCGGCAGCGCGTCCAGCAACTGGTAGACGCCCTTCTGCCGCTCGATCCGGCCGACGAACAGCAGCGCCGGTTCGTCCGCCGCGATCCCGAGCCGCGCCCGCAGGCCGGCCGCCGCGACGTCGAGTTCCGCCCGGTCGAAGCCGGGGTCCGCGAGCACGTGCTCGAAGGTGCCCCCCAGCGGCACCACGTCGATCGGCGTGCGGGTCCACCCGGCCGCCACGAGCTGGTCGCGCACCTCGGGCGTGGCCACGACCACCCGGCGGGAGATCCGTGCCAGCCACCGTTCCAGCGCCGCGAACATCCCCAGCGGATCGGGGATGCTGCGCTGCTCGGCGACCCCGTACTCGGTCGTGTGGACGTGCAGGACGACCGGCAGCCGCAGCGCGTAGTGGCACAGCAGCGCCGCCAGGAAGTTCGTCGAGTCGTGCACCGCCACCAGGTCGGGGCGCGCCGAGCGGCGCAGCCGCAGGAAGTAGCGCCAGTTGCTCGCCACCACGGTCAGCGCCAGCAGCAGGAACTCCACCCCCTTGGTGCGGTTGAGCCGGCGACGGCGGCCGATCGCGCCCAGGAGCCTGCCGAGCGGCCGGTGGACCGTGATGCCCGGCAGCCGCTCCTCGACCGGCTGACGGCCGTCGTTCAGGGTGAAGACGGCCAGCCGGTGCTCGCGCGCCAGGTAGGGAGTGATCAGCTCGGCGTAGCGGCCCAGCCCCGCGGTGATGTTGGGCGGGAACTGGTTGACGATGTAGGCGATCCTCATCGTTCGGCCTCCAGGCGACGGTACAGCCGCGCGGCGGCGACGCCCACGACGGCCACGAGGATGACATTGGACAGGGCGAACGCCAGCAGCCCGCCGGCCAGCCCCCACCAGGCGATGCACGCCACCTGGACGGCCAGCGCCGCCGGCGAGCCGGCCAGCAGGCACGCGATGAGCACCCGCGCGCCGCGTACGCCGTCCATCGACAGGGCGACGGAGTAGAGGTTGAACACCGTGTGCGCGCCGATCCCGGCGGCCGACAGCGCCATGAGCTCCACCGCGTACGGGTACTCGCCGCCTATCAGCAGGAAGAACACCGTGCTCGCGGCGAACGCGAACACCGCCGTGGCCACGGCGACCGCCGGGGCGATCCGGGCGATGCGCCGCATCACGGCTGGTTTGTCGCTGGTGGCCAGCGCGGGCAGCAGCACCAGGCCGATCCCGTCGGTGAACACGACTCCGAGCAGCCGCTTGGGGAAGCCGTTGTAGACGGAGTACACGCCGACGTCCGCCGGGGCCGCCCAGTGGTTGAGGAAGATCACGTCCACGCCGAACAGCACCGAGGTGAGCACGGCGATGGCCGTCACGTACGCGCCGTGCCGGTACAGCGACCTGGCCAGCGACGCCGACCACAGGCGCGGCGTCACCCCGGCGGCGGCCACGGCGACCGCCGCCAGGAGCAGGTTGGTGGCGATCAGCGCGACCAGGTACGGCTCGGCGTCCCGTACGCCGAGCACCAGCAGGCAGTAGCCGGCGGCCGCCAGGTAGACGGCCGCCACGCCGAGCTTCAGCCACGCCACGAACGCGTAGCGGGCCAGCCCGCGCAGGAAGCTCTCGGTGAGCTGGTTGAGCGTCATCGACAGGGCCAGCGCCAGCGCGAATCCGAGCGTGCGGGCGTCCACCCCGAGCAGCCCGGTCAGCAGCGGCGCGGCCAGCAGGCCCGCCACCGCCAGCAGGGCGCTCAGCGCCAGCGTCGCCAGCAGCGCGGTGGTGACCAGCGCGGGCCGCTCGGCCGGGTCGGCGCGGGGCAGTTCCTGCAGCATGACGTAGTGCAGGCTGGTCAGCATGCAGACGGTGACGATCAGCGCGATCGTCAGCACCACGGTGAAGTGGCCGAACGCGGCGGCCCCGGCTCCCCGGGCGATGACGAGCGTGGTGGCCGCGGCCGTCCCGCTGGCCAGCGTGCTCACCAGTGTCGGGCCCGCCGCCCACCGGTGCCGGTCGAGCAGGCGGGCCACCCGGCCGAGCGGGCGGGTCAGCTCCCGCACCGCTCGTAGGCCCGGCGGGCGAACTCCAGGTCGGCGGGCGTGTTGATGCCCCGCGCCTCGTCCGGGTCCGCCACCGGCACCACCCGCACCGGCCAGTCCAGGGTCTGCGCCAGATGCGGCAGGAACGGCAGGAAGTTCACCTCGCCGGTGGCCGCGCCGAGACCCGCCCCGGCCGCGTAGCGCGCCCACTCCCCCTCCAGCCCGGCGGTGGCCAGGCAGAACACGCCGATGTCGCTCAGCCCGCCCGGGCGGCACGGCTCACCCTCGCGCGACATGCGCACCCGCGTCAGCCCGCCGGGCCCGAACTCGTACTCCACGTACGGGTCCGCCATCGCCACCAGCGGAAGCGTCAGGCCCGGCCCGGTGTGGGCGTCGGCGACGGCGCGGACGGTGCCCGGCGACAGGTTCGCCTGGTCGCCCCACACGACGAGGATCGCCTCGTGGCCGCGCCAGTGCGGCGCCGCGCCGAAGATCGCGTCGCCCATGCCGGTCGGCTCGCGCTGCACGCTCACCGACACCTCGCCGGCGGCGAGCTCGGCGGCGGCCAGCTCCCGGAACGGTCCTTCCCCCTCGGGGGAGAGCACCACGTGGACGTGCTCCACGCTCGGCCGCAGCCGCCGGTGGAGCAGGTGCCAGACGGTGACGCCGTCCGCGACCTCGATCATGATCTTGGGAACGGCGTGGCCCAGCCGGGTCCCCCGGCCGGCCGCCGGGATCACCGCGCAGATCCGGTCACCCACCGGCGCTCACCTCCTGCTCGACGACGGACACGAGCTCGTGCAGATCGCGTACGGCCACCGCGCCCGGCAACGGCGCCGTCGTGTGGACGTGCAGTGTGGCCAGCCCGGCGCCGGTCGCGGACGCCACCCCGTGCGCCGAGTCCTCCACGGCCACCGCGTCGGCCGCGTCCACGCCCCACAGGCGGCAGGCGTGGGCGTAGAACTCCGGATCGGGCTTGGCCACCGCGACGTCGTCACTGGTCAGCACGTCGCGGAAGTGACGGCGCAGCCCGCCGGCCGCCAGCACGCGCTCGACGGAGCCGCGGCTGCCGCTGGTGACCAGGTAGACGGCCCGGCCGCCGCCGGCCAGCGCGCCGAGGAGCCGGTGGGCGCCGGGGAAGACCGCCACCCGGCCCGCCGCCACGTTGTCGCGGTACAGGCGCTGCTTGCGCCCGGCCAGGGCCGTGGCGAGACCGGGCGCGGCCACCAGCCGGGCGGCCACCTCTGCGGTGCTCGCCCCGGCGTGGTCGGCGTAGCGGAAGGAGGCCAGCGCGGCGGGCGCGAGCTCGGCGATCGCCTGCCGGAAGGCCGCCTCGTGGGCCGGGCCGGAGTCCACCAGCGTGCCGTCGAGGTCGCACAACCAGACCCGCCGCCCGGCGACGGCGGCCCGCAGGGATCCCGTCACCCGGCACGCGCCAGGATCATCTCGGCCCGCACCGCCGCCAGCGCCTCGACCGTGCGGACGCCGCAGTGCGTCCCCGGCTTGCGCTCGTCCTCCAGGTCCGCCGCCACCCAGCGCACCCCCGCGCGCCCGGCGCGTGGCGGCACCGTCCGGCCGTGGCACAGCACGTGGGTGATGGTGTCCCGCTCGTTGCCCGGGTCGCCCAGGTACGCCAGGGTGCGGTCGACCAGGTCGGCGGCGCTCAGCCCCTGGCTGTCGTGGTCGTCGCGGAGGTTGACGACGAACACCTTGGCCACCGCCCCGCTGCCGTCGATCGCCTCGGCGACGCCCGGCGTCAGGTAGCTGGGCAGCAGCGACGAGTGCGGCGTGCCCGGCCCGTACACGATGAGGTCGGTGTCGCGCAGGGCGGCCAGCGCGCGCGGGTTCGGCGTGACGGCGGCGGCCAGCAGCGCCAGCGCCGGGCCGAGCTCGCTCGCGGGCAGGGCGGTCAGGCCGGCGCGGGCCCGCGCGGTGAGCGGTTCGCGCAGCAGGACCAGGCCGGTGATGGGCTCGGCGTCCTGCGGGCCGACGATGTCGGCCTCGTCGGCCAGCAGCGTGCCGTCGGCCTTGACCGCCGCCAGGTAGGCGTTCTCGCCGCCGGTCACGTTCTCCAGGGCGACGGGTGAGCCGAACATCTCGGCGCAGGCGCGCACGGCCGCGTTGAAGTCGCCGCCCAGGCGCAGGTAGGCGCCGGCGAAGACGAGGTTGCCGAGCGCGCAGTCGGCCAGGTCGAGGCCGCCGGGCCGGGCGGCCAGGCGGGCGGCGAACACCTTCAGATCGCGCACGATCGGCTCAAGGCCGGGCCCGGCCGCCGCCACGTCGTCGATCACGCGGCCCAGGTCCGCCGGGGTGGCGCCGCCGGGCAGCCGGTGCTCCAGCAGGTCCAGGCGGGGATCGCCGGCGTCGAGGTGCAGCAGCAGGTTCTTGCGGAAGTCCGACGGGCCCAGCATGCCCGGCAGGTAGCGGCGCAGCGCCCCGGTGGACAGCCCGTTGTCGTACCCGTTGATCAGCAGGGTGAGTGCGGCGCCCGGCCGGTCGAGCAGCCCGCGGGCGATGCTGGCGGCGCCCCGGCCACCGCCGAACATGGTGACCCGCCACGGACCCGGTTGCGGACGGCCCATCAGCCCTCCTCGGCGGGCATCGGCGCGCGCAGCACGCCACGGCGTAACAGCCAGTGGCGGAAGCCGAGGTAGGTCACGAACAGCGCGCGGTCCAGCGCGCCGCGCGCGAACCGCCAGCCGCGCCGGCCGCCGCCGCGCGAGCGGTGCCTGATGGGGATCTCCACCCAGGTGTGGCCGAGCTCGGCGATGCGGGCGGTGATCTCGGTGGAGCAGTTCATGCCGCCCGACTCGAGCGGCACCGAGCGCAGCAGCGGGCCGTGCACCAGCTTGAAGATGGAGTTGAAGTCGCGGAAGCGGGTGCCGTGCAGCACGTTGCTGACGGCGCCGCTGGCGGCCGACCCCCACCGGTAGGGCAGGCTGTCGGCCTTCTTGACCCGGGCGCCGGAGAACGCCACGCCGTCGCCCGCCTCTACCCGGGGCAGGAAACGGTCCAGCTCGGCGATCGGGAACTGGCCGTCGGAGTCGAGCAGCACCACCCAGTCCAGGCGGGTGGCGGCGATCGCGGCCGCGATCGCCGCGCCGGCGCCCCGGTTGCGCCCGAACGTGACGACGACCAGCTCAGGCACGGCCTCGCGCAGGTCCCGCAGGATGGCGCCGGTCCCGTCGGAGCTCCCGTCGTCGCACACGACGATCTCCCACGCGCCGACCGCCGGATGGCCGCGCAGGTAGTCGCGCCACTCCCGGACGGAGGCCGCGATGTTGGCCGCCTCGTTGTAGGCCGGCGCCGCGACCGAGACGTCGATGGTGCGGGGCAAGGGTCACCTCCGTGAAGTCGTACGCCTCAGGGCTGGGGCGCGAGCAGGCGCCCGATCCAGCGGTCCAGGGGCAGCAGGTTGATCCCCACGACGATCGGGACGTGCACGAGCGTGAAGACGATCGCCGCGCCGAACGAGATGGGACCGCCGGTGAACAGGTTGATGTGCGGGGCGTCGATCAGCTCGGGGATCTCGACGGGGTTGACGACCTGCCACATCACGTCCAGGAATCCCGAGAACACGATGACGACGCCGCCGGCCATGATTTTCAGCGTGCGGCCCGGGCTGCCGCCGGCCAGCCGGAAGGCGGCGGCGACGGTGAGCACGATTCCCGGATAAAGCAGCAGGTACAAGTGGGTGTAGAAGCTGTCGCCCTGGAGGCGGGCGCCGTCGCCGAAATAGAACCAGCTGATTCGCGGAATGAGATAGCCGGTGAAGAACAGGAACGGCACGCAGAGCAGCCAGTGCAGCCGGGGCGACACGTACGGGAAGAACGCGATGGCCACGCACAGGCAGACGAACGCGGACAGCCGGGCGACCAGGTCCCACGTGTTGCCGATCTCCCGCGCGTGGGGGGTGGCCAGCCAGACGAACACGAAGCCGCCGGCGCCCACGGCCAGGGCGATCCACCACACATGAGCTGCCCACCGGCGCGGCGGGGGCCCGTCGTAGGCCGTCATCAGGATTGCGCGCCTCTCGTCCAGACCATGCCGTGGGAGCGCTCCCACGACCTTGCCAGTGCCCAGTATGGCACCTGGCGGGATCGATTCGAGGCACAAATATCGGATATCGAGCATTCCGAAACTAGTCAGGGCCTGTCTGGAAATTCAGTAAAACTGCTGAAATAGGAGGTAGTGGTGATGTGGAACGATCCCATGAACGGTCATCGGTTGAAGATGTAAGTACCTGAAGATCGCCACGGGGGGCCGGTCCACGAATTTCTACGCCTGGCCAGTGTGTCCTTGTACGCGGAGGCGGGCGCGGAACTCCCCCAGAGTGTTCCCGGGGTCCGGAACACACCATCAAGGGGAACCAACGTATGTTCAGCATCAACACGGGTCGTCGCATGCTCAGAAGCACGAGCATGGCCCTCGGGTTCGCCACCGTCCTGGTCACCGGCGCCGTCGCGCTGGCCGGACCGGCGTCGGCGGCCACGGTCACCGCGCAACTCGACAGCGGCAGGATCCTCGTCAACGGCAGCTCCGTGGCCGACGGGATCGACATCGGGCTCAACTCGGCGGGCACCGTGGTGACCATCAGCAACACGCTCGGCTCGGTCGCCGCCGGTCCCGGGTGCACGCAGGCGGGGATCGACACGCAGTGCCCGGCCGGTGGCATCGATCGCGTCGACGTGTTCGCGGGGGACGGCGGCGACGCCATCCGCAACAACACCAAGCTGCCGAGCACGCTCTCCGGCGACAACGGCATCGACACCGTCAACGGCGGTACCGGCGCCGACAACCTGTTCGGCAGTTTCGGGAACGACACGCTCAACGGCCGGGGCGGCAACGACCGCCTGAGCGGCGGCATCGGCACCGACACGCTCAACGGCGGCGCCGACACTGACCGCTGCGACGGTGAGGTGGAAACCAACTGCGAGCTGTAGGCGCTCGCTCGACCGCCCCCGCCGGACAGCCCGGCGGGGGCGGTTCGCCTTCCGGTGGACACCGGTCCCGCCGCTGGTCAGCCGTCCGGCAGACGGTTGAGGCGAACGGTGACGCTCAGGCCCCCTTCGGGGCGTGCGACGGCGGTCAGGGTGGCGTGGTGCGCCTGGGCGACCGCGTTGACGATGGCCAGGCCGAGGCCGTAGCCCTCGCGCCGGCCGTCACGTTCCGGCGTCATCCTCTGGAAGGGCTGGAAGAGCCGCTCGATCTGGTCGCCGGGGACGATCGGCCCGCTGTTGGCGACCGTCAGGGTCACGTGCGTGCCGGAGGTCCCCGTGGTGATCTGGACGTGTCCGTCCGGGTGGTTGTGACGGAGGGCGTTGTCGACGACGTTGGCGACGAGGCTCCCGATCAGCCTCGGGTCCCCGGCCGTCACCGCGGGCGTCAGCCGTTCGGCGAGGGCGATGCCGCTCCGGGCCGCCCGGTCGCGGCGGGAGGCGAGCACTTCCGTGACGACGTCCGCGAGGTCGAGGGGGTCCCAGCGGGTGACGCCGCGTTCGCCGGTGGCCAGGGCGAGCAGCGCCTGCACGAGCCGCTCCTGGTGACCGCCGAGAGCGAGGGCCTCCTCGCAGGCCGAGCGGAGGGTTCCGGCGTCCGCGTCGGGGTCGGCGAGCGTGACTTCGAGGAGGGTCCGCAGACCGGCGAGAGGGGTGCGCAGCTCGTGGGAGGCGTTGGCGACGAAGTGCCGCTGGGCGTCGAAGGAGGCTTCGAGCCGGGCGAACAGGTCGTCGAGGATGGAGCCGAGCTCGGTCAGCTCGTCGGCGGGCTCGCCGAGGTCGAGGCGCTGGTGGAGGTTCCCGGCCGAGATGGCCTTGGCCGTGACCGTGATGGCCCGCAGGGGCCGGAGGAATCGGCCGGCGATGAACCAGCCGCCGGCGAGGGCGACCGGGACGAGGAGGACGAGCGCGACGGCGGAGCCGACGAGCAGCTGGTACGGGGCGAGCCCGTTCCCGGCCCAGGTGATCGAGCCCGGTGGCGGGCTGCCGGACGGAGCCGCCGACTGGAGACCGGCGAGCGGGATGCCGACGATCACGAGCACGACGACCCCGGCGGCGAACAGGCCCGCGGCGTGGAAGAGCGTGAGCCTGCCCTGCAACGACAGCCGCAGGCGCGGCGGGGCCGTCATGCCGGCCCGATCCGGTAGCCGCCTTCGCGGATGGTCTCGATCACGGGCGGGTCGCCGAGTTTGGCCCGCAGCCGGTGCATGGTGTGCTTGACCGCGGACGTGAAGGGGTCGGCCGCTTCGTCCCAGACCCGTTCGAGCAGTTCCTCGGCGGGAAGCACCAGGCCCGCCGAGGCGAGCAGGCATTCGAGGAGCGCGAACTCCTTCGGGCTGAGTTCGAGGCGCCGCCCGGCGCGGAAGGCCGCCCGGCGGGCCGGGTCGAGGGTGATGTCCCCGCAGGAGAGCGTGGGCGGAAGCGGGCGGGTGGCCCGGCGCGCCAGGGCCCGGACCCGAGCGACCAGTTCGGCGAAGGCGAACGGCTTGGGCAGGTAGTCGTCCGCGCCGAGGCTGAGCCCTTCGACGCGGTCCTCGATCGTGCCGGCCGCGGTCAGCATCAGCACGCGGGTGGCGGAGCGGTCGCCGGCGAGGTGCCGGCAGATGTCGTCACCGCCGACGCCGGGCAGGTCCCGGTCCAGGACGACCACGTCGTACTGGGTGGTGGCCAGACGGTCGAGCGCGTCGGTCCCGTCCAGCACGACGTCGACGGCCATGCCCTCGCGGCGCAGCCCGGTGCCGATGGAGCGGGCCAGAACCTCGAAGTCCTCGGCCACCAGGACCCTCATTGCGGATCACCACCGCTCGGGCGGCGACGGCGGCGGGACGGCCCGCCGGTTCGGCATGTCACCTACCCCACGATGCCAGGTCGCGGGTTCCGACCGGGTCGCAGCGGCCGGGACCGGGACCCCGCCGACTATTCGCCCCGGCGCGGGCCGGCGTACCTGATCTTCGGCTGGGGCGGGGTGGTCATCCCGTGGCCCAGGAAGTAGTCGACGTTGCCGGACTGCAGGTAACCCTTGAGGGTCATGCCGTTACGGTAGGCCGGGTTGTGCGCCAGCGTGTACAGCCGGGAGTCGGTCGGCCGGTCGGTGGTGAAGATGACCAGCTCGTCGAACTCGGGGCTGGTCAGCACCACCTCCTCGCGCCAGTCGCCCAGGATGTCGCCGATCAGGTTCGGGTAGACCGAGTTGCCGAGGGCGGTGACCGCGCCGTACCGCGAGGTGGTCACCAGCCGGGGCAGGGTGGCGGGCGGGGCCGGGTCGGCGGGATCCCACTTCTCGATCCTGGCGTCGCGCCTGTCGGGGAAGGGGTCGGAGTTGAACAGCTCCCGCAGCGGGTCGCCGTCCCACCACACGCCCATGTGCGGCCACGGCTGCTTGGTCGTGTCGGGCTCGGTGAGCTGGTTGGCCGCGGCGTTGTAGACGCCGTTGGGCCTGCCCTGCTCGTAGTTCACCTCGCCGTTGATGGACCAGGTCTCCATGCCGGGGAAGCGCGGGTCGATGTCGGCGACCATGCCCCGGCCGGCGTCGGCGCCGGGGGCGCCGGTGCTGTGCTTCCAGATCATGGAGCCGTCGTCGGCGTCGTAGTAGTAGTCGAGCAGGCCGGCGGGATGGTCCTGCTGGATGCCGTAACCCTCCAGGCCGGGCCGGCCGGGGTCGATGTCGGCGACGAACCAGCGGTCGCCGTGGATGATCCCCTGCGGCGCGAGGCTGTAGCGCAGGGTGCCGTCGCCGTTGAGCACGAACCCGATCTCGCCGACCTCGTCCTTCCCGTCGCCGTCCACGTCGACGATGCGGGTGTTGTGCCCGTCCGGAAGGTTCTGGCCGCCGCGCAGGTGCTTCCACTGCCGGGTCAGTGAGCGGCCGTCGAACTTCCAGGCGACGTGCATCAGGTTGAAGTCGCCCCGGCCGATCCGGTTCTTCATGTACGCGACCAGGCTGGGGGTCTTCCCGTCCAGGTAGCCGACGCCGAAGCGGGCGTAGAGGGGGCCGTCGGCGAGGTAGTCGTCCGGCACCGGGGCGACCGCCTTGGGCACGCCGGTCCGGCCGTCGAGGATGGCGACCGACTGGCGGACGTCGTCGCTCTCGGTGTGCTTGGTGCCGTCGGCGAAGGTGACGCCGTTCGCGATCCGGACGGCCACCTCGGCGCGGCCGTCGCTGTCGAGGTCGTGGACGGTGACGCCGTCGTTGTGGCCGACGTCGATGGTGGCCGAGCCGCCCTCGATGTTGTTCTGGTCGACGCTGTTGGGGCCGAGGTCCATCTCCCACAGGAACGTGCCGTCGCCTCGGTAGGCCTCGACCTTCTGCGGGGCGGTCTGCCGGTCCACCACGTAGTCGTAGGCGCCGTCACCGTCGAGGTCGCCGACCCAGACGAACTTGACGCGCCCGCCTGCGCGCAGCGGCACGCGTACCACCGGTTCGATCGCGTGACCGGCGGACAGGGTGAACGACCGGCTGGGCCGCTGCTGCCGCCCGTCGAGCACCGGTCGTACCCGGTAGCGGTTGGACCGGCCCAGGTCGGCGGTGGTGTCGACGTAGTTGGTGCCGCCGGTGAGCACCCCGCGGTTGAGCTTGCGGTACGGCCCGCCGTCGGTGGAGCGCTCGACGTCGAACCCGATGCCGCTGGGATCGAGCCCGAGCAGCCGCCAGCTGACCAGTACCTCCTTCTCGCCCGACCGCACGGCCACCACGCCGCGATCGAGCCGCTCCATGAGCCGCCCGTCGGCGTTCGCCGGCGCCGGTCCGGGTGACGGGGCGGACGCCGCAGGTCCCGCCGCCGCGCCCAGGACCAGGCCGGTCAGGGCGCAGAGCGTCAGTACCCGGCTCCTGCGGTGCCGGTTTCGTGCTGTCATCGATCTCCTCCATGCATGGGGGGTGGGAGGACTTGCGCATCCGTTGTTAAAGCGTTTACGTAACCCAGATGGCAGCATTGCTCGGGAGCCCCTGTCAAGAGTGAGTCAGCACCGGTAGACCCCAGATAGGCCGTACGGTTACCGGCTGGAAGCGATTTACCTGGCCGAACGAGGCTGAACGGTTCGACACGTTCGTACAAGTGGCGCCTGCATCGTTCAGGACAGCCTTGACCCCTGACCGTCACCATGGGAAAGGGTCGCGATGCTCAACTTGTCGATCATTCTGGAAGACAGCGCCCGTCACGTCCCGGACCGCACCGCCCTGGTCTTCGGCGACCTGCGCCTGCCGTACTCCATGGTGGACTCCGTCGCGAACCAGGTGGCCAACCTCCTGGTGGCCAGGGGGATCGGCAAGGGCGACAAGGTCGCGCTCCTGTGCCCGAACCTGCCCTACTTCCCCTTCGTCTACTTCGGCATCCTGAAGGCCGGGGCGACCGTGGTCCCGCTCAACGTGCTGCTGCAGCGGCGCGAGATCGCCTACCACCTGGCCGACAGCGACGCCAAGGCGCTCTTCTGCTTCGAGGGCTCCCCCGACCTGCCCATGGGCGCGCGCGGGCGGGAGGCCTTCGACGCCACCGAGGGCTGCGAGCACTTCTTCGTCCTGCCCGCCACGGCCCTGGCCACGGAGTCGGAGCACGGCGAGTCGTTCTGGGCGGCGCTGAGCGGCATGTCCGGTGAGTTCGAGACGGTCCAGACAGGGCCGGACGACGCCGCCGCCATCCTCTACACCTCCGGCACCACCGGACAGCCCAAGGGCGCCGTCCTGACCCACATGAACATGCTGACCAACACCATGGTCAGCGACGAGATGTTCCCCGCCGACCCCGAGGGCGACGTCTCGTTCGCCGTGCTGCCGCTCTTCCACTCCTTCGGCCAGACGGCGGTCATGAACGTGAGCCTGCGCCGCCGCGCCACCCTCGTGCTGCAGCCGCGCTTCGAGGCCGGCGAGGCGCTGGAGCTCATGCGCCGGGAGAAGGTGACGATGTTCGCCGGGGTGCCGACGATGTTCTGGGCCATGCTGTCGAAGATCAACGCCGACGGGGACGAGGCGCCCTCGACGCTGCGGGTGGCGGTGGCGGGCGGCGCCTCCTGCCCGGTCGAGGTGCTCAAGGACTTCCAGAGCACCTTCGGCATCCCGATCCTGGAGGGCTACGGCCTGTCGGAGACCTCTCCCGTGGCCAGCTTCAACCAGCTCAGCCGGCCCACCAAGCCCGGCACCATCGGCTTCCCGGTCTGGGGCGTGCGGATGCGCCTGGTGGACGACGACTGGAACACCATCGAGGGCGAGGGCCCCGGCGAGATCGCCATCCGCGGCCACAACGTCATGAAGGGCTACTACGGGCGGCCCGAGGCCACCGCGGAGGTCCTGCGGGACGGGTGGCTCCGCACCGGCGACATCGCCACCCGCGACGAGGACGGCTACTACGCCATCATCGACCGCACCAAGGACATGATCATCCGAGGCGGGTTCAACGTCTACCCGCGCGAGCTGGAGGAGGTGCTGATGACGCACCCCGCGGTGTCGCTGGTGGCGGTGGTCGGCGTGCCCCACGCCTCGCACGGCGAGGAGATCAAGGCGTACGTCATCCCGTCACCGGGCGCGACGGCCGGCGAGGACGAGCTCATCGCCTGGTGCAGGGAGAACATGGCGGCCTACAAGTATCCCCGGATCGTCGAGTTCCGCGAGAGCCTGCCGATGACCGCGACCGGCAAGATCCTCAAGCGGGAGCTCCGCTAGCTTCAGGGCACCCAGTCGATGGCGGCGGCGAGCTCGGAGGGCGTGGTCCCGAAGGTGTCCCGGAAGACCCGGGTGAAGTGCGGGCTGTCGGTGAACCCGGCGCCGTGGGCCGCCGTCGTCAACGTCTCTCCCCCGGCGACCAGGCCGATGGCCCGCTGCAGGCGCAGCCACCGCACGTACGGCCGCAGGGGGATCCCCACGTGCGCGCTGAACAGGTGCGCCAGCCAGCTCGGCGACAGGTGGACCGCGTCCGCCACCGTGGGCAGGCGCACCGGTCCGCGGCTCAGGAGCGCGGGGATCACCGTGATCGCCGCCTCCACCGCCGGTGGGAGCGGCAGGCTCTCGGCGGCGCCGTGGCCGGTCCACCCCTCCACGACCCGCAGCGCGCCCGCCACCTCGGCCGAGCGCGCGTGCCCGCCCGGCGGCTCCGCGAACATCAGCGGCCTGATCCCCCCACCCGGGCCCGGGTGCGCCGGCGCGGCGGCGGGCGACCAGGCCGCGGCCTCGCATCCCGTACGGAAGCGCGCGAGCAGCGAGCGGCCCGGCGAGCTGCGCGGATCCAGGTGGACGAGCAGCGCCTCGCGGGCTCCGGAGAGCACCGCGTGCCGGGTGTCGGGGGGAATGACGGCGACCTGCGTGGTCAGCCGTTCACCGCGGGCGTCCGTCATGGTGAAGGGCTCGGCGGAGACGATCAGCTGAACCGCGTGGTGGGCGTGCAGGTCGTTCGTGCCGACCGTGCCCCCGTACAGCAGGAGGCCGGGCCGCAGCAGACACCAGCCGTGCCAAGGATGTGACATCACACCGCCCCTTGTCGGCCCCACCTGTCGAACTTCTGCGCTCATTGTGACCGCTCTTCCCGGCGGCTTCACCCCGCGCGCCATGCCATGATCAGCTTCCATGGACATCGACGGTTTCTGGGACCTGGTCGAGCGCTCCGCCCGCGAGACCGGTAACCGGGAAGAGCGGGTGGACTGGCTCGAGAATCACCTTTCAGCCCTGACGGCCGAGGAGATCGTGGACTACAGGGCCTGGTTCACGATCTGCGCCAACCGTGCCTGCACCTGGGACATGTACGCGGTGTGCTGGACCATCACCGGCTACGGGTCGTCCAACGGCTTCGAGTATTTCGTCCACTGGCTGATCAGCCTCGGGCGGGAATCCTTCGAGAGGGTCACCGGCTGCCCCGACCTGGTTCTGGAGCTTCCGGAGGTACAGCGGCTCTTCGAGCTGTCGCGCAACTTCATCCACGAGCGGTCCTCCTTGTCAGCGGACGGCGCCTTACGACTGAGGCGGGTCACGCAGGTCCGCTTCCAGAGGTGGCCGGACGACGACTATCCGAGCTTCGAGCTTTTCTCGTACGTGACCTACGACCCGTACCGGCGAGTCACCGGTGACGAATCAGCCCACCCGGGCGAGGCCGTCCGCGCCCGGGGGATCGACAGCAAATTCCCGTTCCTGACCTATGTCGCTGAGCCCGACGGCGAAGAATGGGACTTCGACGACGAGGCGGAGTTCGCGCGCCGGCTACCCCGGCTCGCCCGCCGCTACGGACCCGACGGCGATAGGGACGGCCGAGCCGGACGACGCACCCCGTGGCGGCCCCGATCCCTGACCCGGGGAGACGAACGGAACCGCACGTGGACGTTCCGCCGCAGGGGCGCGGACCGGATCGCCCTCCGGGAACTGCGCTGCCCGATGGGCATCCAGCTGGGATGCACGGCTCCGGACGGGGATGACTTCTGCTTCTGCGCCCTCTGACTTGCGCGGGCACGGCATCGGCAAGGAACTGACAGTAATGATATAGTCACGTACAGCTATGGGAATCATTGGCGGGTTACCGCGTCATGTGGCATGCGTCATGGACGGCAACGGCCGCTGGGCCGCGCAGCGATCGCTGCCGCGCACGGCTGGTCATGTGGCGGCGGAGGCCGCCGTCATCGACGTCATCGAGGCGGCCCGGTCGGCCGGCATCGAGTGGCTGAGCCTGTACGCGTTCTCCACCGAAAACTGGCGCAGACCGGCGGCCGAGGTCGACATCCTCATGCGGCTGGTGCGCCGGGCGATCCGCAAGCACGCGCCCGCGCTGTACGCGCGAGGCGTCCGGTGCCGGTTCCTCGGCATGTCCGATCCGCGCATCCCGGCACCGCTGGCCCGGGACATCACCGATCTGATGACGCTCACCGGCGACAACAAGGACATGACGCTGACGGTGGCCTTCGACCACGGCGGACGCCGCGACATCGTGGAAGCCGCCCGTTCGCTGATCCGCGCCGCCGTGCCCGCCGAGCAGGTCACGGAAGACACCTTCGCCGGGCATCTCCCGTACTCCGACACGCCGGACGTGGACCTGGTCATCCGCACCTCCGGCGAGCAGCGCATCTCCAACTTCATGCTCTGGCAGGTCGCGTACGCCGAGTGGGCCTTCCCGCAGGTGCTGTGGCCCGACTTCCGCGCGGCGCACCTGTGGGAGTGCCTCGATGACTACCGGCGCCGGCAGCGCCGGTTCGGCGACGTCCGCCGGCCGACCACGATGGGAGAGGGGCAGCGATGAGCCAGACCGCCGCAGAGGAGACCGCCGACGTCTTCGGCCCGGACTCGATGTTGCGCCGGCTCTCCGACGAGGCGCGGTGGGGCCTCGCGGTGACCCGCGCCACGGTGCTGGAGGCCGCGCATCCGCAGGTCGGCACCGCGCTGATGGCCAACTCGACGTTCGTGGCGCATCCGTGGCGGCGGCTGCGCAACACGCTGACGAGCACGCAGCGGCTGCTCGACGAGGAGCAGCGCGTCCGCACGCGGGAGGCGGCCCGCCTCAACCGCCTGCACGCCCGCATCTCGGGCAGCGACCCGCAGGGCCGCCCCTACGACGCGTCCGACGCCGGAGCGCGCGCCTGGGTGGTGGCGACGCTGTTCGAGTCGGCGGTGACGATGTACCGGCTGAGCGGCCAGTCGCTCGACGGGCCCGCGCTGGGGAGGCTCTACGGCGAGTTCCGGACCCTCCTGTCCCTGCTGGAGGGCCACAGCGACCGGCTTCCCGCGACCGTGCGGGAGTTCTGGCCCTACTTCGACGACATGATCGACCACCACCTGGAGAACACCGAGGCGGTCCGCGTCATCCTCTACCGGCTCTTCACCGACGTGCCCGCGCCGCCGCTGCTGCGCGCCAGCCCCGCGGCGTGGGCGGCGGGCCGCGCCGTGGCGGGTCCCGCGGCGGCGGCGATCACGATCGCGTCGCTGCCGGAGTCCTTCTGCCGGCGTCTCGCCCTGCCCGACGTGCCGGGGGCGCGGATGCTCATGCACGCCGCCTACCTGGGCACCGGATTGGCCGACCGCCTGCTTCCGGACGAGTGGACGAGCCTCGGCACCCTCATGAGCCTGCTCGATCCCAGCCACACCGGCGCTCCGGGCCCATGGGACGGCGTCCGCCGCAAGGCGGAGCAGGCCGCGGCCATGTTCCGGCTCGTCACCCCGGCCGCCGACGAGGCGAGCGAGACCACTCTTTCGGCCGACCGGTTCTTCGCCGAGGTCCTGGACCAGACCGGCGACGGCTACCTCGCCTGGCCCGATCTGGCCGCCATGGCCAGGGAGATCGCCACCCGGCTCGACCTGGACGCGCCTGACGAGGAGCGGCTTTTCACCGCCTACGCCACGTGGTGGCGGGAGCTGCAGACCGAGCTCGACGCCGACGACGACGGCCGGGTCACCCGCCAGGAGTTCGCCGCGTCGGCCGCCCGGCTGCCCAGCTCCGGCCTGATCAGGATCGCCGACGTGCTGTTCGACGTCACCGACGTCGACGACGACGAGACGATCGACGGGCGGGAGCATCAGGCGCTGTTCCGCACGGCCTTCAGGCGTGACCTGACCGGCACCGGGGAGAGCTGGTCGCGCGGCGCCTTCGTCAGGCAGTTCGTGTCCTTCATGACCGGGCAGCAGCACTCGGTCGCCTACGACTCCCTTCTGACCTGACGGAGGCTGGGCCCTCTTGCGGCGTCGCCCTTCTGCGGTACGGTGCGATGACCATGAGCGAATATGCTTTCGGGATCTCGCTGACCCCGACCCAGGACCTCTCTCTCGCGCATGACGTGACCGATGTGGCCGAGCGGAGCGGGCTCGATCTCGTCGGCGTCCAGGACCATCCGTACGTGGGGAATTTCCTGGACGCGCTGGCGCTCACCGGGCATCTGCTGACCCGCACCACACGGCTGCGCGTCTTCCCCGACGTCGCCAACCTGCCGCTGCGGCCGCCCGCGGTGCTGGCGCGGACGGCGGCGTCGCTGAACGTGATCTCCGGCGGCCGCTTCGAGCTCGGCATCGGCGCCGGCGGCTACTGGGACGCCATCACCACGATGGGCGTGCCCCGGCGCTCGTCCGCCGAGGCGCTGGCGGCGCTCGAAGAGGCGATCACGATCATGCGCGGGATGTGGTCGCCGGGTCAGCGCGTACGTTTCGAGGGCGACTACTACCGGGTCGACGGGGTCGACGGTTCCGAGGCCGGCTCGCCGCCGGTCAGCGTGTGGATCGGCGCGCAGGGGCCGCGCAGCCTGGAGCTCACGGGCCGGGTCGCCGACGGCTGGGCGGCGCCGATCCCGTCCTATCTGCCGTACGAACGCTGGCCCGGGTGCAACGAGATCGTCGACAGGGCCGCCGGGGAAGCCGGCCGCGACCCCGCGTCGGTCGTGCGGCTGGCCCAGGTGGTCGGCACCGTCGAGCCGGGCGGAGGCCGTACCGGCGGCGCGAAGCTGACCAGCGGCGCCGACCCCTTGCGCGCCGGCGCGCACCACTGGGCCGCGGAGCTGACCAGGCTCGCCACGGAGCAGCCGTTCACCGGCTTCGTCCTCTGGCCGGAGCAGCAGGGGGTGGAGCAGGTCCGGCGCTTCGCCGAGGAGGTCGTCCCGCTGGTGAAGGCCAATCTCGGCCTGCCGAGCGCCTAGGGGCGCGGTCAGCGCAGGAAGCGGTGGATGGCGTGCCGGATCTGCTCCGGCGTCATCGGGTCGGTCGACAGGGCGCTGTGCAGCACGAGCCCTTCGATGAGCGCGTCCAGCTCGCGGGCGGTGGTGGCGTCGAAGTGGCGCTCCAGCGCCTGGCGGCTACGCGCCATCCACGCCTGGGTGACGGCGCGCAGGGCCGGGTTGCGCGCCGCGGCCACGTACAGCTCCACGCTCAGGACGAGATCGCGCTGGGAGCCGAGCAGGTCGTCCGACACCAGCGAGATGACGGCCTCGACCGCCGCGTCACGGTCCCCGGCGGCGCTCAGACGCTCGTCGAAGACGCGGGCCGCCGCGCCGGCGTGCCGGGTGAACGCCTCGGCCAGCAGCTCTTCCAGGGACGTGAAGTGGTAGGTCATCGAGCCCAGCGGCACGTCGGCGGCTCGGGCGACCTCCCGGTGGGTCGTGCCGGCGACGCCGCGCTCGGCGATGACGGTGAGCGCGGCGTCGATCAGCCGGTCCCGCCGGCCGGGGTCGTGCCTGCGGGGCCGCCGCGGGGCGGGCGGGCCGGCCCGGCCGGTCATGTCGTGCCGGGCCCGATGGTGCGGATCACCCGGGCGGGGTTGCCCACCGCGACCACGTTCGCGGGCAGGTCGCGGGTGACCACGGCGCCGGCGCCGACGACGGTGTTCGTCCCGATCGTGACACCGGCCAGGACGATCGCGCCGCTGCCCAGCCACACGTTGTCGCCGATGGTGATCGGCCTGGCGGCCTCCCACTTGGCCCGGCGCAGCTCCGGGTCGACCGGGTGGGTCGGCGTCATGAGCTGTACGTAGGACCCGATCTGCACGTCGTCACCGATGGTGATCGGCGCGACGTCCAGGGCGACGAGGCCGAAGTTGGCGAACGACCTGGCGCCGATGCTGATGTGGCTGCCGTAGTCGACCCGCAGCGGCGGGCGGATCTCCGTGCCCTCGCCGACCGAGCCGAGCAGTTCGGTGAGCAGCCGGCGTCGCTCCCCCGGATCCCGGGCCGCCGACGCGTTGAACGCCTCCATCAGGTCCATGGCCCGCAACAGGTGCTCGGCCAGCTCCGGGTCGTCGGCGATGTACAGGTCACCGGCGAGCATCCGCTCGCGCATCGATCGGCCATCCGCGTCAGGCATCATACGTACAAGCGTACACATCGCCCCGCCCCGGCCGTTACCGGTGCAGGGCCACGGAGATGTACGGGGACAGCGAGCGGAGGAAGTCGGCCGCGTCGAAGATCTCACCGGCGGAGGCGACGCCGGTCGTCCTGATCCGCCCGGAGAGGATGCGGTCGACCGCTTCCACCACGAGCGGCGCGGTGACGGCGTAGATGTCCTGCCCCCTGGCCACGGCCCGCCGATCGACGCCGCCGGAGCGGACGACGACGTCGACGAGGAAGGTCTGCGCCGACCGCCCCAGGTCGTCGGCCGGGACCGGCGCCGGCGTGTCCGGGGACGACAGGTCCCTGGCCGCCTCGGCCGTCATGTACGTGCGCACGTCGGGGATCGGCAGGTGGCTGGGGACGGTGACGACGTCGGCCATCGTGTACTCCCCGATGACGGCCCGGCGGCCCATCGGTTCGGGGAAGGTCCACTCCAGAGCCGGCGGGGCGTCGTCGCGGTACTCCAGCCGGCCGTTCGCGAAACGGACCCGCCGGCCGTCGCGCCGCTGCCGGGAGACCACGCCCGCGGCCCGGGTCCCCGCGGTGGGGTGCCAGCTGTCCAGCCCGTAGGCGATGTGCGCCTCGTCGGCCGTCGTCCAGTCGTCCATCGCGGCGGTGGTCAGCAGGTCGCCGAGGCCGCCGTAGAAGGCCATCGCGGGGACGATCACCGCCCTCGCGTCCCGGGCCCGGGCGGCGAAGTGCGTGAAGGTGTCGTGGTTGGCCTCGACCTCGGCCGCCACGTCCACGTACGGGATCCCGGCGCGCAGCGCCGCCTCGATCACGGGGGCGGCCGTCGTGGCGAAGGGCCCGGCACAGTTGACCACGGCCGCCGCACCGGCCAGCGCGCGGTCGAGCGAGGCCGGGTCGTCGACCGACGCCGCACGGGCCTCCAGCCCGGACTCGTACGCCATCGCCTTCAGCTTGTCGGCGTCGCGCCCGGACAGCACCGGAACGAACCCGCGCTCCCGCAGCCGCGCCACGACGAAGCGCCCGGTGTGCCCGTACGCGCCGAACACCGCCACCATGAGCCCTGATTCCACGGGTTGTCCTCCCAGTCGAGCGATCCGCTGCTGGGATCAGCCTGGCAGGGGCCGGCGCCCCCGGCGAGTGGCCGGAACGCCGATATGCGTACAATTCCAGACATGAGCACTGTCGCGCTGGCCGTCACCGACGGAATGCTGCACTTCGAGCTGTCCCTGGCGTACGAGGTCTTCGGGGCCGCCCCGGACGGCGTGGCCGGTCCCTGGTACAGCGTCGCGGTCTGCGGGCCGGGGGCCGTCGCGGCCGGCCGGTTCCGGCTGGAGCCCGACCACGGCCTCGACCACCTCCCGCGCGCCCACACCGTGATCGTCCCCGGCTGGGCCGACGTCGACGTGGCCCCGCCCGCCGAGCTGGTCGACGCGGTGCGCGCGGCGCACGAGGCCGGCGCCCGCGTGGCCTCCCTCTGCACGGGCGCGTTCGTGCTGGCCGCCGCCGGCCTGCTGGACGGGAAGCGGGCGACCACGCACTGGGCGCACACCCAGGTCCTGGCCGACCGCTATCCGCACGTGGACGTGGACCCGGACGTGCTGTACGTGGACAACGGCAGCGTGCTCACCTCGGCGGGCAAGGCCGCGGCCATGGACCTGTGCCTGCACCTCGTCCGCCTCGACCACGGGTCCTCGATCGCCAACGTGGCCGCCCGCCGTCTGGTCGTGCCGCCGCACCGCGACGGCGGCCAGGCCCAGTTCGTCACCACCCCGGTGCCCACCCCGGCCGTCCACCCGCTCGCCGAGCTGTTCCCCTGGGTGCTGAAACGGCTGGACCGCCCGCTGACCGTGGAGGACCTGGCCCGCCAGGCGCGGATGAGCTCGCGCAGCCTGAACCGCCACTTCAGGTCGGTGACCGGCACCACCCCGCTGCAATGGCTGCTGATCCAGCGGATCCGCCACGCCCAGGAGTTGCTGGAGACCACCGGCGACAGCGTCGACGCCATCGCGGTCGCCACCGGCATGGGCACCGCCGCGACGCTGCGCCGGCACTTCAACCGCACGGTCGGCGTGCCTCCGGACACCTACCGCCGCACCTTCCGCTCACGGACCGGTCCGGACGCTCAGAAGTACCTGACGGCGCCGGGCGGCTGAGGGACGTCCTCGGCGAGCAGGGCCGCCAGCTCCTCCTCGGTGAGCAGATGGACGTCACACAGGATCCTGGCCGACCGGTGCCAGTACTCGCGCGCCCGGTCCCGCCGTCCGAGATCGTGCAGCGTGTCGCCGAGTCCCCACAGGGATACGGCCTCCACCGCGCGGTGCCCGGCCCGGTGCTGGAGGTCGGCCGCCCTCCGGTATCCGGCCTCGGCCTCGTCGAGCCGGCCGGCGCGCCGGTAGGCGTCGGCCAGCGTGTCGGTCGCCGCTCCCTCGCCGTAGGGGTTGTCGAACTCCGCCCAGATCTCCAGGCTTGCCCGGCTCGCGTCGATCGCGTCGTCCAGCCGGCCCATCCTGATCAGCACCGCGGCCCGGCCGTTGAGAATGGTCGCCTCGTAGTCCCGCATGCCGCCCGCCCGGGCCGCCGCCACGGCTTCGTCCTGAGCCGCGAGCGCCTCCTCGAACCGCCCCAGCCTGCCGTAGGTCGTGGCGAGGTTGTGCAGGGTGCCCGCCTTGCGCAGGGGCAGGCCCGCCCGGTCCCAGCACTCCAGGGCACGCTCGAACCGCTCGACAGCGGGCTCGAAGCGGCCCTGGTTCTTGTGGATGCAGGCCAGCGCGTTGTGCCCGCGGGCCTGGCCCGCCCAGTCGCCCGTCCGGACGGCCACGCGCAGGGCGTGCTGATGGATCTCGCCCAGGTCGGCGAGCCAGCCTCGGTGGCTGAAGGGGCCGTTGAGCGCGGCGGCGAAGCCTTCGGCCGTGCCGGGATCGCCGGTGCGGGTGGCGGCCTGCCGGGCGGCGGCGATGAGGTTGTCGCGCTCCAGCTCGATCCAGTCGATCGCCTCCTGCGGCGTGTCCAGGCGAAGGCCCGGCTGGTCGGCGCGCAGGTCTCTGACGATGACGGAGGCGGCATTGAGCAGCAGGCCGGCCGTCCTGGCCGTGGCGAGGTAGTGGTGCAGGGCGCGGTGGGTGGCGGCTCCCCGGTCGGTCTCCCGGACGTTGCCCTCCGCCAGTTCGCGGGCGTAGAGACGGACGAGGTCGTGCATCCGGTAGCGGCCGGGCCCCGCCGGTTCGAGCAGCCGGGCGTCCAGCAGCCGGTCCAGCGCGGCCTCCACCGTGCGCTCGGGCCGATCGGCGAGGGCGGCGGTGACGGCGGGGGTGTGGG
>NZ_LAVL01000044.1 GCF_001083785.1 Nonomuraea sp. SBT364
GGCGAGGAGGGTGGCGAGCTCGGCCAGGTGGCGGCGGCCGCGTTTCTCCCATTCGGGCCCGTACGCGGTGACGGCGTCACGTTCCAGGTCGGCGGCGAACTGACGGGCGGAGGGGAAGCGGGCGGCGGGGTCCTTGGCGAGGCCGCGCCGGAGCAGGTTGCGCAGCGCGTCCGGCGCCACCTCCAGGGGCACCGGCTCCACCAGGTGCCGGTCGCGCAGCGCCGGGACGTCGTCGCCGCGGTACGGCGGGCGGCCCCTGACGGCCTCGAACAGCACGCACGCCGCCGCGTACAGGTCGGCGGGCGGCCCCGCGTCGCCGCGGGTCCACAGCTCGGGCGACATGTACGGCGGGCTGCCGGCCGGCACGCCCGGTTCCTCGGCGTGCACGACGACGCCGAAGTCCGTCAGCTTGGCGGCCCCGTCGGCCTGGACGAGCACGTTCTCCGGTTTGACGTCGCGGTGCGGCAGGCCCCTCTCGTGGGCGGCGGCCAGGCCGCTCAGCACCGCCTTGAGGAGGGCGAGCGCGGCCTCGGGGCCCACCCGGCCGTGCTCGGCCAGGACGGCGCGCAGCGACACCCCGTCGACCAGCTCGGTCACGACGGCGGCCCGGGTCGCCGTCTCCACGTACTCGTACGTCCTGACCGCGCCGGGGTCGTCGATCTCCACCAGGGCCCTGGCGTCCTCGGCGAAGCGGTTCATGAAGGCGTCGTCGCGGCGCAGCGTGGCGTTCAGGTACTTGATGGCCACGTGCGCCCCGGTGGCCTGGTACGTGGAGAGGAAGACGCGGCCGGTCCGGCCCTCGCCGAGCTGGCGTACGTCGCGGTAACCAGGGACCAAGTCGAACCCCCCAAGCAGCCCGTCCAAGATTCGACGGTCTCACCCGAGGTTCCGGTTGTCACGACTGCTGATATTTCGTCGCAAGTTAAGTGGATATATCCGCCAGCGACGCGTACACCGCCTCGGTCAGGTGGTAGGCGCGCATGCTGCCCGACACCGCGTCGGCCATCTTGTTCGTCACGTAGCCGACGGCCAGCTCGTGCTCCACGTCGCCCAGCCCGAGGAACCCGCCCATCCCGCTGTGCCCGAACGCGCTGCGCGACGGCGTCAGGAACGTCATCGACGGCCGCATGAAGCCGAGCCCGAACGAGCTGTCGATCACCAGCACCCGGTCGGCTCCCGCGACCCGGGGCCGGATCGCGTCCGCCAGGGTCTCCGGCCGCAGCAGCTCGCCCGCCACCAGCGCGCGGTAGAAGCCCGCCAGCCCGGCGGCCGTGGTGACGACGCCCGCCGCCGGCCAGCCCGCGCGCATGATGACGGGGTGGTTGGCGCCGCCGTCGAGCAGTTGCATCGCCGGGTTGCCGAGCGCCCGGTTCATCAGGCTCCCCGGGTCACGCGCCGCCGCCGCCATCCGGTCGATCACGTCCGCCCCGCCGGCCGGCTCCGGCTCCGCCGACGGCCGCGACGGTTCCGAGGGCTGCGTGGAGGTGGTGGCGGCGCGGCGGTCCGGGCCCTTGAGGCGGGCGGCGCGGGCGATGACGTCGTCGGGCGCGCCCACCCACAGGTCCAGCCCGAGCGGCCCGGCGATCTCCGCCGCCACCAGCTCGCCGACCGACTTGCCCGTCACCCGCCGCACGACCTCGCCGACGAGGAACCCGTACGTGAGCGCGTGGTAGCCGTGCGCGGACCCCGGCTCCCACAGCGGGGCCTGGCCCGCGAGCCGGGCGGCCATCGCGGGCTGGTCCTCGAACTCGGTCACGGGAACCGGCGACTCGATCACCGGCAGCCCGGCCTGGTGGGTGAGCAGGTGCTCGACCGTGATCGTGCGGGTGCTGAACTCGGGCCAGACGTCGGCGACCGGCGCGCCCACGTCGACCAGTCCGCGCTCGGCCAGCTGGAGCAGGACGGTCGCGGTGAGGGCCTTGGTGCAGGAGTACGCGAACGCCGGGGTGTCGCGCAGCCAGGGCCGCCCGGTGTGCCGGTCGGCGATGCCGTCCCACAGGTCCACGACCAGCTCGCCGCGATGGTGGACGGCGAAGCCGGCGCCGAGCTCCTGGCCGTCGGCGAAGTGCCGCTCGAACACCTCGCGCACACGGGCGAACCGGGGATCGCAGTGCATCGTCCCTCCGGGGAAAGGAAGCGCTTACTTGGTCGACTGAGCGTAACAACGGCGAGGCCAACGGGCACCCCCTCCAGATATGTCACGATTTGCATGGGTACAGTTACGTACTGTGACTACTGTGAGACGCGTAGAAATCGGCTGGCCCAGCCTGGGCATGGCCGTCACGGCAGAACTGGACGAGCGCAACGCCGCTGCGGCACAGAGCCTGTGGGACGCGCTGCCGTACCGCAGCCTGCAGGGCCATGCCCTGGTGGCGGGCCATCACCTCTATCACGTCGCCCCGGTCCACGAGATGCTGCACCAGGCGGCCCCGTACTCGGTGGACCGGCGGACCGTGCCCGACGGCACGATCTTCGCCTCCCGGCTGCAGCACCTCGGGATCAAGTACGGCGAGCTCACCGAGCCCATGCCGGCCACGCCCATCGGCCGGATCACCGAGGGCGACCTCGACACGCTGTCCGAAGCCGGGCAGGCCGTCTGGGAGGCGGTCTACCGGACGAAGAAGCCGGTCATCGCCGAGGTCCGGCGGGCCGGTGAGAGCTTCGGGCACAGCCTGCCCCGCCTGACCGTCGCGGACCCGGCGGCCGACGCCCTGATCGGCGACCTGCACGCCGAGACCGAGCGGATCTGGCTGGCCCCGCCGCAGGAACTGGTCGACCTGCACGAAGGGCGCATCACCTCGTGCGCCGGCAGCTTCGAGACCGTGCTCACGACGCTGCTGTTCGTCAACGGCGAGACCCGGCCGCTCGGCTACGCCTGCTACGGCGGGCTGGTGCGGGCGGCGTACGAGCAGATGCCGATGGAGTCGCTGCACCAGATGGCGCGCATCCTGGCCAAGACCCCGGCCGAGTTCCTCGGCTACTGCGGCCTGCAGACGCTGTGGGGGTTCACCGGCCGGATGCTCGACGTCCTCGACCGGCTCGACGACCGCGACGACTTCGTGGCGGTCATGGCGCACATGGCGCTCTACCTCAACTGCCTCGGCGGCTGGAACCTGCACCTGTTCCCCTGGCAGGTGGGCGACCACCTGCGGCGCGTGCGAGCGCTCGGGTGAACGCGCAGGCGCAGGTCGTCGTCATCGGCGGCGGGGTCATCGGCCTGTCGATCGCCTACCACCTGGCCGAGGCCGGGGTCCGCACCGTGCTGCTGGAGCGCGGCGAGCTCGGCTCGGGGGCGTCGAAGGCCACGGCCGACGTCGTCAGGTCGTACTTCGCCGGCAACCCGGTCAGCTCGGCGATGGCCGTACGCAGCCTGGAGGCCTACCGGGCCTTCGGCGCGCGGCCGGCCGCGCAGTTGCCGCTGCGGCAGGTCGGCTACCTGGTGCTGCTCAGCGAGCCCGAGCAGGTGGCGGCGGTCGAGGCCGAGCTGCCCGCGCAGCGGGCGGCGGGCGTGCGGGTCGAGCTGGTCGACGCGGGAGAGGCCCGCCGGCTCAACCCGCTCGTCGGCGGCGACCTGCCGCTGCTGGCCGCCGCCTGGTCACCGCAGGCGTACGTGTCGGACACGGCGGCGATCGTGGCCGGCTACGCCGAGGGCGCCAGGCGGGCCGGGGCGAAGCTGCGCACCGGCTGCCCGGTGCTCTCCGTCGACGCCGACCGGGGCCGCGTCGAGACCACCGACGGCACGATCACCGCCGAGGCGGTCGTGTGCGCCGCCGGCGCCTGGTCCGCGCCGCTGGCCCGGTCGGCGGGCGTCGACCTGCCGCTCACCGAGCCGGTGGCGCAGGAGCTGCTGCTGACCGACCCGCTGCCGCACCTGTCGCCCATCCCGTCCGTCCCGGTCACCCTGCACGCCGCCAGCGGCCTGCTGATGCGGCTGCGCGGGGACCGGATCCTGATCGGCATGGGCTACCCGGACCGCGACAAGGCCGCCTGGCGCGAGCGCGTCGCGGACCGGCTCGCCGCGACGTACCCGAGCCTGGCGGGGACGGCGCTGCACCCGGCGATCAGCGGCGTGCGCGACGCCAGCCCGGACAGGACGGCGTTCATCGGGCACCGGCCGGGGCCGCCCGCGTTCCTGTACGCGGCCGGCTTCTCCGGGCACGGACTGTGCAACGCGCCCGCGGCCGGAGAGCTGGTCCGCGATCTCTACCTGGGCAAGGACCCGTGGCTCGACGCCGCGGGACTGACCGTGGAAAGGGCCGGATGACCATGGGCGCACAGCAGGAGACCGAACGGGCGGGCTTCGTGCTCGACCCCGCGACACCCGACGTGCACGCCGACAACGACCGGCTGCGGGAGGCGGGGCCGCTGGTCCCGGTGGAGGTCGAGGGGGTGCGCGCCTGGGCGGCCACCCGCTACGCCACGCTGTCGGCCGTGCTCGCCCACCCCGACCTGTCCAGGGACGTGCGGCACTGGGATCCGGAGGGCAGGGCCGCCGTCCGGGAGGCCACGGCCGTCGGCAAGATCACCTCGGACACGTCCATGCTGAACGCCGAGGGCGACGCCCACCGGCGCCTGCGCGGCCCGCTGACCAAGGCGTTCACCGCCCGGCGGGTGCAGGGACTGCGGCCCAGGATCGAGGAGATGGCCGCCCGGCTCGTGGCCGGGCTGGCCGGGCTGCCGCCGGGTCCCGTCGACATGCGGCTGAACTACGCCTATCCGCTGCCGCGCGACGTCATCTCCGAGCTCATGGGCATCCCGCACGACATGCGCGAGGAGCTGCACGAGCTCACCGACGTGGCCGCCCGCGTCGGTGACGGGCCGGACGACGTCAGCGGCTCACGGGACGCCCTGTACGAGCTGCTCGACAAGGTCATCGAGGTGCGGCGCGACACGCCCGGCGACGACGTGATCACCGACCTGATCGGCGTGCGCGCGCAGGACGGGCAGCGGCTGACCCGGGGCGAGCTGCTCGACACGATCGAGCTGCTGTTCATCGCCGGTCACGTGACGACCGTCAACCTCATCACCAACGCGATCCGGGCCATGATCACCCGGCCTGACCAGCTCGCCCTGGTGCTCGGCGGCGGACTGCCGTGGAGCGCCGTCGTGGAGGAGACGCTGCGCTGGGACTCGCCGGTCGCGCACTTCCCGATGCGCTATGCCGTACGGGACCTGGAGATCGACGGGATCCCGGTGCGGAAGGGGGAGGCGGTGCTGGCCTGCTTCGCCTCCGCCGGGCGCGACCCGGACCAGTACGGCGAGCGGGCCTGCCGGTTCGACGTCGCCGCGCCCCAGCCGGGGCACCTGTCGTTCGGGCACGGGCGGCACTTCTGCCTGGGGGCGCCGCTGGCCCGGCTGGAGGGGGAGGTGGCGCTGGCGGCGCTGTTCGCCGCGTACCCGGAGATGACGCCCGCCGGGCCGGGCAGCGGCACCCGGCCCCTGGGCACCGTCCTGGGCAACAGCACCCGATCGCTGCCGGTGCTGCTGGGCAGGCGGGCGGGATGAGCGGGACGACGGCCCGCCGGGTTCCCCCCGGCGGGCCGCGGGTGCGGCCGGTGCTTCCCGGACGGGCGGCCGGGTTCGGGCAGGCGCTGGTGCGGGGGCTGGCCGCGGCCGGTGCCCGCGACGCGCTGGTCTGCGGTGAGGAGCGGCTGAGCGGGCGGCGGGTGCTGTCGATGGTCGCCTCGGCCGCCGCCGCCCTGGAGGCGCGCGGCGTGCGCCCCGGCGAGGGCCTCGCCCTGCTGTACGGCAGGCGGCCGGAATCCGTCGCCGGGCGGCTGGTGGCGCTCGCGCTCGGCTGCCCGGTCGTCCTGGTGCCGGCCGGGCTCCCGGCGGAGACCGCCGCCCGCGCCATGCGCGCGACGAACGCCACGACCCTGCTGTACGAGGCCGCGCGGCAGGAGGACGCCGAGGCGCTGCTGCCGAACGTCCCGGCCGCCGTCCACGCCCGCCTCGATCGGCTGTTCGCCGGCAGGGGCGCGAAGCCGGCGCCGATGCCGAGCGGCGAGGGCATGGCGTCGGTGACGTTCACCAACGGCACGACGGGGGAGCGCAAGGCCGTCGCCTACAGCCATGCCGCCGAGGCGGCGCAGCTCGCGGCTGCCAGGGCCGTGGTGGGGCCGGGGGCGTGGCGCTTCCTGTTGTGGCCGGGCTTCCACCTGCCCACGCTGGCCGCGCTGTGGACCCTGGCGACCGGCGGCACGGCGGTCCTGATGGCCGGGCAGGACGCCGGGCGCGAGGGCGAGCTGATCGCCCGGGAGGGGCTGACGCACGTGCTGGCGGAGCCGTCGTTCGGGTTCAACGGCCTGGCCGGGCGGCTCGGCGACGCGACGGGGGTGCGCCTGGTGCTGTACGGCGGGGCGCCGGCGGTGCCGGAGCGCATCCTGGAGGCCGTCCGGACGCTGGGCCCGGTGGTGCGGCAGTCGTACGGGCTGACGGAGGCCGGGTTCGTCACCAGCCTGTCGCCCGCCGACCACGCGCGGCCGGAGCTGCTGGCCTCCGTCGGGCGCGCCGTGCCGGGCGTGGAGCTGGAGATCCGCGACGAGCGCGGCGGCGTCGTGCCGGACGGCGAGGTGGGGGAGGTGTGGGTCCGCTCGCCGCAGGTCATGACCGGCTACGTGGGCGACCCCCGGCTCACCGCGGCCGCCCTGCGTGACGGCTGGGTCCGCACCGGCGACCTCGGCCGCCTGGCGCCGTCCGGCGGCCGCCATCTCTTCCTGGTGGACCGGGCCGGGAGCGGGCTGCCGCCCGGCGTGTACGCGTATCCGATCGAGCAGGTGCTGACCGGGCATCCCGGGGTGGCCGACGCCGCGGTGTTCGCGCTGCCGGACGGGGGCGTGGGCGCCGTGGTGGCCGGGCGGGCGGACGAACGGGAGCTGCGCGGGCTGGTGCGCCGGGAGCTGGGGCCGGCGTGCGAGCCGCGGCGCCTGTGGCTGGTCGACGACCTGCCGCGCACCGGCGCCGGCAAGCCCGACAAGTCCGTTTTGCGGGAGCGGTTCGGGGAGGGCGGCGGCCACCGCCCTCCGGGTGATCCGGCTAGCTCTCCGGCTTCTCGGGCTCCTGCTTGGCCTGGCTGACCGTCCGGCGCACCGCCGAGACGACCGAGCCGAGGACCGCGCGCTGCTCCAGCGTGTCGGCCAGGGTGTCGGCCAGGCGGCTGCCCTGACGGTCGTCACCCTGCTGGACCAGCGCCTTGGTGACGCGGGTGACCTCCTGTGCGAGATGGATGTGGCCCATGGTCTCCGCCGCGGCGTTCATGTCGCCGTAGGCCAGCGACAGCATCCGCTCGGCGACGTCCGGCTGCGGCGAGCGGACGGCGAACCTGCGCTCGTCGCCGACGGCCTCCAGGACCCTGCCGGGCACCGCCGCGACACGGGCGACGCAGGCCGCGGCGTACCGGGTGACGGCCCGCTCCGGCTGCGACTCGGCGACCTCGCGCAGCACGTCCATCTCCTGGTCGAGCACCCGGCTGCCGCCGAAGGCGAGCACCCGGCCGACCTTGTCGGTGAACAGGTCGTCGGCCGCCCGCTCGTGCTCGGCCGAGGCCGGCCGGTTGACGCGCAGCGCCAGCGGGGGCGACAGCACGTCGCCGCTGTCGGTGCGCACGGCCGCGTACGCCAGGTAGGTGCCGGGCTCGTCGATGAGCCACCCGCTGCGCCCCGCCGACAGGAACAGCGGCGCGTACAGCGACTCGCCGGGCTGGAGCACGTGCGGCTGCGGCGCCGTGCAGGTCTGCGCGTACGGGATCCACTGCCGCGCCTCGCGGCCCTCGCGGCCCACCACGACGCCGAGCCGGTCGCTGCGCAGGATCTCCCGGTCCACCACGACCGGGACGGCGGAGACGTTCTTGAGCTTGAGCTCGGCGGTGACCGGCTCCAGCATCTCGTAGCGGGTGGTGGCGCGGTTGACCCGCAGCGTCAGCTCCAGCAGCCCGCCGGTGTGGGATCGCGCCTGCTCGAAGCCGTGGTGGTCGAACCACGGGATGTTGCCGTGCTGCACGAACCGGTGCGGCGCGTGCCGCAGGAACACCAGCTCGTTCTCGCTGAACAGGTAGTAGAAGTCGGAGAAGAACGCCTGCGGCCCGCCGCTGACCAGGAACGGGTAGTTCATCGGGCTGCGTGCCTCCGGCTCGTCGGCGAGCCCCGGCAGCCAGGGTGAGCCGAACGGCGCGCCGAGCGACTTCTGCCACGAGTGCGCCAGGTTGAACGTGTGGCCGATCTCGTGCAGCGCCGTCCAGAACTGCATCCGGTGGACCGCCGCGAGCGCGTCGGGGTCGCCGGGCGGCGGGTCGGAGATGAACGACTTGAGGAAGATCGCGCAGCCCTGGCGCTGGGCGGCGCCGATGTCGTCGAACATGATGCCGCCGAGCCCGTGCCCGGTCTCGTGCCGGCCGGCGAACAGCGTCCAGATCTGCCACTGCGGCATGTCGGCGAACTTGCTCCAGTGCCGCTGCATGGCGTCGTGCATCTCCAGGTCCGACCAGAGCGCGTCGTTCATCGCCTCGCTGATCGGGATGACGCTGGTGGCGGGCACGGCGTTCATCCTGATGCCCTGCCGGGAGTACGCCTGCTCCACGGTCAGCGTCAGGTCGGGCAGGTCCACCGGCCGGTTGGGGTGCGAGTGCAGCGGATAGGACGTGACGAGCGCCGCGTCCTCGGAGTGGTCGAACTCGATGCCGACCGTCCGGAAGTGCGAGTCGCGGTACACGTACAGTCGGGTCGAGGCCGGGATCCCGCCCCCGGTGAAGCGGGCGCGCGCGGTCCGGCCGCCGAGCACCGCGCCCTGCAGCCGCACGGCCACCTGGGTGTGCGGGAGCAGCGAGGCCGGGCCGTCCCGGTAGGTGATCGGGCCCGTGTAGGCCTGCTGGGCGGGGTCGTAGGTGACCCTGGCGATCCAGGTCAGCCGCCCGGTGAACAGTTTGAAGATCGTCCCGCTGATCGTCATGGTGGGCGCCAGCCCGTCCACGTCGACCCGCAGTTCCTCGATCTCGATGATGGCCGGCGCCGCCTGCTCGGCCTCCACCTGCGCCTGACCGTCCGGCGCGTGCGGGAGCGGCAGCGGCCTGCGCAGGTAGACCCCGCTGCGCCGGGCGCGCGGCGGCGTCCGCGCCTCCTCCTCGTCCAGGTGCCGCATCACCTCGTCCTGCTCCGCCTGCTGTTCCGCTGTGCGCTTGTCCGTGGCAGCCACTTCGGTCTCCTCCGTCCGAGTCCGGCTCCCTCCAGCAGGTGCTCACATGTAACGCAGGGGCGTGTCGTCCGCGTCGATGCGCAGTCCGGCCGCCTGCCTGGAGACCCGCACGACCGGCGCGGTAGCCGGGTCGGCCTCCACCGACACCGGCTCGCCGGCCTGCGGGGCGCGCGCCTGGACCCGGTGCGCGCCCGGCTCCACCTCCACCGTGAACGTGTGCGCGGATCCGAGCTGCGTCCGCGTGCGCACGCCGGCCCTGTCGAAGACGACCACCCCGTCAAGCAGGATCGTCACGCGCTCTCCGGAGAACCCCTCCTCCAGCGCGATCGTCAGGCTCGGCATGGGCAAACCTCCTGGAGCTGTCCGTCCCGACGCTAGAACGGCGCGCGGCTCCGGACCTCAGGGTCGGATTCAGGGAAATCCCTAAAGTCACCGCCCCGGCCCCGGCGGTCAGGCCAGCGCGGAGATCAGCCCGATCGTCAGGGCGGTGCGCGCCGGGATGTGCTCGACCAGCACGTGCTCGTGCCGGGCGTGCGCGCCGTCGCCGACCGCGCCCATGCCGTCGAGCACCGGCCGGCCCAGCCCGGAGACGAAGTTGCCGTCGCTGGCGCCGCCCACCGACGCCTCCTCCAGCGTCCAGCCCTGGGCTGACGCCACGGCCTGCGCCTCCTTGAACAGCCGCTGCGACGGCGGGTTCGGCGTCATCGGCGGGCGGTTCCAGGAGCCGAGCACCGAGACGCCGACCCTCGGGTCGCTGGGGCGCAGGCTCGCGAACAGGTCGTCGATCCGCCCCATCTCGGCGAAGTCGCTGACCCGCACGTCGACGCCGCAGGTGGCCAGCCCGGCGGCCACGTTGCGGCCGGTGCCGCCGCTGATCAGGCCGACGTTCACGGTGGTGCCCAGTTCCGGCGCGCCGCCGGCGGCGATGGCGGTGACGAGCTCGGCGAGGGCGTGGACGGCGCTCGCGCCCGCCGTCGGGTCGAGCCCGGCGTGCGCCTCGACGCCGGTCACCGTCACGTCGAACAGGCCCACGCCCTTGCGCGCGGTCTTCACCGCGCCGTTCAGCGACGCCTCGAAGACCAGGCTCGCCAGGGTGTCCGCGCTGGCGGCCTCGATGTGCTCACGGGAGGCCGGACTGCCGATCTCCTCGTCCCCGTTGAACAGGAACTTGACGCCCGGGTGCGGCAGGCCGAGCTCGCGCAGCCCGCGCAGCGCCCAGATGGACTGCACCAGGCCGGTCTTCATGTCGAACACGCCGGGGCCGCTCGCCCTGCCGTCCACGACGCTGAACGGCCATTCGGCCAGCGTCCCGGTGGGCCACACGGTGTCGTAGTGGCTCATCAGCAGCACCTGGCCGGGCGCGGTGCCGTGGTAGGTCAGCTCCAGCACGTCGCCGTGCGCGCCGCCGTCGTGCACGACCTCGGCGTCGGGCGTGCCGAGCCGCTCGGCGGCCAGCGCGCGCACCCCGCGCAGCCCGGCGGCCAGCGCCGGCTTGTCGTAGCTGTGCGTCTCCAGCTCGACCAGGGTCCTGAGGTCGTCGAGCATGGCCGGCAGCGCCTGCCCGGTCCAGTCGGTGATTGACAAGGGAGATCCTTCCTTAGGCGACGGGCGCGCCGGGGCCGAGCGGGATGCCGAGCCACCAGAACACCAGGAACAGCAGCGTCCAGACGACGAGCAGGGCGAACGCGAGCGGGATGGTCATCGAGGCCAGTGTGCCGATCCCGGCCGAGCGGCGGTAGCGCTGCAGGAAGCCGAGCGCCATCACGAAGTACGGGCTCATCGGGGTGATGGCGTTGGTGCAGGAGTCGGCGATCCGGTAGAGCGCCTGGGTGTATTCCGGCGGGATGTCGAGCAGCATCAGCATCGGCACGAACACCGGCCCGACCAGCGCCCACTGGGCCGATCCGCTCGTCACCACCAGGTTGATCACGGTCACCACGACCAGGATGCCGAGGAACACCACGGGCCCCGACACCCCGGCCGACTTGAGCAGGTCGGCGCCGTTGATCGCGATGATCTCGCCGATGCCGGTCCACTTGAAGAAGGCGAGGAACTGCGAGATCGCGAAGAACAGCACCAGGATCGGCGCCATCTCGCGCAGCCCGTGCGCCATGAAGTCGGGGATGTCGCGGCTGCTGGTGATGGTGCCGGCGGCCCTGCCGTACGCCCAGCCGACGGTGAGGAACGCCAGCGCGAGGAAGATGGCGATGGAGCCGAGCAGCGGCGACTGCACGATGCTGCCGTCCTCGCCGCGCAGCGGCGACCCGGTGGGCAGCACGGCCAGCACCAGGGCGGCGGCGAACACGACGAGCGCGATCAGCGCGGCCCGCAGGCCGCGGCGCTCCTCGGGGCGCAGGGTCAGCGAGCCGAGGTCGTCCTCGTCGGCGTCCGAGTCCACGGGCAGCGACTCGACGCGGCGGGCCAGCACCCGCTCGGTCACGAGTGTGATCACGGTGGCCAGCACGAGGGAGGAGGCGATCGAGAAGAAGTAGTTGGCCAGCGGCGTGACCACGTAGTTCGGGTCGATCGTCTGCGCGGCGGCGGTGGTCAGCCCGGACAGGATGGCGTCGACCGGCGTCACCAGCGGGCTGGCGTCGTAGCCGGCGGAGATGGAGACGAACGCCACCACGATGCCGAGGATCGGGCTGCGGCCCACCGCGCGGAAGGCCAGCGCGCCGAGCGGGATCAGCACCACGTAGGCGGCGTCGGAGGCCACGTGCGAGACCATGCCGGTGAAGGCCAGCGCGAACGTCACCCACCGGGGCGACACCTTGGCCACGCCCGAGCGCAGCACCGCGGCCAGCAGCCCGGACCGCTCCGCGACGGCCACGCCGAGCATCACCACGAGGATCGTGCCGAGGGGCGCGAACGAGGTGTAGTTGTCGATCGCCCCGTCGATCATCGTGCGGACGCCGTCGGCGGACAGCAGGTTCTTGGCCGCCACCGCCTTGCCGCTCGCCGGGTTCACCGCGGACACGCCGGCCGCGGCCAGGCCCCAGCTCACCAGCGCCAGGACGCCCGCGAGGATCACGAACAGCCAGAACGGGTGGGGCAGCTTGTTGCCGAGGCGCTCGATCCCGCCCAGGACGCGCAGCAGGCCGTTGAGCGAACGTGATCCGTTCGCGGCCTCAGTTGAGCTCACCGGTCAGGCTCCTTTCCCATTTATGGTCACCCATTACAGGAGAGATGACTGAATTTGGCAAGTAAAATGTTCACGGTGCCCGAATCGGTCGTCCAACCGGCCCAGCTTGGGAGATACAGTCGGGACATGCTCGACGACGCCGACCTTGACCTGGTAGCGGCGCTGCAGATCGCCCCCCGCGCCTCCGCCGCCGCGCTCGCCGACGTGCTCGGCATGTCGGCCAGCACCGTCGGCCGGCGGCTGGCCCGCATGGAGGACCAGCGCATCCTGCGCGTGATCGGCCAGGTCGACTGGGCCGCCCGCGCCGAGGGCAACCCGCGTCACGTCTGGGTCACCACCGAGCCCGGCGCCTCCAGCCGGGTCGCCCGCGCACTGGCCGACCTGCCCGAGGCGCAGCTCGTCGCCGAGACGTCCGGCAAGTCCGACGTCTACTGCGCCGTCCACCCGGTGGACCGGGCGCAGGCGCGCGAGCTGCTCACCGCCCGCATCCCGTCGGTCCCCGGCATCGTCGCCACCCACTCCGAGCTGGTGCTGCGCGCGCTCACCAAGGCCGACTCCTGGCGGCTGCACCGCCTGCGCGAGGCACAGGTCCTGGCCCTGTCGGAGCCCGCCGAGCAGGCCGAGGAGCCCGCGCGCGGCGCCGACGAGCACGGCGTGCTGCGCCTGCTGCGCGCCGACGGCCGCATCACCGCCGCCCAGGCCGCCCGGGCGCTCGGCCTCAGCCAGTCCACCGCCTACCGCATGATCCAGTCACTGCTGCGCCGCGGCGTCGTGCGGCCCCGGGTGGAGATCGAGCCCGCCCTGCTCGGCTACTCGCTGGAGGTGGTCATCGCGCTGACCACCTCGCCCGGCGCCATCCAGCCGGTCGCCGACGAGCTCGCCCGGCACCCGTCCGCCCGCTACGTCTCCATCGTGGCCGGCACCACCTCCGTCATCCACCAGGGCGTCTTCCGGCACGAGGACGACCTGGGCGACTTCCTCACCCGCGACCTGGCACACCTGCCCGGCATCACCGCGCTCCAGGTCTCCGTGGTGCTCAAGATGCTGCGCCGCTACTGGATCTACCGTGAGGACGGCCGGCTGGTCAGCCCGTAAGGTGCTGGGCGTGAAAGTCACGATGCCCGGCCTGACGGCCGCCGACCATGTGTTCACCGTGCCGCTCGACCACGCCGACCCCGGCGGCGCCACGATCCAGGTGTTCGCCCGCGAGATCCGCGACCCGGCCCGGACCGGCGACCTGCCGTGGGCGCTGTTCCTGCAGGGCGGCCCGGGCGGCAAGTCGCCCAGGCTGACCGGCCAGGCGCACTGGCGGCACGTGCTCCAGACGCACCGGGTGCTCCTGCTCGACCAGCGCGGCACCGGCCTGAGCAGCCCCGTCACCGCCACGGGCACCGACGAGGAGCTGGCCGCCCGGCTGCGCCACTTCCGCGCCGACGCCATCGTGGCCGACTGCGAGCACATCAGGAAGGCGCTCGGCATCGAGAAGTGGGAGACCTGGGGGCAGAGCTACGGCGGCTTCGTCACCCTCACCTACCTCTCGCGGGCACCCGAAGGGCTGAGCGCCTGCCACGTCACCGGCGGCCTGCCCGGCCTCGACGCCACCGCCGACGACGTCTACACGCGCACGTACGAGCGCGTCCGGGCCAAGGTCGCCCGCCACTACCGCCGCTACCCGGGCGACGACGAGCGCGCCAGGCGCATCGCCGAGCACCTGGCCGGCCACGAGGTCCTGCTGCCCGACGGCGACCGGCTCACCGTCGACCGGTTCCGCACCCTCGGCAAGAAGCTCGGCATGGGCGACGGCTCCGAACGCCTGCACTGGCAGCTCGCCGAGGCGTGGCAGGGCGAGCGCCTGTCCGACGAGTTCCTCTACGCGGTCATGGCCGAGACCGGCTTCGTCGGCAACCCGCTCTACGCCGTCCTGCACGAGCCCATCTACTCCCAGGGCGCGCCCACCCGCTGGTCGGCGGAGCGGCTGCGCCCCGCCGACTTCGACACGTTCGAGATGTTCACCGGTGAGATGATCTACCCGTGGATGTTCGACGACATCCGCGCGCTGCGGCCGTTCAAGGGCGCCGCCGAGATCCTCGCCGCCACCGGCTGGCCGCCGCTCTACGACCCGGCCCGGCTGGCCGCCAACGAGGTGCCGGTCGCCGCCGTGGTGTACCACGACGACATGTACGTCGACGCCGGGCTCTCGCTGGACACCGCCGCCCGGGTCGGCAACGTGCGCGTCTGGGTGACCAACGAGTTCGAGCACGACGGCTTCCGCGTCGCCGCCGACCAGGTGGTGCCCAGGCTCATGCGGATGGTGACGGAGCCGCTGTAGGCTCACGCAGCGGCAGCCGTACCTCGAACCAGGTGTCGCCCGGCGCCGAGCGGACCTTCAGGTCGCCGCCGTGCCGGCCCGCCACGATCCGGTAGGAGATGTCCAGCCCCAGGCCGGTGCCCTGGCCGACGGACTTCGTGGTGAAGAACGGCTCGAAGATCCGGTCCCTGATGGCCTCGGGCACGCCAGGGCCGGTGTCGCCGATCTCCACGATCGCCTCGTCCTCGTCGTGCGCGGTGCGGATCGTCAGCGTGCCCTCCTCACCCATGGCGTCGAGCGCGTTGTGGATGAGGTTCGTCCACACCTGGTTCAGCTCGCCGCCGTAGCAGGGGATCGGCGGCAGCGTCCGGTCGTAGTCGGTCGTCACGCTGATGCCGGGCGGGATCTTGCCACGGAAGATCGCGACCGTGCTGTCGAGCAGTTCGTGCACGTCGAGCACCTGGAACGGGGCCCGGTCCATCTGCGAGTACTGCTTGGCCGAGCCGATCAGCGAGGTGATCCGCTCGGTCGCCTCGGTGACCTCGCCCAGCATCTGCGAGATCTCCACCGCCTCCGACAGCCAGCGCAGCGCGGCCGGCGCGTGCTCCTCGCCCACCTTGAGCCGCACCTTCTCCAGATGCTCCCCGCCGAACCCGGCGTTGACCAGCGCCGGAGCCAGCTCCCAGGCGTCGTCCACGCCCAGCTCCTCCAGCGCCTCGCCGAGCTCGTCCTCGGCGTCGGAGACCTCCAGCGGCGTGCGCGGGGGCAGCTTGCCGACCGCCTCCATGCACGCCTCCTGCATCTCGACCAGCGCCCGCAGCCGCTCCGGCGGGATGCCGTTCTCGGCCAGCCTGGCCAGCTCCACCCGCGACGACCTGATCAGCGAACGCAACTCGCTCACCGCCCGCACCGCCGCGGCGGCCGGGTTGTTCAGCTCGTGGGTCAGCCCGGCCGTGATCGTGCCGAGCGCGGTCAGCCGCTGCCGCCGGTCGATGATCTCCCGCTGCAGCCGGCCGCCCGACTGCAGCCCGTCCAGCAGGTGCATCGCCATCGGGAACCACTCGGCCACGATGTAGGCGAACTTCCGCGCCGGCAGGATGAACACCCGCGACGGCGCGGTCGCGCGCAGCGTGTGCTGGTAGGTCTGCGGCGCCCGGTCGCCCAGGTAGGCGGAGGTGGCGCCGCCGTAGACGCCCGGCTGCCCGGTACGCGGCATGGCGACGGTCCCGGCGCTGACGGTCTCGGAGACCATCTGCACCTCGCCCTCGACCAGCACCGCGAAGCACTCGGCCGGCTCGCCCTGCCGGACGATCTCCGCGTCCTGCTCGAAGTTCCGCATCCTGCCGCTGCCGGCCAGCTTGGTGAGCTGCTCGTCGGTCAGCCGCTCGAACAGGAACAGCTTGCGCAGTTCGTCGATGTCGACGGTGCCATCTGCAGTGCTCATTGCTTCTCCAGGTAACGGTGCACGAGCGCGACGGCCATCGCGCCCTCCCCGACGGCGGAGGCCACCCGCTTGATCGACTCGGCGCGCACGTCGCCCGCCGCCAGCACGCCCGGCACGTTCGTCTCCAGGAAGTACGGCTCGCGGCGCAACGTCCAGTTGCGCGGCCGCCGGCCCCCCTGCACGAGGTCGGGCCCGGTCAGCACGAACCCCTTCGCGTCCCGCTCGACCGTGTCGCCCAGCCACGAGGTGTAGGGCTCGGCGCCGATGAACACGAACAGCCACTGCGCGTCGACCGTCCGCTCCTCGCCCTTGCGCGAGATCGACAGCCGCTCCAGGTGACCGTTGCCGGCACCGCCGGTCACCTGGCTCTCCAGGTGCACCTCGATGTTGCCGATCGCCTGGATCTGCTCGATGAGGTAGTGCGACATGGACTTCTCCAGACCGTCACTCCTTACCAGCAGATGCACGCGGCTGGCGAATCCCGACAGGTAGACGGCCGCCTGCCCCGCCGAGTTGGCGGCGCCCACGATGTAGACCTCGCTGTCCTTGCACGACGGCGCCTCGGTCAGCGCCGCGCCGTAGTAGACGCCCCGGCCGACGAAGTCGTCCAGCCCCGGCGCGTCCAGCCGCCGGTAGGTCACGCCGGTCGCCAGGATCACCGCGTGCGCCGCGATCTCCCCGCCGTCCTTGAACCCGATCACCCGCGCCTGCCCGCGCGGCTCCAGGTGCGTCACCTTGCGCGCGGTCAGCAGCTCCGCCCCGAACTTCAGCGCCTGCCTGCGCGCCCGGTCGGCGAGCTGCTGGCCGGAGACGCCGTCGGGGAAGCCCAGATAGTTCTCGATCCTGGAGCTCTGGCCCGCCTGCCCGCCCGACGCGTGCGCCTCGACGAGCACCGTGTTGAGCCCCTCGGAGGCGCCGTAGACGGCCGCGCCCAGCCCCGCCGGGCCGCCGCCGACCACGATCAGGTCGTAGAAGTCCGTCGCGGGCGTCGTCGACAGGCCCACCGCCGAGGCCAGCGTCGACTGGTCCGGCGCCTGCAGCGACACCCCGTCGGAGGTGACGACCAGCGGCAGCCGGCACTCCTGCCCGGCGGCCGCCACGAGCTGCGCCCCGTCCGGCTCCTCCGCCAGCATCCACTGGTACGGCACATGGTTGCGGGACAGGAAGTCACGCACCCGGTAGGAGGGCGCCGACCAGCGGTCGCCCACCACCCGCAGCTCCGCCGCGGGCACCCGGTCGGTGCGCTGCCAGGCGTCGAGCTGCCCGTCGATCACCGGGTAGAACTTCTCCTCCGGCGGATCCCACGGCTTCAGCAGATAGTGGTCGAGGTCCACCACGTTGATCGCCTGGATCGCCGCGTCGGTGTCGGCGTAGGCGGTCAGCAGCACCCGTCGCGCGAACGGGTACATGTCCATCGCCTTCTCGAGGAACTCCACCCCGTTCATCTGCGGCATCCGGTAGTCGGCCAGGATCGCGGCCACCTCGTCGCCGCGCAGCCGCATCTCCTTGACCGCCTCGATCCCCTGCTGGGCCGCCTCCGCGCGGACGATCCGATACTGGCTGCCGTACCGGCGCCTGAGGTCGCGGGCGACCGCCCGCGACACGCCCGGGTCGTCGTCGACCGTCACGATGACCGGCTTGTCCATTCCCCTGCCTCTCACGTCGTCCCTTAGGTGAAGGATGTCATGCGGCGCGGGGGGTGGTTCCGGTCAGGCGATGACCCGGCTCTCGCCGCCGTCCACCAGGATCGAGATCCCGTTCACGAACGACGCGCGCTCGCTCGCCAGGAACGCCACCACGTCGCCGACCTCCTCGGCGCGGCCGATCCGGCCCAGCGGCACCTCCGCCGCCCGCGCCGCCAGCCCCTCCGCGCCGCCCGCCACCTCACGCAGCCGGTCGGTGTCGATCGGCCCCGGCATCACGTTGGTGACCAGCACCCCGTCACCGCCCACCTCACGGGCCAGAGTACGCACCAGTCCGGCGACGGCCGACCTGGTGGCGTTGGACAGGGCCAGGCCGTCGATCGCCTCGCGCGCCGACCGGCTCGTCACGGTCACGATGCGGCCCCAGCCGCGCTCGCGCATCTCCGGCAGCGCCGCCCGGACCAGCCGCACGGTGCCGAGCAGGTTGCGCTGCACCGCCACGTCCCACTCGGCCAGGCTCGCGTCCACGAACCGCCCGGGCGGCGGCCCGCCCGCGTTGGCGACCAGGATGTCGACCGGCCCCACCACGTCCCGCGTCTCGCGCACCACCCGCTCGGCGGCCTCCGGGTCCTCCACGTCCGCGAGTACCGCGTGCACCACGCCGCCGAACTCCTGCAGCTCCACCACCGCGTCCGCGAGTTTTTCCGGGCTGCGGGCGCTCACGCACACGTGGCAGCCCTCCCTGGCGAGACTCTTGGCGGCGGCCAGCCCGATGCCCGCGCTGCCACCCGTGACGAGTGCGACCTTGCCTGCGATGCCGAGATCCATAGGGGGACTATAGAGACGCCGCCCGCACCCGGGCGAGCTTGTCCGGGTTCAGCACGCCGTACAGGCCCCGGATGCGGCCTTCGTGCCAGTCGAGGACGACCAGCTGGTCGTCGGGCCCGATCCGCATCCAGATCGCCGGATGGCCGTTCACCTCCACGACCGACACCGCGCCGTACTCGTAGCGGGCCATCAGCCCCTCCAGGAACCGCCTCACCTTGTCGCGGCCCTCGATCGGCCGCAGCGCCGCCCTGATCCGGCCGCCGCCGTCGCTCCACATCACGACGTCCTCGTGCAGCAGATCGGTGAGCGCGCTCAGATCGCCGCCGCCCGCCGCCGCGATGAACCGCGTCAGCAGCTCCTCGTGCTCCCGCGACGACGGCCGGAACCGGTCGCGCCCCTCGGCCAGCCGCACCGACGCCCGGTGGTGCATCTGCCGGGCGTTGGCCACCGACGCGCCGACGATCTCCGCGATCTCGTCGTACGGCAGCTCGAACGCCTCCCGCAGCACGAACACCGCCCGCTCCGGCGGCGACAGGCGTTCCATCAGGTGCAGCGTCGCGAAGGCCACCGTGTCACGCAGCTCGGCGGTGTCCAGCGGCCCCGCCTCCGCCGTCGCCACCGGCTCGGGCAGCCACGGCCCGGGATACGCCTCCCGCTTCACCCGGGCCGAGCGGAGCTGGTCCAGTGCCAGCCGCGACACCACCGTGATCAGGAACGCGCGCGGCTCGCGCACCACGTCGCGGTCCGTGCCCTCCCAGCGCAGCCACGCCTCCTGCACCACGTCCTCGGCGTCCCACATGCTGCCCAGCAGTCGATAGGCCAGCCCGAGCAGCAGGGGACGACAGGACTCGAACTCAGCGGTCCCCGTCATGCCGGGCAGAGTACCCGTATCAAGCATGCCCGCTCCTTCCGCCCTCCCGGGAGGACGCGCGAGTGACGCCGGATGTGACAGCACATGGGTAGAAATGCGGCGATAACCATGATGAGCTTGGCGAATGGCGCGAAATCTCATCCTTTCTGGAGGCCTGTTCCACGACTTCGACGCCACGTCGGGCGCACTCGCCGAGGCGCTCGCCGCGATAGGCGTCGAATCCGAGATCACCGAGGACATCGCCGGCGCCCTCAGCGAACCGCCTGAGGTCCAGCTCATCACCATCAACGCGCTGCGCTGGCAGATGACCCACGAACGCTTCGCCGACCAGCGCGACCGATGGCGCTTCCAGCTTCCCGCCGAGGCCCGCACCACCCTCCTCGACCACCTCGACCGCGGCGGCGCCCTGCTGTGCATGCACACCGCGTCGATCTGCTTCGACGACTGGCAGGGCTGGCCGCGCGTCCTCGGCGGCTGCTGGACCTGGCCCAAGTCCCACCACCCGCCGCTCGGCTGGACCGGCGTCCGCGTCCACGGCGGCCACCCGATCGTGGACGGGCTGCGCGACTTCGACGTGGTCGACGAGGTGTACAGCGACCTCGACGTGCTCCCCGACGTACGCCCCCTGGCGTCCTCGAACGGCCAGCCGCTCATCTGGGCCCGGCCGGTGCGGCGGGGGAGGGTGTTCTACGACGCGCTGGGACACGACACGCGCTCGTACGAGAACGAGATCCACCGGACGCTGCTGCAACGCGCGGCCCTCTGGCTCCTGAAACGCCCCACCACGATCACGGACTAGGCGAACGGGCGGCGGTTCAGTCGGCGACGCGGACGGTGAGACCGTCCTGGCGGATGTGGAACACCGTGCCGTAGAGCCCGAGCGGCGTAAGCCGCACCATGCTGTTCTCGCCGCTGTTTCCGGTGCCGTGCCCGGTGCTGTTCTCGACGACGGCGGCACCGTAGTCGACGAGCAGCCGCAGGATCGGGGCGAGCGGGTCGCCCTGCCGCGCCACGACCGCGTTCCACGAGGGCTGCCCGGTCTTCTCCACCGCCGCCCAGCGCAGCTCGCTGACGGGCATGCCGTCCGGTTCCCTCAGCAGTGCGACCAGCAGCGTGGGGACGAGGCCGTGGAAGGCGTCGTTGAAGTTGGGCAGCGCGTGCTCGTCGTCGTCGTCCTGGTCGAGGAGTTCGTCGAGAAGATCGATCTGTAGCTGGTCCGTGACGTTCTCGACGATCACGCCGTACATGCCCTCGGCCCACATCTCGACCGCCCGGGCGTCGGGGACCCCCGGCCAGGCGAAGGCGGGCTCCAGGGCGAAGAACCCGTCCACGACCTCCAGGAAGCCGACGTTCGCGGCCAGCCAGAACACGCTGTACTCCTCGGTGGCGAGCCCGCTGGGCGGCAGGTCGTCCGGCTCGTAGCCGAGATGCTCCGCGCCCCTGGCGTACTCGGCCGCCGAGGTCAAAGCGCGGCTCCGGCGCGCGTCCGCGGCCAGCTCACGCACGCCGGGCAGCCGCACGGGCGGCAGCGCGGCGAGCTCGTCGGCGTGCCAGTCGAAGAGCCCGGGGGCCTGATCCATGTCGTCAGAATTCATCCCGGCAACATACTGAGCCACGCTCGCCCCGCCACGAAGCCCCGGACGGCGAGATCCCCCCGGGCCTTCCAGCCGGATGACGCGCTGACCAGGGCGAACAGGCGTAGCCGGAGCCGTCGGCGGCCACTCCCGAGGGCGAGAAGCCATAGTGCCGGCATACCGGCGGCATACCGCCCGTAAGTAGGTTTTGGCGCGTCGCCGACTCGGATCAACAAAAGCAGTCATGAGACCCCCCGAAGGAATGACATGCGAAAAAGATCAATCTTCGGCAGAGGCTTATCCGGCCTGACCGCGATGACCACGGCCGTGCTGAGCAGCCTCGTCCTGACCTCGACGCCGGCCATGGCCGCGGCCGCCCCCGATCTGCAACTGCCCTTCCCCTGCGGCCAGAAGTGGCGGCTGGACACCTGGGCGCACGCTCCCGCGCTGGACATGGTGAAGGAGCCCGACCAGCACGGCACCGACGGCGCCACCCTGGTCGCGCCGGCCGCCGGGACCGTGGACAGGGTGTTCTACCACGACAACGGCGGCAACGTGCTGCAGATCAATCACGGCGGCGGATACTTCACCACCTACATCCACCTGAAGTCCCGCGCCTCCGTCTCGCCCGGTGACCGGGTGCAGCGGGGCACGGTGATCGGCAAGGTCGGCGCGACGGGCAAGGAGTCCAACGGCCACCCGCACCTGCACTTCGAGCTCGCCTACGACGCCAACGGCGACGGGGACGCCTCCTGGGGGTACAGCGGCTCCGAACGGATCAGGCCCGTCTTCAACGGCGTCACCTACGGCCAGAGCAACGGCCGGACCTGGCGCAACGTGGAGAGCCGCAACTGCGGCTCCGGATCGCGGCCCGGCCTGTTCGGCGCCGACTTCAACGGCGACGGCGTGGGCGACCTCTTCGCGGCCGGAACCGGCACCCTGTACATCTGGAACGGCCAGGGCGGCAACAGGTTCACCTCGGCCGACCCGGTCGGGGCGGGCTGGACCTCCTACACGCCCCCGATCGGCGGCGACTTCAACGGCGACGGCCGCGGCGACCTGGCCGCGGTGCGGGACGGCACCCTCTACATCTGGAACGGCGAGGGCGGCAACGAGTTCGGCGAGGCCCAGCGGATCGGCGGCGGCTGGTCGGAACTGGCCGCCAAGCTGTTCTCACTGGGTGACGTCAACAAGGACGGGCGTGCCGACATCGGGGCGGTCGACCCCGAAGGCGTCCTGTACATCTGGAACGGCGAGGGCGGCAACGAGTTCGGCGAGGCCCAGCGGATCGGCGCGGGCTGGACCGAGTACGGCCGTCCCGTCGGGGGCGACTTCGACGACGACGGCATCGGCGACATCGCCGCCGTCCGCGACGGCACCCTCTACATCTGGAACGGCGAGGGCGGCAACGAGTTCGGCGAGGCCCAGCGGATCGGCGGCGGCTGGACCGATCTCGGCAGAACCCTCATGTCGCTCGGCGACGTGAACAAGGACGGCCACGGCGACATCGCCGCCATCAGCACCGACGGCATCCTGCACATCTGGAACGGCGAGGGCGGCAACAAGTTCGGCACCGCCGACCCCATCGGGCCGGGCTGGAACCCGCACTTCCCCGCCTGACCACTCGATCCGGCGGGCCGGGCCGTCCACCCACCCGGCCCGCCCTATACCGGGGACCCCGAAACTGTCACACCCGTGTGCGATCGTGACCCCGTGGACGAACGTGTAGAACTGGTGAACGAGCAGGACGACGTGATCGGCGTCGCGGATCGCGCCGAGGCCACCAGGCGGGGCTGGCTGCACCGCATCGCCACCTCCGTGTGCAGGGACGAGCGCGGCCGCGTCCTCGTGCACCGCCGCCCCGACACCGCCGCCCGCTTCCCCGGCTACTACGACGTGCTGGTCGGCGGCGCGGTCGGCGTCGGCGAGTCGTACGGGCACGCGGCGCGCCGCGAGCTGACCGAGGAGCTCGGGGTGCGGGTGCCGGTGAAGTTCGTCGTCAAGTTCCTGTGCCGCGGCATGGTGAGCCCCTACTGGCTGGCCGTGCACGAGGCGTCGATCACCGGTCCGCTCCGCCCCGACCCTGACGAGGTGCCGTGGCACGGCTGGATGAGCGAGGCCGAGCTGCGCCTGGCGATGTGCCGCTGGCCCTTCGTCCCCGACGGCCAGGACGCCTTCAACCGCTACCTGGCCCTCCGCGCCACCCCCATGGCCTCCTGAATCCCGCCTTCCACAGATGGGTGTCAAAGACCGGTCACGAAGATTGTCGAGCCGTTCCGCCCGGCGGATAGTCAAAAGCGTCAGGCACGTCCCAGCGCCCTTCAAGGAGAAGCATGGACGGATCGGCCAGCCGGGATCGACGCCGCACGAGCACGGTGCGGCGTCTGTTATCGGCCACGCTCGGACTCCTCGCGATGATCTTCCTCGTCGCACCGCCCGCCGGCGCCCTGGCGCTGCCCACCCCCGGGCAATTCGTGTCCAACCTCGACCTCGAGTGCTTCAAGACCAGCCCCTACCAGCCTCCTGCCGTGGGCCTGACCCTGCGGCACATCAACCCGGTGCTCAGCGACCTGCCGACCGTGCAGGTCTCCCTCGGCCAGCGCGACCAGCTGTGCGTCCCGGTCGCCAAGAACAACGTGATCCCGCCGCGCGGCACGCTCGACTTCGTCAGATTCGTCGACCTGTCCTGCTACCGCGTCACCGGGTTCTCGGCGGACAAGCCGCTGGTGCTCAGCCATCTCAACCCCGTCCTGCGTGACCTGCCGCGCAAGGAGATCCGGCTGACCAGGCCGGAGCAGCTGTGCGTCCCGGTCGCCAAGAACGGCGTGCTGCCCCCGGCGGAGGTGCTGCGCGTCGTCAGGCACATCGACCTGCTGTGCTTCGGCGCCACCCCGAACGTCCCGATGGGCCGGCCGCTGACGCTCCAGCAGCTCAACCCCGTGCTCGTGGGCAAGATCCCGACGGCGGACGTGCGGGTGGACTACTCGCGCCAGCTCTGCGTGCCCGTGTACAAAGGCGGCGACAGCATCCCGCCCGAGGTGCTGGACATCGTCAGGTGGATCGACCTCGAGAAGTACGACATCACGGCGCGTGAGATGGCGCCCGTCGACCTGACCCTGCGCCACCTCAACCCGGTGCTCGCCCGCCTCCCCGAGGAGAGGGCGACGCTCACCGCCGCGGTGCAGCTCGGCGTCCCGGTCGCCAAGGACGGCCGGATACCGCCCGGCTGAGCCGTGTCTCCTGACGGCGAGCTCCGCTCAACCGCGCGGGGCTCGCTCGTCTTCGTGCTCGTCGTGCCCGGCCATGAGGTGCTCCCTGCCCCAGGCGCCGAGGGGCGCGAGCGCCGCGTTGAGCGAGACGCCGAGCGGCGTGAGCGCGTAGGTGACGCGCCGGACCGCTCCCTCGAGCGCCTCCTCCCGGCACACGATGCCGTCGGACTCCAGCTCACGCAGGTGGGAGATGAGCACCTTCTCGGTGACGCCGGGGATGCCGCGCCGCAGCTCGCCGAACCGGCACGGCCCCGCGTCCAGGGCCCACAGGATGAGCACCTTCCACTTGCCGCCGACCACGTCGATCGCCGCGTCGATGCCGCACATGTACGTATCCCGCCTGGTCACACACCCACCATAAAGTAACCGCCCACCATAAAGTGCGTACTTGATCTTGGTGGGGAGCCGGCGCGAGCCTGGAGGCATGAACACGTCCAAGACTCCCATCACCCTGCTCGGCCTCGGCGACATGGGCGCCGCGCTGGCCCACGCCTGGCTCGCCGCCGGGCACCCGCTGACCGTCTGGAACCGTACGCCGCACAAGGCCGAAGCGCTGGTCGCCAAGGGGGCCGGCGCGGTGGGCAGCGCCGCCGAGGCGGTGGCCTCGGCCGCCGGGCCCGTGGTGCTGTGCCTGCTGGACGACGACTCGGTCGGCTCGGCCCTGGACGGCGCCGACCTGGCGGGCAAGGACCTGGTCAACCTGACCACCGGCACTCCCGCCCAGGCGAGGAAGCGCGCCCTCTGGGCGGAGGAGCGCGGCGCCCGCTTCCTGGACGGCGGCATCATGGCCGTCCCCCCGATGATCGGCAATCGCGAGAGCGGCGGCTACATCCTCTACAGCGGTGACGGCGCGCTGTTCGAGCGCCACCGCGAGGCGCTGGAGGCCCCGGCGGGGGCCGACTACGTCGGCGCGGATCCCGGTCACGCGGCGCTGTACGACATCGCCCTGCTCAGCGCGATGACCGGGATGTTCGCCGGCATCACCCACGCCTTCGCCCTGGTGCACGGGGAGAAGGACGTGGACGGGTCCCGTTTCGCGGCGCTGCTCGCCGGATGGCTCGGCGCGATGGCCGGATCCGCCCACGGCCTGGCCGCCCAGCTGGAGAGCGGCGACTACACCCTGGGCGTGCACTCGAACCTGGCCATGATGACGGCGGGCAACGACACGCTGCTGACCACCGCGCGGGAGCAGGCCGTCGACACACGGCTGCTGACGCCGTTCATGGAGCTGATGAGCCGCCGGGTGGCGCAGGGCCACGGCGACGAGGGCCTGGCGGGCACGGTCGGCCTGCTCGTCGATCCCGCCGCGCGGGGGTGAGCCGCCGGAATCTCAGCGGGCCGGAACTCCGGCAGGCCGGGGTTTCAGCAGGACGTCTCGGGGCCCGTCGCGGTGCCGGCCGCCTGCGCGAGCCGGGTGGTGACGACGTGCTGGAGGGTGCGGACGAAGTCCGCGCGCCGGTCCGCGTCGAGGTCGGCGAGCAGGGAGTCCTCGACGGAACGGATCTCCCGGGTGGCCGCGTCGAGCGCGGCGCGACCGGCGTCGGTCGGGTCGACGAGGCGGGCCCGCCGGTCACGCGGGTCGGGGCGGCGCCCGTCCAGCCCGGCCGCCTCCAGCTCGTCGAGGATCGCCACCAGCTTGGTCTTGTCCACCGGCACGGCCGCGGCGAGCGCGAGCTGGGAGCGGGAGGGGCCGCCGGCCACCTCGACGAGGACGGTGTAGGCCCACAGGCTCATGCCGTGCCGCTGCGCGATCTCCGTCTCGATCATGCTCAGGCCGTGCTTGAGCTGCGCCGCCAGCCAGTGCAGGTCACGCCGGAGCGGGCTGTCTTCAAGCATGGCGAAAGGTTACCAGCGGTCAATAATTTGTGATTGAGATGATTGGAGCTTACATTCATCTCGACTCGCAACTAGAAGGAGACCGCAATGGACACCGGCCTGAACGATCGCGTCGTCCTGGTGACCGGAGGCTCGTCCGGGATCGGCGCCGCGACCGCCGTCGCCTTCGCCAGGGAAGGCGCCAAGGTGGCGATCACGTACCGGAAGAACGAGCAGGCCGCCCGCGCGGTGGCCGCCGAGGTCGCCGAAGCCGGCGGCGAGGCGTTCAGCACGCCGATGGACCTGGAGGACCTGCCGTCCGTGCAGGCCGCGGCCGACGCGGTGATCGCGCACTGGGGACGCGTGGACGTGCTCGTGGCCAACGCCGTGCGGTGGGGCGGCGACGCGCCCGATCCGGGCGTCCGGTTCGAGGACGTGCCGGTCGCGGAATGGCTGGCGATGGTCGGCGCCAACCTCGTCGGCGCCGCGGCCTCCGTCCGCGCCGTGCTGCCCGGCATGCGGGCGCGAGGCTGGGGACGGATCGTGCTCGTCTCGTCCGGCGTGGCCGAGGAGGGCCTGCCGGGCCCCGGCCCCTACGGGACCGCCAAGTCGGGGCTGTACGGCATGGCGCGCAGCCTGGCGTGGGAGGCCGGGCGCGACGGCATCCTGGTGAACGTGGTCGCGCCCGGGTTCACGCTGACCGAACGGGCGCCGGACTTCCCTCGGGCGATCGTCGACAGGCTGGCGGCGGGCACCCCGTCACGGCGGCTGTCGCGGCCGCAGGACGTGGCGGGGCTGGTGGTGTTCCTCGGCTCGGCGGCCAACGGCAACCTCACCGGCGAGCTGGTCCGCGAGGGCTCCTCCGCGGCCCGCGCCCCGCACGCCGGCCCCTGATCAGCGCCCGGACAGGCGGCGGGCCGACGCCGACTCCTGGGCCAGGCGGCGCAGCGCGTCGAACGCCCGCCCGTACAGGACCGTCCCCAGCACCAGCGCCTCCACGGCGGCGTCACGCGGGCCGTCGAACGGCACCTTGCCGATCTCGACCTCCTCGACCAGCCGCCCGGCCGCCGCCGCGTACGGGGCCAGGTCCGGCGTGTGACCGAGGCGGCGCATCCGCACCAGGGTGTGCGCCAGCTCGTGCCGGGCCGGGGCCTCCGGCTCGACCTCCCAGCCGAAGCCGGCGAGGAGCGAGTCGACCTCGGCGAGCGCCTCGTCCCACTCGGCCGTCGGCTCCCGCTCGACGGCCGGGCTGAGCGCGTAATGGGCGGTGCCGAGCATCTCGTGAACGGGCAGCGACTCGTCCTCGACCGCCTCCACGACCTTCTTGATGGACGACACCGGCAGCCTGCCCACCTCCAGGAGCGCCCTGATCAGGCGGAGCCTGCGCAGATGCGTGCCGTCGTAGGCGGCCCGGGTGGCGGACGTCTGCTCGCCCTGGTGAAGCAGGCCCTCGCGCAGGTAGTACTTGATCGTGGCGATGGGCACGCCGGACTCGGCGCTCAGTTCGGACATGCGCATCACTGGATAATAGTGCTATCCAGAACGGGCCAGATGCCGCGCCGCGCTCACCACGTCGTCCACGTCCGCCTGACGGTTCCACAGCAGCACCACCTCGATCGGCGGCACCTCCTCCTCGATCGGCACGAACGCCAGCCGTTCCGGCACCGGCACCCCCTCCCGCACGCACAACGCATAACCCGCGCTCTCGCCCACCATGGCGACGACGAGGTCATGCGTGGCGGCCGACGGGCCCAGCCGGGGATGCAGGCGATGCCGGACGAACGCCTCCAGGAACCGGCGGGCGCCCGCGACCGCCTCCGACTCCGGCATCACCAGCGGCTCGCCCGCCAGCGCCGCCAGCGGCAGCCGCACGTGCGCGGCGAGCTCGTGATCGCGCGGCAGCAGGGCGCGCACGGGGGAGCGGTGGACGAGCATGCGCGCCACACCGCGCGGCAGCGACCCGGGAGCGTAGCCGAGCCCCGCCTGGAGCGTCCCGTCCATGAGCGAGACGATCTGCTCGGCCGTGCCCATCGGCGCCACCCGCAACCGCGCCCGCTGGAGCTGCGACAGCAGCCGGGCCGCGACGTCGCTCAGCCCGTCGGCCACGCCCAGCCGGGCCGTCTGCCCCTTGCACCTGGCCGCCGTCACCGCCCGATCCAGCGCGTCCACCGCGACCGTCGCCTGGGCCAGGAACACCTCACCCGCCTCGGTCAGCTGCACCCCGGCCGACGAGCGGCTGAACAACTCCACGCCGATCTCCTTCTCCAGCGCCCTGAGCTGCTCCGACAGGGTCGGCTGGGCGATGCGCAGGAACGTCGCGGCGCGGCGCAGGCTGCCGGCACGGGCGATCGTGATCGCGTACCGGATGTGGCGTAAGTCCATCGCTCACCTCGACTCTGTCTTACAGAAGTTGACAGGAGTCGTGAAGGGCCCCGGCCGAACCCGCCTGTGGCGGTCCCCGGCCGGCCGGCCCGGCAGGAGGTCAGAGCGGTCGCGCCGGATCGTCCAGCCACCCCCGCTGCCCGTCGGCCGTGACCGTCATCCCGAACCGGTCGCGGCCCGGCTTCCCCACCGGAAGTAGGCGTCGGTCACCTCCTCCCACAGCGGCCGGCCGCCCACCTGGAAGACCTCGTACTCTCGGCGTCCGGCCGCCAGTCCACCACCGCCCACGCCCCCGGATCCGACAGCCACATCCGGTACAGCTCCCCGTCCTCGTCAGGCGCCGCGCGACGGCCGGATCCGCCCCCGCCGGGGCGTGGGCGATCGTCCGGGGATCGACGCGGGTGGTCAGAGCGCATCATCAGGAACGAGGCGAACCCCGGAAATCGGCCGTACGCGGTGCCGTCGCGCGTGGTGACCAGCCGGAGGCCGTGGCCGGTGCCGAACCCCGGGCAGTACGGCAGCACGGTCACACCCCGGGCCGGGTCTGGCGTCGGCCACCAGCTCCACGGCATCGCGGACGTAGCGCCAGGCGGTGGTGGTGTGGAAGGTCAGCCCGGTGCCCCGACGAAGTGGGTGTGCCGCTCCTCGGCCTCGGCCGGGGTGAGGAAGGGCAGGGCCGCGAGCCAGGCCGCCGCTCCGGCCGGGTCGCCCGCGGTGTGCACGGTCCCGGCAAGGTTCCGTACGGAATCCCGTACAGGCCCTGGTGAGGTGAGGACGCTGCCCGCGAGGACGAGCGGTGAGCCCGGCTCGTGCACCCGGGAGGCGGTGGCGACCAGGAGGCGGGCGGCTTCCGAGGCGATGGCGGCCGCCGCTGGGTCGCCGGCCCTGGCCGCCTCGCTGACCAGGGGCGCCAGCTCGGCCAGGGCCAGCGGCGGGCGCGCGTGCACGGCGGCGCTCAGCCGCTCCACGAGCACGGCGGTGCTCAGCCGCTCCACGAGCTCGGCTGCCGACGGACTCGCGGGCTCCTCGGGGAGGGGAGCACCCGTCATGCGGGGCTCGTTCACGAGAACACGTTCCGGGGCCGGAGGCAGGGGCGGGGTCTCCTCCGGGAGCAGTCGCCTGATGACCAGGTCGGCCAGAAGCGACGGTGCGCGGCCGTCGGCGAGGGAACGGATGGTGGCGCGGGCGGCGGCGTGGCCGAGCCAGAAGCCGGAGCCCTCGTCGCCCAGCAGCCACCCGTAGCCGTCGGAGGTCGCCGTCACTTCGCGGCCGGTAATTTTTGCCGCGATCGCCCCCGTCCCCGAGATGAGGACGGTGCCCGAGGGGGAGGGAGTGCCCGCGCAGAAGGCGGTGACGACGTCGCCGACGGTCCGCACGATTCGGGGACGGAGAGCGCCCCCGCGGTCCTGAGGGATCTGCGGCGTTCCGGCATTGGGGACGGTGCCAGGGAAGGGAACGCTGGCGGGGAAGAGGCGCCGGGTGAGGGCGGAGGCCAGGTCCGGGTTGCCGGCCAGCCCGAGTACAGCCGCCTCGACCAGGGAGGCGTCCACGCCGGTGAGCGCCGAGGCGATGGCGGACGACACGTTGGCGCGGGCGCGGTCGAGCCCCAGGGTCCCGCAGTTGCCGCCTTCGGCGGCTCCCCGTCCGACCTCCTCGCCGCGCAGGGTGAAGATCGCCGCCCGGGTGGAGGTGCCGCCGGCGTCGACGCCGAGAACCAATCGCATGTCAAGAATTATCGCCACAACCCTTGACCAAGCCAATAGATGAGCATAATTATCACCACATGGAACTACTCGGCCGCATCAGGACCGAACGGCATGAGATGCCGGAGGCCCTGCGCAAGGTCGCCGACGCGATCCTCGCCGACCCCGGCGAGGCAGCCAGGCTGACGATCGTGGACCTGGCGGAGCGCAGCGGCACCTCGACCGCCACCATTACCCGGTTCTGCCGGGCGATGGGCTTCGGCGGCTACGCCGAACTGCGCGTCGCCGTGGCCACCGAGACCGGCCGCGTCAAGCAGCAGACCTGGCAGACCGACATCGGCCAGGAGATCCTGCCCGGCGACAGCCTGGAGAAGGTGCTCGGCGTGGTGTCGGGCAACGACATCCGGCTGATCCAGGAGACGGGCGACCAACTCGACCTGGCGGTGGTGGCGAAGGTGGCGCAGGCCGTGGCCGGCGCGGGACGGGTGCTGCTGTTCGGCGTGTCGAGCAGCGCGGCCGTCGCCAGCGAGATGGAGTACCGGCTGCAGCGCATGCGCGTGCCCACCTGGAGCAGGTCCGACGCGCACAGCGCGCTCACCGACGCGGCGCTGCTCGGGCAGGGCGACGTGGCGATCGGCATCTCGCACAGCGGCCGGACGCGCGAGGTCATCGAGGTGCTGGCGGAGGCGGGGAGTCATGGCGCGATCACGGTGGCCGTGACGTCGCATCCCAGGTCGCCGCTGGCCGAGGTGGCCGAGCTGGTGCTGACGACGGCGAGCCGGGAGACGACGTTCAGGGCGGACGGGTTCGCGGCGATCCACTCGCAGCTGCTCGTGCTGGACGTGGTGTACGTGTCGGTGGCGCAGCGGACGTACGAGCGGACCAGGCAGGCGTTCGACGTGACGGTACGGGCCGTCGAAGGACATCGCCTGCCAGAAGACGGACTCCCGAAAGGCCCAGAAGGGGATATATGACGATAAATCCGCAAGCATTCGCCGACCACATCGCGGAGCTCGTCCGGACGATCCCGGACGACCCCGCCATCGAGAAGGCCGCCGGGCTGTTCACCAGGGCGCTGACCAGAGGCGGGGTCATCCAGGCGTTCGGCTCGGGGCACTCCGAGGCGGTCGCCATGGAGATCGCCGGCCGCGCCGGCGGCCTGGTGCCCACGAACCGGCTCGCCCTCAGGGACATCGTCCTGTACGGGGACGCCCCCCGAGAGGCGCTGGACCGCTACGACCTCGAACGCGACCCGGCCGTGGCACGCGCCATCCTCGACGCGGCCCCGGTCCACGACGACGACCTGTTCGTGATCATCTCGAACTCGGGCGTGAACGGCGTGGTGGTCGAGCTCGCCACCCTCGTCAAGCAGCGCGGTCACGACCTGATCGCCATCACCTCGCTCGCGCACAGTGACGCGGTCACCTCGCGGCACCCCTCGGGCCGCAAGCTCGCCGACCTGGCCGACGTCGTGCTCGACAACCGGGCCCCGTACGGCGACGCCGTGCTGCCCCTGCCCGACGGAGGCGCCACCGGAGCCGTCTCCACCATCACCTCCGCCCTGATCGCCCAGCTCGTCGTCGCCAGGACGGTACGCGACCTGCTCGACGCCGGCCAGGTGCCGCCGGTCTACCTGTCGGCCAACGTGCCGGAGGGCGACGCACACAACCTCAAGCTGGAAGCGCTGTACGCGGGCCGCATCCGCCGCGGCGCCTGACCGTCGAAACGCAACCACGACACCCGGGAGCACGAGAGCTCTCTTCGGCATGCCATTCGGGGGCCCGCTGAATCAAGGAGAACCGCGCCATGTCCCGAAAAATCGGAAAAATCCTGCTGTCCTTAGCCCTCCCCGCCGCCCTGGCGGTAGCCGTGGCCGCCCCGGCCGACGCCGACCAAGCGGTGCGCCTCCAGTACCGGACCAGCTCGACCGGCGCCACGACCGCGCAGGCAGAGCCCTGGTTCCAGGTGTTCAACGACGGCACCACCACGATCCCGCTGAACCAGGTCAAGATCCGCTACTACCTCACCGGCGCGGAATCGTACCGCTTCGCCTGCTCCTGGGCGGTGGTGTCGTGCTCGACGGTGACCGGCCGGTTCGTCCCGCAGGCGGACGGCAAGCAGTACCTGGAGGTGGGCTTCACCTCCGGCTCGCTGGCCCCCGGGACGAGCACCCGGGACCTGCAGCTCCGCTTCTACCGCGCCGACTGGCAGAGCTTCACACAGAGTGACGACTACTCCTTCGGCTCCCAGACCTCCTACGCGAACTGGGACAAGGCGACCGTCTACGTGAACGGGCAGCTCGCCTGGGGCAAGCCGAGCGGCACCGACCCCGGCCCCGACCCGGACCCGACCGACCCGCCGCCCGGCCCGGGTGGCGTGCTGTTCGACGACTTCACGTACACCGGCTCGGCCGATCCGCGCCTGCAGCAGCGCGGCTGGACCGTGCGGTCGAGCTCGGGCGGGCCCGGCGTGCCCGGCGCGACCTGGTCGGCGTCGGCGGTCTCGTTCCCCGGCGGCCTGCTGACGCTGGACTCCTCGACGAACGGCACCGCCTCCGGCACCGTCCAGACCGAGCTGTCCACCGCGAACCGCAAGTTCCACGAGGGCACGTACGCGGCACGGGTGCGTTTCAGCGACGCGCCGGCGAGCGGGCCTGACGGCGAGCACGTGGTGCAGACGTTCTTCACCATCACGCCGCTCCGCTTCAACCTGGACCCCGACTACGGCGAGCTCGACTTCGAGTATCTGCCGAACGGCGGCTGGGGCGAGCCGTCGAACATCCTGTACGCGACGAGCTGGGAGACCTACCAGGGCGAGCCGTGGCAGGCCGTCAACACGCACACCGAGGAGCGCACCAGCTTCGCCGGCTGGCACGACCTGGTGATCCAGGTGTCCGGCGGCCACATCAAGTACTACGTCGACGGCCGCCTGTTCGCCGACCACAGCGGGATCTACTATCCCGAGACACCCATGTGGATCATGTTCAACCAGTGGTTCATCGACCTCCAGGCGGCGACCGGGACGCGCACGTACCGGCAGCAGGTCGACTGGGTCTACCACGCCAAGAACGAGGTCCTCTCGCCCGCGCAGGTGCAGAGCCGGGTCGGCGCGTTGCGCACGGCCGGCACCGCCTTCCAGGACACCGTCCCGAACCCGTGACGAGGAAAGCCATGAAGAACCGCATCCTGGCCCTGGCCGCCGTGTTCGCGCTCGGCGCGTGCGGCGCGGGCCCGGACACGACCACCGGGGCGCCGCAGAGCAGCGGCCCCGCCAAGCTGACCGTCTGGATCATGGACGGCAGCGTCACGCAGGAGCTGCTCAAGACGTTCGAGACCCGATACGAGGGCGCCCACCAGGGCGTGGACCTCGACCTGCAGATCCAGCCGTGGGACGGTATCGGCGAGCGCGTCACCGCCGCGCTGGCCAGCACCGACGCGCCCGACGTGATCGAGGTGGGCAACACCCAGATCGCCCAGTACGCGGCCAGCGGCGGCGTCACCGACCTCACCGCCAAGGTCGCCGACCTCCAGGGCACGGACTGGCTCCCGGGCCTGGCCCAGCCGGGGAACATCGACGGCAAGCAGTACGGCATCCCCTGGTACGCCGCGAACCGGGTGGTCGTCTACAACAAGGACCTGTTCGCCGGGGCGGGCATCGACGAGCCCCCGAAAACGAGGGACGAATGGCTAAATATCACGGCCAAGCTGAACAAGGGTGGGAACCAGGGCATCTACCTGACCGGCCAGACCTGGTACGCGCTCGCCGGATTCGTCTGGGACGAGGGCGGCGACCTGGCCGTCCAGCAGGGCGGCGCCTGGAAGGGCGTGCTCGACACCCCGCAGGCCCTGGCCGGCATGGACTTCTACAAGCGGCTCCAAGCCCTCGGCAAGGGCCCGAAGGACGCCGACGAGGCCAACCCGCCCCAGCACGAGGTGTTCGCCCAGGGCAAGGTGGCGCAGATCATCGCAGCCCCGGGCATCGCGGCCCGCGTCCTGGAGGTCGAGCCCGGCCTCAAGGACAAGATGGGTTTCTTCCCCATCCCCGGCAAGACGGCCGACAAGCCGGGCACGGTTTTCACCGGCGGCTCCGACCTGATCATCCCGGTCGCCTCGAAACACCAGGAGCAGGCGTACGAGGTCGTCAAGGCGCTGGCCGGCGAGCAGTTCCAGACGGAGCTGGCCAAGGAGATGGCGTTCGTGCCCAACCGCACCTCGCTGGCCGGCGTGCTGGCCGGTGAGGAGGCGACGGCCGCGATGGCCGCCGGCGCCGCCAACGGCCGCGCGACGCCGAACACCCCCAACTGGGCCGCCGTCGAGGCCACCTCGGTCATCAAGCAGTACATGACCGCGGTGCTCACCGGCGGCGACCCCGCCACGGAGGCCCGGAAGGTCTCCGAGTCCATCACCAAGACGCTCAACAGCGGGTCCTGAGCCCGTGCGCAACCGTTCGCTCTGGCCCTACCTGCTCATCGCGCCCACGGTGGCGGGTGGGGCCTTCCTCCTGCTCTATCCCATGCTCAAGGCCGCGCTGATCTCGCTGCAGCACTTCCGGATGGGCGAGCTCATCCGGGGCGGCGCCGAGTTCATCGGCTTCGGCAACTACGCCGAACTGCTGGCGGGAGCCGAGTTCTGGCAGGTGGTGCTGCGCACGCTCGTGTGGACCGCGATCAACGTGGTCCTCATCGTGGTGCTGTCCACCGGCATCGCGCTCATGCTGGTACGGCTGCGGCGCGGCATGCGGCTGGCCCTGATGAGCGCGCTGGCGCTGGCCTGGGCCACCCCGGTGATCGCGGCCACCACGGTCTTCCAGTGGCTGTTCCAGTCGGAGCTGGGCGTGGTCAACTGGCTGCTGGCCTCGCTCGGGTTCGAGTCCTTCCGCGGCTACACCTGGTTCGCCGACGGCACCGCGACGTTCGCCGTGCTGGTGATCCTGGTGGTGTGGCAGTCGGTGCCGTTCGCCGCGCTCACCCTCTACGCCGGGCTCACCACGATCCCGGGGGAGCTGTACGAGTCGGCCAGGATCGACGGCGGCACCGGCTGGCAGGTGTTCTGGCGGGTCACGCTGCCGATGCTGCGGCAGTTGTTCGCCCTGATCGTCTCGCTGGAGGTGATCTGGGTGGCCAAGTGCTTCCCGCAGATCTGGGTGCTCTCGCAGGGCGGTCCCGACGACGCCACGACCACCCTGCCCGTCTACGCGTTCAAGATCGCCCGGGTGCTGCACCGGTACGACCTGGGCTCGGCCGTGGCCCTGCTCACCGTCGTGCTCCTGGCCGTGGCCCTGATCGCCAACCTGCGACGGATGGTCCGCTCATGAGAAGGCTCACGCTCAACGTCGCCGCGCTCGCCGTGCTGGTGGTGACGATCTTCCCGGTCTACTGGATGTTCCTGACGGCGTTCAAGCCGACCCGGGACATCCAGGCGCGCACGCCGTCGTTCTGGCCCGCCTCGCCGACGCTGGAACACTTCGTGACCGCCGTGAACGCGCCGGGGTTCTGGACCTACTGGCGCAACAGCCTCCTCGTGACCGTCGTGGCCGTGCTGCTGGCGCTGGTGGTGGCGCTGCTGGCGGCGTTCGCGGTGACCAGGATGCGGTGGCGGGGACGCGGCGCGTTCGTGGTCATGGTGTTCGCCGCCCAGATGGCGCCGTGGGAGGCGCTGCTGGTGCCGGTGTTCATCATCGCCAGGGACACCGAGCTGCTGGACTCGCTGGCGATGCTGACCGGGGTCTACTTCATGATCACGCTGCCGTTCACGATCGTGACCCTGCGCGGGTTCCTCGCCGCGATCCCGCTGGAGCTGGAGGAGGCGGCACAGGTCGACGGGTGCAGCCGGCTGGTGGCCTTCCGGCGGGTGGTGTTCCCGCTGCTGGCGCCCGGGTTGATGGCGACCTCGCTGTTCGGGTTCATCACGGCGTGGAACGAGTTCGCGTTCGTCAACGTGCTGATCATCAAGGAGCAGGACCAGCGGACGCTGCCGGTGTGGCTGTCGTCGTTCCGCGACGTGTTCGGCACCGACTGGGGGGCGACGATGGCCGCGGCCGGCCTGTTCGCGCTGCCGGCGCTGCTGCTCTTCCTGTTCCTGCAGCGCAAGGTGGGCGTGGGCATGACCGCCGGAGCGGTCAAGGGGTGAAGCGGGCGTGCAGCGCCGCCCTGTCGCGCTCGGGCAGCAGGTCGTGGGCGGCCAGCCAGGCGGCCGCGCCCGCCGCGTCGCGCGCCGTCGCCACCGTCTCGCCCGCCAGCAGCCCGATCACGGTGTCGCGGACCGGGCCATCGTTGGTCAGGACGCTGCCGGCCAGCACGATCGGGCCGCCCTCGTGCACCCGGTGGACGGTGTCGGCCAGATGTCCGGCGGCCCGGCGGGTGATGTCGAGCGCCACCGGGTCGCCCTCGGCGGCGGCCCGGCACACCAGGGCGGCCAGGGCGGCCAGGCGCATGTGATCGGCCTGCGCGAGCCGGACGAGCCGGGCGGCGCTGTCGCGCGGGGAGTCGCCGCGCTCCGCGCCGAGGAAGTGGTCGAGGACGAGCTCCGTCAGCGGGGACGACGGCGCGGCGCGGTCGAGCCCGGCGACCACGGCCTTGGCCGCGGCGCGGCCGATCCAGAAGCCGGAGCCCGCGTCGCCGAGGAGCCAGCCGAGCCCGTCGGCGAGCACGACGCGGCGGTGACCGGCGATGCGGGCGGCGATGGCGCCGGTGCCCGACAGCAGGAGGGTGCCGTCGGGGGCCGGTGTCCCGGCCACGTAGGCGATCTCGACGTCGCCCATGACCCGGGGCCCCGCCGGGATGCCCAGGTCGGCCCAGACCTTGCCGAGCGCCGGTTCCAGCTCGCGGACGTGGCCCGCGACCCCCGCCAGGGAGGCGACCACGCGCGCGCCCGAATGGCCGCCGAGCGCCTCGCGCAGGGCGCCGCCGATGGCGGCGACGGCCTTGTCCAGGCCGTGGGCGGTGGGGTTGCCGGCGCCCGCGCGCGCGTATCCGAGACGGGTGCCGTCGAGGGCGTGCACGGCGACGCGGGAGGAGGTCGCGCCGGCGTCGACACCGATCACGAGCGAATACGTCACGATCAGATTGTGGGTCTTGACGTGACCGAGAAGCAAGAATAATTTTCGCCAGAAGACCGGATATCCGGAAGGAATATTCGTGACTTCAGGAGCACTGGGGCGCGTCGAGACCGAGCTGCCCGGATTGCCGGAGGCGTTACGCCGCGTCGGCGAGGTGATCCTCGGCGACCCCGCCGAGGCCGCCCGGTCGACGATCATCGCGCTGGCCGAGCGGGCCGGCAGCTCACCCGCGACCGTGACGAGGTTCTGCCGGGCGTTCGGCTTCTCCGGCTACGCCGAGCTGAGGGTGGCGCTGGCCACCGAGACGGGCCGGGCCGCGCAGGCCGGCTGGGGCGCGGGGGTCGGGCACGAGATCGGCCCCGACGACCCGATCGACGCCGCCATCGAGGTGATGGCCGCCGCCGACGCCCGGCTGATCCAGGACACCGCCGCCCAGCTCGACGCGGCCGTGGTCTCGACGGTGGCCGACCGGCTGGTCGCCGCCCGCAGGGTCCTCCTGGTCGGCGTCTCCACCAGCGGCAACGTGGCCACCATGCTCGAAGGGCGGCTGCGCCGGATCGGCATCCCGTGCTGGAGCGCCGGCGACGCGCACGTGGCGCTGTCGGAGGCGGCACTGCTGCGCGACGGCGACGTGGCGATCGGCATCAGCCACCGGGGCCGCACCCGCGAGGTCATGGAGGCGCTGGCCGAGGCCGGCAGCCACGGCGCGCTGACGGTCGCGGTGACCTCCTTCGCCCGCTCCCCGCTGGCGGAGCTGGCCGAGCTGGTGCTGACCACCGCGAGCAGGGAGACCACGTTCCGGCTCGGCGGGCTGGCCGCCGTCCACTCGCAGCTGTTCGTGCTCGACGCCGTCTACGTGGCGGTCGCGCAACGCACGTACGAGGCCACCAACGAGGCGTTCGAGCTCACGATCAGCGCCGTGGAGAGCCACCGCGTGGAGAGAGGCTGAATGACGTACGCATCCAGAGTCCTGGAGCTGGCCCGCCAGGTCGCCGAGTCGCAGGCCGAGCCGATCGGGCAGGCCGCCGGGGCGATCGTGACGGCGCTGCGCGCCGGGGGAGTGGTCAACGCGTTCGGGTCGGGGCACTCCGAGGCCATCGCGATGGAGATCGCCGGCCGGGCCGGCGGGCTGGTGCCCAGCAACCGGCTCAGCCCGCGCGACCTCGTCCTGTACGGCGGGGAGCCGCCCAGCGTGCTGACCCCCGAGCTCGAACGCGACCCGGCCGTCGCGCACCGGATCTACGAGCTGGCGCCGGTGCAGCCGCAGGACGTGTTCGTGCTGATCTCCAGCTCGGGCGTGAACGGCGCCGTCGTCGAGCTGGCCTCGCTCGTCAAGGAACGCGGCCACGCGCTGATCGCGATCACCTCCGTCAAGCACAGCATCCAGATGACCTCGCGCCATCCGTCGGGCGGCAAGCTGCTCGACCTGGCCGACGTCGTGCTGGACAACGGCGCCCCGTACGGCGACGCGATCCTGGAACTGCCCGGGGGCGGCAGTTACGGCGCGGTCTCCACGATCACCTCCGCGCTGCTCGCGCAGTTGGTGGTCACCGAGGCGGTGGACCGGCTGGTGGCGCTCGGCGAGACGCCGCCCGTCTACCTGTCGGTCAACGTGACCGGCGGCGACGAGCACAACAAGGCCCTGGAAGGCCGCTACGCAGGGCGCATCAGGCGCGGAACATAAGCAGTCCAAGGAGTAGGAACAGCATGTCGAACACCCCCCACATCACCCGGCGCGGTCTTCTCCGCGCCGCCGCCCTGGCCCCGGTGGCGGGCGCGCTCGCCGCCTGCGCCACCCCCGCGCAGCAGGCGCCGGCCGCCTCGGCCGCGCCCGCGGCCACGAGCGCGTCGAACCCGTTCGGCGTGGTCGCGAACAAGCCGCTGGAGATCTGGATCTTCGACGGCGGGTTCGGCAACGCCTATGCCACCGACATCCACCAGCCGTTGTTCAAGACCAAGTACCCGCAGGTGGAGATCAAGCACAACTCCACCAAGGAGATCACCAAGGTCCTGCAGCCGCGCTTCGCCGGCGGCAACCCGCCCGAGGTCATCGACAACTCCGGCGCCAACGCCATGGACATGGGCGCGCTCGCCCAGGACGGCCAGCTCCAGGACCTGACCCCGCTGCTCGACGCGCCGAGCTGGGACGATCCCAACACCAAGGTCCGCGACATCCTCGACCCGGCCGTGGCGGAGTTCGGCACCTACGACGGCAAGTTCAGCGTCCTCGGCTACGTCAACTACATCCACGGCATCTGGTACTCGCAGAAGGTCTTCCGCGACAACGGCTGGGCGGTCCCCAAGACCTGGGACGAGTTCCTCGCCCTCTGCGAGACGATCAAGAAGTCCGGCAAGATGGCGCCGTTCACGTACGCCGGCAAGCACCCGCAGTACCTGTACGAGCCGCTGCTGACCATGGCCGCCAAGATCGGCGGCAACGAGGTGCTGGTCAACATCGACAACCTGGAGGACGGCGCCTGGTCGGCCGAGCCGGTCAAGCAGGCGGCGGAGGCGTGGGCCGAGGTCGGCGCCAAGTACCTGATGCAGGGCACCACCGGCCTGGACCACGTGCAGACCCAGACGGCCCAGAACAAGTACCAGGTCGCCATGCTGCCCTCCGGCTCCTGGCTGGAGAACGAGCAGAAGGACACCACCCCCGACGACTTCGAGTACGGCATGTTCGCCATCCCCGACTTCACCGCCTCCGACAAGATGCCGTACGGCACCCTGCACACCCAGCCGGGCGAGTCGTTCATCGTCTCGGCCAAGAGCGCCAACCCGCAGGCCGGCATGGAGTACCTGCGCGCGATGCTGTCGAAGAAGGCGGCCGGCGACTTCAGCGAGCTCGTCCGTACCGTGTCCGTGGTCAAGGGCGCCGGCGAGGGCCGCGACCTGACGCCCGGCGCGAAGAGCGCCACCGAGGCGCTCACCGCCGCCGGCGCCAACACCGTCTACTACCGCTGGCGCACCTGGTACGCCCAGTTGCACGACGAGGCCGTGGCCGCCACCGGCCAGCTCATGTCCGGCGGCGTCACCCCCGCCAAGTACGTGGAGCGGTTGCAGAAGAAGGCCGACGAGATCAAGAACGACTCCGCGATCAAGAAGTACACGCGCTGATGTTCAACACCTATCGCCGGGGCCTGTTCATCACCGCGTTCCTGGCGGCCCCGGTGACGCTCTACCTGGTCTACGTCATCTCCCCGTACATCCAGGCGTTCTACATCGCGACGACCGACTGGCGGGGCGTGAGCGCCACCCCGAACTTCATCGGGCTGGACAACTTCGTCAGGCTGTTCTCCGACGGGATCTTCTGGAAGGCGGTCACGCACAACGCGGCCCTGCTGGTGCTGCTGCCGCTCTTCACGATCGTCATCGCCCTGTTCTTCGCGTTCCTGCTCAACGTGGGCAGCGGGGGACGGGGCGTGGCGGGCGTCCCCGGGTCGAAGGTCTACCGGGTGGTGTTCTTCTTCCCGCAGGTCCTGGCCGTGACCGTGGTGGCGGTGCTGTTCCAGCAGGTGTTCCGGCCGGACGACAGCGGCATGCTGAACGGGCCGCTGATGGCGCTCGGGCTGAGCCCGATCTCCTTCCTGTCGGATCCGGGCATCGCGTTCTGGTCGGTGCTCGGCGTCATGGTGTGGCAGGCGGTCGGCTTCTACGTGGTGCTGTTCTCCGCCGGGCTGGCCTCGATCCCGCGCGACATGTTCGAGGCGGCCGCCATCGACGGGGCCGGGCGGGTGAGCCTGTTCTTCCGCATCACGCTGCCGCTGCTGTGGGACACGGTCCAGGTGGCCTGGGTCTACCTGGGCATCCTGGCGCTGGACGTGTTCGCGATCGTGTGGGTGATGACCGACCAGCAGGGGGGTCCCGACTACTCCACGACCGTGATGGCGACGGAGATCTACCGCAACGCGTTCGAGTACTTCCGCTTCGGCTACGCCTCGGCGCTGGGCGTCGTGATGTTCTTCTTCACCATCGGTTTCGCGATCCTGTCGCTGCGCCTGTCTCGTCGCGAGCGAATCGAGTACTGAGAGATGACGACGATGACCTCGTGGACGATCGCGAACTCGCGCAAACTGGCCCGCCAGGAGCGCAGGCGGCGGATGGGGCCTCTGGCCCTGCTCACCCACCTGGCGCTGCTGCTGTGGACCGTGCTCACCGTGGTGCCGATCCTGTGGACGTTCCTGGCCTCGGTCAAGAGCGAGGACGAGATCTTCGGCGCCGCCTGGTCCCTGCCGGCGACGCTGCGCTGGGACAACTTCGCCCGGGCCTGGGACCAGGTGCACATCGGGCAGTACTTCCTCAACAGCGTGATCGTGGTGGCGTTCAGCGTGACCGGCACCATGCTGCTGGGCGCGATGGCCGCCTACGTGCTGGCCCGCTATCCGTTCCGCGGCAACCGGGCCGTCTACCTGCTGTTCGTCTCGGGCCTGGCGTTCCCGGTCTACCTGGCGCTGACGCCGCTGTTCTTCGTGGTGCAGAACATGGGCAACGTGCCGCTGATCGGCCCGTTCATCGGCCTCAACACGCATGCCGGCCTGGTGCTGGTCTACATCGCGTACTCGATGCCGTTCACCGTGTTCTTCCTGGCCGCGTTCTTCCGCACGCTGCCGACGGCGGTGGGGGAGGCGGCCATGGTCGACGGCGCGTCGCACACCCGTGTGTTCTTCCAGATCATGCTGCCGATGGCCCGGCCGGGCCTGGTGAGCATCACCATCTTCAACGTCCTGGGCCAGTGGAACCAGTATCAGCTTCCGCTGGTGCTGCTCCAGGAACGCGACAAATGGGTGCTCACGCAGGGCATCGCCGACATCTCGACGGCGGCCGGCTACGACGCGGACTGGGCGGCGCTGTTCGCCGCCCTGACCCTGGCCATCCTGCCGATGCTGATCGTCTACACGGTCTTCCAGCGGCAGATCCAGTCGGGCCTCACGATGGGCGCCCTGAAGTGAGGGACGCGAGCTCGGCCCGCAGCTTGCCGGTGGCCTCGGCGACGTTCGACAGGGCCGCCTCCACCTGCTCGTAGGTGCGAGTCTTCAGTCCGCAGTCCGGGTTCACCCAGACGCGGTCGGCCGGGAGGGCGGCGAGGGTCCGGCGCAGCAGCGCCTCCACCTCCCCGGCCGAGGGCACCCGGGGGGAGTGGATGTCGTAGACCCCCGGGCCCAGCCCGCGCCCGAACGCGCCCACGGTGTCAGCGGTGTCAGCGGTGTCAGCGGTGTTGACGGTGTTGACGGTGTTGACGGTGTTGACGGTGTTGACGGTGTTGACGGTGTTGACGGTGTTGATCGCGTCCAGGATGCGGGCGCCCGAGCGGGCCGACTCGATCGTGGTCACGTCGGCGTCCAGGCCGTCGATCGCGTCGAGGATCTGGTCGGCGTCCGAGTAGCACAGGTGCGTGTGGATCTGGGTGCGGTCGGCGACTCCCGACGTCGCCCGGCGGTAGGCGGACACGGCCCACTCCAGGTAGCCGGCCCGCGCCGCCTGCCGCAGCGGCAGCAGCTCGCGCAGCGCGGGCTCGTCCACCTGGATGATCGACACGCCGGCCGCCTCCAGGTCGCGCACCTCCTCGCGCACCGCCGCCGCCACCTGGAACACCACGTCGCGCAGCGGCAGGTCGTCGCGGACGAACGACCACGCCACGATCGTGACCGGGCCGGTGAGCATGCCCTTGACCGGCTTGTCCGTCAGCGACTGCGCGTGGCGGGCCCACCGGACGGTGATCGGCCCCGGCCGTGACACGTCGCCGTGCAGGATCGGCGGCCTGGTGCAGCGTGAGCCGTAGGACTGCACCCAGCCGTTGGCGGTGACCGCGAAGCCGTCGAGGTGCTCGGCGAAGTACTGCACCATGTCGTTGCGCTCGGGCTCACCGTGCACGAGCACGTCCAGGCCGAGCCGCTCCTGCAGCCGGATGACCCGCTCGATCTCGGCCTCCACCCGCCGCTCGTACTCGGCCTCGGGCAGCGTGCCGGCGGTCAGGGCGGCGCGGGCCGCCCGCAGCTCGCCGGTCTGCGGGAACGAGCCGATCGTGGTGATCGGCAGCGTGGGCAGCCCCAGGTGCGCGGCCTGCGCCGCCGCCCGCACCGGGTAGGGGCTGCGCTCGCCGGCCGCGACAGGCTCCCGCCCGGGCGCGGGCCGCACGGCGGGCGCCGGCCCGTCGAACCCGCCGCGCGCCAGCGCGACGACCTCGGCCACCTTCTGCTCCGCGAACGCCAGCCGCGCCCGCAGCGCCGGATCCAGCCCCGTCTCGGCCTCCAGGTCGTACGGCACGTGCAGAAGGGAGCACGAGGTGCCCACGACCACCTGGGCGGCGTGCCGGGCCACGGCGCGCAGCGCGTGCGCGGCCCGCTCCGGGGAGGTCCGCCACACGTCGCGCCCCGACACCACGCCCGCCACGACCGTCTTGCCCGCCAGTGCGTCGAGCCCGTCGAGGCCGCCGCGTACCAGGTCCACGCCGATCGCCTCCACCGGCGTGGCGGCGAGCACCGGCAGCGCCTCGCCGAGAGGGCCGAACGACGAGGACACGAACAGCCCCGGCCGCGCCGCCACCGCGCCGAGCCGGTCGTAGGCGGCGCGCACGGCGGCCAGCTCGCCCGGCGTCCGGTCCTGGACCAGCGCGGGCTCGTCGAGCTGCACCCAGGCCACCCCCTCGGCGGCCAGCACGCCGAGCAACTCCTCGTAGCAGGCCAGCACGTCGTCCAGCCGGTCCAGCGCCGCCCCGGGATCGGCGCTCAGCAGCAGGAACGTCACCGGCCCGACGACCACGGGCCGCGTCTCGAACCCCAGCGCGCGCGCCTCCCGCAGCTCGGCCAGCGGCTTGGCCGCGTCCAGCTTGAAGACCGTCCCGGGACCGATCTCCGGCACGATGTAGTGGTAGTTCGTGTCGAACCACTTCGTCATCCGCAGCGGCGCCAGCCCGTCGGTGCCCCGCGCCATGGCGAAGTACGGGTCGGCGGCGCCCCGATACCGCTCCGGCACCGCGCCGAGCAGCACGGCCGTGTCCAGCACCTGGTCGTAGAGGGAGAAGGTGTTGGACGGCAGCCCCTCCAGGCCCAGCTCGCCGAGCCTGCGCCAGGTGGCGGCGCGCAGCTCCGCGCCCACCCGGTCCAGCTCCTCCCGGGTGGACCCGCCGTCCCAGTAGGACTCCAGCGCCCGCTTCAGCTCCCTTCGCGGGCCGATCCTCGGGTATCCGAGCACGGTGGACTGCGGGAAACGGGACATGGGTCGCTCCAAGCGTTCAGCGTCGATCGTCAACGCCTGGCATCGTGCACGGCCTGCCGCCGGTGATGCATCATCTATTCGTGCTGCTTATGCTCAGGGAGATCCAGTGTTTCGCGCGGGTGGCCGCGCGGCTCAGCTTCTCCACGGCCGCCGCCGACCTGGGCCTGTCCCAGCCGGCCGTGAGCCAGGCCATCACCCGGCTCGAACGCGCCACCGGTGTCCAGCTGTTCACCCGTTCGGCCCGCGAGGTGCGGCTCACGGCCGCCGGCAAGGCGCTGCTGCCCCACGCCGAGCAGGTGCTGGAGTCGGTGTCGGCGTTCGCCGCCGAAGGCGCCAGACTCGCCCGGCCGACCATTCACCTCGCTTATCCACCGATCGCCGGTCCGCTGGCGGCGCGGATCGCCAGACGGATGGCCGGGCGCGCCCCCGCCATCGGCGTCGAGCTGCGCGTGGCGGGCCGGGCGGCGGCCTCGGCGGCGCTGGAGGCGGGCGAGGTGTCGGCGGCGATCCTCGCCACCCCGGCGCCCGCCCGGTTCGTCACCGCCGCCCGCTTCCACGTGAGCGTGGACCACCTCGCCGTGCCCGCCGGCCACGCCCTCGCCTCGCGTTCCGCCGTCGAGCCCGCCGACCTCGTCGGGCGCGTGCTGCTGACGCCCGGCAGCAGGCCGTGGGCCGGGCTCCCCGGGCAGCCGCGCATGGTCGCCGACGACGACTTCGCCGCCGCCCTCGACCTGGTCGCCGCCGGGGCGGGCGTGCTGCCCGCGCCGCAGCTCCTGGTCCGCGCCACCCGGCGCGACGACGTCAGCTTCGTCCCGCTGCACGCCGCCGGCCTGCGCATCACCTACGCCCTGGCCTGGTCCAAGGAACGCGTCACCGGCGAACTCCTGGCCCTCGTCCAGGCCGTGCAGGAGGCCCTGTGGACGAGGTGATCAGGTGACCGGCAGGTTGCGCAGGGCCTCGCGGCGGCTGAGGCCCGACAGGCCCTTGGCCTGCACGTAGCGCACGACCTCGCGCGGGCTGGTCTTGGCGTATTCGCGCAGCGCCCAGCCGATCGCCTTGCGGGCGAAGAAGTCGTTGTCCGACAGGCTCGGCTCGATGCACGCGAAGAGCAGCGCGGTGTCGGTGCGGGACCTGAACCGGTTCTGGCACAGGATCGCGGTGCGGCGCTTCCACAGGTCGGCGTCGTGCGCCCACTCCAGCATCAGCGACCGCATCGTGTCGGGATAGGCGGCCAGCAGCCCGCCGATCCGGTGCGTCGCGAGCTCGTCCACCAGATCCCACCAGGCCCCGCTGACGATCATCTCCTCGTACATCGGCACCGTGTAGAGGGTCTGGAAGTCGCGGTAGAGGTGGTGGCCGGACAACTGCACGGCGGCGTAGCGCTCCTCGCGGTATTCGGCCTCGCGCCACAGGCCGAGCACCGCGCGCCGCCACTCGGGCGCGGTGTCGAGCCGGTGCTCGGCGAACACCCGCTTGAGCGCCGTGCGCCTCGGCCCCGCCTGCACGCCGAGGAACGGCATCGGCGACTTCATGTACGACTGCATCGCGGCGGCCTTGCCCGGCTCCGCCGCCTCCCGCAGGGCCAGCCGCACCGCCTTGCCGAGACTCATCCTCGCTGGGAGGTCCGCTCGCCGGTCGCCAGGCCGTCGAACAGCACGGTGATGTAGTGCTCGGCCAGCGTGGCGGTGTTGAGCCTGCCGTCCGGGCGGAACCAGCGCACCGCCACCCAGATCGTGTCGCGGATCATCCGGTAGGTCAGCTTGGGATCGACGTCGGGCCTGAACAGCCCGGCCGCCTGCCCGGCCTTGATCTGCGTGACCCAGATCTGCTCCACCTCGTCCTCGGCCTTGACCAGGTAGCTGAACCGGTCGAACTGCCGCAGGTAGTTCCAGTCGTTCTGCATGACGGTGATCGCGGCGCGGTGCGGCTCCAGCGTGCCGAAGCCGATGCGCACCATCTCCGACAGCACCGCGCGGGCGTCGGGGCCGGAGTCGATCGCGGACCGGTAGCGGGCGATGAGATCATCGAGGAAGGTGGACAGCACCTCGTCGACGATCGACTCCTTGGAGTCGAAGTGGTGGTAGAGGCTGCCCGACAGGATGCCGGCCTCCTGGGCGATCTGACGGACGGTCGTCGCCTGGAAGCCCTTGGCCGCGAAGAGCTCCGCCGCGAGCTTGACGAGATGGTCCCGGCGCTCCGAGGCCGGCCCCGACGAGGCGGCGCGCTGGCGCTTGGCCGGGGTCGTGGTGCCGCCGGAGTTCTTTCGCGTTGTCACATCCCCATTATGGGCCCTCGGACAATCGCTTGTTCACGGCAGAATGTGAGGATGGCAAACCCCTTCACCCTGGGTGTCGCGTCGGGGGAGCCGCTGCCCGACGGCGTCATCCTGTGGACCCGGCTCGCGACCTCGCCCACCCACGCCGATCCGGCCCGGCCGGGCGGGATGCCGCCCAGGGCGGTGCCGGTGAGCTGGCAGCTCGCCGAGGACGAGCGGTTCAGCACGATCGTCCGCGAGGGCACCGCGCAGGCGCTGCCCGCCTGGGCGCACAGCGTGCACGTGCGCGTCGACGGGCTCCGGCCGGGGGCCGACTACTACTACCGCTTCCGCGCCGGGTCCGAGCTCAGCCCGGCAGGGCGCACCAGGACCGCCGACGACCCGGCGGCCACCCGGCCGGTGCGGTTCGCGGTGGCGAGCTGCCAGCGCTACGAGCACGGCTACTACACGGCCCTGCGGCACCTGGCCGCCGAACGTCCGGACGTGGTCTTCCACGTGGGCGACTACATCTACGAGTCGCGGCAGGCGGACGTGGCCGTGCGGCGGCTCGGATCGGCCGGCGCGGCCGCCACGCTGCACGCCTACCGCAACCGCTACGCCCGCTACAAGACCGATCCCGACCTGCGGGCCGCGCACGCCGCCGCGCCCTGGGTGCCGACCTGGGACGACCACGAGGTGCTCAACAACTACCGGGGGGACGGCGACGGCTCGGCCGCGTTCCTCAGGCGGCGGGCGGCCGCCTACCAGGCGTACTACGAGCATCAGCCGCTGCGGGTCCGGCCCCGTGACGGCGGGCTGCGCATGTACCGCCGGCGCAGCTACGGAAGCGTGGCCGACTTCCTGGTGCTCGACGCCCGGCAGCACCGCGACGGCACCGCCATGCTCGGCGCGGCCCAGGAACAGTGGCTGACCGCCCGGTTACGCGAGAGCCCGGTCACGTGGCGGATCCTGGTGCAGCCGCTGTTCTTCTCCCGCCGCTTCGTGCCCGGCCCGCCGCCCAACCTGCGCGCGGACTCCTGGGACGGGCACCAGGCCGAGCGCGACCGCATCGTGGCCGCCGCCGGGCCGTCCGGGCTCGTCGTGTTCAGCGGCGACGTGCACAACGCCTGGGCCGGCGATCTCAAGGCCGACTTCCTGGACCCGGGGTCCGCCACGGTCGGGGCCGAGTTCGTGGCCTCGGGCATCACGAGCAGGCCGCCGGTCACCGACAGCGAGGCCGTGCTCGCGGCCAACCCGCACCTGCGGTTCTTCGACGGCCGCCGGGGCTACCTGTCCGGGACGGCGGGCCCCGCCGAGCTGCGCGTCGCCTTCCGCGCGGTGGACTTCGCCGACCGTCCGGACGCCCCGATCCGTACCGTGACAGAGTTCGTCGGCGAACCGAACCGGTTGACGTTCGAAAATGCCTCTAGCAAATAAGAAACTTTCCTATTAGATTGCGGGGCATGTCCAAGAGTGGTGACCTTGTGCGCCTGGCCGACGCCGTACTCCTGCCGGGCTTCGAGGGGGTCACCCCTCCAGACTGGGTGCGCCGGCGGCTCGGGGAGGGCCTGGCCGGCGTCGTGCTGTTCTCCCGCAACATCGCCGACCCCGCCCAGGTGGCGGCGCTGACGGCGGCGCTGCGGGCCGAGAACCCGTTCGCGCTGATCGGCACCGACGAGGAGACCGGCGAGGTGACCCGCCTGGAGGTCGCCACCGGCAGCACCCGCCCCGGCGGCTACGCGCTCGGCGTCGTCGACGACGTGGCGCTCACCGAGGCGCTGGCCCGCGACCTCGGCCTCGACCTGGCCGCGTGCGGCATCACGATCGACTTCGCCCCCTCCGCCGACGTGAACTCCAACCCGGACAACCCGGTCATCGGCCTGCGTGCCTTCGGCGCCGACCCGGACCTGGTCTCCCGCCACACCCGGGCCTTCGTACGCGGCCTGCAGTCGGCCGGGGTCGCCGCCTGCGCCAAGCACTTCCCCGGCCACGGCGACACCTCCGTCGACTCCCATCACGGCGTGCCGGTCGTCGCGCCCGGCGGGATCGAGGACGCGCTCCGCCCTTTCCGCGAGGCGATCAAGGAGGGCGTCCGGTCCATCATGACCGGCCACCTGCTGGTGCCCGCCTACGACCCCGACCTGCCCGCGACGCTCAGCCCCAAGGTGCTCACCGGCCTGCTCCGGGAGGAGCTCGGCTTCGAGGGCATGATCGTCACTGACGGGATCGAGATGGCCGCCGTCTCCGGCATGTACGGCATCGGCGGGGCCGCCGCCCGCGCCATCGCCGCGGGGGCCGACGCGATCTGCGTCGGCGGCGAGCACGCCGACGAGGCGACGGCGATCGAGGTACGGGACGCGATCGCCACGGCGGTGGCCGATGGACTGCTGCCCGAGGAGCGCCTGGCCGACGCCGCCCGCAGGGTCCGCGAGCTGGCCGCCTGGTCCGCCTCCTCGGGCAGCACCACGCCGGGCACCACGACGGGCGGGACCACGCTTGATGGCATGGCGCTGGGTGGTGCCGGGCTGGGTGGTGCCGGGCTGGGTGGTGCCGGGCTGGGTGGTGCCGGGCTGGACGGTGCCGGGCTGGACGGTGCCGGGCTGGGTGGTGCCGTGGCCGGTGGCACGGCGGTCGCCGGGCGGGGCGAGCGCAACGGGCATGCCGGGCTGGCGGCGGCCCGGCGCGCCGTGCGGGTGACCCGCCGTTCCGGGGCCGCCGTCCTGCCGCTCCGCACGCCCCCGCACGTGGTGGAGCTGACGCCGGAGATGAACCTGGCCATCGACAAGGACACCCCCTGGGGCGTGGCGGGGCCGCTGGCCGAGCTCCTGCCCGGCACCGCCGTCACCAGGTTCGCCGCGGGCGAGGCGTCCGGGGCCGCGATCGAGGACCTCGTCGCGCTGGCCGCCGCCCGCCCGCTGGTCGTCGTGGTACGCGACGTGCACCGCTACCCCTGGCAGGGCGAGGCGGTACGGCACCTGCTCAGCGCCCGCCCCGACGCCGTCGTGGTGGAGATGGGCCTGCCCCAGCGCTCGGACCTGGGCGCCGTGCACATCGCCACGTACGGCTCCGCGCCCGTCTGCGGCCGGGCAGCCGCCGAGGTGATCACCGGTACCCTGTGACACCGTGAACTTCGACGGCGAGGACCTTTCCGGCACATCCCTCACCGACCGGCTCCCGCCGGACGAGACGCACCTCTTCCGAGGCTGCGACCTCACCGAGGCCGACCTGTGGGGAGCCTCGCTGGCCGGGGCCAGGTTCGAGTCCTGCGTGCTGGAGCAGGCCGACTTCCGCAAGGCCGACCTCGACGGCGCCGTCTTCGCCGGTGGCGGCGGGATGCGGATCAGGTTCAGCGACGCCGACCTCATCGACGCGTCGTTCACCGACGTCGACCTGTCGTCCGCGCACTTCGGCGGCGCGCTGACGACCGACGCGTCGTTCACCGGCTGCCGCCTGATCGGCGCCTCGCTCACCGGCACGCGCGGCACCGGCTTCAGGGTCGCCCGCTCCAACCTGACCATGGCCAACCTCGGTGGCTGCTCGCTGCGCGGCGAGGTGATCGAGGGAGTCCGGTTCGACGAGGCCGATCTGTCGGGCTGCGACTTCACCGACGCCACGTTCAGCGACTGCCGGCTGCGCGAGGCCAAGCTGCTCAGGACCGTGTTCACCCGGGCCGACCTGCGCGGCGCGGACCTTGGGGAGATCGACGACGCCCGGCTGCGCGCGTTCGGGGGCGCGGTCGTCAACCGGGCCCAGGCCGACGCCATCCTCGCGGCCCGAGGCATCACGGTGCTCTGATCAGCGCTCTGATCAGCGCTCTGGCCGAGCTCCGGCCGGCGCTCCGGTCAGTGGTCCGGCCAGTAGCGGGCCGACCTGGCCGCGGCGGCCAGGATGGCGGCGCCGTCGAGCTCGGTGATGGTCAGCCCGATCCCGCCGGCCGGCCACTCCACCGCGAACTCGAAGGGCTCCGCCGGCGGCGCCGGCCACAGCCAGAGCCCGAAGTGGTGGAAGCCGATCTCCTGGCCGCCGCCGCGGCCGCCCCCGCTGCCCACCGGCGACCACGTCAACAGCGGCCCCTCGGGCACCGCGCCCGGCGCCGGCCTGTCGAGGGTGGTGGCCTTGGTGCCGTCGGCGTAGCGGACGCCGAGCCGCATCAGCTTGGCGGGCAGCGGGTCGCCGGCCCGCAGACCCAGGTGGTGGACCGACAGCTGCAGGTCCCACCAGTCGGTCGTCGACAGCCCGCTCCGGCGGAGCACGACGTCGACGCCCAGCATGCAACCGGCCCGGAAGGCGCGGATCATCGGCAGCGCCACCACGGTGACCTCGTTGCCCGCCACGATGAGGTCGACGGGCAGCACCCCGCCGCTCTCGTGCATCGGTGGCCCGGCCCACTGCGGCAACTCCGGCAGCCGGCCGGCCAGGTCCGTCTCCGGCGGCGGAGGCTCGAAGAACATGTCTTCACAGTAACTCCGGCGCCGCCTCCGGTCACCGCAGCGCCGACCGGGCCGAGGGCGCCAGGCGCAGCCGCCGGACCGGCGCGGTGAGCCGCCCGCCGAGGGCGGGCACGTCCACCACGCGCTCGTCCGCCACCCGGTCGAACCGGGTGAACCACACGAACACCTCTTCTCCCGTACGGACGGGCAGCGCGGGAAAGGTGTTCTCCGCGTGCTCGGTCGCGAAGCAGGCCAGCGGAGGCGTCCCGCCCGCCCTCAGTACCGGCGCCACCTCCTCGGCGAAGAACGGCTCGAAGCCGGGCCCCACCTGGTAGATCGTGGCCACGTACAAGGAGGACGGCACCTCGCCGGCCCCGATCGGCGGCCGCTCCCATCGGGGGAGGCCGCCCCCGGCCGGGCGCAGCAGCAGCACGTCGGTCGAGTCGATCATGGTGGCGTTGGCCGCGTCGCGGTGCGCCCGCCACGCCGGGCCGGTGTAGAAGGCGGTGAGCGCGGCCTTCCTCTCCTCCATGCCGGGAAACGCCCGCATCCAGGGGAAGGCGTCGGGGTCGTCCAGGTCGCGGAACTGGCCGGTCACGTCGATGCCGGCCGCCTCCTGCGTCTCGACGAACTCCCGCTCGAACAGCGACAGAAGCGTCTCCCGCCGCCCCGGCCGCAGGGTGTAGCGGCGCAACTCGTAGATCATGGGGCCGACGCTAGGCGGTTGCCGCTGACATCTCCTGTCAGCGATCGGCTGGTAGAACAATCTTCTAATTACTCAACGCTACCGATTGGCAACCCATAGTTATATGCTCGCTTTGACCTTGACCTCTCCAGGTCAAGGCAGGTCAAAGGGGCTGTAGCGCACCTAGGGCCCAGGCGGCCTGCTGCCCCTTGAAGCCAATCCTCTGGCGAAGGAGCTGTAGTGATCAAGAAGCTGTGCACGGCAGGTGCCGTGGTCGCGGCGGTGGCGGGCGTCACGCTGATGGCCGCCCCGGCTCACGCGGACACCTGGAGCGACAACTGGAGCAGCAACTCCGAGTCGTCCCAGGCCGGAAACAACTTCGCGCACGTCGGCGCCTCCAACCACGGCTGGGGCCGCTCGGTCAACGTCAACAACCTCAACGGCATCGCCACGACCGCTTCCAACGGAAGCATCGCCGTGACCTACATCTTCTACTAGGCGATCCACACCTTCCCCGCACCGCCGGTCCCGTCCGGCGGGCCTGTGATCCAGCAACCCTCTTCGGAAGGAAAATCGACATGATCAAGAAGCTCTGCGTGACCGGTTTCGTCGTCGCCGCCGCTGCCGGCGCCACCCTGCTCGCCGCGCCGGCTCAGGCCGACACGCGCAACAGCAACTCGAGCTGGAACGAGGAGTCGTCCCAGTCGGGCAACAACTTCGCCAACATCGGCACGAGCAACGTCGGCGGGTGGGGCTCGACCAACGTCAACAACATCAACGGCAACGCCAACGTGGCGACCGACGACAGCGCCGCAGGCCAGGAGGTCGAGGTCGACTAGCGACCTTCGCCCACGCGCCTGGGCCTGGGCGCGGGCGCGTGGGCCTTCGCGAGTTCTGTCCGCTATTAGCATCAGCGGATGGCTATCTGTGCATATGTGACGTTCGACGACCGTGATGATCACGACGACGAGCGCGAGCTCGCCCTCGCCGCCTGGCGGGAGCAGGGCATCGAGGGCCGCGCCGAGCGCTGGGACGACCCCGATGCCGACTGGAGCGCCTACGACGCCGTCGTCGTCCGCTCGGTCTGGGACTACGTGGATCGCAGGGCGGAGTTCCTGGCCTGGGCCCGACGGGTGGAGCGGGTCTCCCGGCTGCTGCACCCGGCCTCCGTCATCGAGGCCAACACCGACAAGACCTACTTGCGCGATCTGGGCGTACCGACAGTGCCCACGCACTGGTCGTCGCACGATCTGCCGCACTGGGACGAGTACGTCGTCAAGCCCGCGATCTCCGCGGGCGCCCGCGACACGATCAGGACCACCGGCCGCGACCGGGCGGAGGCGCACGCCGCAGCCCTGGAGGCGGCGGGCCGCACTCCCATGGTCCAGCCCTACCTCGACATGGTCGAGTCCGAGGGCGAGACCTCACTCCTCTACTTCAACCGCCGTCTCAGCCACGCTGTCCGGCGCACCCCGATGCTCACGCCCGGCAAGACCGGTGCCGACAACGCGCGGGCCCAGGTGCGCACCCCGGCCCCGGACCAGGTCGAACTCGCGGAGAAGGTGCTTGCCACCATCCCCCAGGCCCTTCTTTACGCCCGGATCGACCTGGTCCGGCTCCCCGACGGCAGCCCGGCGGTCATCGAGCTGGAGCTGACGGAGCCGTACCTCTATCTGCGGTACGAGCCGCGCGCGGCGGCGAGCCTGGCCGCCGCGCTGCGTGAGCTGCTCTGAGCGGTCAGCAGGAGATGCCGCCGTCGACCGGGATGACGGTCCCGGTCAGATAGGCCCCGGCCCGCGACGACAGGAAGATCGCCGCTCCGGCCATGTCGTCGGGGCGGCCGATCCGGCCCAGCGGCACGCCGGCCGAGATGGCGTCTCGGGTAGTGGGATCGTCCAGCGCGAAGGCCATCATCTTGGACTCGAACGGCCCCGGGGCCAGCGCGTTGACCGTGATGTGCTCGCGCGCGAGCTGCTTGGCCAGGTGCCGGGTGAGCATGTGGACCCCGGACTTGGTGGCCGAGTAGGCGAAGGTCTCCATCGACGGCACCTTGATCCCGTCGATCGACCCGACGTTGATCACCCTGGCGGGGTCGTCGGCGCTCGCGGCCTCGCGCAGCCGGGGCAGCATCCGCTGGGTGACGTAGAAGACGCCCTTGACGTTGATGTTCCAGAGCTTGTCGAAGGCGCTCTCCGGGTAGTCCGCGAGCGGCGCGCCCCAGGTGGCTCCCGCGTTGTTGACCAGCACGTGCAGCGGGCCCTCCACGGCCGCCTCCAGCGCCGCCACCCCCTCGGGGGTGGACAGGTCCGCGACCACCGAGGCGCAGCCCAGCTCGGCGGCGGTCCGCTCGACCTCGGCCGCCTTGCGGGCGGAGATGTAGACCTTCGCGCCGGCCGCCGCGAACCCCGCCGCGATCATGCGGCCGATGCCGCGCGACCCGCCCGTGACGACGACCGTCTTGCCTTCCACCGAGAACAGAGTCATGTTCCGGAAGCATGCCATACCAACCGGTCGGTCGTCACACCCCCGGAAGGCGGCCGTTGCGGAACAGATCCACGAAAAGCCCATGGTCCTCGCGCGCCCGCGCCCCGTAGCGGTGTGCGAAGTCCACCAGCGTCGCGGTGAACCCGGCCGCGTCGCCGCCGGCGGCGGCCACGATCGCCTCCTCGGTCGAGAAGCTCACCAGGTCGTGGCTGGAGTCGTCGTCGGCGACCGCGTGCATGCGCGCCACCGCCCGCCCCAGGTCCCGCACGATCGCGTGCAGCTCCGCCGGCTCGTTCACGTCCCCCCAGTCGAGGTCCGCGGAGTACGGCGAGACCTCGGCGACGAGCTGGCCGACGCCGTTCAGCGTGGTGTGGCCGAGCCACGGATCGGCGTACGCCTGCAGGGCGCGCTGCGACTCGGCGGTCCGGTGCCCCTGGTGACGGAAGTAGCGGGTGACCTTCTCGTCGGTGACGTACCGGGCGACCGCGGGCACCTGGGCCTGCTTCATGTAGAGGATGACGTCGTTCTCCAGCGCCTGCGAGCGGCCCTCCAGCAGCAGGTTGTAGGAGGGCAGCCCGGCCGAGCCGATGCCCACGCCCTTGCGCAGCGCCAGGTCCTTGATGACGTGCTCGACCGGGTTCGACGGCATGGGCAGCGTGGTCAGGTAGTCCTCGAACGCGGCCCGCACCGCCGCCCGCATCCCGTCGGCCACCGGCACACGTCCCTCCATGAACGCGAAACGCCGGTCGTAGTCCTCCACCACCGTCTCCACGTCCAGCATCGCCACCCGGGTGCTGAGCCGGGCCGTCTGCAGCACCCGGTGCAGCACGCCCGAGGTGGTGTCGAGGGTGAGCGCCCCGACGGCGTCGTCGCCGCCCCGCGCGATCGCGGTCAGCTCCGTCAGGTACGCCCCCGCGAAGCCGCCGACCAGGTCGCCGATCACCGCGTCCGACAGCGCCTTGGCGTAGCCGAGCAGGGCCACGCTGGCGGCGAACCGCTTGAGGTCCCAGACGTACGGGCCGACGTACGCCTCGTCGAAGTCGTTGACGTTGAACACCAGCACGCCGGAGGCGTTCATGTAGGTGCCGAAGTTCTCCGCGTGCAGGTCGCCGTGGATCCACACCCGGCTGGTCGCCTCGTCCAGATAGGAGTCGTCGGCGAACGGCCCGGTGAGGTCGGCGTAGAACAGGCAGGCGCTGCCCCGGTAGAACGCGAACGGGGAGGCCGCCATCTTCCGGAACTTCCGCCTGAAGGCCGGCGGGTCGGTGGTGATCGAGTCACCGAACTCCGTCATCAGGACGTCGAGCAGGTACGAGGAGCGTGTGCCCATACTGCGGACAGTAGATCGGTCCAAGGCCCCCGGCTAGGGGGTTGCCGTGAACGCTCCGTAACCGCCGCGGAAGAACAGCAGCGGGCCGCCGTCGCCGAGCGTGTCGAGCTGCTGCACCCGGGCCACCACGATCAGGTGGTCGCCGGCCCGGTGCTCGGCCTCGATGGAGCAGTCGAGCCAGGCCAGTGCGCCGTCGAGCACCGGGTTGCCGGCGGGGGAGGCGGTCCAGCCGAGGCCGGCGAACTTGTCGCCGCCCCGGGCCGCCAGCTGGGCGCAGGTCGCCTGCTGGTGCTCGGCCAGCACGTTCACGGTCACCGTGCGTGTGGCGCGCAGCCGTGGCCAGCTCGTGCTGGTGTGCGCCACGCAGAAGCCCACCAGCGGCGGGTCCAGCGACACCGAGGTGAAGGAGTTGGCCGCCAGGCCGCACGGGCCGCCGTCGACCGGGTCGAGCGCGGTGATGGCGACCACCTCGGCGGCTTCGCGGGGGCGTACCTGACGGAGCTGACCGCGATCGCGCGGGGCGGCGACGACGCCGTCGGGGCGCTCACCCTCGACACCACCTCGGGCGTGCTGCACCG
>NZ_LAVL01000045.1 GCF_001083785.1 Nonomuraea sp. SBT364
CCCCCAGCCCCCCCCCCCCCCCCCCGCGGCCCCGTCGGACCAGCAGCAGCAGGACAGCGGCTACGGCCAGCCCGCCCAGGACCCGTACAGCCCCCAGTACGCCCAGGACGCCCCCCAGTACAACCAGGACCCGTACGCCCCTCCGGCGGCTGACCCCTACAGCCCGCCGGCCCACGACCAGTACGCCACTCCCGCCGCGGACCCGTACGCCCCTCCGGCCCAGGACCAGTACGCCCAGCCCCCCACCGAGGCGTTCCAGGCCCAGAACCCGTATCCGCAGCAGCCCTCGCACGCCTACACGCCGTCCGAGACGATGCCGGACTCGGGCTACCAGCCGCCGTCGGAGTATCAGCCGGCCCCGTACGTCCCGGCCGACAGCCAGCCGAACGTGCACAACCAGCAGAACCCGTACGCCCCGTCGTACCCGTCGGGCGAGACCTCGCCCAGCGTGCCGTACCCGGACCAGCAGCAGCCCTACTACGACCGCCCGTCGGCCTTCGACGGCCAGCAGCAGCAGAGCCAGGGCGGCCAGCCGTTCACCGGTTACTCCGGTCACGAGTTCGCGACGCCGGCGCACGAGCCCGAGCCGCCGGTGGACCCGCGCTCGCAGCAACTGCTGGACGCCTACCAGCAGGCGGACACGTACCAGTCGGGCGTGGGCACCCAGCCCGAGCTGCGCGTCCCCGAGTACGGCCAGCCCGACGTGTTCGGTCACCCGCAGCAGCAGCAGGCCCCGTACGAGCCCCAGCAGGGCCAGTACCAGCAGCCCGGCTGGGGGCAGCAGCCGGCGGAGTCGACCATCCGCCTGGACCAGCAGGCGATCCGCGGCGACGCGCTGGGCGATCCGCCCCGTCAGGGCGACGACCCGATCGACCCGACGGCCATATACACCCCTAACGAGCCACGCAGGTAAGGAACCGGCAAACGACTGCTAGAGAAGAGGTGGCCCGGAGGGCGGGGCTCATCCCGCCCTGATACGGTTCCGACCGCTGACAGCGTTGAACACGCCCGGCGCAAACCGGGCGCGAACATCTGATGCCAGGCACGACCGGGGCGAGAGCTGGTCTTCCCCCGGATACCGGCATGCCGCTTGACGCCACGTACGGCACACGCGTGTAATTACAACCATGTTGTTACGCCTTCCCGTGGGTGGGTACAAGGAAGGCGTTCCATGGGGGGCTCCATTGCGGGCGGGCGGCAGGGAGGTGTGCAGTGACCGATCTGGTCATCGCACAGGATCAGCTTGACGCTGAAGAACTCGGCTGGCAGGAGCGCGCTCTCTGCGCGCAGACGGATCCAGAGGCGTTCTTCCCGGAAAAGGGCGGCTCCACCAGAGAGGCCAAGAAGGTGTGCCGATCGTGCGAAGTGCGTGCCGAGTGCCTGGAATACGCACTCGAGCACGACGAGCGCTTCGGCATCTGGGGTGGGCTGTCCGAGCGGGAGCGCAGACGGATCAAGCGCCAGGCCGTTTAGGGATAGATGTGGAAAGGGTCACGCGGGCTCCCGTGTGACCCTTTTCCGTATCCATGGGCGGTGCTGCCTGTAGGGTGGCGGCGTTTGATCACCGCCCAATGGAGTCGTATGTCCCGCCCCTTCGTCACCGTGATCGTCGTCGCCCATGACGGCGGGCGCTGGCTCGGGGAGACCCTGAAGGCCCTGGCGAGCCAGAGTCACCGCCCGGACCGGGTGGTGGGCGCCGACAACGGCAGCCGCGACGGCTCGGCCGACCTGCTGACCGGCGCGCTCGGCAACGCCAACGTGCTCAAGCTGCCCCGCTCGGCGAGTTTCGGCGAGGCCGTCTCCGAGGTGCTCGGCAAGCTGCCCCCGGGCGGCGAAGGCGAGTGGCTGTGGCTGCTGCACGACGACTGCGCCCCTGACCGCCGCGCCCTGGAGGCGCTGCTGCGCGCGGCCGAGCAGGACCGCAAGGCGGCGGTGCTCGGCCCGAAGCTGCGCGACTGGCTCGACCGGCGGCTGCTGCTGGAGATCGGCGTGACCGTCGGCCGCACCGGCCGCCGCGACACCGGGCTGGAGCCCCGCGAGTTCGACCAGGGCCAGCACGACGGCACCCGCGAGGTCATGTCGGTGTCCACCGCCGGGATGCTGATCAGGCGCGACGTGTGGGAGGCGGCGGGCGGGCTGGACCCGTTCCTGCCGATCTTCCGCGACGACCTCGACCTGTGCTGGCGGGTGCGCAACGCCGGTCACCGGGTGCTGGTCGTCACCGAGGCCGTGGCCTGGCACGCCGAGGCGTCGGCCCGCCGCCGGCGGCGCATGACGGTCAGCGGCGACCATCCGCGCCGGCTGGACCGGCGCAACGGGATCTTCGTCGTCATGGCGAACCTGCCGTTCGCGGCGATGCTGTGGGTGCTGCTGCGCAACGTGGCGGGCTCGCTGACGCGCACGCTGCTGTTCGTCGTGGGCAAGCAGCCCGCGAACGCGCTGGACGAGCTGGTGGCGCTCGGCTCGGTGCTGGTGCACCCGATGCGGCTGGCGAAGGCACGGCGTGCCAGGCGCGAAGGCCGCAAGAAGAGCCACAAGCGGATCAGCCGGCTGCTCACCCCGCGCGGCGCGGGCCTGCGCCGGCTCACCGACATGGTGCAGAGCTTCCTTGCGGGCGAGGGGCCGGTCGACTCGGCGGGCCGCCATCACCAGGCCGCCCCGGACGAGGAGGAGATCGGGCCGGCGCCCGTCCCCCAGGGCAACCCGGTCAAGCGGTTCCTCGGCCGTCCCGGCGTGCTGCTGGTGTTCGGGCTCACGCTGGTCGCACTGGTGGCGGAGCGGTCGCTGCTGGGCGCCGGGCGGCTCGGCGGCGGCGCGCTCGTGCCGGTGACCGGGAGCGCGGGCGACCTGTGGGCGTTCTACACCGAGGGCTACCACGACATCGGGCTCGGCTCGGCCGGCTGGGCGCCGCCGTACGTGGCGCTGGTGGCGGCGCTGTCCACGCTGGCCTTCGGGCAGACCTCGACGGCCGTGTCCGTGCTGCTGCTCGGCTCGGTGCCGCTGGCGGGCGCGTCGGCGTACCTGGCGTCGCGGCGGCTCGTGCCGGACGCCACCGAGTCGGGTGTCGGCGTCCGCGTGTGGGTGGCCGCGACGTACGCGCTGCTGCCGGTCGCGACCGGCGCGATCGCGGCGGGACGGCTGGGCACGGCGGCGGTGCTGGTGCTGCTGCCCGCCTGCGCGGTCCTCGGCGCGCACCTGCTGGGCCCCGACCCGCGCCGCTCCCGCCGGGCGGCCTGGGGGTTCGGGCTGGTGCTGGCGGCGGGCGTGGCGTTCGTGCCGCTGCTGCTGCCGATGGCCCTGGTGCTCGGCGTGCTCGCCGTCGTCCTCTTCCGCAAGCTGCGGCCCGGCGTCCTCGTGTCGGTGGGCGTCGCGCTGGGCGTGCCGGTGGCGCTGCTGCTGCCGTGGCTGGGCGGGCTCCTGCTGGACCCGGGCAGGTTCCTGCTGGAGGCCGGGCTGCACGACCCGGCCCTGGTGAACCCCGCTCCCGCCGCCCACGACCTGCTGACGCTCAGCCCCGGCGGCCCCGGCCTGCCGCCCTTCTGGGTGACCGGCGGCCTGCTGGCGGTGGCGCTGGCGGCGCTGCTCGTCCATCGCGTCCGCACGGGACGGCGCGCCCGGCCGGAGCCGCAGGCCGGGCCCGGCCTGCTCGCGGTGCTGGCCGGCTGGGGGATCGCGCTGTTCGCGCTGATGGTCGCCCTCGTGGCGGGCCGGGTCGGCGTGAACGGCGCGCCCGCCTGGCCGGGCGTGCCGCTGGCGGTCGCCGGGGCCGCGCTGATCGTGCTCGCCGCGCTCAGCGCGCACCGGCTGGACGCCGCCCGGGCCAGGGGCGGCCTGCGCAGGATCGCCGCCTGGCTCGTGGTGGCGGTGGCGTTCAGCACGCCGCTGCTGGCCGCCGGGCACTGGCTGGTCCAGGGCGTACGCGGGCCGCTGGACGGCGACGCGCGCGACCCGCTGCCCGCCCTGGCCGTGCTGAACTCCCGGCACGGCGAACGCACCCTGCTCATCCGGGGCGCCGAATTCACCGTGCTGCGCGGCCGTACCCCGCTGATCGGCGAGGCGGAGCTGGCCGGCACGTCCGACGAGCGCGCCAAGGTGGCCGCGGCGGCGCAGGGGCTCGCGGGCGGGCGCGGCGGCGACGACGCCGCGGTCCTCGCCCAGCACGGCGTCGCGATGGTGGCGGTGGCGCCGCCGGTCGAGCCGGAGGTCGCCAGGACCCTCGACTCACAACCCTCGCTGCAGCGCATGAGCCTGTCGGACGGCGGCGGCCTGTGGCGGATCGCCGAGCCCGTCACCCCCGTCCCCGCCCAGCCCGCGCACTTCATGCACACGCCGTGGCTGTGGCTCCAGGGAGCGCTGGTGCTGCTCGCGGCCCTGATGGCCGCGCCCGGCCGGCGCGAGCCCGCCGAGGAAGCCGCCCGCACCCCAGACCCGGCCCTGGCGGGTGCCTGATGCCGATCCCGCGCAACCGCTTCGCGTCGCTCGCCGCCGTCCTCGCCGCCCTCCTGCTTCTGTACGGGATCGCGTACGTGACCGAGCCCGCGCCGGCCGGTACCCAGGCGGCGAAGCCCGAACGGGTGGGCGTGGAGTCGGCGACCGCGGTCTGCCCCGGCGTCAAGGGCGCGGACGTGGCCGTCTACCTGCCCGGCACGATGTCGCGCGAGACCATGAAGAACGCCGAGCCGTACACGGTGACCGGGCCCGGCGGCCTGGAGGCCGGCTTCGTCACGCGCGCCACCTCCGGCGCCCGCCGAGGGCTGGCCGGGGTGCGGTGCGCCGAGCCGGCCGCCGAGACGTGGCTGGTCGGGCCGGGGCCGGCGAACGCCGACGTGACGCTGCACCTGGTGAACGCCGCCAAGACGCCCGCCATGGCCGACGTCCAGGTGTGGGCGGCCGAAGGACTGGTGTCCGGCGAGGAGGGGCTCGGCCTGGAGGTCGGGCCCGGCGAGCACCGGAAGGTCGATCTGCGCGGGCTCGCCCCGTCGGCCGACGTGATGGCCGTCAGCGTGACCTCGCTCATCGGCCGGGTGGCCGTCGCCGCGAGCGCCGCGCCGGAGCCGGGCGGCGCCGACTGGCTGCCGGCCGCCGCCGCGCCCGCCAAGAAGGTCGTCGTGCCCGGCATCCCGGGCGGCGGCGGCAGGCGCGAGCTGCTGATCGCGGCCCCCGGCGAGACCGACGCGACCGTGCGGATCACCGCCGTGACCGAGGGCGCCCGGTACGCGATGAAGGGCCGCGAGTCCGTCGACGTGCCGGCGGGCGGCGTGCTGTCGATCGACGTGACCACGGGCATCGGCGGCGAGTCCGCCGGGCTGGTGCTCGACTCGACGGCCCCGGTCGTCGCCGGTGTGGTGATCACCGGGACCGGGGCGCGGCAGGACGTGGCGTACACCGCCGGGACGCCGCCGCTCGACCTGGGCAGCGCCGTCGCGGCGAACGGGGCCGGCTCCAGGCTGCTGCTGACCGCCCCCGGCTACGCGGGCCGGGTGCGCGTGCAGATCGTGCCGCCGGACGGCGAGCCGGGGCCACCCGCCGAGGTCGAGGTGCCCGCCGGGCGCACCAAGAGCGTGCCGCTGAAGGCGAAGGGGTCGTTCGGCGTCGTGGTGACGCCGGTGTCCGGGCAGGTGTACGGCGGCCGGGTGATGGAGGAACGGCAGCGTGGCGGCCTGCTCGTCACCGCGCAGCCGCTGGCCCAGGCCAGGGTGTGGACGATGCTGCCGCACCTGGCGGACACCGCGCTGGCGGTGCTGCCGTGACCGCGCGGGCGGGTCAGCGCTCGTCGTAGCCCGGGTCGACGGCCTCCGGCGACAGGCCGAGGAGCGTCGCCACCTGCTCGACCACCGTGTCGTGCACCAGCGCGCCGAGCGTGTCGCGGTCGCGGGCGCGCGCCTCCAGAGGGCGCCGGTAGACGACCACCGAGGCCGGGTCCTGGCCCTTGGCGGTGTCGGCGCGGCCGAACGGGATCGGGCCGGCGCGGAAGCCGGGCCCGTCGCTCAGCTCGCTCAGCGGCGGCACGTCCTCCACCGCGAACTCCACCGCGGCCAGCTGTCTGCCCCACTTGGGCCGCAGCCGGTCGACGGCGTCGAGCACCAGGTCGTCGAAACGCTCGGAGCGAGCCCTGGACATGGGCACGTACGAAGGCGCGAGCGGCCCGCGCAGGCCACGACCGTGCCGGTCACGACGCCTGGGACCGCGCTTGAGAGTCACACGGCAAGTCTAAAGGCAGGCACCATCGGGGCATGTGGGTGGAAAGGCTGCGACAGGTGTCCGAATTGTGGCGACACGCTCGTTAAGAGCGCTCAGATAGTGGCGCCTCGCACTCTTACCAGATACGGTCCCTCCGTGAGCCCCGTCCGCCGCTGTTCCCGCACTGCTTGCAGTCAGCCTGCCGTCTTCACGCTCACGTACGTATACGCCGACTCGACCGCGGTTCTCGGCCCTCTGGCGACGTACGCCGAGCCACACTGTTATGACCTGTGCGCCGAACACGCCGAGCGGCTGACCGCCCCCCGAGGCTGGGAGGTCGTCCGGCTGCCCACCGACGGCGGCTCACCGAGCTCCGACGACCTCGAAGCGCTGGCCAACGCGGTGCGTGAGGCCGCCAGGCCGAGCCCCGCGCGCGGCGTCGAGCCGGTGGGCGACGCCGTCGAGGTCGGCAGGCGGGGGCATCTCCGCATCCTGCGCTCCACCCAGCCCAACCGGGATCGGTGACGCGCCGCCTGCCATCCGGCCGGGTACAGTCGAGGCACCTGTCCGCGGTCGAATCGTAGGAGCTCCGATTAATCGCAAGTTCTCTCTGGTCGCCTTCGACCTGGACGACACGCTGGCGGTCTCCAAGTCCCGGATCGACGACCGCATGGCCGGGCTCCTGTCCCGGCTGCTCGATCTGGTGGACGTCTGCGTGATCTCGGGCGGGCAGTATGCCCAGTTCCAGGCCCAGGTGCTGCGCCACCTGCCGATCGACGACGGGCAGCGCGCCCGGCTGCACCTCATGCCGACCTGCGGCACCCGCTACTACCGCTGGCAGGACGCGGACTGGCGGCTGGTCTACGCCGAGGACTTCACCGGCCCGCAGAAGGCCGAGATCATCGACGTCCTCACCCGCAGCGCCAAGGAGCTGGGCCTGTGGGCCGACGCCCCCTGGGGGGAGATCATCGAGGACCGGGGCAGCCAGATCACCTTCTCCGCGCTCGGCCAGCAGGCCCCGCCCGGCGCCAAGTACGCCTGGGACCCCGACGGCGCCAAGCGCCGCCTGCTGTGCGCGCACGTGTCGGAGCGGCTGCCCGGCCTGGAGGTGCGCAGCGGCGGCTCGACGTCCGTCGACATCACCCACAAGGGCGTGGACAAGGCCTACGGCATCGGCCGGCTGCTCGACACCCTCGGGCTGACCATCGACGACGTGCTGTTCGTCGGTGACCGGCTCGACGAGGGCGGCAACGACTACCCGGTCAAGGCGATGGGCGTGGAGTGCGTCGCGGTCGAGGGCTGGGAGGAGACCGCGAAGTTCGTCGAGGACTACCTCGGAATCGAGGCTCGATGAACCGGCGGCCGAGGCGGGCGGCGTCCGGGCACATCCGAGCCGTCATTCGGGGCGCGCAATCCACCTGAGTAGTGGCACCGTGATGTTACGGTCGGTTTTGGCGTTGGCGAGCGAGATAGGTGGACGAGTGAAGATCGACGACTGGCTGCTGGAGATCCTGGCCTGCCCGGCGTGCAAGTCACCGTTGCGTGTCGAGGGCGAGTCCGAAGAGCTCGACTGCACCGGCTGCGGCCTGATCTATCCGGTCCGGGATGACATCCCCGTGCTGCTCGTCGACGAGGCCAGGAAGCCGTGACCTGGGAGCCGGAGCGGCTCGACGACCAGAGGCACCTGAGCGAGGGCGACCCGGGCGGCATGCTGCCCGCGGTCGCCGCCTCGGCGGCCCAGGTGCGCACCGGGCTCCGGTGCGCCGTCGAGTCCGGTGTCGACCGGCTGGCCGGCGACCTCAGGCCACGCGCGGTGGTGGTGACGGGCATGGGCGGCTCCGCGCTCGCGGGCGACATGCTGGCCGCGGTCTGCGGCAACAGCGCCCCGCTGCCCGTCGTCACGCTGCGCTCCTACCAGCTGCCCGGCTGGGTGGGCGCCGCCGACCTGGTGGTGGCGATCTCCTGGTCCGGCGAGACCCAGGAGACGCTCTCGGTGGCCGCCGAGGCGGTGCGCCGGGGGTGCAGGCTGCTGGCTCTGGGCGCGCCCGGGTCGGCGCTGGAGGCCGTGGCGACCCAGGCGGGCGCCGTCTACGTGCCGCTCCCGGTGGCCGGGCGGGCCAGGGCCGATCTGTGGCTGGTGACGATCCCGCTGGTCGTGGCCGCCTCCTCGCTGGGGCTGGCGCGGGCCGACGAGGCTCTCTACGAGCGGGTGGCCGGCGTGCTGGAGGGCATCGCGCACCGGTGCCGGCCGTCCAGCGAGTCGTTCATCAACCCGGGCAAGTCGCTGGCCCTCGACCTGGCCGAGAGCGTGCCGATGATCTGGGGCTCGTCGCGGCCGGCCGCCGTGGCCGCCTACCGGCTGGCCTGCCGGCTCAACACCGACGCCGGCTACCCGGCTGTCTCCGGCGAGCTGCCGGAGGTCGCGCACAACCAGGTGGCCGTCTTCGACGGGCCGCTGGCCGGGCGCGACATCTTCGCCGAGGAGCACGGCCGTACGGTCAGGCTCGTCCTGATGCGTGACACCGAGGAGCACCCGCGGGTCGCCGAGACCCGGGAGGCGGTGCTGCGGCTCGCGCAGGACCGCGGCGTGCCGGTGAGCGAGCTGTCCGCCGAAGGCGAGCACCCGCTGGAGCGGCTGGCCTCGCTGGTCGGGCTGGCCGACTACGCGGCCACCTACCTCGCGCTCGGGTACGGGATCGATCCGACTACTGTTGCACCCATTGCCGAGCTGAAGTCCAGGATCACCCAATAAGATCCCGGTTCGGGCAATGAGTAGTGATCGCATGACTGGAGACGACCGGTGAGTGCTAGCGGCGGTACGAAAGCGATTGTTGCGGCTTTGGCCGCGAACCTCTCCATCGCGGTGGCGAAGTTCGTGGCGGCCGCGTTCACCGGTTCGTCCTCGATGCTGGCCGAGGGCATCCACTCGGTGGCCGACTCGGGCAACCAGGCGCTGCTGCTGCTCGGCGGCAAGCGCGCCAAGCGGGAGAAGGACCAGAAGCACCCGTTCGGCTACGGCCGTGAGCGCTACTTCTACGCCTTCGTGGTGGCCGTGGTGCTGTTCGCGATCGGCGCGCTGTTCTCGCTGTACGAGGGCGTCCACAAGCTGTCGGACCCGCATCCGGTCGACGCGCCGCAGTGGGCGTTCGGGGTGCTGATCTTCGCGATCGTCGCCGAGGCGTTCTCGTTCCGCACCGCGATCAAGGAGTCCAACGCGGTGCGCGGCAAGCAGTCGTGGATGGCCTTCATCCGCAGGTCCAAGTCGCCCGAGCTGCCGGTCATCGTGCTGGAGGACCTCGGCGCGCTGCTCGGCCTGATCTTCGCGCTGTTCGGCGTCACCATGGCGGTCATCACCGGCGACGGCCGGTGGGACGCCGTCGGCACCCTGATGATCGGTGTGCTGCTGGCCGTCATCTCGATCGTGCTGGCCATCGAGACCAAGTCGCTGCTGGTCGGCGAGGGCGCGGCGCCGGAGATGGAGACCCAGATCCGGGCCGCCCTGGACGCCACGCCCCAGGTCGACCGCGTGATCCACATGCGGACGCTGCACATCGGCCCGGAGGAGCTGCTGGTGGCCGCGAAGATCGCGGTGACGCACCACGACACGGCGGCAGAGGTGGCGGCCGGCATCGACGAGGCCGAGCGGCGCATCCGGGAGGCCGTGCCGATCGCCCGCGTCATCTACCTGGAGCCCGACCTGGACCGGACGCCCAGCAACGCCTGACCGGCCTCACTCGTGGCCGGTGCGGCAGGACGTGCCGGCCTCGGTCTGGTCGAACAGGCAGCGGCCCTTCCGGTCCAGCGTGACGACCTTCTTGACGCTGCCGAACTGCTTGAGCGTCGCTTCGATCGTGCGCAGGACGCGGGCGTCGCCGCCCACGCCGGTGCCCAGGACGGTCCGGCAGAAGCGGAGCGTGGCCGTACCCTTCTTGATCTTCAGGGTGAAGTCGGCGCCGCAGTCGGAGCGGCCGCGGATCTGACCGCCCAGCTCGGCGTGCAGGCCGCGGCGGCGCTCGGCGGCCGTGGGGCCCTTGATGAGCTGTTCGACGGCGAACCTGGCGAGGCCCGCGTGCGGGGAGGTCCGGTGCACCGCGACGACCTTGCCGGGGATGCCGAACCCGTGGGAGAAGTACACCTTGACGTCGGTGCCCGCCTGGACGGGTGCCAGGGCGAGCACTGTGGCCATCAGGAGCTCTTTCATGCCCTGTTTGACGTCGGCCCGGGGCCCGCGGTTCGCAGCAGGCGCAGGGCCTTCTCCTTCTCGAAGTCCAGCGCCCGGCGCGGCACCTGGATGCGGCCGATCCGTACGCCGAGGTCGCGCACGGCGGCCGCGACGGCGGGGTCGCTGAGCGCGCGCAGGGCGAACGCCAGCTCGGCGGGGGAGACGTCGAACCGCTTCTCCAGCTCCACCCCCTGGGCGACGGCGGACAGCTCCTCGGGGCCGAAGCGGCGGTGCGCCCCCTGCTCGCGCACGGGCGGCAGCAGCCCGAGCGCCTCCCGGTAGCGGAGCATCCTGGGAGACATGCCGAGCCGTTTCGCGGCTTCCGTGATGCGCATCCTTACATTCTTACGTCAGGTTAGCTCTCTGCGAGATGCGATCGGGGCGGGGAGGCGCCTAAACTCGTCGCGACAACAATGTGATGCGAGGGGAACCCCGATGGACTTCAAGGTCGCCGACCTTTCACTTGCCGACTTCGGCCGCAAGGAGATCCGGCTCGCCGAGCACGAGATGCCCGGCCTCATGTCGATCCGCAAGGAATACTCGGCCTCCCAGCCCCTCCGCGGCGCGAAGATCATGGGCTCGCTGCACATGACGATCCAGACCGCCGTCCTCATCGAGACCCTCGTCGCGCTCGGCGCCGAGGTCCGCTGGGTGAGCTGCAACATCTTCTCCACCCAGGACCACGCCGCGGCCGCCGTGGTCGTCGGCCCCGACGGCACCGTCGACGACCCCAAGGGCGTCCCGGTCTTCGCCTGGAAGGGCGAGACGCTGGAGGAATACTGGTGGTGCACCGAGCAGGCCCTCACCTGGCCCGGCGGTGACGCCCCCAACATGATCCTCGACGACGGCGGCGACGCCACGCTGCTCGTCCACAAGGGCGCCGAGTACGAGAAGGCCGGCGCCGTCCCCGCCGCGACCGCCGACGACCCGGAGGAGTGGCACGTCATCATCGACCTGCTCACCCGCACGGTCGGCGACGACAAGCGGTGGACGAAGATCGCCGAGAGCATCAAGGGCGTCACCGAGGAGACCACCACCGGCGTGCACCGTCTCTACGAGATGCACAAGAACGGCCAGCTGCTGTTCCCGGCGATCAACGTCAACGACTCGGTCACCAAGTCGAAGTTCGACAACAAGTACGGCTGCCGCCACTCGGTCATCGACGGCCTCAACCGCGCCACCGACGTGCTCATCGGCGGCAAGGTCGCGGTGGTCTGCGGCTACGGCGACGTCGGCAAGGGCTGCGCCGACGCGCTGCGCGGCCAGGGCGCCCGGGTCATCGTCACCGAGATCGACCCGATCTGCGCGCTCCAGGCGGCCATGGACGGCTTCCAGGTCACCACGCTGGAGGAGGTCGTCGGCATCGCCGACATCTTCGTCACCACCACCGGCAACTTCAACATCATCCGGGCCGACCACATGGCCCGGATGAAGCACCAGGCGATCGTCTCCAACATCGGCCACTTCGACAACGAGATCGACATGGCCGGTCTGGCCAAGACGCCCGGCATCGAGCGGCGCAACATCAAGCCGCAGGTCGACGAGTGGGTGTTCGCCGACGGCCACTCGATCCTGGTGCTCGCCGAGGGCCGCCTGATGAACCTGGGCTGCGCCACCGGCCACCCGTCGTTCGTCATGTCCAACTCCTTCACCAACCAGGTGATCGCGCAGATCGAGCTGTTCACCAAGACGGCCGAATACCCGATCGGCGTCTACACGCTGCCCAAGCACCTCGACGAGAAGGTCGCCCGGCTGCACCTCGACGCGCTGGGCGTCAAGCTCACCGAGCTGACCAAGGAGCAGGCCGCCTACATCGGCGTCCACGTGGAGGGCCCGTACAAGAGCGACCACTACCGCTACTGACAGCAAGCCCCGGAGGAGCCGGTGCGCGGTGCGCGCCGGCTCCTCCGTCGTAAGGAGAGTCGATGGACCTGGGGGAGAGCGGGGAGCGGCAGATCAGCTGGGCCGCCCGCGCGATGCCGGTGCTGACCGCCATAGGGGAGCGGTTCGCGGCCGAGCGACCGCTCGACGGGCTGCGGATCGCCGCCTGCCTGCACGTCACCGCCGAGACGGCGGTGCTGATGGGGGCGCTGAAGGCGGGCGGGGCCGAGATCGCGCTGGCCGCCTCCAACCCGCTGTCGACGCAGGACGACGTGGCCGAGGCGCTGCGCTCCTACGGGATGGCCGTGCACGCGCGCGCGGGCGTCGACAGGGCCGCCTACTACCGGCACATCCACCAGGCCCTCGACCTCGCGCCCGACCTGGTGCTCGACGACGGGTGCGACCTGGTCAACATCCTGCACACCGAGCGGACCGACCTGCTCGGCGGCGTGAGCGGCGGCTGCGAGGAGACCACGACGGGCATCATCCGGCTCCGGCAGATGGCCGCCGAGCAGGCGTTGCGCTTCCCCGTCGTGGCGGTGAACGACACCCGCACCAAGCGCATGTTCGACAACCGCTACGGCACCGGGCAGTCGACGCTCGACGGGATCATGCGGGCCACCAACACCATGCTGGCCGGGCGCACCGTGGTGGTGGCCGGGTTCGGCTACTGCGGGCGCGGCGTGGCCGAGCGGGCCAAGGGGCTGGGCGCGCGGGTGATCGTGACGGAGATCGACGCGGTCAAGGCGCTCGACGCGACCCTCCAGGGGTACGAGGTCCGTCCGATGGAGCAGGCGGCCGTGGTGGGCGACCTGTTCATCACCGTGACGGGCAACCGTGACGTGGTCAGGGCCGAGCACCTGGCCGTGATGAAGGACGGCGCGATCCTGGCCAACGCCGGGCACTTCGACGTCGAGATCGACGTGCGGGCGCTGGACGAGCTGGCCGTGGAGGTGCACCGGGGCGTGCGCCCCAACACCGACGAGTACGTGCTGCCCGGCGGGCACAGGCTGCTGCTGCTGGCCGAGGGGCGGCTGGTCAACCTGACCGCCGCCGAGGGGCATCCGGCTGCCGTGATGGACATGTCGTTCTCCGCGCAGGCCCTCGCCGTCGCCTGGCTCGCCCGCGAGCGGGCCGGGCTCGCCCCCGGCGTGTACGACGTGCCGGCGGACATCGACCAGGAGGTGGCGCGCCTCAAGCTGGCGGCCACCGGGATCGCCATCGACGAGCTGACGGCCGAGCAGGAGACGTACCTGCACTCCTGGCGTTCGGGCTCCTAGCCGGCCTGCATCTCCCGCATCCGGCTGATCTCCGCCGTCTGGGTGACGGCGACGTCGTTGGCCAGTTCCTCGATCCTGATGTGCGAGCCGCCGGTCAGCACCCGCTCCGACATCTCGATCGCGCCCTGGTGATGGGCGATCATGAGCTGCAGGAACCGGGCGTCGAAGTCCTCGCCGGTGGCGGCCTTGAGCCCGGCGAGCTGCTCGGGCGTGGCCATGCCGGGCATGCCCTCGTGGGCCGCGTGGTGGTCGGGGACGCGCTGGCCCTGCTCCTGGAGCCAGGTGCGCATCCACTGGATCTCCGGGCCCTGGGTGTCGGCGATCCGCGAGGCCAGGCTCTTGAGCTTGGCCGATGCCGCCCGGCCGGGGGCCAGGATCGCCATGTCGAGCGCCTGCTGGTGGTGGACGATCATGTCCTGGACGTAGGTGACGTCCGCGGCGTTCGCGCTGGGGGTGGGGGCCGCGGTGGCGGCCTCGGCGGGGGAGAGGGTCCTGGCCTCCTCGCCGGGGCGGCCCGGCGCGATCACCGGTGCGGTGGAGCCGGCCCGGGGTGCCTGCGGCGCGGGGTCGGAGGTGCAGCCCGACAGGACGATCAGTGTGCCCGTGACGACGACGATGAGCGCTGCGCGCACTCAGCCTCCTGACTGATTTCGGTCGGAACTGCGGATTCTAGGCCGTAAGAATGATCGTTAGAAGAGGGCAAACAGGTATAAGTTTTGACAACTTGCGTGCTGGTCGGCGTGACCGTCAGGGGTGAAGATTTCATACATTTATGTCCCCTTTATAGGAGGATAGGTGTTGTTACCCCGACGAGCCCTCACCCTCGCGGGAGCCGCGATCGCATTGGCGATGGCCGGCATCCCCGCGCAGGCGGCGGACATCCCGGCTCCCGGCGAGATCGTCATGAGCCCCAACATCACGCACGTCACCAACGTGCCCAAGCCCGAGGCCCTCCCCGACATCCACACGGACATGGCCTTCCAGGGCAACTACGCCTATGTCGGCAACTACTCAGGGTTCTCCATCTACGACATCCGCAAGCCCAAGCGGACCTCCCTGGTCAGCTCCGTGCTGTGCCCGGGCGGCCAGATGGACGTGTCGGTCTACGGGAACCTGCTGTTCGGGTCCGTCGACTCCTCGCGCAACGACGACTCCTGCAGCAGCACGGGGCAGAGCGCGTCGGTCAAGGAATCGTGGGAGGGCGTCCGGATCTTCGACGTCAGCGACAAGACCAACCCGCGCTACGTCAAGTCGGTCGAGACCAACTGCGGCTCCCACACGCACACGCTGGTGCCCGACCGCCGGGGCCGCAACGTCTACATCTACGTCTCGTCCTACAGCCCCAACGCGGCCTTCCCCGACTGCCAGCCGCCGCACGACCTGATCTCGATCATCAAGGTGCCGCTGCGTGACCCGGCCTCCGCGTCGGTCATCTCGGCGCCCAACCTGTTCCCCGACGGCGGCTTCCCCGGCATGCCCGGGTCGTACCCGGACGGCAAGTCCGCCACCACCGGCTGCCACGACATCACCGCCTACCCGGAGAAGGGCATCGCCGCCGGCGCTTGCATGGGCGAGGGCATCCTCATGGACATCCGCAACCCGGAGCGTCCCCGGGTGACCGCGACCGTCAGGGACGAGACGAACTTCGCCTTCTGGCACTCGGCCACCTTCAACAACCGCGGCGACAAGGTGATCTTCACCGACGAGCTCGGCGGCGGCACCAGGGCCACCTGCAACCCCGAGATCGGGCCGACCCGGGGCGCCAACGCCTACTACGACATCGTCCGCGGCCAGCTGCAGTTCAAGAGCTACTTCAAGATCGCCCGTCACCAGGACGCGACCGAGAACTGTGTGGCGCACAACGGCTCGCTGATCCCGGTCAAGGGCAAGGACATCATGGTCCAGGCCTGGTACCAGGGCGGCATCTCGGTGGTCGACTTCACCGACTCGGCCAACCCGCAGGAGATCGCCTTCTTCGAGCGCGGCCCGGACAACACCGCGCCGGCGCTGTCGGGCGGCTTCTGGTCCGCGTACTACTACAACGGCTACATCTACGGCTCCGACTTCAACCAGGGTCTCGACGTGCTCAAGATCGACGACCCGCGGACCAACCGGGCGAACGGCGTGCGGTTCGACGACCTGAACGCCCAGACGCAGGAGTCGTACCGGGAGCGGGGCCACCATCACTAGCCCGATTATTTCCTGACATAGTGGGGGACCTCGTAGATCACCCCTGACAGGAGGTCCCCCCGTGGCGTCCAGACTCGGCCGCGCCCTGGCGCTGGCAGGAGCGGCGCTGGTCCTGACGGCGTCACCGGTTCACGCGGCCGACGACGTCAGGACCAGCGCCAACGTCGAACACGTGGCCAACGTGCCCAAGCAGGCCCCGTTCGCGTCGCGGCAGGCGTACAACAGCGACCTGGCCTTCCAGGGCACCTATGCCTACCAGGGCAACTACAACGGGTTCACCGTGTACGACATCGCGAACCCGGCCAAGCCCAAGGTCGTCAGCCGCGTCTCCTGCTACGGCGCGCAGGGCGACGTCTCGGTCAAGGGCGACCTGCTCTTCCTGTCCGTGGACGAGTCCGTCGCGAGCGACTCCTGCAAGACCCGCAGCGCCTCCCCGACCGACAAGGGCTCCTGGGAGGGCATCCGCATCTTCGACATCAGCTCCAAGAAGCGGCCCAAGTACGTCAAGTCCATCGAGACCGCCTGTGGCTCCCACACGCACACGCTGGTGCCGGGCGCCTCGAAGGACACCGTCTACCTGTACGTCTCCTCGTACGGGCCCGGCGACATCTTCCCCGGCTGCAAGCCGCCGCACGACCGGATCTCCATCGTCAAGGTGCCGCTCAAGAAGCCGTCGGCCGCCAAGGTCGTGGCCAGGCCCGTGCTGTTCCCCGACGGCGGCAACGAGCGGGGCGACGGAGCCGCGTCGGCAACCAGCGGCTGCCACGACATCACCGTCTACCCGGCCAGGAACCTCGCCGCCGGGGCCTGCATGGGCGACGGCGTGCTGATCGACATCTCCGACCGGGAACGCCCGAAGGTCACCGCCAGGGTCACCGACGAGAACTTCGCGTTCTGGCACTCGGCGACGTTCAACAACAGCGGCACCAAGGTCGTCTTCACCGACGAGCTCGGCGGCGGCGTGATGGCCACCTGCCTCAAGAGCACCGGGCCGGAGCACGGGGCCAACGCCGTCTACGACATCACCGGCGGGAAGCTCGTCAAGCGGAGCTACTACAAGATCCCCCGGGAGCAGGGCCGGTCCGAGAACTGCGTGGCGCACAACGGCTCGCTGATCCCGGTCAAGGGCCGGGACATCATGGTCCAGGGCTGGTACCAGGGCGGGGTGTCGATCTGGGACTTCACCGACTCCGCCAGGCCCGCCGAGATCGGCTACTTCGACCGCGCCGCCTTCAAGCCCCGCGACATGGCCGGCTCCTGGTCGGCCTACTACTACAACGGCCACATCTACAGCAGCGACATCCAGCTCGGCCTGGACGTCCTGCGCATCACCGACCCGCGCACCGATCCGGCCGCCAAGGTCCGCCAGAAGTCGCTCAACGCCCAGACCCAGAACGCCTACTGAGGTGGCACGAACCCCCCGGCCGTGACCTCCGGCCCCACCTCGGACGGTCCACCCCCCGCCCCGGGCGGCCCGTACGGGGACCCGCCGGGGAGTGGGCCCGCGACCCCCGGCGGCGCGTACGGCGCCGGCGGGCCCGTCGGAGGAGCGGGGGCGCCCCCGAAGGGCGCCTGCCACGTCGGTGGCGCTCCTGGGCCGGGCGCCCACTGGCCGGGCTGGGTGCCCATGCGCTGGGCGAGGCGGAGCTGGTCGCGGCGGCGGCGCTCGGCGAGGACGGCGCTCAGGTAGGCGTGCGGCGGGACGCCGGCCGGCGCGGCCGGTGAGACGTAGGAGGCCGTCTGGGTCGCGATGCGGACGCCCATCTCGTGCTGGACCTGCGGCGACAGCTGCTGCCAGCGCAACAGGTACTGACGGGCGGCGGCGGCCACCTCCATCGGGAGCTGCGACAGCTCCAGGGTCGCCGCCCAGGCGGCCAGCGGCGGTGGCATGACGATGGCCTGGCCGGCGTCACGCGGCCCGCGCTCGGCGATCACGATGGTGCCGGCGAACAGGTCGCCCAGCCGCTTGCCCTGCTGGGAGATCAGCGAGCTGATCAACGCCGGCGCCCCGGAGAACATCCAGAACTCCATCACCCCGGCCAGCCCCCGGAACAGCGCCTGCCGGAACCGCTCGGGGCTGCCGTCGTCGCTCACGACGCGCAGCCCGAGCGCCAGTTTGCCGAGGCTGCGCCCCCGGCTGGCGGTCTCGAAGATCACCGGATAGCCGACCAGGACCAGTACCACCATCGTGATCGAGACCGCGGCGAACATCGCCGGGTCCGAGATCACCGCGAACGCCTCCAGCAGCACGAACGCGCCGATCAGCACGGTGAGCTGGACGCCCATGTCGATGAGCAGCGCCAGGAACCGCGAGGGCATCTGCGCCACCCGCACTTCGAGGACGACGGCGTCACCGGTCACAACCTCCGACATATGTGGAGCCTAACGGCTATGGGCAGCTGACATACCGGCCACAATGGTCAGGTGGACATCGACGCCTTCGTCACCGCGCACCGCCCGGTCTGGGAGCGGCTCGATCAGCTGATCAAGCGCCGCTCCTCGCTGACGGGGGCGGAGGTCGACGAGCTGGTCGACCTCTACCAGCGGGTGTCCACGCATCTGTCGATCGTCCGCTCCTCGACGCCCGACGCGATGCTGGCCGGACGGCTGTCGGCGCTGGTGGCCAGGGCGCGGTCGGCCGTGACGGGCACGCGCACGCCGGCCTGGCGGGAGCTGGTGCGGTTCTTCACCGTGTCGTTCCCGGTGGTGGCCTACCGGGCGCGATGGTGGTGGCTGGGCACCTCGCTGGCGTTCCTGGCGCTCTCGTGGGTGATCGGCGCCTGGGTGGCGGCCAACCCGGAGGTGCAGGCCGCGATCGCCTCACCCGAGGAGATCACGCGGCTGGTCGAGCACGACTTCGCCGACTACTACTCGGAGAACCCGGCGGCGTCGTTCGCCAGCCGCGTGTGGATCAACAACGCGTGGGTGTCGCTGCAGGTCATCGTGTACGCGATCTTCCTCGGCATCCCGATCCCGCTGGTCCTGTTCCAGAACGCGGCCAACGTCGCCGTCTCCGGCGGCCTCATGGCCTCCCGCGACAAGCTGGACATCTTCTTCGGCCTGATCACCCCGCACGGCCTCCTGGAGCTGACCGCCGTCTTCCTCGCCGCGGCCGTCGGCATGCGGCTGGGCTGGGCGGTCATCGACCCGGGTCACCGCAGGCGGGCCGAGGTCATGGCCGAGCAGGGCCGCGCGGTGATGGCGGTGGCGCTCGGGCTGGTGGCGGTGCTGTTCGTGTCGGGGCTGATCGAGGCGTTCGTCACCCCGTCCGGGCTGCCGACCGCCGCCCGCGTGGGCATCGGCGTGCTCGCCGAGCTCGTCTTCCTGGCGTACGTGGTCGTCCTCGGCAGGCGCGCGGCCCGCGAGGGCGAGACGGGCGACCTCGAACGGGCCCCGGACGTGGCCCCGAGCGCCTGACCTCCTACAGCCGTCCGGCGGCCTTGAGCGCGAGGTAGGCGTCGGCCAGGGCCGGGGCGATGTCGTCGGGCAGCGCGTCCACGACCTCGACGCCGTGGCGGCGCAGCCGGGCGGTGATGCGCCGGCGTTCGAGCTGCGCGCGTTCGGCCGCCGCCGCGTCGTACACCTGCTCGGCGGTGCTCCGCTGCCCGGCCATGGCGGCGACGAGCGGGTCGGAGACGCCGGCCACCAGCACCAGGTGGCGGGAGGACAGCTGCGGCAGCACCGGCATCAGCCCCTCGTCCAGGGCGGCCGAGTTGAGGTCGGTGAGCAGCACGACCAGGCAGCGGCGCTTGGCCCGGGCCAGGATCGCGGCCACCATGCCCTGGGAGTCGGCCTCGATGAGCTCGGCCTCGATCGGCGCCATCGCGTTGACCAGCGACGACAGCAGCTCCGTGCGGGACGCGCCGGTCACCCGGGCGCGCTCGGCCCGGTCGTAGGCCAGGAAGTCCACCTGGTCGCCGGCCCTGGCGGCGAGCGCGGCCAGGAGCAGCGCGGCGTCCATCGACCAGTCCAGGCGCGGCCAGCCGGGCACCGGGCGCGGGTCGGGACGTGCCAGCAGGCCGCCTCCCTCGACGGCGGCTCCGGCCAGCGGGATCGGCGCCTCGCCCACCCGGCCGGCCGAGGTGCGGCCGGTGTCGAGCACGATCATGACCCGGCGGTCGCGTTCGGGACGCCAGGTGCGCACGACCACGTCGTGGCGGCGGGCGGTGGCCCGCCAGTCGATCGAGCGTACGTCGTCGCCGACCACGTACTCGCGCAGCGAGTCGAACTCGGTGCCCTGCCCGCGCACCAGCGCCGGATGCCGGCCGTCGAGCTCGCGCAGCCTGGCCAGGCGGGACGGCAGGTGCTTGCGCGACAGGAACGGCGGCAGCACCCGCACCGACCAGGGCGAGCTGTGGCTGCCCTGCCGGGCGGCCAGCCCGAGCGGGCCGAGCGAGCGCACGGTCACCGAGACCGATTCGCGGTCGCCGCGCCTGGCCGGGGTGAGGGTCACGACGAGCTTGCGCCGCTCGCCCGGCGGCACGTCCAGCTTCAGCACGCGCGGCTCGGCGCCGGCGGAGGGCGGCCAGGCGTCACGCAGCACGCCGCGTACGCGCCTGCGGCCGGGGTTCTCCACGACCAGCTCGACCGTGGCCTGCGCGCCCAGCCGTACCAGCCGCTCGCCCGAGCGGTGCAGGCGCAGCGGCCGCACCGCGCCCGCCAGCGTCAGGTCGGCGACGATCGCGGCGGCCAGCAGCAGGCAGACGCCGGCCACGGCAGGTCCGGGCGACGGCGCGAGCAGCACCACCACGATCCCGAGCGCCGCGAGCAGGCCGGCGCGTCCCGTCAGTGTCATGTGCGTGCCATCAGCGCGGGACCGGCACCGAGGCCAGGATGCCGTCGAGCAGGCCGTCGGCGGTCGCGCCCTCCAGCTCGGCCTCGGGCCGCAGCTGCACGCGGTGCCGCAGCGCGGGCCTGGCCAGCGCCTTGACGTCGTCGGGGGTCACGTAGGCGCGCCCCGACAGCCACGCCCACGCCCGCGAGGCCGCCAGCAGCGCGGTGGCGCCTCGCGGCGAGACGCCGAGCTGCAGCGACGGCGAGTTACGGGTGGCGCGCGCCACGTCCACGATGTAGCCGAGCACCTCGGGCGCCACGTGCACGGCCGCGACCGCCTCGCGGCCCGCCGCCAGGTCGGCCGCGGTCGCCACCGGCTTGACGTGCGACAGGTCGCGCGGGTCGAAGCCGAGCGCGTGCCGCTCCAGCACCGCGATCTCCTGATCGCGCGGCGGCAGCGGCACCGTCAGCTTCACCAGGAACCGGTCGAGCTGCGCCTCGGGAAGCTGGTAGGTGCCCTCGTACTCGACGGGGTTCTGCGTCGCGCACACCACGAACGGGTCGGGCAGCGGCCGGGCCGTGCCCTCCACGCTCACCTGCCGCTCCTCCATCGCCTCCAGCAGCGCCGCCTGCGTCTTCGGCGGCGTACGGTTGATCTCGTCGGCGAGCAGCAGGTTCGTGAACACCGGCCCCTCGCGGAACTCGAACTCCGCCGTCTTCGTGTCGTAGATCAGCGAACCGGTGACGTCGCCCGGCATCAGGTCCGGCGTGAACTGCACCCGCTTGAAGTCCAGCGACAGCGCCGCCGACAGCGTGCGCACCATGAGCGTCTTGGCCACGCCCGGCACGCCTTCGAGCAGCACGTGTCCCCGGCACAGCAGCGCGATGACCATCCCGGTCACCACCGCGTCCTGCCCGACCACGGCCTTGGACACCTCGGCGCGCAGCGCCCCCAGCGCCTCCCTGGCCGAGTCCGCGGACCCGGTCACGCGGGTGGTCTCCTCAAAGTTCACGGACCTTCCTTTCGATGGAATCCAAGTATCCGGCCAGGGCGACCAGCTCAGCGTCGCCGGTGGGCGGCGGCCCGTACAGCGCGCCGCCGACCTGCTGCGGGTCCAGCCCGGTCCGTACGGCCAGCGCGGCGACGACCTCGTGCGGCCCGGCCCCCGAGGCCAGCCCCAGCCGGGGCGTCAGCCGGTCGATCGTGCCCGCCCGCAGCGAGTCGGCCGCCCTGCCCCTGGCCCGCCTGGCGCGGTAGAGCCGCCCCCGGCCCTCGACGGTCTCCGAGGCGCGCACCACCACCGGCAGCCGCTCGGCCACGACCGGGCCGAGCCGCCTGCCTCGCCAGAACGCCACCAGCACCACGGTCAGGCAGGCCATCAGCACCGCCCACGGGATGCCCGGCGGCATCAGGTCGTACACCGATTCGCCTTCGGGGCCGGCCAGGTCGCCCGACGGCCGCACCTCCGGGCGGACCAGCCAGGTGACGGGCTTGCCGGTGCCGATCAGGTTGAGCGCCAGGGCGGCGTTGCCGTCCTCGGCCAGGCGCTGGTTGCTCATGAACTCGCCGCTGCCGACGACCGTGGTGGTGCCGCTCCCGTTCGGGAAGCTGATCAGCGTCCAGCCGTCGCCCGCCGGGTAGCAGCCGGTGGTGCCGCGCGGTGCGGAGTACGCGATGCCGCCGAGGTGGGCGCTGCCCGCCGCGGTGGCGGCCGGCAGGGAGCACTCGGGCTCGCGGGAGCGCTGCCTGGCCGCGCCGACCGGGTTCGCGCCGGCCATCTCCTCCACGCCGAGCGGCGCGCCGACGATCAGGCGGTCGCCCCGGATCCCGTCCAGGTCCCCCGAATACGCGTGCAGGGTGTCGGTGACCACCAGGACCCGGTCGCCGCCCAGGGCGGCGGCGGCCTCGGCGGAGTCGACCCGGTCCACGGTGACGCCGCGCTCGCGCAGCAGCTCGGCGAGGGCCCTGGAGCCCTGCAGCGACGTGTCGGCGGGGTCGAGCGGGCGGGGGGTCTCCTGCTCGGGGCCCAGCAGCACGCTGACCACGCCGCCCAGCACGACGAGCAGCCCGAGCAGCGCGATCCACCGTCCGCCGCGCCATCGGCTCTTCGCCGTGGGCGTGGTGGGCCGCGACCGCGTCGCCTCCGCGGTCATGAGGGGCCTCCCAGCGGGATCGGGCGGGCGGCGCGGAGCCGGTCGTCGAGGCCGGTCATGCTGTCGTAGGTCTCGCGGGTGCCGGGGACGCCGCCGTAGGTGACGTCGTCGAAGGAACGGGCCGCCGCCGCCAGCTCGCCGGCGAAGGTGGGCATGGCCTGGCCCGCCTCGGCCGCGAGCTCGTCGGCGGTGCGCCCGGGCATGCCGTTGACCAGCGCCCGCTCCTCCAGGTCGCGGGCGATGGCGCGCAGCCGCTCCTGGATCGCGGCGGTCCACTGCTCCTCGGCGGCCAGCCGCTCCGCCGCCGTGCGGTGCTCGGCGGCGGTGAGCGCGCGCTCGCCGAACAGCGCCCCCGGGGCCGCCGTGTTGCGCCGGCTGGTGCGGCGCAACTGGTAGGCGATCAGCGCGGCGACCCCGACCAGGATCAGCCCGATCACTACCGCCGCGATCACCCCGCCGGCCGAGCCGCCGCCCGCGGCAGCGTCCATCAGGTCGCCGACGAACTGGCTGAAATAGCGGTAGAGCCGGTCGGGCAGGGACTCGTCGGCGTAGCGGGGATCGAGGAGCTCGCGCGCCGCCTGCCCCGCGGCCTCCTCCCTGCCGACCGGGCTCACGGCCTGGCGGAGTGGGACGGGTGCCAGAGCTCGTCCGCCGAGGCGTGCACCCAGCCCTGGCGCTGCTGCTCGATGGCGGCGGTCTGCAGGACGAGGTCGAACGCCTCGGACCGCATCCGGCGGTCGGCGTAGAGCAGCCCGGCGACGCCCGCCTCGAACGGATAGGTGATCATCGCGCCGACGGTGCCGCCGACGGCGATCAGCACCGCGGCGACCACGATGGTCCACAGCGCGCCGCCGCCGAGCATCCCGAGCAGCGTGCCGGCCATGGTGAACGGGAAGTTGAGCACCGTCGCCACCATGCCGACCACGAACGTGGTGAGCAGCAGGATGCCGAAGACCCGCCAGAAGTCACCGGTCACCAGGTTCCACGAGCGCCGCATCGCGTCGACCGGGCCCCGGCCCTCCAGGACCACGGCGGCCGGCGCGAAGGCGAAACGGGTGCGGAAGAACAGCACGTAGCCGAGATAGAGCAGGAGCAGCAGGAGGAAGACCACGATGAGGCCGCCCGCCGCCTCCGGTGAGTCGACGCCGCCGCCGGCGACGACCGCCCAGAGCAGGACGCCCAGCAGCACCAGGGGCGCGAGCATGATCAGCGTCATCAGCCCGACCACGCCGAACAGGGCGGGCATCCGGCTCTTGGTGGCCTGCCAGGCCTCGGAGGCGGTCATCTTGCCGCCGAAGACGGCCCGGCCGAGTATGCGGGTCAGCACGCCGGTCAGCACGGTGACGACGACGAAACTGATCAGGTAGGAGACGATCGTGCCGCCGTACTGCGCGACGAACCCGCCGGTGAGGTCGTTGCCCGGCTGGGTCAGCCAGTTCGGGTCGCCGATGAAGGACCCCATGCTGTCGAACATCAACGCCTGCCCGACGGCCAGCGGGACGGTCCCGAGCAGCGCGCCGATCGCCGACAGGCCGAGCACGGCCTTGGGGTTGGACCGGACGAGCTTGATCGTGCCGTCGTAGAGGTCGCCCAGCCGCAGCGGGCGCAGGGGGATGATGCCGGGGCGCATCGCCTGCGGATGGGGGCCGTGATGGGGGCCGTAAGGTGCGTAGGGCGCCTGTCCGTAACCCTGGGGCGGCGGCGGGGGCGGCATCTGGGGTTGACCGGGGATCTGTTGCTGTCCTGGGGCGGTCCACGGGGAAGCCGGAGGCGCGCCGTAGGGCGGAGGCTGCTCCGCGGCCCAGCCTCGGGGCGTCTCGGGAGTGGAACCGTGACCGTCTGACATATCCCAATCCTGGCATGCTGGGCGGGTCGGTGGTGTCGCTGCGTCGATTCGTGCCACGGATATCGCGCAGGGATGGCCGAAGGACGCTCTGTTACCGCAGACTGAAGATTGCGGTCGTGGGGGCGAGCCAATATCGCCTTTACCCGGTGTCATGTCCCACACATGCGCCGACCAAGGGTAACCTTCAGCGATCGTGCTGATATGTCCCAGAATGCGTAGAACGAATGAGGGGCCATGAAAGGTCGCGTGCTGGTCGTCGACGACGATGCCGCTCTCGCCGAGATGCTGGGCATCGTGTTGCGCGGTGAGGGTTTCGAACCATCCTTTGTCAGCGACGGCGACAAGGCGCTGGACGCGTTCCGCGACACGCGCCCTGATCTCGTCCTGCTCGACCTGATGCTGCCCGGGGCCGACGGCATCGACGTCGCCCGCAGGATCAGGGCCGAATCCGGGGTGCCGATCGTCATGCTCACCGCCAAGAGCGACACGATCGACGTCGTGCTCGGGCTGGAGTCCGGCGCCGACGACTACATCGTCAAGCCGTTCAAGCCGAAGGAGCTGGTGGCCAGGGTGCGCGCGCGGCTGCGCCGCACCGACGAGCCGACGCCCGAGATCCTGCAGATCGGCGACATCACCATCGACGTGGCCGGCCACTCGGTCAAGCGCGGCGAGGAGACCATCAACCTCACGCCCCTGGAGTTCGACCTGCTGGTCGCGCTGGCCCGCAAGCCGCGCCAGGTGTTCACCCGCGAGGTCCTGCTGGAGCAGGTCTGGGGCTACCGCCACGCCGCCGACACCCGGCTGGTCAACGTGCACGTGCAGCGGCTCCGGGCCAAGATCGAGAAGGACCCCGAGCACCCCGAGATCGTGGTGACGGTCCGCGGCGTCGGCTACAAAGCCGGCCCCGCCTGACCTGCCCTGACGCCACGCCATGCCCCCGACGACGACCAGGCGCACGCGCCGCCGGACACTCCGCCAGATACTCGGCGGAGTCCGCCGGCGGGCCAGGCGTGCGGCGGGCAGGGCGCGGCGGATCTGGCGCCGCTCGCTGCAGCTCCAGGTCGTCACCAGCACGCTCGTCATCTCGGTGATCGTGGTGGTGGTGCTCGGCACGTTCCTGTCGGACCAGATCAACAACTCGGTCATCGAACGCCGCCAGCAGTCGGCCGCCAGTGACGCCTCGGCCGACCGGCTGCGCATCGCCGACGCGCTCAGCCGCCACGAGGACGACCAGTCCAAGCCCGCCGAGGCCGGCAAGACCGTGCCACCCGACCCGCTCGACGAGGTGATGGACGCCATCATCGGGACGGGCGGCGACGGCTCGAAGAAGCGTTACGAGGTGCTGATCCTCAACGTCGCCGAGCCCGGCCAGTCGCGTGCCTCCGGCAACGTCACGCCCGCCGACGTGCCCTTGGCGCTGCGCCAGAGGCTGCAGCGGCAGGCGGAGAAGTTCATCGAAACGCCGCAGCGCTTCACCGAGCGGATCCAGTTCGCCGGCGAGAGCCAGCCCCGGCAGACGCTCGTCATCGGCGCCATGATCAGCGCGTACGGCGGGTACGAGGTCTACCACTTCTTCCCGTTCGCCGACGAAGAGCAGATGCTGTCGAACGTCCGGCTGGCCATCGTCGTGGTCGGCTTCGGGCTGGTGCTGCTGCTGGCCGCGATCGCCTACCTGGTCACCCGGCAGGTCGTCAGCCCGGTCCGGCTGGCCCGCCAGGCCGCCGAACGGCTGGCCGCCGGCAAGCTCGACGAGCGGCTCAAGGTGCGCGGCGAGGACGACCTGGCCCGGCTGGCGACCTCCTTCAACGAGATGGCCGCCAACCTGGCGCTCAAGATCCACCAGTTGGAGGAGCTCTCACAGGTCCAGCGGCAGTTCGTCTCCGACGTCTCGCACGAGCTGCGCACCCCGCTGACCACCGTCCGGATGGCCGCCGACCTGCTGTACGACGCCCGCGAGGACTTCGAGCCGATGGCCTCACGCTCGGCCGAGCTCATGCAGGCCCAGCTCGAACGCTTCGAGTCGATGCTCGCCGACCTGCTGGAGATCAGCCGCTACGACGCGGGCGCCGCCACCCTGGACCTCGACTCCGTCGACCTGCGTGACGTGGTGCTGCGCGCCATCGCCGACTCCGAGGCGCTGGCCGAACGCCACAGCACCCGCTTCGAGCTGCGGCTGCCCAACGAGCCGTGCCTGGCCGAGATAGACAACCGCCGGGTCGAGCGCATCCTGCGCAACCTGCTGTTCAACGCCATCGAGCACGGTGAGGGCCGCGACGTCGTCGTCACCGTCGGCGCCGACCGCGACGCCGTGGCCGTGGCCGTGCGCGACCACGGCATCGGGCTGAAGAACGGCGAGGACACGCTGGTGTTCGACCGCTTCTGGCGGGCCGACCCGTCACGCGCCAGGACCATCGGCGGCACCGGGCTCGGCCTGGCCATCTCCCGCGAGGACGCCACGCTGCACGGCGGCTGGCTGCAGGCGTGGGGGCAGCCCGGCGAGGGCTCGCAGTTCCGGCTCACGCTGCCGCGCCGCGCCGGGATCGACCTCAAGGGCTCGCCGCTGTCGCTGGTGCCGCCCGAGATCGAGATGCGCCGCACCTGGCGGGGCCAGATGACCCCGGTGCTGCTGCCGGCGACCGGCGACGGAGGCGGCCATGGCGAGGACTGACAGGCTCCGCGCCGCCGCCGTGCTGGCCGCGCTGGCCGTGCTGCCCATGTCGGGCTGCGCGGTGATCCCCGTGGGCGGGCCGTTCCCCATCGAGGAGGCCGGCGGCGGCGACTCGGTGACCGTGCCCTTCCAGCGCATGGTCGCCGTCGAACCCGAGCCGGGCTGGAGCGCCCAGCAGGTCGTCGAGGGCCTCCAGGCCGCCATGGCCGCCTACGCCGACGACCCCGGCATCCTGCCCAAGTACCTGACCGAGGAGGCCAGGCGGGTGTGGAAGCCCGACGGCCCCGTCACGGTGATCGACAACGGCTTCCGCTTCGACGACATCGTCGAGAACAAGGAGAAGAAGGAGACCATCGTCACGATCCTGGGCACCAAGATCGCCCAGATCAACGAGGACGACACCTACGTGCCCGTCGACCCGGCCGACGACAACAAGGTCAGCCGGGCGATCACCCTGGTCAAGGACCGCAACGGCGACTATCGGGTCAACCTGCTCCCGCAGGGCCTCCTGCTCACCGACGCCGACGTGCGGCGCGCGTACCGGTCCACGAATCTCTATTACCTCAACGGCACCGCCGCCGGCGACCGCGAGCCCGACCGGCTCGTGGCCGACCGCGTACGGCTGCGCATCAAGGCGACGGAGAGCTTCGCCGAGACCGTCGTCGAGCGGGTCATCCAGGGCCCGACCAGCGCGCTGCAGGGCGCGGTCGGCAACGAGTTCCCGCCCGGTGCGCGGGTGCTGTCGATCAGGTCCAGCGAGGACCGCGTGATCATCAACCTGGCCGGCCCGTTCACCCCGTCCGACACCTTCCGCGAGGGGCTGCAGGCCCAGCTCAGGGCCAGCCTGAGCGTCAACGGCCTGGCCAACGGGCGCAGCCTGGAGGTCCAGGTGGAGGGCGAGCCGTTCTTCACGACGGGGCCGCTCATCGTGCCCGCCAACCTGCCGGAGCGATGGCTGGCCGTCGAGGACCGGCAGGTCTTCTACACCAGCAAGGGCGCCGTGCACATCCTCGGCACCGACGGCGAGGGCCACCCGCTGGTGGGGCCCGCCGGGCAGCCGGGGGAGACGTACTCCGGCTTCGCCATCTCCAAGGACCGCGACCGGATCGCCGCCCTGTCCACGGAAGGCGGCATCTGGGTCACCCGGCACGCCGCCGACGGCCGCTGGCAGCAGTCCATCCCCGGCGGGACGGGGAAGCTGACCGAGCCCTCCTGGCACCGCGACGGCTCCCTGTGGACCTACGACCGGCAGAGCGGCAGCGTGCTGCGCTCCTACCCGTCGGTCGGCAAGGGCCCCGAGCACGTCGCCGCCCCCGCCCTGCAGGGGCTCGACGTCACCTCGCTGCGGATGTCCCGCGACGGCGTGCGGGTGGCCGTCCGGGTGGGGATGAAGCAGGTCCAGGTCGGCGCCCTGGCGGGTGGCGGCGCGGGGGCGATGCTGAGCAACTTCCAGACGCTCATCTCGGCCGAGGGGGACGACGAGATCCGCGACATCGCGTGGAGCGACTCCGAGCACCTGCTGGTCCTCGTGCAGACCAAGGCCGGCCAGGTGGTCAAGGAGATCAACGTGGGCGACGGCGAGACCGTCCAGCTGCCCACGACCAGCAAGCGGCTGGCCTGGCTCGCCGCCCTGGGCGACGTCATCCTGGCCACCACCGAAGAGGGCAACGAGATCCTGGAGTACGGCCGGGACAAGCAGACCTGGACCCCCAAGCCCGCCACCGCCGTGGACGAGCCGCTCTTCGCCCTGGGGTGAGCCGATTGTCGGTGGTCACCGGCATCATGGGCGGCGTGCTGAACGCCGTGCTCGACCTCGTCCTGCCGCAGCCCTGCCTGGGGTGCGGCGCCGCCGGGGCGCGGCTGTGCGAGACCTGCCTGGCCGGTCTGGCCGCCCCCGCCCGCCGGATGCNCCCTCGCCCAGCAAGCGCCGGGCCTGCCCCCCCGCCCTGGGCGACGTCATCCTGGCCACCACCGAAGAGGGCAAGGAGATCCTGGAGTACGGCCGGGACAAGCAGCCCTGGCCCCCCAAGCCCGCCACCGCCGTGGACGAGCCGCTCTTCGCCCTGGGGTGAGCCGATTGTCGGTGGTCACCGGCATCATGGGCGGCGTGCTGAACGCCGTGCTCGACCTCGTCCTGCCGCACCCCCGGCCGGGCTGCCCGACTGCTGGTCGGCCGCCCCCTACACGAGCGTGCTCCGCCGGGCCGTCGTCGCCTACAAGGAGCGCGGCGAGGCGGCGCTGGCCGCCGTCCTGGCGGAGCTGCTGGCTTTCACCGCGCTGAGCGCCGTCAGCGCGTACGGCCGGGCCGCGAGCTACGCGGTGGTCCCGGTGCCGAGCGCCCGGCGCTCGCTCAGGGGCCGGGGGCACGACGCGGTCGGCACGCTGGCCGCGCTGGCCGTGCGGCGCCTGAGAGCCCGCGGGCTCGACGTCACACTCCGGCCCGCGCTCGGGCAGGCACGACGGGTGGCCGACCAGGCGGGCCTGAGTGCCACGGAGCGGGCCGCCAACCTCGCTGCCTCCCTCCGCGTCCGGTCGCCCGCCGAAGTGCCGTCAGCGACGCCTGTGCTGCTCGTGGACGACATCGTCACGACGGGCGCCACCCTGTCCGAGGCCGCCAGAGCGCTCCGGGCCGCCGGCTCGCCGGTGCCGCTCGCCATCACCGTCGGCGCGACCCCGCGCGCCTTCCCCGTCGCCGCGCCGACACGCCGAGAAGTTCGGGAACGATTCCGGTGACGGTCGGTAAAGAAAGATCCAAGTCCGCCGCCTCCCTCCTGGGCCACATGTCCGTAACCCTTCGCGGGGGTAGGGCAGCTCAGAGGGGCGATGTCCCGTACGGATAAGGGATGCGGGCGCCGTAACCGGCCATCTGTCACGCCCGCAACACCGTACGAAAATCACAGAAAGTGATCCTTTGTCCGATCCCCCGGCTGACATTCGCCGCCGATCCGGATAGCGTCTGAACATGGCACCCGTTCGGGTCCGTGGTTGCGCAGGGCCGGGGCTCCCGGCTCCGCTAGCCGATGCCAGCCGCAGGCAAAACGGTCCACGTAAGGCGACTCTTTGTCGACCGATCACGGTGCGGCTTAGGGGTAAGTCCTGCCTCCCCGGGGGTCCAGATGTCCCCCGTCAGGAGAGAAGGGCAGTAGTGGCAATAGAGCTGCGAAATCCTCAGCAGGCGAATGTGGGGTCGAAGACCAGGTCGGCCGGGCGGGTGCCACTCGAGTTCCCGGTGACGAGTCGGCGGAAGAGGGTAACGGTGACAGAGAGGCAGACAGAAGACCCCGCCCGGCATGCACGTCGTCGGGCGCTCTTTCTCAGTCGTTAGACCGAAGGGGGGCTGTTGCATGGACATCATCGTCAAGGGCCGGCACACAGGAGTGAGTGAGCGGTTCCGCGACCACGTGACGACCAAGCTGGCCAGGATCGAACGTCTGGACAACAAACTCATCCGAGTCGATGTGGAGGTGTCGAAGGAGCGCAACCCGCGCCTCGCCGACCAGCGTGAGCGCGTCGAGCTCACCATTCACTCGCGAGGGCCCGCCATCCGCGCAGAGGCCTCCGCCGACGACCGATTCGCCGCCCTCGACCTCGCCATGGACAAGCTGGAAGGCCGTCTCCGGCGGCTCGCCGACCGGCGCAAGGTCCATCACGGCAACCACAGCCAGCCCTCGCTGGCGGAGATCACCGCGACGCTGCCCGACCTGCCGGCGGCCCCACCGCAGCAGCCGGCCGCCGTCCCCGCGCAGCCCGAGCCCGAAGCGGACCGGCTGCCCGACGACGAGCAGTACGACGACATCGTCCCCATCGAGATGGACGGCGACGGGCCGCTCATCGTGAGGGAGAAGTACCACAAAGCCGAACCCATGACCATCGATCAGGCTCTGCTGGAGATGGAGCTGGTCGGGCACGACTTCTATCTGTTCCGTGACAAGGAGAGCGGCCAGCCGTGCGTCGTCTACAACCGGCGCGGTTACAACTACGGCGTGTTGCGGCTCGTGGAGCCCTGATCACGGCCCAAAAGATCTTCTCGACCACCCCCGGACCGCGGTTCCCGTGTCATCATGGCGGTCCGACGGCTCTGGCCCCCCGACGAGGAGGAGACGTGAGCGAGCTCAGTCAGGCGCAGTTGAGCGAGCGAAGCGCGTACACAGCGGTCGCGAGGCGGATCTGGGAGGCTTCGTGACGGAGTCCGGCGAGCCCCGGCCCGCAGGCGGCGAGCCGATCCGCGTGCTGATCGTGGACGATCACGAGCTGATCCGGCGGAGCCTGGCGCTGGCTCTGGCCGCGGAACCAGACATCGAGGTGGTCGGCGAGGCGAGCGACGGGCAGGAGGCGGTCGAACTGGCCGACCGCCTCATGCCCGACGTGGCCCTGATGGACGTTCGCATGCCCCGCCAGGACGGGATCGAGGCCGCCAAGGGCATCAAGGCCTCCGTCCCGAGCACCCGCATCATCATGCTGACCGTCAGCGACGAGGAGGAGGACCTCTTCGAGGCCATCAAGGCCGGCGCGACGGGCTACCTGCTCAAGGACGTCCAGATCAACGACGTCCCGGCGGCGGTGCGCGGCGTGCACGAAGGGCAGTCGTTGATCAACCCGGCGATGGCGGCCAAGCTCATCAGCGAGTTCGCGAACATGAGCCGCAAGGAGAGCGAGCGCCCGCCCCAGCTCCCGGTCCCCAGGCTGACCGAGCGCGAGATGGAGGTGCTGCGCCTGGTGGCCAAGGGCATGAACAACCGGGAGATCGCCAAGCAGTTGTTCATCTCCGAGAACACGGTCAAGAACCACGTCCGCAACATCCTCGACAAGCTGCAGCTGCACTCCCGGATGGAGGCCGTGGTCTACGCGGTACGCGAACGCATGCTGGAGATCACCTAGAGCCGCACCCCCTTCCTCACCTCCGGCCGACGCGCCACCCCAGCCCGTCCTCGGCTGACGCGGCGGGAGCGAGGGGTACGGCTGCACGGCGAGTGCTGCACGAGCGGCCGGCCCGGCCGGTGCGGCCGTGTGGCGGGTACGGCTGGTGTGTGCCGGTGTGGCCGTGTGGCGGGTGCGGCGGGTGTGGCTGGAAGTGGGGCCTCCAGGCGGGCGGGGTCCTCGGCGACCGGGCACAACCTCGGGTGGAGTCAGCCGGGTCGTGCGCGGGCCGGGTGACGTACGCGCACGTTCCCCCCGGCCCGAGGAGACCCATGCCGATCCCCGCCCGAGCCTCCGCCGCGACCGCGCTGGCCGCTCTCACGGCCCTCGCCGCTCTCACGGCCCTCGCGGCCTGCTCCGCCCCGACGACCACGGGCTCGGCCGGGACCCCAGGTCCGGCCGGAACACCGGCCCCGGGCCGAACCTCCGGCGCGGACGGAACCCTTGGCACCCCGGGCACTCGGGGTACGGATGGCACCCCTGGTTCGGTGGGTGTGCCGGATTCGGGGGCGGCGTCGCCGGGGGCTCAGGCGGTGGAGGCCGCACCTCGGGACGGGAGCGAGCTGGCGGCCTGCCGGGACGCGGACTGCGAGGTCAGGGTGGAGGCCGGCGACCGGTTCGCGGTGGACGAGCGGCACGGTGTGGACCGGCTCACCGTAGCCTCCCTGGACGGCGACGGGGTGCGGATCGAGCTCCGCGGCTCCTCCGGAGGGCTGAGCGTGCGGGGGATGAGCATCAGCGTGAGCAGCTCGTGCGACAACGGCCGCTGCCACGACGTGGGAGCGCTGACCGTCCGGCCGGACACGCCGGGCCGGATCAACGACATGCGGCTGCGCCTGCGCGCCCTCACGGACGACGACGCGATCCTCGTCCTGTCGCCGCGCTGACGAGCGTCAGGGCACGATCGGGAAGCGGTAGGTCAGGCCGGAGATGCGCAGCAGCCGGGTCATGAACGGCCGGAGGCCGGTCAGGGCGACCGTGATGCCGCGCGCCTTGGCGCGGCTCTGGGTGCCGATCAGGACGGCCAGCCCGCCGGCGTCGCAGAACGTCACCTGGGACAGGTCCAGGACGAGCAGGCCGTTGCTGTGGCTGAGGGTGTTCCACAGCCGCTGGCGCAGGGCCGGGCTGGTGAAGAGGTCGATCTCGCCGGACAGGCGCACGGTGGTGGGAACCGGCGGGCGGACGCTGTTGAGCGGGGCGGTGTCGATGACGGTCATGGATGTCTCCGTTCGGAGAAGTGAGATGGGATGAGGTGCCGGGGCCGGAGAGCGGTCGGTCGCCTGACTGGGCGAATCGCTCCATCCGGGCCTGCGGACGGTGCATGGGTGGGCGGGCCGGCGTGCTGGCCGGCGATGGTCCTCTCGCCGCCCGGTCAAGGGGGCGAGCCGCCTGCCGGCATCACGGGCCTGCGATCGTCGCCCTGCGGCGCGACGCCCTTCCCCGGGGACGCTGGGCGCCGATCGGAACCTCGCGTGTGATCGGTGCCGGGTGGGGCTGAGGAGGCTGTGGTCGGCGGCGTTGGACGAGAGGTGAGCGTCGGCGTCATGCTCGCCTGCCCTCCGGCCCCGCGGAGCGGGCCCGATAGCGGTGCTTCGCCGGGGGCGACGCCGACCTGGGTGCCAACGCGCGAGGTGTCCTCGGTGCCTTGAGCCTAACCCATGGTTTCCGGAGTCAGGCAATTCCGGAAACCGTTCGGTCTCGGTCAGGCCCCGCCGGTCATGGTCAGCAGGGGGGCGAGCTCCGGCGGGTCGGTGCGCTCGACGCGGACCGTGTCGCAGCCCACCCACTCGGCCGCCGACCAGAGGGCCTCGCGCAGCGCGTCGACCCATTTGGCGCTGGTCAGGCCGGGTTCGAGGCTGAGCTGCCTGGCGACCAGGGTGGAGCCTTCGCGGGCCGGGTCGACGCGGCCGATCAGGCGGCCACCGGCCAGCACCGGCATGGTGAAGTAGCCGTGCACCCGCTTGTGTTTGGGGACGTACAGCTCGAGTTGGTAGTTGAAGCCGAAGACGCGCTCGGTGCGGCCGCGGTGCCAGATCAGCGAGTCGAACGGCGACACCAGCGTGGTGCGGTGGCGGCCGCGCGGCTCGGACTCCAGGGCGGCGGGGTCGGCCCAGGCGTTGGGGGCCGAACTCGCCGGGACGGATTTGCCGGATCTGACTGCTCTGACGGAGGGCCAGCCCGCCACGTGCACGGGGACGAGGCCGGCGGCGCCGCTGAGCAGGGCTTCGTCGAGGATGGCGCTGTGACGGCCGGTGAGGCGGAGGAAGTCGATCAGGTCGCCGCGCGTCGCGACGCCGAGGGAGCGGCCGGCGATGGCGGCCAGGCGGGTGATGCACTCCTCGTCCGTGAGGTCCTCGGCCAGGAGGGCGGCGGGGACGGCGCGCTCGGCGACGTCGTAGACGCGGCGCCAGCCGACCCGGCGGGCGCAGACGAGCTCGCCGATGTCGAGCAGCCACTCCAGGCCGATCTTGGAGTCGGACCAGTCCCACCAGGGGCCGCCGTTCTTGGCGCCGCCGACGTCGGAGGTGGTCAGCGGGCCGGAGTCGCGCGCCTGCTGGAGCAGCTTGTCGACGTGGTCGGGCACCTCGTGCCAGCGGTAGCGGCGATCCCGGTAGGCGCGGCGCCTGAACGCGAACAGCGGCCAGTGCTCGATGGGCAGGATGCACGCGGCATGGCACCAGTATTCGAAGCTCTGGGCGGGATTGTGCCAGTAGGCGCGCTCGACGGCCTGACGGCCCACCGCGCCCAGGCGCGCGTAGGCGACCAGCTCGTGGGAGCGGGCGAGCACCGAGATCGTGTCGAGCTGGACCGCGCCGAGCCGGCGGAGCATCGCGTAAGTCCCGCCCCGGCGCGCGTCCGCGCCCACGAAGCCCTGGGCGCGCAGGATGAGGCGGCGCGCCTCCTCGGGGGACAAGGCGGTCATAGTGGCCATTCCGTACGGCGAAGCATGCCGGAATGCTAGCGAGGGGCACCGACAGAAAGTTCGATGCCCGTTTCGGGGGCTGACGGGCCCGAGGGATGGGCCCTGAAGGTCAGCGGTGGTCTTCGGCGCGCATGCCCACCCGGGGAGCGTCGATCACGACATCGGTGAAGATGTCGAACACCAGGGCGAGGATGCCGCCCACGACGAAGAGCCCGACGCCGACCCACACGATCGGCCAGTTGGCGGCGGTGAGACCGAAGCCGCCCACGATGGTGCCCACCAGCATCACCGTCACGGCGAGCCACGAGGACGCGCGGCCGCCGTGGCTGCCGAGGTTCTCGGTCTGCTCCGACTTCTGCCCCTCAACCATGACAAATCCTTCCTTTGCCGGAAATCCCGTTTATCGGTGCGAACCGGCGGTCAACCGGCATACTCTCTGCCTAGCCCCCCATTCTCCCAGACGTGGTACGCGCCCTTGTCGCCACGGTGGCTGTGTCTGGTTGCAGAACCGCCTACGATGGCTACGGGGAAGTTTGTCTCGGCCTCTCCTCCTGGCGGCGCCGCCGGGGAAGACCTGCGAGGAGCTTTACATAAAGTGGCAGCCATTCTCGACAAGATCCTACGTGCCGGCGAGGGCAAGACTCTGCGCAAGCTCAAGCGGATCGCAGACCAGGTCAACTCCATCGAGGACGACTTCACGAGCCTGTCCGACGCGGAGTTGCGCGCGATGACGGACGAGTTCAGACAGCGCTACGCCGATGGCGAGTCCCTCGACGATCTGCTTCCCGAAGCGTTCGCGACCGTGCGCGAGGCGGCCCGCCGCGTGCTCGGCCAGCGGCACTTCGACGTGCAGATCATGGGCGGCGCGGCCCTGCACATGGGCAACATCTCCGAGATGAAGACCGGTGAGGGCAAGACCCTGACCTGTACTCTGCCCGCCTATCTCAACGCCATCTCCGGCAAGGGCGTGCACGTCATCACGGTCAACGACTATCTGGTCAAGGTCGGCGCCGAGAACATGGGGCGCATCTACCGCTTCCTGGGCCTCGAAGTCGGCATGATCCTTTCCGGGCAGCAGCCCGACGAGCGCCGCAAGCAATACCAGGCCGACATCACCTACGGCACCAACAACGAGTTCGGCTTCGACTACCTGCGCGACAACATGGCGTGGTCGCTGGACGAGTGCGTGCAGCGCGGCCACAACTTCGCGATCGTCGACGAGGTCGACTCCATCCTCATCGACGAGGCCCGTACGCCGCTGATCATCTCCGGCCCCGGCGAGCAGTCCGGCAAGTGGTATGCCGAGTTCGCCAAGATCGTGCCCCGCCTGCGCAAGGGCGTCGAGGCCAAGAACCCCGGCGAGGAGAGCACCGGCGACTACATCGTCGACGAGAAGAAGCGCACCATCGGCGTGCTGGAAGACGGCGTCGCCAAGGTCGAGGACTGGCTCGGCATCGACAACCTGTACAAGCCCGAGCACACCCACCTGGTCGGCTTCCTGAACAACGCCCTGAAGGCCAAGGAGCTGTTCAAGAAGGACAAGGACTACATCGTCTCCGACGGCGAGGTCCTGATCGTCGACGAGTTCACCGGGCGCATCCTGCACGGCCGCCGCTACAACGAGGGCATGCACCAGGCCATCGAGGCCAAGGAAGGCGTCAAGGTCAAGGACGAGAACCAGACCCTGGCGACCGTCACCCTGCAGAACTACTTCCGGCTCTACGACAAGCTGTCGGGCATGACGGGCACCGCCGTCACCGAGGCCAACGAGTTCCACCAGACCTACAAGCTCGGCGTGGTGCCCATCCCCACCAACCGGCCGATGGTCCGCAAGGACCAGCCGGACGTCGTCTACAAGACCGAGGACGCCAAGTTCAACGCGGTCGTCGACGACATCAAGGAGCGCCACGAGGCCGGCCAGCCGGTCCTCGTCGGCACCACCTCCGTCGAGAAGTCCGAGCGGCTGTCCAAGGCGCTCAAGCGCCGCGGTGTCCCGCACGAGGTGCTCAACGCCAAGAACCACGCGCGTGAGGCCGCGATCGTCGCCGAGGCGGGCCGCAGGGGCGCCGTCACCGTCGCCACCAACATGGCCGGTCGAGGCACCGACATCATGCTCGGCGGCAACTCCGAGTTCCGCGCCGACGCCGAGCTGCGCCAGCGCGGCCTCGACCCGCTGGAGACCCCGGAGGAATACGAGAAGGCCTGGCCCGAAGCCCTGGAGAAGGCCAAGGCCCAGGTCAAGGCCGAGCATGACGAGGTCACCGAGCTCGGCGGCCTGTACGTGCTCGGCACCGAGCGCCACGAGTCGCGCCGCATCGACAACCAGCTCCGCGGCCGCTCCGGCCGTCAGGGCGACCCCGGCGAGTCGCGCTTCTACCTGTCGCTCGGCGACGACCTGATGCGCCTGTTCAACTCGGCCAGAGTCGAAATGATCATGACGCGCCTCAACATCCCCGACGAGCAGCCGATCGAGTCCGGCATCGTCTCCAAGGCCATCGCCTCCGCCCAGCACCAGGTCGAGCAGCAGAACTTCGAGATCCGCAAGGAAGTTCTCAAGTACGACGAGGTGATGAACCGCCAGCGCAAGGTCATCTACGCCGAGCGCCACCGCGTCCTGGAGGGCGCCGACCTGCACGACCAGGTGCGCGGCTTCATCGGGGAGGTCATCGACGGCTACGTCGCCGGCGCCACCTCCGAGGGCTTCGCCGAGGAATGGGACCTCGAGAAGCTGTGGAAGGCCTTCTCCGGCCTCTACCCGGTCACGCTCAAGCTCGAGGACCTGATCGAGGAGGTGGGCGGGCGCGAGGAGCTCACCGCCGCCCTCATCAGCGAGCGGATCAAGGCCGACGCGCTGGAGGCGTACGCCAGGCGCGAGGAGGAGTGGGGCGCCGAGGCGACCCGCGACCTGGAGCGCCGGGTCATCCTCTCCGTCCTCGACCGCAAGTGGCGCGAGCACCTCTACGAGATGGACTACCTGCGCGAGGGCATCGGCATGCGGGCCTACGCGCAGAAGGACCCGCAGATCGAGTATCAGCGCGAGGGCTTCGAGATGTTCGCCGCGATGCTGGAGGGCATCAAGGAGGACTCGGTCGGGTTCCTGTTCAACCTTGAGGTGGAGGTTCAGGAGAACCCCATCGTCGAGGAGGTCGAGGATCCGATGATGACCGAGACCCGGTCCATCATCGCCCGCGGGCTGCGTGGTCCGGACCGGCCGGCCGAGCTCGAATACACCGCGCCGGGCGAGCAGGGCGACGTGGAGCGCACCCGCGTCAGCACCGCGGCCGAGCGCGCCGCCTACGGCAACGTCGAGCGCAACGCGCCGTGCCCCTGCGGGTCCGGCAAGAAGTACAAGCGCTGCCACGGCGACCCGAAGAACGCCGCCTGACGGTCTCCCCGGAACGGCCCCCGCCCCTCATCGGAGCGGGGGCCGTTCCATGCCCGGGGCTGCGTGCCGTGCAGCCGGGTGGGCCGCTTCAGGCCGTCTCGAAGTCCGTGCAGAGCCACTGGACGCCGCGCCGCTCCAGCCGTACGGCCAGGACGCGGCTGCGGTCGCCGCAGTGGACCAGGAGGCACATCTCGATGGCCCCGTCTCGGGGCTCCTTGACGTGGGGGACGCCCACGAAGGGCGGCCGGGGTGTGTCGATCATGCGGCCGGCCCGGACCAGCTCCCGGTAGGCCCGGTCGGTGAGCCGGTCGACGAGCGTCTCCGGCGGCCGGCGGCCCGCGAGGACCTCCGCCAGGGCCTGGCCGAGCTGCCGGAGCCTGCGCTCGTCGGGCGGGGCGCCGGGGGCGCCCCACACCAGGGGGTGGGAGGTCAGGGCCAGCGATCCGTGGGTGTCGTGCGAAGGCATGGGTCCTCCAACAGGGGGCGACAGATCGGTACTAGGAGGTTTCGGCGCGGACGGCAGATACATCCGCCGCCAACTTCCTCGATGCGTGTCCCGGTATGCGGCGGCCGGCGTAGAAGGTCACCGGAAGCTGGAGCGGGTCGGCGGCCTTTCGGGTCAGGACGCGGATCGCTCGGGTGCGTCCTCAACCTCGCGCCCCGGGGTGGGCAGGGACAGCCGCCGGATCAGGAAGGTGAACAGCGCGTAGTAGACGACGGCGTAGACCAGACCGGTCAGGATGATCAGGTCCACCCGGTGCGTGTTGGACTTGCTGGCGTTGAGGAGCAGGTCGATGGCGCCGCCGGAGAAGGTGAAGCCGAGGCGGGCGCCCAGTTCGGCCATGAGGGCCATCGACAGCCCCGTGAGCACCGCGTGCACGGCGAACAGCACGGGGGCCACGAAGATGAACGCGAACTCCAGAGGCTCGGTGATGCCGGTGACGAACGAGGTGAGCCCGGCCGAGAGCATGATGCCGCCCACGGCCGCGCGGCGGTGGGGGAGTGCGGCCCGCCACATCGCGATGGCCGCTCCCAGCAGGCCGAACATCATGACCGGGAAGAATCCGGTCATGAAGATGCCGGCGCCCTGCTCGCCGGCGAAGTAGCAGTTCAGGTCGCCCGCCGCGTCGCGGACGGCGCCGTGCTGGCCGGCCCGGCACTCCGGCAGCGTGAACCAGACGATCGTGTTGAGGACGTGGTGCAGCCCGAGCGGGATGAGCAGGCGGTTGGCCAGGCCGTAGATGCCGGCTCCGGCCGTGCCGTGCGCCGACAGCCAGTCGCCGGCGACGGCCAGCCAGTCGGCCACGGGCCGCCACAGCACCCCGAGCACGACGCCGAGCAGGAGCGCGGCGACGGCCGTGATGATCGGGACGAACCGGCGACCGCCGAAGAAGGCGAGCCACGACGGCAGCTTGACGCGGTAGAAGCGCTCCCACAGCAGGGCGGCGGCCAGGCCGATGAGGATGCCGCCGAGGACGCCGGTGGGGTTGGCGGCGGCCAGGTCGAGGGCGGGCACCGGGACGCCGTCCCGCAAGGTGGTGATCATGACCCGGTCGTAGACGGCGCCGCCGCCCGCCTCGAAGAACAGCGTCTTGGTCACGCGGTCGAAGACCAGGTAGCCGACCAGCGCGGCCAGGGCGGTGGAGCCGTCGGCCTTGCGGGCGAAGCCGATCGCGACGCCGATGGCGAACAGCAGCGGCAGGTTGTCGAAGAGTGCGCCACCGGCCGCCGCCAGCACGTTGGCGACCGGCAGCAGCCACGGCCAGGCGCCGCCGAGCCCGTCCTTGCCGAGCAGGTCGTCCTGGCCGAAGCGGAACAGCAGACCGGCGGCGGGCAGGACGGCGATGGGCATCATGAGCGAGCGGCCGACGCGCTGCAGCACCGCGAACGCCGAGCCGCCCTTGCTGGTCATGCATCCCCCCGCACGTCACGGGGGTCTGTCGGTTCCTACCACGCGGCGGGGGGCGGAAAACGACGCTAGGGGTCGCGGGGCTCGCCGGAGTCGACGTCGGGTTCGGGTTCGCGGCCGGGGGTCATGATGTTCAAGCGGCGGATGAGGAAGCTGAACACCACGTAGTAGACAACCCCATAAATCACGCCAAGCAGGAGGATGCCCGGTAAGTTCTGCGTGTTGGACTTGCTGGCGTTGAGCACCATGTCCAGCAGTCCCGCCGAGAAGCCGAAGCCGAGCTGCCCGCCGAGCAGCGTGGTGAGCGCCATCGCCAGCCCGGTGAGCAGGGCGTGCACCACGAGCAGCACCGGCGCGACGAAGATGAACGCGAACTCGATCGGCTCGGTGATGCCGGTGACGAACGAGGCCAGCGCAGCCGACAGCATGATGCCGCCCACCGCCGTGCGCCGATGGGCCGGAGCCGCCCGCCACATGGCCAGCGCGGCCGCCGGCAGCGCGAACATCATGATCGGGAAGAACCCGGCCATGAACTGCCCGGACGACGGGTCGCCGGCGAAGTAGCAGTTCCAGTCGCCGCCGAGCGCCCGCCCGCCCACGTCGCACTGCGGCACCACGTGCCAGACGATGGAGTTGACGAAGTGGTGCAGCCCGAGCGGGATGAGCAGCCGGTTGATCAGCCCGTAGAGGCCGGTGCCGAGCGGCCCGAGCGTGGTGAGCGCCTCGCCCGCGTGGCCGATCCACTCGCCCAGGATCGGCCACACCCAGCCGATGACCACCCCGAGCAGCAGCGCGGCGAACGACGTGATGATCGGCACGAACCGCCGCCCGCCGAAGAACGCCAGCCAGGACGGCAGCTTGATCCGGTGGAACCGCTGCCACAGCAGGGCGGTGACCAGGCCCATGAGGATGCCGCCGAGCACCTTCGTGGGGTTCTGCAGGCCGAAGTCGATGACCTCGGCGACGCCCTGGTCCTGCGCCTCCCGGATGATCACGGTGTCGCGGATGCCGGAGCCGGCGAACATCACCTTGGTCACCCGGTCGAAGACCAGGTAGCCGACGACGGCGGCCAGGCCGGTGGTGCCGTCGGCCTTGCGGGCGAAGCCGATGGCCACGCCGACGGCGAAGAGCATCGGTAAGTTCTCCAGCAGCGCGTCGCCGGCGGCCTCCATGACCAGGGCGACGTCGTTCATCCAGGCGAACCCGGCGACGTCGGCCAGGCCGCCCGGCTCGGCGCCGTTGGAGCCCAGCATGTCCGACTGGCCGAAGCGCACCAGGAGCGCGGCCACGGGGAGGGCGGCGATGGGCAGCATGAGCGAGCGGCCCATCCGCTGAAGCACGTTCATCACGCGTGCGAACGGCGAAGGCCGGGCGGCGGTGGTCTCGTTCACCGGGAGTTCCTCCGGGTCGGGCCCTCAACCCCGTCTTGCGGGCATTTCCAGAATGGTGCGGAGCTGGTAGCGGTCGGCGCGGTAGGTGGACACGCCGAGCTCGGCGCAGACGCCGCCGGAGAAGGACCGTCGCTGGAGCAGCAGCACGGCGCCGCCTCGGGCCAGCTTGAGCAGGTCGGCGTCGCTCGGGTCGGCGATGCCGCCGTCGATGGTGAGCTCGCCGGCGTCCATGACCAGCCCGTAGCGGCTCTCCAGCAGCTCGTAGAGCGAGCGGCCGGACAGGTCGTGGTCGGACAGGTCGGGGGCGAGCTTGACCGGGATGTGCGCCCGCTCGATCGACAGCGGTTCGCCGTCGGCGGTGCGCAGGCGTTCGATGAAGTGCACCTCCTCGCCCGGCTGGATGCCGAGTTCCTTGGCGAGGTGGGCGCTGGCGCGCACGATCCGCCGGTCGAGGTCGCGCGAGCCGGGCACCATGCCCCGGGCCCGCATGTCGTCGGTGAAGGAGGTGAGCTGGAGCGCCAGCTCGATCTTGGGCCGGGCGACGAACGTGCCCTTGCCCGGCACCCGGTGCAGGCGCCCTTCGGAGACAAGATGGTCGACGGCCTGCCGCACGGTCATGCGGGACAGGCCGAAACGCTGGCAGAGCTCGCGCTCGGACGGGATCGCGGCGCCGATGCTGAGCTCGTCGCTGTCGATGAGGTCGAGCAGGATCTCGCGCAGCTGGAAGTACTTGGGCACCGGGCTGTCCGGATCGATGTGCGCCACGGATCCTCCCCTCGATCTGACCTGGGTCATGGGCTATGGTTCGTACTGGTCTAGTCCGGACTAGACCACCACAAGACGCAAAACAGGGTCAAGTCCGAACGGTAACAGTTGAGGGATGAACACGAGATGACCACCAAGATGCGCAGCGAGATCGCCGAGCAGCCGGAGGCGCTGCGGGCCACGCTCGACTCCCTGCTCCCCAGGGTCGGCGAGGTGAAGGCGCTGGGCGAGCAGACCCGCCAGCTGCTGTTCATCGCGCGTGGCACCTCCGACAACGCCGCCGTGTACGGCCGCTACCTGGTCGAGTCGCACGCCGGGCGGCTGTCCGCGCTGGCCGCGCCGTCCATCGCGACCACCTACAAGCGCAAGCTCGACCTCGACGGCGTGCTGGCCGTCGCCATCTCCCAGTCCGGGCGTACCGAGGAGATCGTGGAGACGCTGACCTGGGCGAAGGACTGCGGAGCCCGTACGGTCGGGATCACCAACGGCGGCGCCGCCAGCCCGCTCGCGCAGGTGGCCGACCTGGCGCTGTGCACGGTCGCGGGCGAGGAGAAGGCGGTGCCGGCGACCAAGACCTACACCACGCAGCTCGCCGCGCTGGCCGTGCTCGCGCTGGGCCTCGGCGCCGAGGTGGACGCGGACGAGCTGCGGCGGGTTCCGGAGGCGGTGGAGAAGCTGATCGCCGAGCCCGGCGACCTCGACGCGGTCGTGGAGGGGCTGGCGGACAAGCCGGGCGTGGTGGTGTCCGGGCGCGGGATGGCGTTCTCGACGGCGCTGGAGACCGCGCTCAAGCTCAAGGAGGCCTGCTACCTGCACGCCATGGGCCTGTCGTACGCCGACCTGCTGCACGGGCCGATCGCGGTCGTCGACGCCGACACCCCGGCGCTGCTGGTCGCCGCTGAGAACAGCCCGACGCTGCAGGGCACGGTGGCGCTGGCCGAGCGGGTCGTCGCGGCGGGCGCGGCGGCCTTCACCATCGGCGGCGGCGACGGGCTGGCCCGGGCGGGCACGGCCGCGCTCAACGGCCCCGACCTGCCCGAATGGCTGGCGCCGATGGGGCTCATCGTCCCCGGGCAGCTGCTCACCGAGGCGCTGGCCAGGCGACTGGGCATCGACCCCGACGCGCCGCGCGGCCTCAACAAGGTGACCCAGACGGACTGATCACACAGCGTCGTTTAGCCTGGTCGCAGAGTCATGACGAGGAGGACCGGATGGCGGCGGACGTGAACGCGATCATCGCCGGTCTAGGCGGTGCCGACAACATCATCGAGATCGAGCCCTGCATCACCCGGCTGCGCACGGAGGTCGCCGACGCCACGAAGGTGGACCAGGCCGCGCTCCGGGCGGCCGGCGTCCACGGCGTGATGGCCGCCGGCAACGTGGTGCAGGTCGTCGTGGGGCCGGAGGCCGACACCATCGCCAGCGACATCGAGGACATCATCGGCTAAGAGGGCGAGACCATGACGACTGTTCTCGCCCCGGTCGAGGGGGCGGCTGTGGGTCTGGCGGCGGTGCCGGACCCGGTCTTCTCGGCAGGCATGGTGGGGCCGGGAACGGCGATCGACCCGTTGCGGGGCCCGGGGAAGGCTGTTGCCCCCATAGCTGGGAAAATCATGAAATTGCATCCGCATGCCTACGTCATCGTGGGAGATGACGGCAAAGGCGTGCTGGTGCATCTGGGCATCGACACGGTGCAGCTCAAGGGAAAGGGATTCCAGTTGCTGGCGGCCGAAGGCGACAGGGTGAGCGCCGGGCAGCCTGTGGTGTCCTGGGATCCGGCCGCGATCGAGGCGGGCGGGCGTTCGCCCGTCTGCCCGGTGGTGGCCCTCGACGCGGTCGCCGGAGCGGTGACGGACGTGGCGCGGGGTGCCGTGCACGCGGGCGACGAGCTTTTTCGATGGACGTAGCAAGAGGGAAGGAAGGGTTCATGGGCGAGCGCAAGGCGACCGTGGCGGCGGAGGTGGGGCTGCATGCCCGGCCCGCGGCCACGTTCGTGCAGACGGCGATGAAGGCCCCGATGGACATCAGCGTCGCCAAGGTCACGGGCGGCCAGCGGGTCAACGGCAAGAGCATCCTGCAGATCATGGCGCTCGACGTCCGCCAGGGCGAGACCATCGTGATCACGGCCGAGGGCGAGGGTGCCGAGGAGGTTCTCGACCAGCTCGCCAGCATCGCCTCGACGCCGTGAACCTGCGGGGGGTGGGGGTCAGCCCGGGCATCGGGCACGGCCCCGCGTACCTCCTGACCGCCCGTGTGCCCGAACCCCCCGAGGGCGCCACACACGCGGGAGACGCGGATCAGGAGAAGGAGCGCGCGGTCCTGGCGCTCGCCCAGGTGGCGGGTGAGCTGGAGGCGCGCGGTGACCGGGCGGGCGGCGAGGCCCGCGAGATCCTCAAGGCGCAGGCCCTGATGGCCGAGGACCCCGGACTGGTCGTGAAGATCAGGTCGCTGATCGACCGGGGCGTGGCCGCCCCCAGGGCCGTGCACGAGGCTTTCACGAAATATCGGCAGGTGCTGGCCGGGGTCGGCGGCTATCTCGGCGAGCGGGCGGCCGACCTGGACGACCTCAGGGACCGCGTGATCGCCCAGCTCACCGGCCAGGAGCTGCCGGGCCTGCCGCCCGCGGGCGCCGCGCCGTACGTGCTGGTCGCGCATGACCTCGCGCCCGCCGACACGGCGCTGCTCTCCGGCCAGGCGGTGGCCGCGTTCGTCACCGAGGAGGGCGGGCCCACCAGCCACACCGCGATCATGGCCAGGGCGCTGGGCGTGCCCGCCGTCGTGGCCTGCGCCGGCGCGACGACCCTGCGGCCCGGCGTCGAGGTGCTGGTCGACGGGACGTCCGGAGAGGTACGGGCGCGGCCGACGGAGTCCGACGTGGCGCGGGCCGAGAGCGTCGACACCGCCAGGCAGGCCGCCATCGACCGGGTCACCGGGCCCGGGCGGACCAAGGACGGCCACCCGGTGCCCCTCCTGGCCAACGTCGGCGGCCCCGGCGACCTCGACGCGGCGCTCTCCTGCGGCGCCGAGGGCGTGGGGCTCTACCGGACCGAATTCCTCTTCCTGGGCCGCCCGGACCTTCCGGACGCCGAGGAGCAGGAGCGGGCCTACCGGGCGGCGCTGGAGGCGTTCCCCGGCGGCCAGGTGGTGGTGCGGACGCTCGACGCGGGCGCCGACAAGCCGCTGGCGTTCCTGCCGCCCGGATCCAGCGAGCCGAACCCGGCGCTGGGCGAGCGCGGGCTGCGCCTGCTGCGGGCCCATCCGGACGTGCTGGAGGCGCAGCTCGACGCGCTGGCCACGGCGGGCGCCGGGAGCGCGGGGCAGTTGCGGGTGATGGCGCCGATGGTGACGACGGCCGAGGAGGCCCGGTGGTTCGCCGCCGCGTGCCGGGCGGCCGACCTGCCGGTGGCCGGCGTCATGATCGAGGTGCCGGCCGCGGCGCTGCGGGCGAGTGACCTGGTGGCCGAGGTGGACTTCGTCTCGGCCGGGACCAACGACCTGGCCCAGTACGCCTTCGCCGCCGACCGGGAGCTGGGCGCGCTGAGCGAGCTGCACGACCCGTGGCAGCCGGCGTTGCTCGACCTGCTCGCCGGGATTCTGACGGCCGCGGCACGGGCGGGCAAGCCTGGCGGCGTCTGCGGCGAGGCGGCGGCCGACCCGGGGCTGGCCTGCGTGCTCGCGGGGCTCGGCGCGGCGTCGCTGTCGATGGGGCCCGCCGCGCTTCCCGCCGTACGGGCCGCGCTGGCGTACCACACGCTGGAGCAGTGCCGGGCGGCGGCGGAGTCGGCCAGGGCGGCGACGACGGCGGCCGACGCCCGCGCGGCGGCCCGCGCGCACCTGCCGGAGCTGGAGGCGCTGGGGTTGTAGAAGATTTGGCCGTCGCCGGGCACGGGCACGTCGCCGCATGGATACGGTGGGGTGCATGGTTGGACGGATCGGTGCGGCAAGCGTTCTGACGATCGCCCTGGCGGCGTGCGGCGGCGGCGGCGGACCGGCGACCGCGGCGTCGCCGGCGCAGCCGCCCGCCAAACCGCCCGCGAGCAGCGGCGAGCCCGCAGCCCCGACGCAGGCGCCCGCCGCCGACCCGGTCAAGCGGGTCCTGGCGGGGCTGAGCACCGAGGAGAAGGTCGGCCAGCTGTTCATGCCCGTCCTGTACGGCACCGCCGCCGACACCGTCTCCGGCGAGAACCAGGCCCGCTACGGCGCCCAGACGCCCGCCAAGGTGATCCGCGAATACCATCTGGGCGGCGTCATCCTGTTCCCCGCCAACGTCAAGAGCACGGCGCAGGTCGTCGACCTGACCAACGGCATGCAGAAGGCCGCCGGAGTGCCGCTGCTCGTCGGCACCGACCAGGAGAACGGCCTGGTGTCGCGGATGTCCACGCTGATGACCCGCTTCCCCGGCGCCGCGCAGATCGGCGCGACCGGTGACACGGGCCTGTCGCGGGCCGTGGCCAGGGCCACCGGCGAGGAGTTGCGCGCCCTCGGCGTCAACCTCGACTTCGCCCCCGTCGCGGACGTGAACATCGACCCGAAGAACCCGGTCATCGGTCAGCGGGCCTTCGGCGACGACCCGGCGAAGGTGGCCAAGATGGTCACCGCCGCCGTCAAGGGCTTCGGCGACGCGAAGGTGGCCGCGACCGCCAAGCACTTCCCCGGCCACGGCGACACCCGGATCGACAGCCACTCCGGCCTGCCGGTGATCAAGCATACCCGCGCCCAGTGGGAGCGCCTGGACGCGCCGCCGTTCAAGGCCGCCATCGCGGCCGGCGTCGACGCGGTGATGAGCGCGCACATCGTCTTCCCCAAGCTCGACCCGTCGGGCGATCCGGCGACGCTGTCCAAGCCGATCCTGACCGGGCTGCTCAGGAAGGAGCTCGGCTTCAAGGGCGTCATCTCGACCGACGCGCTCAACATGGACGGCGTCCGCAAGAAGTACGGCGACGGCGAGGTGGCCGTCCGCGCCGTTCTGGCCGGCGCCGACCTGCTGCTGATGCCGTACGACCTGCGGAAGGCCTACGGCGCCGTGGTGTCGGCGGTCAAGCAGGGGCGGATCTCCGAGCAGCGGCTGGACCAGTCGGTCACCCGGCTGCTCAAGCTGAAGCAGGCCCGCGGCCTGCTTCAGGAGGCGCCGGTGGCGTCCGCGAAGCGGGCGGCCCAGGTGCTGCGCTCGCCGGAGCACCGCAAGCTGGCCGCCCGCGCCATGGGTTAGTGCTCCCCGTGCAGCCCGCTGGCCACGTACATGGCGGCGAGCATGGCGAACAGATACGCCTGCAGGAACTGGATGAACATCTCGAACGCGGTCAGCAGGATCGTCATCACCACGCCGAGCACGCCGAGCCCCGCGCCGAGCGGCGTGAGTCTCTCGAACAGGAACCAGAACCCGACGGCGCTGAAGAACGCCAGCAGGATGTGGCCGGCGAACATGTTCGCGAACAGCCGGATGAAGTGGGTGAACAGCGAGGTGACGAACACCTCGGCGAGGATGAGCGGCGCGTAGAGCCCGTAGGCCCAGCCCGGCAGCCCCGGCAGGATCACGATCCCCTTCAGGTAGCCGAGCACGCCGTGGTGCCGGATCCCGAGGTAGACCTTGATGCCGTACACGATCAGCGCCAGTCCCAGCGGGAAGGCGATGTGCCCGGCGACGGGGAACTGGACGAGCGGGATGACGCCCATGAGGTTCCAGGCCATCACGGTCAGGAACACGCTGAGCAGGAAGCCCATCCACCGGTCGGTGTCCTTGCCCAGGTTGGGCCGGGCCACCTGGTCGCGGACGAACACGTAGACGTACTCGCCATAGCTCTGCCAGCCGCGTGGCACGAGTTTCGGCCTGGCGTAGGCGGCCCAGGACAGGGCGATGACGAGGACCGAGCAGAGCAGGGCGACCAGGACGGGTTTGGTGAACCAGGCCGGGCCGCCGGCGAAGATCGGCGGGAGGTCGAACAGCTCCAGGCCGGGGGCTCTGAACTGGTCAGGAGAGGTGATCAGGATCGTCGTCGGCAACGGCGGTCCCTTCTGGGGGATCGGACAGGACCATCACCATAAACAGGTGATTCGGTGATCCTTAACTGGGGTTTATATCCGGCGAAATGCCTTGTGCGAGGCTCTACGCTTGAGTGCCGGACTGTCACGAGGAGGCGGATGTGGTCACAGGTGTGCTGATCGACTGGGGTGGGGTGCTCACGACCAGCCTGTCCGACTCCATCGCCAAATGGATCGCGGCCGACCGCATCGACGGTGACCACTATCGCCAGATCATGCGTGAGCTCGTCGAGGCCGCCTACGACGGCCAGGAGGCGAACGTCATCCACGCCCTCGAACGCGGCGAGCTCGACGGGTCCGCGTTCGAGCGCGACCTGGCGTCCCGGCTGCTGACGCTCGACGGCACGCCGCTGGAGGCCGAGGGCCTGCTGGACCGCATGTTCGCCGGCTTCGAACGGGTCGAGGCCATGTACGACATGCTGAGCGAGGTCAGGAAGGCCGGGCTGAAGACCTGCCTGCTGTCCAACTCGTGGTCCAACACCTATCCGCGCGACGGCTGGGACGAGGTCTTCGACGCGATCGTGATCTCCGGCGAGGTCGGCATGCGCAAGCCCGAGCCGGGCATCTTCCGGCACGCGCTCGACGCGATCGGCCTGCCGGGGGAGTCGTGCGTGTTCATCGACGACATCGAGGCCAACATCGTGGCCGCGCGCACCCTGGGCATCACCGGGATCCACCACCGCGACGCGGACACGACCATCCGGGAACTCGAGTCTCTCCTCCGGCTGCCGCTGCGGCGGGCATGATGGGACCCTCGCACGCTGTGAAAGGTTCGTGATGCGCGTCTATCTGCCGTGCACCCTGCCCGCGCTGGCCAGGGCCGCCGAGGCCGGGGAGCTGGGCCCGGTCCCGCTGACCGGCTACGCGGTGACCCCCGCGCTGACCGAGTGGTACGCCTCGGGTGACACCGAGGAACTGGAGTACGTGGCGCTCACCGAGGCGGCCCGGGCCTCGCTGCGCATGCTGGCCGCCGACCAGGCCGACGGGGTCGCCGTCCCGGCCCGCCGGGTGGTCGTCGCGGCGGAGGTGGCCGAGCCCGTGCCGCACGGCGGCGCGGACCTCCGGGAGAAGGCCCGCGTCCGGCTCACCGCGCCGATCCCGCTGGCCAAGGTCGCAGCGGTGCACATCGACGACCTCTACGCGGTGGCCGACATCGAGGCGGCGATCGCCGCGCTGCCCGAGGCCGACAAGGGCGACGACGATGCCCGCTTCACCGTCGACGGGGCCGAGGCGCACGAGCTCATGTGGTACGCCACCCAGGAAATCCCGGATCTGCTTGCCGGTTAAGCTGCACATGATGACAAAGCACATTGTCTGGGACTGGAACGGCACGCTCTTCCACGACATCGACGCCGTCGTCGGAGCCACGAACGAGGTCTTCCGGCCCTACGAACTGCCGCCGCTGACGGCCGACGGGTTCCGCGCCTTCTACACCCGGCCCATCTGGGTGTTCTACGAGCGGATGCTCGGCCGCCCGCTGACGGAGGGCGAGTGGGAGCGGCTCGACAGCGGCTTCCACGACCACTACTTCGGGCTGGCCGGGGAGTGCGGGCTGGCCGAGGGCGCCGAGCTGCTCCTGCAGGGCTGGACGGGCACGCAGTCGCTGTGCTCGATGGCCCCGCACCATCACCTGGTCCCGAAGGTCGACTCCTTCGGCATCAGCCGGCACTTCACCCGGATCGACGGCCTGACCGGGCTGCTCGGCGGCGAGAAGGCGGCGCACATGGCCGCGCACATCCGCTCCGCCGGGGTCGAGGCGCGCCAGGTGCTGGTGATCGGCGACAGCGTGGACGACGGCCTGGCCGCCAGGCACGTCGGCGCGCGGGCGGTGCTCTACACCGGCGGCATGTCGACCAGGGCCGAGCTGGAGGCGACCGGCTTCCCGGTCGTCGACACGCTCGCCGAAGCCATGGACCATGCCTGATTCGACCGGTCCGCAGGCCCGGACGGGCGTCGTGGCCGTACTCTGGGGGCGGTTCGCAGTCAGGAGGCCGCCATCAACCGCCTAGTTCTCTGGAACATCGACCTGACGCTGGTCGACGTCGCGATCGTGACGAGGGACGCCTACGCCGAGGCGTTCCGCGCGGTGACCGGGCGCCCGCTGGTCAAGCTGGTGCCGCCGATGGGCCGGCCCGACTCCGAGATCGTCTTCGAGACGCTCGCCGTCAACGGGATCGTCGCCGAGGACGACCATCTGCCCCGCTTCCTGGCGGCGCTGGCCCTGGCCTTCGCCGACCGGCGCAAGAGGCTGCCCAAGGAGGGCCGGATGATGCCCGGCGCCAAGGACGCGCTCCGGTCCGTGGCCCGGCTCGACGGCGTGACCCAGACGGTGCTCACCGGCACGATCAAGAGCAACGCGGTGCACAAGCTCAAGGCGTTCGGGCTGGACAAGTACGTCGACTTCGAGCTCGGCGGCTACGGCGAGGAGGTCTACCCCAAGGCGTCGCTGCTCCAGGTCGCCCAGGGCCGGGCCAAGCAGCGCCTGGGCGTCCCGTTCACGCCGGCCAACACGGTGCTGATCGGCGACTCGGCCCGTGACGTGCAGACGGCCAGGATCGGCGGGGCCGCGATGATCGCGGTGGCGTCGGGCCGGTCGACGGCCGCCGAGCTGCGCGCGGCCGGGGCCGACCTCGTGCTGCCCGACCTGTCCGACGCCGCCGAGGTGGTCTCCGCCGTCGCCGCCCTCACGACCCCGGCCGACCGCAAGGCGGGCTGACCATCCCGGCCCGCCGTGAGCCGCTGGTCACGACAGCTCGCCGAGGAAGCGGGCCGCGATCGGGGCCGCGACCGCCGAGCCCGCGCCGCCGCCCTCCACGATGACCGCGAACGCCAGGTCACCCCGATAGCCGATGAACCACGAGTGCGCGGGCGGCTCCTCGCCCGACCCGTACTCGGCCGTCCCGGTCTTGCCCGCCGTCCCGCCGGGGAAGCGTACGGCGTGCGCGGTGCCGTCGGTCACGACGGCGGGCATGAGCGTGCGCAGGGCGCTCACCACGTCGTCGTCCAGCTTGCGGGGCCGCAGCGTGTGGCCGGGCGCGAGGTCCTCGGGAACCAGCCTCGGCGGTCGCCAGGCGCCGTCGGCGATGGCGGCGGCGACCGAGGCCATGTTGAGCGGGCTCGCCAGCACCCGGCCCTGCCCGATGGAGGCGGAGGCCAGGTCGGTGGCGTCCTTGGGGGAGGGGAAGTCGGCCTTCACCGCCGGGACGCCCGGCATGATCTTGGCACCGAAGCCGAAGCTGGCGGCCACCTCGGCGAGCCGGTCGCCGCCCAGGTCGTCCACCACCATCGCGCCGAACGTGGTGTTGCACGAGTGCGCGAACGCGTCCCGGAAGGCCAGCGTGCCGTAGTCCTTGAAGCCGGCGTTGTGGAAGGGGAAGCCGCCGATGTTCTGCTCGGCCGGGCAGCGCACGCTCTCGCCCGGCCGCACCCCGTCGGCGACCAGCGCGGAGGCGGTGACGACCTTGAACGTCGAGCCCGGCGGGTACTTGCCGAGCAGCGCCCGGTTGAACCCGCCCGGCTTGTTGACCGCGGCCAGGATCTCGCCGGTCGAGGGGCGCACGGCCACCAGCGAGGCGGGCTTGTCCACGTCCTCCAGGGCGTCGGCCCCGGCCTGGTGCACCTTGAGGTCGACGGTGGTCCTGAGCGGTGTCCACTGCGGCGGTTCGACGACGTTCTTGACGACCTTGCCGTCCTCGACCAGCTCGATCCGGTCGCTGTCGCGCTCGGCGAACCGGTCGGGGTAGGTCTGCGCCAGCCCGGCGACGAGCTGTTGCACCGAGCCGGGCGCGTCCGGGGTGTCGATGCGGCTGCCGTCGGCGGCCAGCACCGCCAGCCCCTTGACCCGCTCGGTGACCAGCCGCAGCGTGCGGTCCTCGGTCACGTCGGGGTGCAGGGCGGCCGGGCTCCAGTCGATCTTCCAGGTGCCGTCCCGCTCGACGAACTTCAGGTCCCCGCTGTATCTCCAGTCGAAGGCGCCGGTGAGCGCGGCGCGGAAGCTCACCCGGCCGGTGTCCTCGCCGTCGGAGGCGAAGATGCCGTTGGGCTTGATCCGCTGGAAGGACACCTGTTCGGCCTTCAGCGCGGTGCGGAACTCCCGGTGCCGCCGCTCGAAGTCGGCGGGCGGGTCGGCGACCAGTTCGCGCATGGCCCGGTAGTCCTGCGCGGACCAGGCCGACAGGTACGCGTCCGCGACCTGTTCGGGCGATCCCGTCGTGCGCAGCACCCACATGGTCCCGGCCGCCGCGACGACGGGCACGAGCACCCCGGCGACCCACGGCCATCGCCGCCTGCGCCTGCGCGGTTTCTCCGGTTGGAGATGTGCGTACATTGCCCCCGTTTGTGATGCCATGCGTCAGAGGACAGCAGAGCCCCGGCGGAACTGTCCAATACTGATATAGGCGATCCGGTGATACGGGTTTGGCTATAATGACTGGTCATGGACCTGGTCCGGCATCTGCGTTACTTCACCGTGGTCGCGGAGGAGCTGCACTTCGGCAACGCCGCGATCCGGCTCGGCATGGCCCAGCCCCCGCTCAGCCAGCGGATCAAGCGCCTGGAGGAGGAGCTCGGCGTGCGGCTGTTCGACCGCTCGGCCCGGCAGGTCAGGCTCACCGAGGCGGGCAGGCTGCTGCTCGGCGAGGCCCGGGAGATCGTCGCCAGGGCCGACCGGCTGCACGAGGTGGTGCGGCACGGCGAGGCCGCCGTGCTCAAGGTCGGCGTCCCGCCCGACCTGGCCGCCGCCGTCCTCGCCGCCCTGGTCGAGGGCTTTCGCGAGAGCAATCCCGAGATACGCCTCGCGCCCGCCGAGATCTGGACCGCCGACCAGGTGGGCGCGCTGGCCGAAGGCGTGATCGACGTGGGCGTGGTGCGGCATCCGGTCACCGCCCCCGGCCTGCACTTCGGCCGGACGCTGGTGCAGTCGCAGGGGGTGCTGCTCGCGGCGGGCGACCCGCTGACCGGGGCCGGTGAGGTGCATCTGGCCGACCTGGCCGGACGGGAGCTGCTGATGCCGCCCAGGGAGGGCGAGCCGGGCCTGCACGCCGAGCTGCTGGCCGAGTGCCGCCGCCACGGGTACGTGCCCGCGCAGGTGCACCAGGGCGCCGGGCTGGGCCTGGTGATGGCCGGGGCCGCCGTCGCGTTCGGGCCGAGGGCGGACGTGGCGGGGCTGGCCTGGCGGCCGCTGCTAGGCTCGCCCATCGCCTACCGGGTCTCCACCGCCTGGCGGGCGGCCACGGCAGCGGTGACCGACTTCTCCGCCGTGGCCGAACGGACCTTGAAGGAGCGCGCGGGGATGACCGACGAGGACGCGACACCCGTGCGGCGGGTCAGCCGCAGGCCGGGGATGCTGGCATGAGCGGCCCGGACCTGGAGGCGCTGTTCCGCGCGGCGGGCGTGCGCGGCTGGCTGCTCGCCGCCGACATCGACACCGGCCGCGAGATCGGGCACGGGGCCGACGAACCGGTGCCGACCGCGTCGATGTTCAAGGTGCCGCTGATGGTGGAGTTCTGCCGGCAGGCGGACGCCGGGCTGCTCGATCCGGCGAGCCGCGTGACCGTCACGGGCGCCGATCGCGTCGGCGGGCCGACCGGGCTGTCGGCGATGCTGGACGACGTCACGATCTCGCTGCGCGACCTGGCCTACCTGATGATCGCGGTGAGCGACAACACCGCGGCCGACGTGCTGCTGGCCAGGGTCGGCATGGAGGCGGTCAACGCCATGCTCGACGGGTTCGGCCTGACGGGCACCCGGGTGCTGCAGAGCGCCGGGGAGACCAACTCCAGCATGGCCGACGACGCCGGGCACGCCTGGCCGTTCCTCGAACCCGAGGACCTGGCCCGGCTGCGGGTGCTCGACCCGCCGCGCACCAACCACAGCACCGCGCGCGAGCTGGCCCGGCTGTTCGGGCTGATCTGGCGGGACGAGGCCGCCTCGCCGAGCTCCTGCGCGTGGATGCGCGGCGTGCTCAACCTGCAGGTGTGGCCGCACCGGCTGGCCTCCGGGTTCCCGTACGACGACGTGGCGGTCAGCGGCAAGACCGGCACGCTGCCGACGCTGCGCGGCGAGGCGGGCGTGGTGGAGTATCCCGACGGCGGGCGCTACGCGGTGGCGGTGTGCACCCGCTCGTTCTCCACGGCGCTCAACCAGCCGCGCGCCGACGCGGTGATCGGCACGGCCGCGCGTATGGCGGTGGACCACCTGAGGAGATAGCAAGTTATGTGGGAGGTCGGGTATGACTTTCCGCTGAGCGGCCGACAGGATGGGGCACATGGTTGCTGAAGGTGCACTTCTCTGGGAACCCACCGAAGAGACCGCCGCCCGCGCCCGGCTGACGCGCTACCTGGAGTCGGCAGGGCGTGCCGGGGAGCCCTACGAGGACGTGTGGCGGTGGTCGGTCGAGCGGCCGGCCGAGTTCTGGACGTCGATCTGGGACTACTTCGAGGTGATCGGTGAGCGTGGTGACGGGCCCGTCATCTCCGGAACGATGCCCGGCGCCGAATGGTTCACCGGCAGCACCCTCAACTACGCCGAGAACGCGCTGCGCCGCACCGAGGGCGTGGCCGTGGTGTTCGTCTCCGAGGACGGCGCCCGGCAGGAGATCGGCTACGCCGAGCTGCGTGACGAGGTGGCGCGGGTGCGCGCCGGGCTGGTGCGGCTCGGGGTGGGGCGCGGCGACCGGGTGGCCGGTTACCTGCCCAACATCCCGCAGGCGCTGATCGCGTTCCTGGCCACCGCCTCGCTGGGGGCGATCTGGTCGGCCGGGTCGCCGGACTTCGGGGTGCCCAGCGTCGTCGACCGGTTCAAGCAGATCGAGCCCAAGGTGCTCATCGCGGTCGACGGCTACCACTACAACGGCAAGAGCTACGACCGCTCGGCCGCCGTCAACGAGATCGCCGCCGCGCTGCCCGGCCTGCGCGCCACCGTGTGGATCCCGTACCTGAGCGCCGCCGAGGAGGGGCGCGCGCCGCAGCGGGCCGAGCCGGCGCCCGGCCACGACCGGGAGCTGCCGCGCGGCGAGGTGATCGGCTGGGAGGGGCTGCGCGCGGAGAGCGCGCCGCTGGAGTTCGAGCGGGTGCCGTTCGGGCATCCGCTGTGGATCCTCTACTCCAGCGGCACCACCGGGCTGCCCAAGCCGATCGTGCACGGGCACGGCGGCGTCGTGCTGGAGCACCTGAAGTCGCTCTCCTTCCACCAGGACCTCGGTGAGGGGGATGTGTTCTTCTGGTACACCACCACGGGCTGGATGATGTGGAACTACCTCATCGGCGCCCTGCTGGTGGGTGCCACGCCGGTGCTCTACGACGGCGCGGCCACGCATCCCTCGCCCGCCGCGCTGTGGCGCATCGCCGCCTCGGAAGGGGTGACCTACTTCGGCGTGGGCGCGCCGTACATCATGGCGTCGCTGAAGGCCGGGCTCACGCCCGACGGGCTGGAGCGGTTGCGCGGCATCGGCTCGACCGGGTCGCCGCTGCCGCCCGAGGGGTTCGCCTGGGTGGCGGAGAAGCTGCCGGGGGTGCCGCTCGGGTCGTTCTCCGGCGGCACCGACGTGTGCACCGGGTTCGTCGGCGCCACCGTGCTGCACCCGATCAGGGCGGGTGTCATCCCGTGCCGGTCGCTGGGGGCCCGGGTGGAGTCGTTCGATCCCACCGGCAAGCCGGTCTTCGGCGAGGTGGGGGAGCTGGTGCTGACCGCGCCGATGCCGTCGATGCCGGTGATGTTCTGGAACGACCCGTCCGGCGAGCGCTACCGCGACAGCTACTTCGACGTCTACCCCGGCGTGTGGCGGCACGGCGACTGGATCAAGCTCGAACGCGACGGGAGCTGCGTCATCTACGGCCGCTCCGACTCCACGCTCAACCGGGGCGGCGTCCGGATGGGCACCAGCGAGTTCTACCGGGTCGTCGAGCGGTTCGGCCAGATCGCCGACAGCCTCGTCATCGACACCGGCCGGCTCGGGCGCGAAGGACGGCTGCTCCTGTACGTGACCCTCGCCGAGGGGGCCGAGCTGACTCCCGCCCTGGAGCAGGAGCTTCGCGGGACCCTGCGCCGGGAGCTGTCGCCCCGGCACGTCCCCGACGAGATCCACGCGGTGCCCGGCATCCCCCGAACCCTGTCGGGCAAGAAGCTGGAGGTCCCGGTGCGCAAGATCCTGCTCGGCACCCCGGTCGAGGAGGCCGCCAACCCGGACGCGATGGCCAATCCCGACGTGCTGCGCTATTTCAGACCCTGAGCGGGCGCAGCGCCCGGCTCCAGGAGACGAGCTGGTCGAGCATGGCGGTGACCCTGTCCTCCTGGTGGGCCGCCGGCCTGAAGTCGGCGAAGTTCTCGAAGTCGTTGTGCAGCGAGAGCGCCACCCCGGCCTGGACCGTGGCGACCCGGAGCTGGCCGAGCACCTGCCGCAGGTGCTCGGCGGCCCGCACACCGCCGTCGACGCCGTAGCTGACGAACGCGGCCGCCTTGTCGGCCCACTCGGCGTAGAGGAAGTCGATGGCGTTCTTCAGCACGCCGCTGGTCGAACGGTTGTATTCAGGCGTCACGAAGACGAAGCCGTCGAACCGGGCGATCCGCTCCGACCACTCCCGGGTGTGCGGGTGGTCGTAGCTGCCCGACGCGGCGGCCAGCGGCTCGTCCAGGTGCGGCAGCGCGTGCTCCTGCAGGTCGATGAGCTCGAAACGGGCGTCGTCACGCTTGGCGCCCAGGTCGTGCACCCAGCGGGCGACGTTCTCGCCGTTGCGTCCGGGACGGGTGCTGCCGATCACGATGCCAATGTCGATCATCAGTTCTCCAAGGTGATGAGGATCTTGCCACGGGTCTGACCGGCCTCGGCCCTGCGGTGCAGGTCCGTGAGTCCGGTCAGGGGATGGGTCTCGGCGATCTCGACGACGAGCTCGCCCTTGTCGATCAGCCCGGCGATCTCGGTGAGCTGACCCGGGTCGGCGCGGCCGACGAAGTGCCGCGCGTTCGGCGCGTCGATCGGGGTCGCGATCGTGATGACCGTCCGGCCCAGGGGCGCCAGCGCCGCGGCCGCCCCGGGCGGCACGGCGGCCAGGTTGAGCACCACGTCCATGCCGCCGGGCAGCGGCGTGGTCGTGTAGTCGACCACCTCGTCGGCGCCCAGCCGCCGGACCGCCTCGGCGCTGCGCGGGCTCGCCGTGGCGACCACGGTCGCGCCCGCGCGCTTGGCGAGCTGCACGGCGAACAGGCCGACGCCGCCGCCCGCGCCGTTGACCAGCACCCGCCGGCCGCGTTCGATCCGGGCCTGCTCGAAGACCGCCTGCCAGGCCGTCAGCCCGGCCACCGGGATCGCCGCGGCGTGCGCCAGGGGGATCGACCGCGGCGCCCCGGTCAGCAGGTTCGCGGGAGCGAGCACGTACTCGGCGGCCGCGCCCGGGATCAGCCCGATGACGGCGTCGCCCACCTCCAGGGCGGTGACGCCGGCGCCGAGCGCGGCGACCGTGCCCGCCACGTCCCAGCCCAGCGTGTGCGGCAGCGAGATGTCCAGCTTGTCGTGCAGGTAGCCGGCCCGCAGGCCCACCTCCGACGGGTTGAACGAGGTCGCGGCTGCCCGGACGAGCACCTCGCCGGGGCCGGGCGACGGCACCGGGATCTCGTCGTAGCGGATGACGTCCGCGCCGCCGTAGGCGTGCACGCGGGCGGCCCGCATGGTTCGGCTCACGTGGAGCTCCTTTCGGTTGATGCAACCGTAGGAGACCGCCGTGCGACATCCAATGCGCCATTGGCTGCCTTTTATACGCGATCGTCTCCAGGGGTAGACTCGCCCCATGGACGTGCTCAGTGATGTGATCGCCGGCATGCGGGTCGGGCTGCCCAACTCGACGCGGATCGCCTGGCACGCGCCGTGGGGGCAGCGCTTCGCCTCCGGGCCTGGCTCCGCCGGGTTCCACGTGATCCTTCAGGGCACGTGCTGGCTGATCCCCGACGAGGGCGAGCCGCTCGCGCTGAGCGTCGGCGACGTGGTCTTCTTCCCGCGCGGCGACGGCTACGCCCTGGCCGACTCGCCCGACACGCCCATCACCTCCATCGCCTGCGACCCCGGTGACGAGGGCCAGCTCTACGCCTCCGCCTCGATCGGCGGGCCCGGGGCGGTCACGGTGACGCTCTGCGGCGGCTACCGGCTCGACGGGGCCCGCTCCCACCCGATCCTGCGCAACCTGCCCGGCCTGATCTACCTGCCCGCCCGGCTGGGCCACCGCCCCGAGCTCCGCGCCGCCGTCGACCTGCTGGCCAGCGAGGTGGCCAACCCCCGGCTGGGCGCCGACACGGTCGTGGCGTCCCTGCTCGACATGCTGCTCCTCTACATCCTGCGCGCGCACATCGAGGCCGACCCGCATCGCTGCGAGACCCACGGCTGGTCGGCCGCGCTCGCCGACCCCGGCGTCGGCGCCGCCCTCGACGCCGTCCACCGCGACCCCGCCCACCCCTGGACCGTCCAGTCGCTGGCCGCCCGGGCCGGGCTGTCGCGGGCCGCCTTCTCGCGCCGCTTCTCCACGCTGGTCGGGCAGCCGCCGCTGGCCTACCTCACCTGGTGGCGGCTCTCCACCGCCGCCCGGCTGCTGCGCTCGTCCGACGCCTCGCTGAACGAGGTGGCCACCCGCGTCGGGTACGGCTCCGAATTCGCCTTCGCCAACGCGTTCAAGCGGGAGCACGGAGTGGCGCCGGGTAAATACCGCCGGGAGAGTTGCCCACTCCCGAATTCCCGATAATGGGTGTTATTCGGTTGTATGACGGAAATGGGGAAGCATGCGTAATTGGCCATTCTTCGAGCTGTCGGTGACCACGCCCCGGATCGAGCTGCGCTTCCCCTCGGTCGCGGACCTGGACGAGCTGGCCGAGCGGGCCGCCGAGGGCGTGCACGAGGCGGGCGTGATGCCGTTCGTGTTCCCCTGGAGCGAGGCCGCGCCGGCCGACCGGGCCCGCAGCACCATCCAGTATCACTTCCGCCAGTGGGGCGAGCTCACCCCCGACAAGTGGTCACTCAACTTCGTGGCGGTCCACGAAGGCCAGGTCGTCGGCACGCAGGGCATCATGAGCACCGACTTCTCCGTCCTGCGCGAGGTGAAGTCCGGGTCCTGGCTCGGCCGCCGCTTCCAGGGCCTGGGCATCGGCACCGAGATGCGCGCCGCGATCCTGCACCTGGCCTTCGAAGGGCTCGGCGCCGCCCACGCCACCACCGAGGCGTTCGCCGACAACCCCTCCTCCCTGGCCGTCACCAGGAAGCTCGGCTACCACGACGACGGCATCACCCTGTACAAGCGGCAGGGCAAGCCGGTCGTCAGCCGCAACTTCCGGCTGCCCAGGGCCGACTGGACCCCGGCACCCGGCATCGAGATCCACCACCTGGAGCCCTGCCTGCCGCTGCTCGGCCTCTAACCGGTGCGGGCCAGGCGCAGGGCCAGGGCCGGGCACATGCCGACCGCGCGGCTGGCTTCCTTCACCATCCAGCCGGGCACCGTCTTGAACGACGGGAAGCCGTAGTCGTCCAGCTCCACGAACTCCGGCAGCAGGTGCGCGCACAGGCCGTGGCCCTGGCAGCGGGTCCAGTCCACGTCCAGGCGATACTCGGGCTCCTCCTCCGGCTCCGGCAGCGGCAGCACGCCGCGCACCGGCCGGCCGCACGAGCCGTGCTCCAGGTGCAGGGCGATGTCGCTCTCGAACGCGTCCAGCGACGACAGCACGAACCTGGCCGTGCCGTCCGGATGGAAGCACGCGCCCCGCCTCTCGACCGACCGTACGGAACGCCGTACCGCGTCGATCGAGCCCGTGCCCTCCACCAGGCCGCCGAGCGCCCGGGCCACGTCCGGCAGGCCGAGCCGGCACGGGCCGCACTGGCCCGACGACTGAGCGGCCAGGTAGGAGGCGACCCGGGCGGCCTCGCCGAGCGGGCAGGTCGACTCGCCGAGCGGCACCACGATGCCGGCGCCGAGGCTGCCGCCCGCCAGCTTCATGCCCTCGCGCGAGACGACGGCGGAGATGGCCGTCTCGGCGTCCAGCCAGGCGCCGTGGTAGCCGCCGATCAGCACCCCGTCGCCGATCTCCGCCTCGCACAGGTCGAGCACGTCGATCAGCGGGGTGCCCGTCGGCGCCTCCACGACGGCGGCCGTCGCCGCTCCGCCGCTCACGCTGAGCAGCACCGTGCCGGGCTCCCTGCTGGTCCCGGTCTTGGCGTACTGCTCGGGGCCGAGCTCGGCGAGGACGGCGAGCTGGGCGAACGTCTCGGTGTTGGACAGCAGCGTGGGCAGCCCGTCGACGCCGCTCTCGCTGGCCCGCCGCTTCCTGCCGGGCGGCACCGGGTCCATGCCGTTGACGGCCCGCACCAGCGCGCCGCCCTCGCCGGAGATGAACCGCTCCTGCAGCCCGACGACCCTGATGCCGATGCGGCTCTCGGCCGCGCCCGCCACGTTGGCGGCCCGCCGCTCCGCGACGGCGGCGGTGATGGACGCCTCCGCCACCTCGCCCTCGACGGTGGCGACGACCACCTCGCGGGCGTTCAGCGCCTCGGCCGCGAGCACCGCCCCGTCGAGCACCAGATGCGGGTTGCGGACCAGCAGCATGGCGTCCTTGGAGCTGGCGGGCTCGCCCTCGGCGCCGTTGACCAGCACCACGCTCTCCCGCCCGTGGGCGGCGTCGGCGACCGCCCGCAGCTTGCGCGCGAACGGGAACGCCGCGCCGCCCCGCCCGCGCATGTCCACCTCCTCCACCTGGGCGATGATGTCGTCGAGGGGGCGCGGCACCTGGTCACCGTGAAGCGTGCGGTGCGCCGGCAGATCGAGCCGCCGGGTGTGGTCGAGCCCGGCGGTGAGCCGGGCCGGTCCCATGCGCAGCACGCGCGGCACCGAATGCGGGATCACGGACTCTCCTGGTATGTCGTGGGCGGGGTCATCCCGCCTCCCGATACTTCCGCCGGGCCTCGGCGAGGCTCACCGGCGCGTCGATCCGCTCGGCCGGCTCGGCCGGGGCGTCGCTGACCGCGGGCGCGTCCACCTGCTCGGCCATCAGCGGCGGCCGCAGCATGGTGGCGAGCAGGCGCACGAGCAGGGCCGAGGCGACGGCAGCCAGGCTGGCCATGTACGACCAGGCCACCCAGCTCGCCGCCCACCTGCCCGCCGTCAGCCCGTGCAGGATGGCGACCGGCCAGGCCACGTACGAGGTGGCGTGCATCAGCCGCCACATCCAGGGCCTGCCGGTCACCGCGAACCGTCCCCGGGCGATGCCCGTCACCACGACGACGATCATCATGTCGAAGGCCAGCGTGCCCAGCCCCACCCAGATCCCCGTCATGGGGATCAGCAGGGCGGCGGGCGGCACATGCCCCAGCGAGATCATCAACGCCACGTGCGTGAGCAGGAACGCCGTCCCCGCGAACGCGGCGGCCCGGTGCGCGAGCTGCGCGCGGACCCGGTTCGCCGGGGACAGGAAGACGCGTTCGGTGGTGAGCAGCCCCAGCGCGACGGTCGCGGTCAGGGACACCAGGGCGAACACGCCGGCGAAGTACTCGAGGAAGGCCACCCCGCGGCCGAGCAGCTCGATGCCCCGGTCCGTCCTGGTCAGGGCGAACCCCGACAACAGGATGGCGGCGATCGAGACGCTCACCCCGAGCCGGACGTTCCTGGTGTCCAGGGTGCCCGGGGCGTGCCGCGGTTGTCTTCTGTGGAGCATCGGTTCCCTCCAAGGTCGGGTGAGGGTGCGACTCGGGAGGGCGGCCGGGTCAGCAGCGCCGGCCGCGGTTGATGCAGCTGACGACGAACGACATGAGGCGGTCCGGCATCACGTTCACGAAGTCCGCGTGGTCCGTGACCGGGTTGTGGAGCTGTTCGGGGAAGGCGTCCACGGCGAACGAGCGTCCCTGCGGCACCGAGTACGTCAGCGTCATCCGCAGCTGCGGGACGGCCCTGGTGCCCTGCGGGCAGGCGCCGCCCTGGTCCGGGAAGACGATGTGGGTGCGGTGGTTGGCGCTGTCGGCGTTCTGGCCGTCCCAGCAGCTCGGGAAGTCCAGGATGCGGGCCACCTGGCTGCCGCGCGGGCACAGCGGGTACTTGTCCGGGCTGACCCGGTTGGTGAAGCCGGTGCAGCTCCAGCCGGCGCGGGCGTTGGCCCCGCCGTTCGTGGCGGCCTTGGCGTCGCCCATGATGATCCGCAGGAAGCGGGGCATGGCCGTCACCCGGGCTGCCGCGTTCCCGCGGAACTGGAGGGTCACCGAGCGAGGCCGCAGGACCTGACCGACGTTGCCGTCCGGGTCCTCGACGTTGGCGTCGACCTGGCGGTTACGGAGCACCGGCCAGTAGTAGGTGGACTTGTCGTCGAAGCGGCAGGTGGTGTCGGCCGCGGCCAGGCTCTCGTCGGTCGAGAAGGCGTCTGTCGACAGGTTGCCCACGTAGTCGTGCAGGTGGTGTGCCCCATTGCGGACTCCGGGAGCGACGATGAAGTTGTCCGGGTTGTTGTGGCCTTCGCGGTTCGTCCCGCAGCGGGAGACGAACGAGCCGCGGGAGCCGCCCCTGCCGGTCCGCGCGTCGAGGCGGCGCGGCGGGATCTGCCGGATGTCGACGAAGTCGGCCGCGAAGGGGCCGAGGTCGGCGCACTCGTTCTCCTCATCGGTGCCGGTGGGGGAGGGTGAGGGGGAGGCCGTGGGGTCCTCGGTGGGCTCGCCGGTCGGCTCCTGCGTGGGCTCGTCGGTCGGCTGATCCGTGGGCTGCTGGGTGGGGGTGCGGGTGGGGCGGCCGCGGCGGCCGAAGGTCTCGGCGGTGGGCTCCTCGGCGGGGTCCAGCATCATCGCGCCGCCGGCTCCCTGAACGGGCTGGTCGCCGTCGTCCTGCCGGCCGTTCTGATCGTTCTGGTCGCCGGTGCCCGGCTGGTCCTGCTGCTGGCCGGGGTCCTGGTCCTGCGGGGCCTGACCGTCAGGCGCCTGCTCCTCGGGGGCCTGACCGTCAGGCGCCTGCTCCTGTGGGGCCTGGTCGTCGGGGGCCTGACCCTCGGGTGCCTGGTCCTGCGGGGCCTGGTCCTGCTGCTGGCCGGGGGGTTGCTGCTCTCCGACCTCGCAGTGGTCCGCGATGGCTGGTGACGCGCCGCCGATGACGGCCGCGGACACCAGCCCACCGGCCACCATGGCCAAGGCGGACATGGCCGCGGCCATGCGTCTGGATCTCATGGTTGTCTCCTCGGGTCGACCGCCGCGGGGGCGGGTGCTGCGGGTGAGGGCATCGGGGGTTCGGGCAGCTCGTCGTAGTTGACGAGCCCGGTGGACTCGAGCAACGTCATGTGCCTCATGACCACCGTCACCGCCGTCTGGGCGAACTTCCTGATCTCCGTGTTGCGGGTGCCCGCCCTCACGTTCGCCACGAGAGCGAAGACCTTGCCGTGCGCGGCGCGCAGCAGCCTGGCGTAGTCGCGGTCGAACGCCGGACCGGTCTCGGCGGCGAGTTGCGCCATCCACCGTTGCTGGTCCGGGCTCGGCCGGTCGGGCAGCGGTACGGCCAGCCGCGCCGCCAACCGGCGGACCTGGACGTCGAGCTTCTTGTGGTCCTCCACAAGATGCGCTCCGACGTCCTTGACCCGCGCCGAGTCGGCCCGTTGCTGGGCCCACTGCCCGGCGGGGATCTCCCAGAGGCCCGCCTGCCGTACCTTGACCAGGAAGTCGCGGTCGGCCGGCCCGAGCGGACCGGTGGCCGTCTGTGTGACCTCGGTCAGCACGGCCGTGTTCGCCTGCGGCATGATCAGCAGAATCGTGACCGCTGCCGCGAGAGCGAAGCCGCCGAACATCACTACTTCGCCGCGCAAAAGCCTGTGCATGGTCGAAGGTACGCGGACTTTTCCCGGCTGGTTCAGCTATGCCCAGAGATAGTTAGAAATGACTGGAGTTATCGGAGTGGCTACCGGACTGATAACGAAGGTGTAAAGATGTGCCCCGTGCTAGGTCACCTCGACGGCAGGTTCGAGAGTGCGGATGCCGAGGCCGAGCACCGCATCGCGGTGCTTTACCAGGAGTTCGGCGGCCCTCTACTGCGCCACGTACGCAAGTCGACCGGTAATGATCTTCAATGGGCCGAGGACGTGGTGCAGGAGACGATCGTCCGAGCTTGGCGTAACTCGGCAAGACTGCAATGGGAACCGGGCCTCATCTGGGCGTGGCTGCTGACCGTGGCCCGCCGAATCGTCATCGACGGACGTCGGCGCAGGAGTGTGAGACCTCACGAGGTCGAGCCGCCTGAAGTCGACATGATGGCGGTGCCGGACGGCTCCGAGCGCGCGTTGTCGGCCATCGTGGTCGCCGATGCGCTCCGTAGCCTTTCGGACGAACACCGTGAAGTCATTGAACAGACCTACCTTCGGGACCGTACGATAAGTGAAGCGGCGGAGATTCTGGGGATCCCGCCGGGCACGGTGAAGTCCCGGCTCTACTACGGCATCCGGGCGCTCCGTGAACTTTTGCGGGACAAGGGGGTAGCCGGCTGATGCATGACGGGGTGGCCGCCTACGTTCTCGGCGTACTCGACGACGAGGAGCACGAGGCGTTCGAGCGTCACCTCGACGTGTGCGAAAAGTGCCGGGCCGAGCTGGTCGAGCTCGCCGGAGTCCCCGAGCGGCTCGACGAGCTCAAGCAAGAACCCTCCGCCTCCTCGGGAGACGATCCACCGATGTCGATGTCGCGTTGACGTTTCTCCCCTTTTCGGGTGATATCGGTACGGCGAGGCGTACGCCCGGTCACCCAGGACCGGGCGGTCAGGGGAGGTGTTCGGTGGGCATCGACGGAGATGCGGCCGCCCCTCGCGACCGCCAGTTCGGTGAGGAGGGCGGCCGCCTGTCCTACGGCGGCTACCTGCGCCTGGCCGAGCTGCTCGACCAGCAGCGGCCCGAGTCGCGGGCGCCCGACGAGCTGCTCTTCATCACCATCCACCAGGTCTACGAGCTGTGGTTCAAGCTGCTGCTCCACGAGCTGGAGGTGGCCAGGACCGCCATGTTCGACGGTGAGCTGTGGCGTGCCAGGCACCAGTTCAAGCGGGTGCACGCGGTGGAGCGGGTGTTGATCGAGCAGGTCGAGGTCCTGGAGACGATGACCCCCCAGGACTTCCTGGCCTTCCGCGCCAAGCTGTCGCCGGCCAGCGGGTTCCAGTCCGTGCAGTTCCGCGAGCTGGAGTTCCTGTCGGGCGCCAAGGATCCCCGCTACCTCGCCCGGCTCCGCGACGCCGACGACACCGAACTCGCCCGGCTGCGGCGGCGGCTGGAGGAGCCCACGCTGTGGGATGCTTATCTGACCGCCCTCTCCCAACGTGGTCTGCCGGTCTCCGACGATGAAGAGACCATGGGCTCGCTGCTGGCCGTGGCGAGGGACCGCCGGTCGTACGACGACCTGTGGCAACTGGCCGAAGACCTGCTGACGCATGACGAGACCACCGCACAGTGGCGCATGCGGCACGTGCAGATGGTCGAACGGCAAATCGGCACGAAATCGGGCACCGGCGGCTCGACGGGCGCACCCTACCTGCGGGGACGCGTCCGACTGCACTACTTCCCGCTGCTGTGGGAACTCAGGGCCTGGCTGTGAGAAGTCCAGGCGAACCCTCACAAAGGAGTGAGAGCGAAATGCCGCTCGACGAGGCCAAGGATGAGCTGCTCCAAAGAGCCGCGCAACGATGCGCGGTGAGCAGTGATCACGTGAGCCCCGATGAGGCACTGTCTTTCCTGCGCGTCTACTACCGGCACGTCGCGCCGGAGGACCTGCTCGATCGCAACCCCGTCGACGTGTACGGTCCCGCGATGTCCCAGCGTCAGCTGGCCGAGACGCGCCCCCAGGGCAGAGCCGTGATCCGTGCCTACACCCCGACTCTGGACGAGAACGGGTGGGACCCGGGCCACTCCGTCGTGGAGGTCGTCACCGACGACATGCCGTTCCTCGTCGACTCCGTGACCATGGAGCTCGACCGGCACGGCATCGGCATGCACCTGGTGGTCCACCCGCAGATGCGGGTGCGCCGCGACCTGACCGGCCGGATGCTCGGCCGGGGCCAGGAGGACGTCACCGGCCAGATGATGGTCGAGTCCTGGATGCACATCGAGATCGACCGGCAGCCGGACCCCGAGGTGCTCCGGGGCCTGGAGGGAGACCTGCAGCGGGTGCTGGCCGACGTACGGCACGCGGTCGAGGACTTCGCCAAGATGCGCGCGCTGGCCGTGCAGACCGCCGAGGACCTGAGCGTCAACCCGCCGCCGCTGGAGCCCGCGGAGGTCGAGGACAGCCTCGACCTGCTGCACTGGCTCGCCGACGGGCACTTCACCTTCCTCGGCTACCGCGAGTACCGGCTGGAGGAGACCGAGCAGGGCGAGGCGCTGCGCGCGCTGCCCGGCGCCGCGCTGGGCATACTTCGGCACGACAAGATCGGCTCGGAGAGCTTCTCGGTGCTCCCGCCCGAGGTGCGCGCCAAGGCCCGCGAGAAGCAGCTCCTGATCATCACCAAGGCCAACTCGCGCGCCACCGTGCACCGCGCCGCCTACCTCGACTACATCGGCGTGAAGCTGTTCACGCCCGACGGCGAGGTGATCGGCGAGCGCCGCTTCCTCGGCCTGTTCACGCACGTGGCCTACAACGAGTCGATCTCGCGCATCCCGGTGCTGCGGCGCAAGCTCGCCGACGTGCTGCAGGCGGCCGGCCTGACCCCCGACAGCCACGACGGCAAGGACCTCATCGAGATCCTGGAGACGTTCCCGCGTGACGAGCTGTTCCAGACCTCGGTCGACCAGCTCCTGCCGATCGCGATGGGCGTGCTGCGGCTGCGCGAGCGCAAGCAGGTCAAGCTGTTCCTGCGCCGCGACGACTACGGGCGCTACATCTCCTGCCTGATCTACCTGCCGCGCGACCGCTACACCACGGACGTGCGGCTGCGGATGCAGGAGGTGCTGCTCAAGGCGCTGGGCGGGCGGACGCTCGACTACAGCGCGATGATCGGCGAATCGGCGCTGGCCCGGCTGCACGTGGTGATCCGCGGCGAGCGCGGCAAGCAGCTCCCGCCGCCGGGCGTGGACGTGGAGGAGCTGGAGGCGCGGCTGGCCGCGATCACCCGCTCCTGGACCGACGACCTGGGCGCGGCCCTGCTGGAGCTGACCTCCGAGGAGGAGGCCCCGGCGCTCCTGCGGCGCTACCAGTCCGCCTTCCCCGAGGGCTACAAGGCCGACTTCCCGCCCAAGATGGCGGTCAACGACCTGCGCCGCCTGGAGCAGGTCGCCGCCGACGGCGAGATCGAGATCAACCTGTACGAGCCGTACGACGCGGCCGAGGGCGAGCGGCGCCTGAAGATCTACAAGGTCGGCTCGCCGATCTCCCTGTCCCAGGTGCTGCCGCTCATCCAGCGCCTCGGCGTCGAGGTCGTCGACGAGCGGCCGTACGAGGTCGACCGCGACAACGACCCGCTGACCAAGAACGCCTGGATCTACGACTTCGGGCTGCGCTACACGCCCTCTCCCGAGGTGGGCAGGGACGCGTTCAAGCAGCTCTTCCAGGACGGGCTCATGGCCCTGTGGCGGGGCGACGTCCAGGACGACAACTTCAACGCGCTCATCCTGAAGGCCGGGCTGACCTGGGAGCAGGTCGAGATCCTGCGCGTCTACGCCCAGTACCTGCGCCAGGCGGGCAGCACCTTCTCCCAGCGCTACATGGAGCGCGTGGTGCTGGGCAACGTGCGGCTGGCCCGGCTGCTGGTGAAGCTGTTCGAGGCCCGGCTGGACCCGCGGCGCACCGACGACGCCCGGTTCGACCTGGCCGAGGCGCTGCACGAGGAGATTCTGGGCGCCCTGGACGAGGTCGCCTCGCTGGACGAGGACCGGATCCTGCGCGCGTACCTGGAGATGATCCAGGCGACGCTCCGCACGAACTACTTCCAGACGGTCGACGGGCGGCGCAAGCCGTACATCTCCCTCAAGCTCGACTCGCAGGCGATCAGCGTGCTGCCGCTGCCGCGGCCGAAGTACGAGATCTTCGTGTTCTCGCCGCGGGTGGAGGGCGTGCACCTGCGGTTCGGGAAGGTCGCCAGGGGCGGGCTGCGGTGGTCGGACCGGATGGAGGACTTCCGGACGGAGATCCTCGGCCTGGTCAAGGCCCAGATGGTGAAAAATACCGTTATCGTGCCCACCGGGTCCAAGGGCGGATTCGTCGTGAAACGGCCGCCTGCGGGCGGTTCGCGCGAGGAGCTCCTGACCGAGGGCGTCGCCTGCTACCGGATGTTCATCTCCGGGCTCCTCGACGTCACCGACAACCTCGTCGACGGCAAGGTCGTGCCCCCGGCCGACGTGGTCAGGCACGACGGCGACGACACGTACCTGGTGGTGGCCGCCGACAAGGGCACCGCGACGTTCTCCGACATCGCCAACAGCGTCGCCAAGGAGTACGGCTTCTGGCTCGGCGACGCCTTCGCCTCCGGCGGCTCCGTCGGGTACGACCACAAGGCGATGGGCATCACCGCCCGGGGCGCCTGGGAGTCGGTCAAGTACCACTTCCGCGCCACCGGCGTGGACGTGCAGACGACCGACTTCACCGTGGCCGGAGTGGGCGACATGTCGGGCGACGTGTTCGGCAACGGCATGCTGCTGTCGCAGCACATCCGGCTGGTGGCGGCCTTCGACCACCGGCACGTCTTCGTCGACCCCGACCCCGACGCCGCCCGCTCCTACGCCGAGCGGCGCCGCCTGTTCGAGCTGCCGCGCAGCTCCTGGGCCGACTACGACACCGAGCTGATCTCGGTCGGCGGCGGCGTCTTCCCGCGCACCGCCAAGTCCGTCCCCATCACCCCGCAGATGCGCGAGGCGCTCGGCATCGCCGCCGACGTCACCTCGCTGGCGCCCAGCGACCTCATCAGCGCCATCCTGCGGGCCCCCGTCGACCTGCTGTGGAACGGCGGTATCGGCACCTACGTCAAGGCCACCTCCGAGTCCAACGCCGACGTCGGCGACAAGGCCAACGACGTGCTGCGCGTCAACGCCGGCGAACTGCGCTGCAAGGTCATCGGCGAGGGCGGCAACCTCGGCTTCACCCAGCTCGCCCGCATCGAGTTCGCGCTCAACGGCGGCCTGGTCAACACCGACTTCATCGACAACTCGGCCGGCGTCGACACCTCCGACCACGAGGTCAACATCAAGATCCTGCTCGACCAGGTCGTCCGCGACGGCGAGCTGACCGACAAGCAGCGCAACCAGGTGTTCACCTCCATGACCGACGAGGTCGCCGACCTGGTCCTGCGCGACAACCACGCGCAGAACGTGGTGCTCGCCGCCGCCCGCGCCCAGTCGGTCGACATGCTCCACATCCACGCCCGCTACCTGCGCCGCCTGGAGCGCGAGGGGCTGGTCAACCGGGAGCTGGAGTTCCTGCCGTCGGACAAGGCGCTCGCCGAACGCCGCCAGGCCAGGGAGGGCCTGACCGCCCCCGAGTTCTCCGTGCTGCTCGCCTACACCAAGCTGGTGGCCGACGCCGAACTGCTCGGCAGTGACCTGCCGGACGACCCGTACCTCGCCTCCTGGCTGGTGTCGTACTTCCCGTCGGCGCTGCGCGACCGGTTCAGGTCGTACATGGACGCCCACCCGCTGCGGCGCGAGATCATCACCACCGGCGTGGTGAACGAGCTCGTCAACTCGATGGGCACCACGTTCATGTTCCGCGTCGGCGAGGAGACCGGCGCGTCCACGCCCGACATCGCCCGCGCCTACCTGGTGGCCCGCGAGGTCTTCGACTTCGCCAGCCTCTACCGGCAGGTCGACGCTCTGGAGAACCAGGTCGACACCGCCACCCAGCTCGCCCTGCTCCTCGAGACGCGCAAGCTCGCCGAGCGCGGCACTCGCTGGCTGCTCACCAACCGGCGGCCGCCGCTGGACCTGGCAGGCTCGATCGGCTTCTTCGTCAAGGGCGTCAACGGGCTGCTCACCCACATGCCCAAGCTCCTGACCGGGCCCGACCTGGCCGCCTTCGAGGAGCGGCGCGACACGTTCGTCGCCCGCGGCGTCCCGGCCGACCTCGCCGAGCGGGTCGCGGCCATGGTGCCCGCCTACTCGACGTTCGACCTGGTGGAGGTCTCGTCCGTGACCGGCCGGCCGGTCAACGAGGTGGCCGAGGTCTACTGGGACCTGGCCGACCGCCTCCAGCTCGCCCGGCTCAGGGAACGGGTCATCGCGCTGCCCCGCGACAACCGGTGGAACGCCATGGCCCGCGCCGCCCTGCGCGACGACCTGTACGCGGCGCACGCGTCACTCACCCGGGACGTCCTGGCCCACAGCACGCCGGGGCTGCCGCCCGAGGAGCGGCTGGCCCGCTGGGCGGAGGCCAACTCGGCGGCGGTGGGGCGTTCGCGGCAGACGCTGTCGGAGATCTGGGAGAGCGACAACTTCGACCTGGCCACCCTGTCGGTCGCGCTCCGCGCCATCCGCACCCTCGTCTCGGCCAGCGGCCTCCCCTACACGGAGGCGTAGCCGGCGCGTGCGTCAGCGCCGCTCCTGGATCCGGACCAGGTTGCCGGCGGGGTCGCGGAAGGCGCAGTCGCGCATGCCGTAGGGCTGCTCGGTCGGCTCCTGCACCACCTCGGCGCCGCCCGCCACGATCCGGTCGAAGGCGGCGTCGAGGTCGGAGGTCGCCAGCAGGATCCAGCCGTAGGTGCCCTTGGCCATCATCTCGGCGATGGTGCGGCGCTCGTCCTCGGTGACGCCGGGGTCGGCGGCCGGCGGCGCCAGCAGGATGGACGTGCCGGGCTGATCGGCGGGGCCGACCGTGATCCAGCGCATCCTGCCCTGGCCGACGTCGTCGCGGACCTCGAAGCCGAGGACGTCGCGCCAGAAGGCCAGGGAGGCGTCCGGGTCGTCGTGCGGCAGGAAGCTCGACTGAATGCTGATGTCCATACGGTCACGCTAGTTGCGGGCCGGTCATCGACGCCCCTCGATTCCTGACCGGTCTGGTCACCTGTTTCGCCACACATGACGGGATCCCGTCCGTCTCGCCGGCCGCCTGCCGCCGGTACACGCTCGGCGGCATGCCGACCAGCCGGGCGAAGTAGCTGCTGAACGTGCCCAGCGACGAGCAGCCGACCGCGAAACAGACCTCGGTGACGCTCAGGTCGCCGCGACGCAGCAGCGCCATCGCCCGCTCCATGCGGCGCGTCATCAGATAGGCGTACGGCGACTCGCCGTAGGCCAGCCGGAACTGCCTGCTGAGGTGCCCGGCCGACATGTGCGCGCCTCGGGCCAGCGCCTCCACGTCCAGCGGCTGTGCGTACTCCCGGTCGATCCGGTCCCGGACGCGGCGCAGCCGCGTCAGGTCGTCCAGGCGGGGCGCCGGGACGACGGTACGGCCCCACCCGGGGTGACACATGCGAGAACTCCTTCGGTCGAGGCCGGCGCGCACCCTGGTCACAACCACGCGTATCCGTCGGGGTCGGTGAACGGCCCGGCGTCGCCGCCGATCGCCAGCCGGTGCGAACCGGTGCCGTCGGGAGAGACGCCGGCGACCTTGGCCAGGTTCTTGCGCTTGTACAGCGCCAGCTTGACGGCGCTCGACCCGGTGGCGAACTCGACGTACTTGCTGCCGAAGCTCTTGCCCACGGTGAGGCCGTGCTCGACGTAGAACCGCTTGCTCGCGGCCATGTCGGCCACGCCCAGCAGGAGCACGATCTCGTCGATCTTCCGGGTGGCCGGGCCGGTGTCCTTCTTCGACGACGACGCGAACTGCCAGATCGTCCCGTCCGGGGCCTGGACGACGCCGCCGTAGCCCCACAGGGACTTGGCGGCGGGCTTCAGCGTCGTGGCTCCGGCGCCCACGGCGGCGTCGAAGAAGGCGTCGACGTCGGCCGGCTGGGACACCACGAGCGACAGCGTGAAGCCGCGGAAGCCGGTCGTGGGCGCCTCCGAGGCCCGGACGCGAATGCGGTCGGAAGGGTCGAAGGCGGTGGCGTAGAAGTCGCCGGCCTCGGCGGGGTCGTCCACTTCGAGGGTGATGGAGTCGATGGAGGTCATGTCCACGACGCTAGTCGTGGCCCGTGGGCCGGGGCTTCTCGATTCCTGACCGGAACCGGCGCGTCGCGGGCTAGTCGCCGCTCGCGCGGGTGAGTGAGCCGTCGTGGGCTACGACCGCGGCCGCCTCGCGGGTGGTGGAGGGGGGCACGGAGGTGACGTACTGGTGGACCTCGGTGAGGCGGAGGGTGCGGCGGACCACCGGGGAGGAGATGGCCCAGCGGGCCGTGGAGGGCACGGGGATGTAGTCGTCCTCGGCGGTCTTCGTGGTCGTGGTGGTGGTGCGCGACAGGGCGTACTGGATGAGGGCGCCGCCGTCGGTGGTGCGCAGGCCGTAGACGGGGAAGTCGTTGGCCGTGAAGATCGAGTCGTAGCTGAAGCCGTTCTTCTTGGCCTGCTCGCGGTCGGCGGTGATCTGGGCGGCGACCTCGGTGGTGTAGGGGCCGGCGGCGATGAGCCCGGCGGCCACGCCGTCGCCGCCCGCCTCGGCGACGGTGGCGTGCAGGGGGCCCAGGTACTGCGGGCTGATCGTGATGGTCTTGTCGGCGGCCGGGATCGCCGTGGCGTAGCCGTCGGCGTCGAGGGCGACGGGCGGGAGCTCCTGGTCGGGCAGGAGGCGGGCGGCGGAGCTGAGGCGCCAGTCGCCGGACTTGGCGAAGGTCAGCATCGTCGGGCCTCCGTCGCGGTCGGCCACGACGCTGAACCAGGGGGCCCGCTCGCCCACCGGGAAGCGGGGGACGTACAGGGTGGGGGAGCCCCAGGCGCGGCGCGGCGGCTTGCCCGAGGTCGACAGGAAGGCGGCGGCGGTCAGGCGGGCCTCGGCGTCGCGGGTGAGCTCCATGGCCAGCCGCAGGTCGCCGCCGGCGCGCAGCAGGTCGTCGGTGGCGGCGAAGGTGGCGAACACCTCGGCGGCCTCCTCCGGCGTGACCGCGGTGACGGGCGCCGTGGGGGAGGGCGTGGGCGTGGCGCTGCGGGCCGTGGCCGCCGGGCTGGGGGCCGGGGCGGCAGCACTCGAGCAGCCGGCTGCCCCCGTCAGCAAGGCGACGGTGAGTGCCAGCGCCTGCAGCCGACCGTGTACACGCACGCTCGCCATGTTATTGGGGCACGCGAGGGTCGCGTACCCTAGGTAGACGTGGCAGTCATCGATCCGGCAGAAGAGATCAACGAGCTCGCGGGCACGCTGCGCAGCATCCAGGACGTGCTCGACCTCGACGCGATGCGCAAGCAGATCGAGGAGCTGGAAGCGCAGGTGGCCGCCCCCGACCTGTGGGACGAGCCGGACAAGGCGCAGAAGGTCACCAGCCGGCTCTCGCACATGCAGGGCGAGCTCAACCGGGTCGAGGGGCTGGTGCGCCGCCTGGACGACCTGTCGGTGCTCTTCGAGCTGGCCGCCGAGGAGAGCGACGACGAGACGCGCGCCGAGGCCGACAAGGAGCTCGCCTCCCTGCGCTCCGACATCGGCGCGCTGGAGGTCCGCACGCTGCTGTCGGGCGAGTACGACGCCCGTGAGGCGCTGGTCACGATCAACTCCCAGGCCGGCGGCGTCGACGCGGCCGACTGGGCGGAGATGCTGCTGCGCATGTATCTGCGCTGGGCCGAGCGGAAGAACTACTCGACCGAGGTCTACGAGACGTCCTACGCCGAAGAGGCGGGGATCAAGTCGGCGACCTTCGCCGTCAAGTCCCCCTACGCCTACGGCACGCTGCGCGGCGAGCACGGCACGCACCGGCTGGTGCGCATCAGCCCGTTCGACAACCAGGGCCGCCGGCAGACGTCGTTCGCCGGGGTGGACGTGGTGCCGGTCGTCGAGACGACCGACCACGTCGACATCAACGAGGACGAGATCCGCGTCGACGTCTACCGTTCGTCGGGCCCCGGCGGGCAGGGCGTCAACACGACCGACTCGGCCGTCCGCATCACCCACCTGCCGAGCGGCATCGTGGTCTCCTGCCAGAACGAGCGCTCGCAGCTCCAGAACCGCGCCACGGCGATGAACGTGCTGCAGGCCAAGCTGCTGGAGCGCAAGCGCCAGGAGGAGGCCGAGAAGATGTCGGAGCTGCGCGGCACCACGACCACGTCATGGGGCACCCAGATCCGCAACTACGTGCTGCACCCGTACCAGATCGTGAAGGACCTGCGCACGGGCACGGAGGCGGGCAACCCGTCGGCGGTGCTCGACGGCGACCTCGACGGCTTCATCGAGTCGGAGATCCGCTGGATGCGCCGCCAGGAGTCAGAGCCCGCCTAGGTGCCGCAGGGCCAGGGCCGCGAACAGGAGCACGACCAGCAGCGTGACGACGAGGGCGGCGGGTGACAGCCCGGCGAAGCCGTGGCCGTGCATCCGCTCCCGGTTGGCGCGGCACAGAGAGCAGCGGCCCTCGATGACGGGGTGGGCGCACTGCGCGCATACGAGGTGTTGGCAACTCATGTCAGCCCCAAGTCTAGCCGCACAATCGTTTTGTTTCCGTTATGGACGTTCCATGCCAGTCTTCCCCCTAGACTGTGCTCTGGCCAATCGGAACGTCGATCATCGGTAAAGATGGGCGTCCCCGATCGGCGTGCGGCGGGAAGTGGGCATGTGCCACCCTCGCTCCGTCCTGACCCCTAGACTGGCATGCCGTGATGCTCTCGTGATCCATTTCGATAATGTCACCAAGGTCTACACGAACCAGAACCGGCCCGCTCTCGACCATGTCTCCGTTGACGTGGACAAGGGCGAGTTCGTGTTCCTCGTCGGCCCTTCGGGGTCAGGCAAGTCCACGTTCCTGCGACTGGTCCTCAAGGAGGAGCGGCCCAACTCCGGCGCGATCCACGTCGCCGGCAAGGATTTGGCCCGCCTCTCCAACTTCAAGGTGCCGCACCTGCGCCGCCGCATCGGCTGCGTGTTCCAGGACTTCAGGCTGCTGCCCAACAAGAACGTCTACGAGAACGTGGCGTTCGCCCTCGAGGTCATCGGCAAGCCCCGGCGGTTCATCCGCAAGGTCGTGCCGGAGGTCATCGAGCTGGTCGGCCTGGAGGGCAAGGCCCACCGGATGCCCGACGAGCTGTCCGGTGGCGAGCAGCAGCGTGTCGCCATGGCCCGCGCGTTCGTCAACCGCCCGATGATCCTGCTGGCGGACGAGCCGACGGGCAACATCGACCCCGCGACGAGCATCGGCATCATGAAGGTGCTCGACCGGATCAACAGGACCGGCACCACGGTCGTCATGGCCACGCACGACGCGGCCATCGTCGACTCCATGCGCAAGCGTGTCGTGGAGCTGGAGGACGGCAAGATCGTCCGCGACCAGTCGCGTGGCGTCTACGGCCAGGCGTACTGAGCAGGGAGCAGCTGACACAACATGCGGGCGAACTTCATCTTCTCCGAGGTCTGGATCGGCCTCCGTCGCAATCTGACCATGACGATCGCGGTCATCATCACCGTCGCGGTCGGCATGGCGATGCTGGGCGTCGGCTTGATGATCAACGCCCAGGTCACGATGATGCAGGGATTCTGGTACGACAAGGTCGAGGTATCGGTCTTCCTCTGCGCCAAGAACAGTCAGATACCCGCCTGCAACGGCAAGGCCATCACCGACGCCCAGACCAAGGCGCTGGAGCAGCAGATCAAGGCGATGCCGGGGGTCGAGAAGGTCTACTTCGAGGACCAGGCCACCGCCTACAAGAACTTCCAGGACTCCGCCTCCAACAACCCGCTGGTCAACGCGACCAAGGTCGAGGACATGCCGACCTCGTTCCGCGTCAAGCTGGCCGACCCGGACAAGTACCAGCCGGTGATCGACGCCCTGAAGGGCCAGCCGGGTGTGGCGCAGGCGATGAACCAGAAAGAGCTGATCGAGCAGTTCTTCGTCATGCTGGACAAGTTGCGGGGCGGGGCGCTGGCGGTCGCCATCATCCTGGTGCTCGCGGCGGCCCTGCTGATCGGCAACACGGTGCGATTGTCGGCGTTCAACCGGCGGCGCGAGACGGGCATCATGCGCCTGGTCGGCGCCTCCAACCTCTACATCCAGCTGCCGTTCGTCATGGAGGGCATGATCGCCGGCCTGGTCGGCGGCGTGTTCGCGGCGGTGATGCTGATCGTCGCCAAGGTCTTCCTGTTCGAGGAGATCGGCCGCTACCTGGCGCTGGGCGCGCAGATCGGGTGGAACGACGTCGCATCCGTGATCACCCTGACCATGGTCATCGGTGTGCTGATCTGTGTGCTGGCGTCGTTCGTCACGCTTCGCCGTTACCTCAGGGTCTGACGAAACGCCGGTAAGGTCGAAGCATGCCACGTGAGACCGGGCGGAAGGTCATCGCCCAGAACAAGCGTGCCCGGCACGACTACCACGTCGAGGACACCTTCGAGGCGGGGCTCGTGCTGCAGGGCACCGAGGTGAAGTCGCTGCGTGAGGGCCGCGCCTCGCTCGTCGACGGCTATGCCACGATCGACGGCGGCGAAGCGTGGCTGATGAACGTCCACATCCCCGAATACACCCAGGGGACGTGGACCAATCACGCCGCCCGCCGCAAGCGCAAGCTGCTGTTGCACCGCAAGGAGATCGAGAAGCTCGCCGCCAAGACGAAGGAGGGCGGGCTCACGATCGTGCCGCTCTCGCTCTACTTCAAGGACGGCCGCGCCAAGATCGAGATCGGCCTCGCCCGGGGCAAGAAAGACTGGGACAAGCGGCAGTCGCTGGCCGAGCAGCAGGCCAAGCGGGAGATGGCTCGGGCGCTCCGGCACCGCAGCCGATGAGCCGAGTCCGTCGCACGCTCGCCGCGACCGTCACGCTGGCGGTCGCGAGCATGACGCTGACCGCCTGTTTCGAGGAGGCCTCGCCGCACGACGCGGTGCGCGACTTCCTCGTGGGCTGGCAGTCCAACGACTACGAGCTGGCCGCCGGCCGCACCGACGCCGACCCGGCCAAGGTGCGCCAGGCGTTGTCCGACGTCAAGCTGCAGCTGGACGCGGCCTCGTTCCGGTTCAGGATCAAGAGCGTGAAGGTGACCGGCGACGAGTCGCGGGCCGACTTCGCGGCCGAGGTCGACCTGGGCGACAACAACCCGCTGTGGGTCTACGACGGCGTGCTGCCGCTGCACCTGGTCGACGGCAGCTGGCGGGTGCGCTGGTCGCCGTCGGTGCTGCACCCGAAGCTCCAGGAGGGGCAGCGGTTCGCGGTCAAGACCGAGCCACGCTCGCGCCAGCCGGTCGTCGACAAGGACGGCAACGCGCTGCAGGAGCAGACCTACCTGTACGTGGCGGGCGTGGTGCCGTCGCAGCTCGGCGACCGTGCCGAGGAGGTCGTCAAGCAGCTCTCCCTGGTCACCGGCTACGCCGAGGACCGGCTGCTGAGCCGGATCCGCTCGGCGCCGCCGAACGTGACGGTGCCGCTGGTGACGTTCGGCCGCACCCGTTACCTGTCGATCAAGTCCAAGCTCGACGCGATCCCCGAGATCAGTACGGTGCCGCAGGAGCAGCCGGTGGACCCGGACGATCCCAAGCAGATCGTCGGCAAGGTCAGCGCGCTCACCCCGGAGACCGAGCAGAAGCTCGGCGGCCCGCAGCGGGCCGGCGACTCCATCGGGCAGAGCGGCCTGCAGCAGGCCTACCAGGATTACCTCACCGGCTCCACCCGCACCAGGGTCATCACGCTCGACCTCAAGACGGGCCGCGAGATGGCCTCGCTGAAGGAGTGGCCGGGCCGGCAGAACATCTCGGTGCACACCACGATCGACAGCTCCGTGCAGGCCGCGGCCGAGCACGCCGTGTCCGCGACGCGGACGAGCGCGATCGTGGCGGTCAACGCGCGCACGGGCGAGATCCTCGCGGTCGGCGCCAAGGGCATGCACCAGGAGAAGGACGCGCTGGCGGGCCGTTTCCCGGCGGGCACCGCGTTCTCCGTCGTGGCCGCCGACGCGCTGGTCAAGTCCGGGATGCGCATCTCGCAGCGGCTGCCCTGCCCGGCCGAGCGGTCCGTCGGCGGGGCCAGGTTTGCGCACACCAGCCAGATGACCGGCACGACGCCGACCTTCCAGGAGAACTTCGCCAAGGGCTGCGTCACCGCGCTGGCCTCGCTGGCCCGCCGGGTGAGCGCCGCCGACCTGGCCAAGAGCGCCGACAGCTTCGGCATCGGCAAGCCGTGGCGGCTGCCGCTCAAGTCGTTCAGCGGGTCGCTGCCCAAGCTGTCCAGCGACGCCGAGAAGGCCCAGGCCATCGCGGGTCAGAGCGTCCTGATGAGCCCGCTCAGCATGGCGCTGGTGGCGGGCGCGGTGGCGTCCGGCACCTGGCACCCGCCGGTGCTGGTCACCGAGCCCAACTCGCCCGATCCCTCGGCGGAGATGGCGCCGGCTCCGCAGCCGCAGCCGATCCCCGTCGACCCCGCGGTGCGCAAGGCGCTGGTGTCGATGATGAAGGCCGGCGCGACGGGCACCCCCGCGCAGGCGGGGCGCGGGCGCGTCCACGGCGTCCGGGCGACGGCCGTCGACGAGGACAAGCAACTGGGCTGGTTCGTCGGCTGGCAGGGTGACGTCGCGATCGCGGCGCTGACCCGCAACTACGATCCGGCAGCCGTGGCGGGCAGCTTCTTCGCGGCCCTCAATGACGCTCCGTGATTTCTTGTGACCGAGAGCAACCATTTTCGGGTCCGGCTGCGTCTTACTGGGTGACTGGGCCCGCTCGGGGGGTTGCGGGACCAGTCGCCGTGACGAGTTCAGGACCTCATCTCGGGGGAAGTCCTGCCGTCCGGACCGGCTCGACCCTGCCGGTCGGCCCCCGGGAACGCGCGCGTCTGTGCCACGTTCCCGGGGGTTTCGCCATGCCGGGAATTGAGTTGGCGTCCTCGGTGTTGTGAAGGGTATCGTCAGTGTTGCGCGATCTCCCCGGGTTCCCGGGGTGCTCGTGTTGACAACTGCACAGGGGGTGACTGGCTTCGACTTTGACCTTGCAAGTCAGGTGAAGCGGGCCGAGGACTGCGGACATAACCTCGTTAATCCTGTGACCGCAAACAACAAGTGCCAATTCTAAGCGCACTGAGGTCGGCCAGGGTTCCCTGGCTCTCGCTGCCTAAGTAGCGAAACCTCTGTCAGCCCGGGCGTGCCTTCGGCCCGGGATCTGGCATCGTTAGAAGGCTCAACCGATCAACCCGGCCACGGGGGTGATCGGGAAACCAAACAGTGGCTGAGCCCGTCGGTGACTCGCCTGCGAGATCGCCGGGGCTGAGAAAATCACAGCAGGCTGCGCCCGGAGAAGCCCTGCCTTGGGGTTGAAGGACGCGGGTTCGATTCCCGCCACCTCCACATGTTGTGTCTTGCCCTCCACGCCTTCGGGCGCGGGGGGCAAGTCTGTTCAGACGGTCCTCGCTTCGGCGAGGGCCGTTTTTTTGTGCCCGATCGGCGGTCCCCCCGGCTGACCTGGGCGTTCGGGGGCCCCTCGGGGTTATAGCGCATCAAAAACGAAAGTAAAGCCTGGGCCCTTACGGTTTTCAACAAGGCGGAACCGACGCCGCCCACCGGAAGCCGAAGGGATGTGTGACATGCAGATCGACATTCGCGAGCTGGACCGTGTCGAGACGACCGGGGTTTGCCAGGACTGCAACTACGCCTGACCCCGGGTCCGGCGTGACATCGCTGCGTTGATCGGAAGGGGGTGCGCATCATGCAGATCATCGAGGTTCGTGAGCTCGACCGTGTCGAGACCACTCAGGGGTGCCCGACGCACGGCAGCGGCTGATTCCCGCCCGGCGGCCGTGGGCCGTCGTGACAGATCGCAGCGTTGATCGGAAGGGGGTGCACATCATGCAGATCATCGAGATCCGTGAGCTCGACCGTGTCGAGACCACTCAGGCCTGCCCTGCGAACAATCCCGGCTGCGGCGCGGGGTAACCCGTGAGCGGCGCATGAAGGGGGGCGGGCCAGGCGAGACGCAGGGCCCGCCCCGGCACCCGCTGATGAGCAGAGGAGATTCAGGTGAGGCTTCCCCGTGTCAAGGCCCCGCATCGGCCGCATCGGCTCGCCGACGGCCGGGTGCGCCTCGGCGGCACGGTTTACAAGATCGCGGTCGAGCTGAAGGACCCGGACGGCTGGATCTGGGCCATGTTGGAGCTCATGGACGGCACAAGATCGCCTGACGACATCGCGGCGACCCTGGCTGACCGCTTCCCCCGGTTCGGCGAGCACGAGCTGCTGGACGGCCTCCGGCAGCTGATCGGCACCGGCTACGTCGAAGACGCCGCGGAGCCGCCACCGGACGGCCTCACGCCGCGTGAGCAGGACAGATACAGCCGGAGCACACAGCTCTACCAGTGGATGAACCTGAACCCCGGCGAGCCCAACTGGCTCCCGCAACAGCGGCTGCGCACCGCCGCCGCGGTCGTCGTCGGCGTGGGCGGCACCGGGGGCGCGGCCGCGCTGGCTCTGGCCATGTCGGGCGTGGGCCGGATCCACTGCGTGGAACCCGACGTGGTGGAGCTCTCCAACCTGAACCGGCAGGTTCTGTACACCGAGCACGACATCGGGCGGCCCAAGGTCGAAGCCGCCGTGGAACGCCTGCGCGCGCACAACTCCGACATCCAGCTCTCCGGGGAGCGGCGCGAGGTTCTGGGACCGGACGATCTCGTGGAGCTCGGCGAGGGGTACGACCTCCTCGTACTGGCCGGTGACCGCCCGCTGGAGATCCGGGGATGGGCGAACCAGGCGGCGCTCAAACTGGGAATCCCCTGGGTCTACGGGGGCTACCACGGCCCCCAGATCACCGCGGGCGCCTTCCGCCCGGGGCAGGGGCCCTGCTACGAGTGCGTACGTCTGAGCGACCGGGACCGCCACCCCGTCGTCGACCAGGACGAGCCGGTACCCCCTTCGCATCCGGCCAACGCGATCTCCGCGGTGATGTCCGGGACCCTGCTCGCCCATGCCGCGATGGCGCTCATCACCGGCGCGCCGAAGCTGCCGGTCAACTGCGTCTACGGGATGAACCTGGTCGCCCCCGACCACAGCTTCGTCATCACGGCCGAGGCACCGCGTCCGGACTGCACGCACTGCGGAGCCGGCGGATGAGGGCCGTTCCCTCGGACGCCTCGGTGCGCCTCCATCAGCTGGCGGTGCGCCAGGAAGGCGACGAGTGGATCGTCGGCCGGGTGGACACCGGGGTGTTCGTCGCGCTTCCCGAGGTCGGGGTGCGGGTCATCGAGATGCTGACCGACGGGATGAGTGTCGAGGGCGTCGCGGAGGCGCTGGAGGCCAGACATGGTGAGCCGGTCGACGTGTCCGGGTTCGTCGGAAGCCTGAAGAGGCTGGGATTCGTCGCCGCCGATCACGAGGACGCGCCGGAGGTCCAGGCGCCGAGCCGTTCGTCGTTCGACCGGGTGGCGCCCCGGCACGTGCGCTGGCTCCTGCATCCCGCGCTCGGCTGGGGCGTGCTGTCCCTCCTGGTCGGCTGCGCGGTGCTGATGGCCGCGGGCGTGGCCAGGATCCCCACCGCGACGGAGATCATCTGGTCGCCGTGGAGCAGCCTGGTCGTTCTCTCGCAGGCGCTCCTCGCCTGGTCGGTGATCTTCCTGCACGAGCTCGGGCACCTCCTGACCGCGCGCGCCGCGGGCGTGCCCGGCCGGATCTCGCTGGGGACCAGGTTGCAGTTCCTGGTCGCGCAGACCGACGTGAGCGGCATCTGGGCCGCCTCCCGCCGGACGCGGATGACCGTCTACCTCTCGGGGATGGCGATCAACGGCGTGCTCGGCGTCGTCGGGCTCGCCCTGTACAACGTCAGTGATCCGGGGCCGCTCCACGTCTTCGCGGCTACGCTCTACATCACCCAGGTGCTGATGCTCGGCACCCAGTTCATGTTCTTCATGCGGACGGACATCTACTTCGTGGTGCAGGATCTGGCCCGCTGCCGGAACCTCTACGGCGACGCGTCCGCGTATGTCCGTCACGTCCTCGGGGCGGTGGTCCGCAGGGGCGGGGCGGACCCGAGCCGGGCGCTGCCGGCGCGCGAGCGGCGGGCGGTGCGGCTCTATGCCGCCTTCGTCGTTCCCGGTACGGCGGTGTGCCTGGGGGTCTTTCTCTTCGTCACGCTGCCGATCGCCGTCGGCATGATCGAGCAGACCTACGGGAATCTCCGGCATGCGACATCTGCCGCGGACGTCGCCGACGCGCTCACGATGATCGCCGTATTCGGGTTCTTCCAGTTCCTGTGGGTGCGGACCTGGTGGGCTCGTCACGGGCGCCGGGTGCGGGCGTTCCTCGGCCGGGTCGGTTAGGCGGACGATCGCCGACCTTCTGTCGAAATCCTGCTTTGTCGGGTGTTTGCCTGACATGCTCGTGGTTTGGGTGACCTTAGGCTTATGACCTGCCATGCCTGGAGAACGGGCACGTGCGCCGCCGAGGGTTGCGCCGAAACATCGCTGGTCTGTCCGAGAGGTCGCTGAGTGTCCACGCCCTTCCCGCCGTCCCCCGGACCGATGCCCGCCCGGCCGCCGGGCGCCGGAGCGCACCGAGCACCCGGGCCACAGCCCGGATGGCAGCCCGGCGGTCCGCCGCCGAACTCCCAGGGCGGCCCCGGAGCGCCGTGGCCTCCCCAGCAAGGTCCAGGAGGCCCGCACGGACCGTACGGTCCGGGAGGACCAGGGGGACCAGGACCAGGAGGGCCTGGGCCTGGCGGGCAGTGGCCGCCTCCGCAACGGCGTAAGAGTGGCGGCAAGGGGCCGCTGATCGCGATCCTGGCCGTGGTGGGCGTGGTCGTCCTGATCGGCGCGGTGGCCGGGGGCTGGCTGCTGCTCCGCCAGGGGGGCGGCGGCGAGCCCCGGCCGAAGCTGAGCGCCATCGGCGACCCGCGCGAACCGGTCCGGTCGCCGGTCGCCAAGGCGGTGAAGCTGCGGCCGATCAGCGGCGACCAGCTCTGCGCCGCCATCCCGGACGCGCTGCGCAAGAGCATGGTCACCGACGGCAGGTACGGCGGCAGGGACGCGGCCACGGCGGCGGCCACCGAGAGCGAGAAGCGGGCGAGCTGCTCGTGGAGCAACAGCAAGATGGACGTCGGCAACGGCGTCATCGGCTATCGCCACCTGAGCATCAGCGTCGAGGCCAAGAGCTCTGAGAGCCGGGACGCGCTCACGTACGCCAAGGAGCGCTTCGCCGACGACAAGGAATCGGCCGTGCGGCGGGTGAACGTGCGGGACGGCAAGCGGGTCGACGGCAAGACCTCCGGCTCGTCGTTCGGCGAGATCAAGGAGCTGCAGTACGGCGACGCGTCGTACAGCCAGTCGTCGATCGGGCACAGCGGTCTGAAAGCCGTGGTGAGGGTCCTGCAGGGGCCGTGGCTGATCGAGATCGAGTACGGCGGCGACAACCGGACCGGGAACAAGTACCCCGGCGGTGACGAGGTGCGGGCCGCGGCGAACAAGGTGGCCGAGCGCATCGCCGCGGAGATGGCCAAGGACGCCGGCAAGGTGAAGCTCACCGGCCCGTGCGCGATCCTGGCCGCCCGCGACATCGAGGCGGCGTTCTTCCCGGCCGTCGAGGGGCCGTCCGTCGGCGGCAACGACGGCAGGATCAAGCAGACCGGCTGCACCTGGAACATCACCGAGGCGGTGGAGCACGAGCCCGGGCAGGAGTACACCGCCCGGGGCGGCCGGCTGAACGTGCACGTGACCGACTGGGGCGGCGGCGACAGCGGATCGGCGTTCCAGTTCGACAGGGACGCCAAGAAGTACGACCGCTACCGCGCCCAGGGCGGCATCGGCAACGAGGTCAGCCACACCACCTACGAGCCCCGCCAGCAGATCGCCGGGCTGGGCGACAAGGCGTTCGCGGTGATCTCCGCCACGACCGACCCGAGGGAGCCGGAGAGGCCGCCCCGGATGGAGCTCCTGATCAAGGTGCTGGCCGGTGACCGGACGGTCGAGTTCACCTTCAGGGGGACGACGACCGGTGGCGGCATCGTCGGCGCCGACGGCTACCAGGCACCGGCCTTCGACCCTTCGACGGCGCGCGAGGGGCTGGAGAAGCTGGCCAAGTCCTTCATGAGCGGCCTTCAGTGACCGGTGTCCATGGCCGGTGATGGGTGACGACGCCGACCCCGGGGAGCGCCTTCACCGTGCGCCTGACCTGATCGGCGACGCCGGGGTCGTCGAGGACGACGTGGAAGTACTCGGGGAGGGTGACGCCCATGTCCTCGAGAAGCACCCCGTTGACGTTCTTGGTCGCGTGCTCGCTGCTCTCCAGGTAGATGGTGCCCACGCCGTCGATGGCCTGGAGGGCTTCGTAGACAGCGGCCTTCTCCTGGGGGGTGGTGGTGCGGCCCTTGCATCTGTCCTCCTCCCGGAAGGACGCCAGGCAGAGGCTGATGCCGAGGTCGGCTTTGCCGGCCCAGAAGGACGTCCCGAGAACCCGCGCCGCCGCCACGCCGCGTAGCGCCTCCAGTTCACCGGTCCGCATGCCACCTGGGGTGGAGAGGTCCGCTTTGAACGACTCCGGCATGTCCTCCTGGCGGGTCGTCCGGAGCAAGTTGTCGTTGTCGGTAGTCTCCGTGAAGATCCGGAATGCCTCCTCCCTGGGTTCGAAGCGGACCCTGGACACCCCGGGAATGCCCCGGAGGGTCTGTTCGATCGCGCGGAGCTCCGCCTCCCCGGCGGGGCCCTTCTCGCACCTCTCCAGGGCGGCATCGGGCGAGCACAGATACACCGACACGGTGCCGGTCGTGGGCCAGGGGCCTTCGGGGGGTGGGAG
>NZ_LAVL01000046.1 GCF_001083785.1 Nonomuraea sp. SBT364
GCCCTGGGAACTGTCAGGGGGCGGTGAAGGGGATCCCGGGGCGGTGCGACGGGGAGCGCTCTGCGGTGGGTGTGGGGCTTCCGCCTGGTGAGCGTGAGCCGCCGGGGGGCGGGTCAGCGGAGGCGGAGTGGAGAGGTCCAGATCCACAGGGTGCTGAGGGCGATGCCGGCCGCGCAGATGAGGATGACAGGGCGCAGGCCGAGGAGTTCGGCGAGGAAGCCGCCCGTGAGGCCGCCGAGGGCCAGGACGCCCTGGACGGCGAAGGTCATGGTGGCGTTGATGCGGCCGCGGAGCTCCTGGGGCGAGTCGCGCAGGGTGATGGCACCCATGCAGGTGGCGAACGCGACGACGATGCCGCCGGTGAGGATGCCCATGGTGGCGAGTACGGCCAGGTTGAACCAGAGAGGGCCCTCCAGGAGGCCGACCGCCAGGATCTCCAGGGGGAAGAACAGCACTGCCGCGAGCAGGACCCGGTTCTCGCCGAAGCGCTTGGACAGACGGGTCGTGACCCAGGCGCCGAGCAGGCCGCCGGCGCCGCTGAGTGCGACGAGGACGCCGATCAGGGCTTGCGGGATGCCGAGGGTGTTCAGCATGTAGAGCATGTAGACGGCCGTGTAGGCCATGGCGAAGAAGTTGATGGTGACACCGGCGCCGAGCAGGGCGCGGAGGGTCGGGATGGTGATGCTGGCGCGCAGACCTTCGGTGATGTCGCGCCACATGCCCCGGGTGGGGGCGGGTTCGGCGCGTTCGGGGGTGCGGATGGAGCGCAGGAGGAGGGCCGACGCGAGGAAGGTGAGCGATTCGGCGAGGACGGCCAGGGGGGCGGTGAGGATCTGCACCAGCAGGCCGGCGAGGCCGGGGCCGGCGACGCACGCGGGCGAGTAGGAGGCGTGGAAGCCGGCCAGGGCGGAGGTCCGCTGGTTCTCGGGGACGATCGCGGCCAGGTGGGGGAAGTTCGCGGCCCGGAAGGTCACGCCGGCGGTGCCGATCACCAGGGCGACGATGATCAGCCACGGGACCGTCAGCACGCCCAGCAGCCAGGCCACAGGGACGGTCACGGCGGCGGCGGCCGAGACGAGTTCGCAGGCGATCATCAGGGGGCGGTGCCTGGTGAGGCGGTCGGTGATGGCGCCGGCCTGGAGGCCGAAGAGCAGGGCGGGGAGCGAGGCGGCGGCGGTCAGGAGACCCATCTCCGCCGGTCCGGCGGTCAGGAGGGTGACCGCCGTCAGGGGGATGGCCAGCTTGGAGACCTCGGAGCCGGTGATGGAGACGGTACGGGCCGACCAGAGCAGCCGGTAGTCGCGTTGCTTGCGCAGCGGTGATTCGGTGAGCGGCGCGGTGGCCATGGGGGACTCCAAGGAGGGACATAGTTGTGAAGGGATCCCTTCACAACTATGAAGATAGTCCTTCAGAGTTGTGAAGGCAACCTTTCATGAATGTCCCGGTACCGTTGGCGCATGGAGCTGGACGATCCGAAGGCGATGCGGGCACTGGCCCATCCAGCCAGGCTGGCGATACTGAACCGGCTCGGAGCCGGGAGGTCCGCGACCGCGACCGAGGTCGCGGAGGTCGCCGGGATCACGCCCAGCGCGGCCAGCTATCACCTGCGGATGCTGGCCAAGTACGGGTTCGTTGAGGACGCGCCGCCGCGCGGCGACGGCCGGGAGCGGCTGTGGAAGGCCGTCGACAGGCCACTCGCGATCGGCTTCCTGCCGGAGGACCGGCCGGACGTACGGGAGGCCAAGGACCTGCTCATCCGGGCGGTTCGCAAGGAGGCCGAAAGGGAGCTGGAGCGGGCGCTGTCCTCCGCGGACCGGGAGCCGGCGGAGTGGCGGGACGTGATGCAGTTCAAGCGGACCCTGCTGAGGGTCGATGCCGAGGAGATGGGGCGGCTCAACGCGGAGATCGACGAACTGCTCGCCCCGTACGTCGCCCGGCATCGCAGCGAGGAGGACGCGCCTCCCGGGGCGAGGGTGGCGGAGGCGCAGGTGAGCCTGTTCCCGCACGCGGACCGGCCCGTGCCCGGGCTGCCCAGCGAGGACCACGACTCCGGCGGATGAGCCGTACGTGCCGCCCGTTGACCTGAACGGTCAGGTGGGGGTGGCATGGGAGGTAGACTTTTCGATGGCCTGTGACCACAGGCCGACTTCGCATGCCTCACGAAGGACCGCGCCATCGGTCCGGGCCTCGGCCCGGCTGGAGCGGTTCCGGGGCATCAGGGCGGCAGCCCGCCGGCTGCCGCGTCACAACCGAGAATCGCGCCCACCCGCGGGGCGCCCCGACCTGGAGGACCAGCACATGGCCCCCGTCGTCACCATGCGACAGCTGCTCGAAAGCGGCGTTCACTTCGGCCACCAGACCCGGCGCTGGAACCCGAAGATGAAGCGCTTCATCTTCACCGAGCGCAACGGCATCTACATCATCGACCTGCAGAAGTCGCTGGCGTTCATCGACCGTGCGTACGACTTCGTCAAGGAGACCGTCGCCCACGGCGGCACGATCCTGTTCATCGGCACCAAGAAGCAGGCTCAGGAGGCCATCTCCGAGCAGGCCGCCCGGGTCGGCATGCCGTACGTGAACCAGCGCTGGCTGGGCGGCATGCTCACCAACTTCTCCACCGTGCACAAGAGGCTTCAGCGTCTGAAGGAGCTCGAGGAGCTCGACTTCGACAACGTCGCCGCGTCGGGGCTCACCAAGAAGGAGCTCCTCATGCGCCGCCGTGAGAAGGACAAGCTCGAGCGCACGCTCGGCGGCATCCGTGACATGGGCCGCGTGCCCAGCGCGGTGTGGATCGTCGACACGAAGAAGGAGCACATCGCGATCAGCGAGGCCAAGAAGCTTGGCATCCCGGTCGTCGCGATCCTCGACACCAACTGCGACCCCGACGAGGTCGACTACCCGATCCCGGGCAACGACGACGCCATCCGCGCCGTCGGGCTGCTCACCCGCGTCGTGGCCGACGGTGTCGCCGCCGGTCTGATGGCCCGCTCCGGCGCCGCTCGCGGCGACGAGAAGCCGGCCGCGGCCGAGCCGCTGGCCGAGTGGGAGCGCGAGCTCATCGAGCAGGGCGGTGGCGAGCAGGCGGCTGCCGAGGCTCCGGCTGAGGCTCCGGCCGCCGAGGCGCCCGCCGAGGCCCCCGTCGCCGAGGCCGCTCCCGAGGCCGCCGCTGAGGCTGAGGCCGCTCCCGAGGCTGAGGCGGCTCCCGCCGAGGCCGCTCCTGAGGCCGCGGCCGAGGGCGAGACCGAGCAGCAGGCCTGACGCCTTCCGCCCACGCCTTCGGGCTTGGACCGGCTTAGGCTCCCCGATCCGGCCGATCGAAAGGTCGGCCGGATCGCCGCCGGCCGGAGACCCTCCGAACCACCCCGACCAGGGGAATGGCCCGCAGGCCCACGCCGGTGGTCCAGGAGCCCGGGTCGGCGGGCCGGAAGCCCGGTCGGCGGCCCACAGGCTCACGCCGGTGGATCACCAGCTCGGGTGGACTGGCACAGGCCATCGGCTCCGGCCGGTGGACGGCCTGGGGGCCGGGTAGGCGGGCCGCCTCCGGAGACGGGCGGTGGACGACCACAGGCTCGGGCCGGTCGGTTGCCACAAGGCACGGGCCCGCCGGTCTTGGGCCGGGCGGACCACCGGGGCTCGGGCGGGCAAACCGCTTCACGCTCAGGCTGGTGGACCGCCACACGCTCAGGCTTGTGGACCGGGCGCACGCCGAGGCCGGTGGACCGGCGCAGGCCGGGGAATCGGTCCGGAGAAACCCGGAGCGAGGGTCGAAAGGGCACGGCTCGGGCAGAGGTAACGCTCCCGGGCTCATCGAGAGGCTTTCGTGCGGCACCCGGTGCCGTACCGACAAGCGGGTGGGCGGCGCCCACCCCTTCCACGACGAACAACCCACGACGACATCCCACGAGGAAACGTAATGGCTTCCGTGAACATGGCCGACGTCAAGCGGCTTCGCGAGATCACCGCTGCCGGAATGATGGCCTGCAAGAAGGCTCTTGAGGAGGCTGACGGCGACTTCGACCGCGCCATCGAGCTGCTCCGTCTCAAGGGCGCCAAGGACGTGGGCAAGCGCGAGGCGCGCACCGCCTCCAACGGCCTGGTCGCGCTCCAGCAGGACGGCGACTCCGCCGCGGCGCTGCTGGAGCTCAACTGCGAGACCGACTTCGTGGCCAAGGGCGAGCGCTTCCAGGAGCTGGCCGCCCAGGTCGTCGCGCACGTGCTGGCCAGCAAGCCGGCCGACGTGCCGTCGCTGCTGGAGTCGTCCTTCGACGGCAAGACCGTCAAGGAGCACCTCGACGCCGCCAACGCCGCGCTCGGCGAGAAGATCGAGATCCGCCGGTTCCAGGTGCTGGAGGGCGGCTACATCGGCGCCTACATGCACCGCACCGACCCGGCGCTGCCGCCGGCCGTCGGCGTGCTCGTGCAGCTCGACAAGGCCAACCCCGAGGTGGCCAAGGACGTCGCGCAGCACGCCGCCGCGATGGCCCCGCAGTACCTGAACGCCGACGCGGTGCCGTCCGAGGTCATCGAGAAGGAGCGCAAGCTCTTCGAGGAGATGACCCGCGAGGAGGGCAAGCCCGAGGCCGCGATCGGCAAGATCGTCGAGGGCCGCGTCAACGGCTGGTACAAGGACTTCACCCTGCTCCAGCAGGCCTTCGTGAAGGACAACAAGAAGAGCGTGGGCAAGTACGCCGAGGAGAACGGCGCGCAGGTCCTCGCTTTCGTCCGGTTCAAGGTCGGCCAGGCATAGGCTGGAGCGAAGTTCTCCGGCAAGCCCCGGGCACCCCGGCTCAGGCCGGGGCCGGTGCGATGCGATCCGGCCGGTGGGGCGTACGATCCCGATCGGCCGGAGCTAGTCCAACAGAACCGCCAATAGAGGGAGGCCGCCGCCGTGCAGGACAGTCAGGAGCCCGCCACGTCGGCGGCTTCTTCGTCCCGGAACCAGAGCCCGCTGCGCTGGAAGCGGGTGATGTTGAAGCTGTCGGGTGAGGCGTTCGCCGGTGGCGAGCCGCTGGGCATCGATCCCGCCGTGGTCGATCAGCTGGCTGATTCGATCGCCGAGGCCGTGCGCGAGGGTGTGCAGGTCGCGGTCGTGGTGGGCGGCGGCAACATGTTCCGCGGCGCGACCCTGTCCGAGGGGGGCATCGACCGCGCCCGCGCCGACTACATGGGCATGCTGGGCACGGTCATCAACTGCCTCGCGCTGCAGGACTTCCTTGAGCGGCGGGGCGTCGAGACGCGCGTCCAGACCGCCATCACCATGCAGCAGGTCGCGGAGCCGTTCCTGCCGCGCCGGGCGATCAGGCACCTGGAGAAGGGGCGCGTGGTCATCTTCGGCGCCGGGCTCGGCTCGCCCTACTTCTCCACCGACACCGCCGCGTCCCAGCGCGCCCTGGAGATCGACGCCGAGGCGCTGCTCAAGGGCACGCAGGTCGACGGGATCTACGACTCCGATCCACGGAAGAATCCCGATGCGGTGAGGTTCGACCACCTGGACTACGGCGAGGTGCTGATTCGTGACCTGGCGGTCATGGACGCCACCGCGATCAGTCTGTGCAAGGACAACGACCTGCCGATCGTGGTCTTCGACCTGATGGGCGAGGGCAACATCCTGCGTGCGGTCCGCGGTGAGAAAATCGGCACGCTGGTGAGTCCCGCAGGCAAATGAGGGTGCGAGCCCGACACCGCCAGCTAGAAGACAGGGAGCCGCTGTGATCGACGAAACCCTCCTCGAAGCCGAGGAAAAGATGGACAAGGCCGTTTCGGTCGCGAAGGACGACTTCGCGGGTATCCGTACCGGCCGGGTCACCCCCTCGATGTTCAACAAGATCAATGCCGACTACTACGGTTCGCCGACTCCGATTCAGCAGCTGGCCTCGTTCCATGTGCCCGAGGCCCGCATGGTCATCATCCAGCCGTACGACAAGGGCTCGATGACCGCGATCGAGAAGGCGATCCGCGACTCCGACCTCGGTGTCAACCCCGGCAACGACGGCCAGGTGATCCGCGTGTCGTTCCCCGAGCTGTCGGAGGAGCGCCGCAAGGAGTACATCAAGGTCGCCAGGAACAAGGGCGAGCACGCCAAGGTGTCGGTGCGCAACATCCGCCGCTCCGCCAAGGAGATCCTCGACAAGATGGTCAAGGACGGCGAGGCGGGCGAGGACGAGGTCCGGCGCGCCGAGAAGGAGCTCGACGATCTCACCCAGAAGCACGTCGCCAAGATCGACGAGCTGCTGAAGCACAAGGAAGCCGAGCTGCTCGAAGTCTGAGCGGCTCGCCGCGCGGCCCTCGCCTGATGGCGGGGGCCGTGGCTCATGGAGACTCTGTGGAAGAACGTACGGCCGGGACCAGCCGCACCGGCCGGAACCTGCCCGCCGCGATCGCGGTGGGCCTGGGGCTGGGCGCGCTGGTCATCGTCTCCCTCTACACCGTCAAGGAGCTCTTCCTCCTGGTGGTCGCGGGAGCCGTGGGCGTCGGCGTGGTGGAGCTGGTGCGGGCGTTCGCGACCCGCGGCATCCAGGTGCCCGCCGTGCCGGTGGTGGCGGCCGTGGCGGCCATGCAGGCGGGCGCCTACTGGGGCGGCGGCGTGTGGCTGCTGGGCACGTTCGTGGTCTTCGCGTTCGTGCTGCTGATCTGGCGGATGTTCAGCGCCGGCTCCGAGGGGTTCGTACGGGACGCGACGGCGTCGGTCTTCACCCTGTTCTATCCGCCGTTGCTGGCCGGGTTCGTGGCGTTGCTGCTGGCGCCGGACGACGGGGCGCACCGGGTGGTGGTGTTCGTCGCGGTGACGGTGGCCAGTGACGTCGGCGGTTATGTCGCGGGGGTGCTGTTCGGCAGGCATCAGCTCTCGCCGATCAGCCCGAAGAAGACCTGGGAGGGGCTGGCCGGGTCGGTGGTCGCGTGCACGGCCGTGGGGGCGTGGCTGGTGACGTGGCTGCTGGGCGGGGAGCCCTGGCAGGGGGCGATCATCGGGGTGCTGGCCGCCGTGCTGGCTACCGTGGGCGACCTCATCGAGTCGATGATCAAGCGCGATCTCGGCCTCAAGGACCTGGGCACGATCCTGCCGGGGCACGGCGGGCTGATGGACCGGCTCGATTCGCTGGTGACCACGCTGGTGCCCGTGTGGCTGCTCCTGACCCTGTTCGTCTAAGAAGCCCGGGAAGCCGGGAAAGGAGTCAGGACGTCAGCGCCTCGGCGGTGACGGGTGTGAGCCAGAGCCACCGGACGACCTCCCCGCCGAACGCGAATCCCGACATGTCGGGCATGTTGGGGGCGTCGGCCTGCATGAGCACCCCGGAGTACCCAGCGCCCAGCGGGAACGTCGACGGGTCGTGATACCACTTCGCGGTGTGCCCGTTGCCGAGCCAGGTGACCGAGTGCCACGGATACTGCGCCAGCCACACCAGCAGCAGCGCCGCGTCGCGCGGGTCGTCGCGGGTGGCGACCGCCAGCTCGATCCTGGCGTACGCGCCGGGCGTGTCGAGCCACTGCTCGACCGTCGGCATCCGCTGGCAGCTCATCCCGACCGTGGACAGCACGGTGAAGCCCCGCTCGCCGTGCGGCGGCCGCTCGGTGATGCCGACCGTAGGCAGCCGGTCGCCGCCGGCGTCCCAGTAGCGGCCCGCCGGGCCGAGCGCCCGTTCCAGATGGCCCATGACGAACTCCTGGAACGACGGCCACGACCCTTCCGCCCGGCGCCACCGCCAGTAGGAGTGCGCGTTGGAGATGCGCGGCCGCAGCCCCTCCAGCGCCTCCGACAGCGCCCACGCGAACGGTGACTCGCCCACGGCGTCGCGGGCGTAGCCGGGCATGCCGCGGTGCATGTCGGCCCAGCCGGGGATGACGGCCAGCAGGTCGTCCTCCTCGTAGAGCGCCACCCCGTCGCCCTCCTCGAACCAGAGCGGCGTGAGCTGCCCCAGCGGCCGCCGCCCCTGCGGGTGCAGGGTGCCGGCCCGGGGCATCAGCGGCGGCAGCCCCGCGTTGACGCGGGACAGGTCGATCACGGCCGGCGCGGGCCGGTGGTTGGCCAGCCACACCGCGCCCCGCACGCCTCCGTCGGGCGCGCACAGGTAAGCGACCGAGGAGTCCTCGTCCCGCTCGACCACGAGCGTCCGGCTTCCGTACGGATTGCCGGCGGTGAGGACGACCTCGGTATGCCCCTCGCCCGACGCAGACCGGAAAATCGCCATACGTGAGAACTGTAGATCGCCCGGTCGCCCTCGTGCGAGGCTCTCCGGAATGACGCCGCCGGGGCAGGCGTTCACTACCCTGGTCGGTAACCGTACGAACAAAGGCAGGAACGTGTCCCAGCAGCCAGGCCAGCTCACCTTCGTCGCGCCGCGCCGGGCCAAGCCGGCCAGGCATCTGGCGGACCTGTCCATGGCCGAGCGCAGGGCCGCCGTCACCGAGCTGGGCGAGAAGGCGTTCCGCGCCGACCAGCTCTCGCGCCACTACTTCGAGCGGCTGACGACCGACGTCGAGGCGATGACCGGCCTGCCCGCCGCCGCCCGGGAGAAGCTGGCGGCGCTGCTGCCGCCGCTGCTCACCTCCGTCAGGGAGATGACCACCGACGCCGGCACCACGCGCAAGACGCTGTGGCGGCTGTTCGACGGCGCTCTGGTGGAGTCGGTGCTGATGCGCTATCCCGACCGGGCCACGATGTGCGTGTCGTCGCAGGCCGGCTGCGGCATGAACTGCCCGTTCTGTGCCACCGGCCAGGCGGGGCTGACCCGCAACATGTCCACCGCCGAGATCGTCGAGCAGGTCGTCTCCGGCGCCCGCGCGCTGGCGGCCGGCGAGGTGCCCGGCGGGCCCGGCCGGGTCAACAACGTGGTCTTCATGGGCATGGGCGAGCCGCTGGCCAACTACAAGCAGGTGATCGGGGCGGTGCGCCGGATGGTGGAGCCCGCGCCGCACGGCCTGGGCATCTCGGCCAGGGGCGTCACGGTCTCCACGGTCGGCCTGGTGCCGGCCATCGGCAAGCTCGCCGACGAGGGCCTGCCGGTGACGCTCGCGCTGTCGCTGCACGCGCCCGACGACGAGCTGCGTGACACGCTGGTGCCGATCAACACCCGCTGGAAGGTGGCCGAGGTCCTCGACGCCGCCTGGGCGTACGCGGCCCGGACCAAGCGGCGCGTCTCCATCGAGTACGCGCTGATCAAGGACATCAACGACCAGGAGTGGCGGGCCGACCTGCTCGGCAAGCTGGTCAAGAACAAGCTGGTGCACGTCAACCTGATCCCGCTCAACCCGACCCCGGGCTCCAAGTGGACCGCCTCGCGGCCGGAGGACGAGCGGGCGTTCGTGCGGCGGCTGCAGTTCCACGGCGTGCCGGTGACGGTCCGCGACACCCGCGGCCGCGAGATCGACGGCGCCTGCGGCCAGCTCGCCGCCGCCGAATAACCCAGGGCCCCAGCCCGCCGCCGAATAAACCCAGGGCCCCGACCCGCCGCCGGACGAGGCTCAGGGGCGCGTACGGCGCAGCCAGGCGTACGCCGCCAGGCCGATCAGGCACCAGGCCAGGGAGGCGGCCCCCAGCGCGGGCAACCGGTCGGCCAGCAGGCCGGCGCTCGCGGCGCGCATCCAGGCGGTCACCGGCACGCTGAGCCAGTGCAGCGGCGACGCGCTCACCAGCAGCATCACCAGGAAGCCGCCGAGCAACGCCATGATCGACACGGCCGGCGACGGCAGGATCGCCCGGCTGGTGAGCGCGCCGAGCGCCAGGCCCGCGAGCACCGCCAGGACGTGCAGCGCCAGCACGGCGGCCAGCTCGGCGCCCTGCGGAGTGGCGCTCACCCCCAGCAGCACCCCCCAGGCCAGAGCGAGCGCGTCGAAGGTGACGCAGACGGCCAGGGCGGCCAGCAGCCCGGCCGCGAGCTCGCGCCGGCGCCCGCCCGCGATGGTGGCGGACAGCTCGCGCTGCCGGTCCGGCTCGGTGTCGAGCAGGCTCCTGGCGGCCCAGGCGAGGAACGGGATGATCAGCGCCGCCGAGTCGGTCAGCGCCGGCACCTCCAGCCCACGGGGCGCGCGGCTGCCGTGCACGATGGCGAGCAGCGCCAGGATCATGAGCAGCGCCTGGTAGACGCGGTGCGACCGGACGTAGGCGGCCACCCGGAAGGCGGCCAGGGCGATCATCGGCTCTCCTCGGTCAGTTCGCGGGCCGCGTAGCCCTCGGCGCGCATCCGCTGCACGAAGGTCGTGACCTCGCCGGCGGGCAGGGTCACCTCGACGGTGACGGATTCGGGCAGTGCCGGAGCGGCCTGCGCGGTCTCCCTGAGCACGCCGTCACGCAGGGACCAGTGCCGCACCGAGGGCAGGACACCCAGGCCGCCCTGGTGGTCGCTGGCCACGACGACGACGCCGCGCGCCGACAGGTCGGCGACGATCGGCGGCAGGGCGTCGCGGGTGTCGGCGTCCAGGCCGGCGAACGGCTCGTCGAGCAGCAGGAGCCCCGGCTCGGCCATCAGCGCCTGTGCCAGCCCCACCTTGTGCGCGCTGCCCTTGGACAGCTCGCCGAGCCGTACGTCCAGCAGATGGTTCATGGTGAGGCGCTCGGCCCACGGCTGCCAGCGGGCGCCGCCCCGCGCCCGCGCCATGTGGTCGAGGTAGCCGGCCACGGTGAACGGCTGCTCGATGGGGAAGCGGTCGGGGGCCAGGCCGACGACGGCCGGTCGTCCCGTGATCGTCCCGGTGGTCGGGCTGATCAGCCCCGCCAGCAGGCGCAGCAGGGTCGACTTGCCGGCCCCGTTGACGCCGCTCAGCTCGATCACGTCGCCGGGAGACACCTGGGAGTTGACATCCCGGATGACGGATTGATCACGTCTTCTGTAGCGGAAGGACACGTTGCTCAGGCGCATGGTGATGTAACGGTATAGCCCGGCTCGCATTGTCGTGATAAAGAGCTTCACAATGGGACGCGACCCCCCGGCAGAACTCAGGAGGACTGGGCTTGAACCGCTTTCCACGCGTCATGGGTATGCGTTCAGGCTATGACCCCGTCGAGGTCGACGCCCTGATCGGGCGCATCGAGGCGACGCTGGGCAGGGGCCCGCGTGACGTCGAGCGCGTCACCGCCGACGAGGTGCGCACGGCGACGTTCCGGGCCAGGCGGGGCGGCTACCAGGAGACGGCGGTCGACTTCGCGCTGGAGGCGTTCGTGGTGGCGCTGGAGACCATGGTCAAGGCGCCGGTCCGGCTGGCCATGGCCGAGCCGACGGGGGAGATGCTGCGCGAGGAGTGGTTCGAGGGCCAGGCCGCCCGGGTGGAGCGGGTGGCGTTCCGGCCCGGCCGGATGGGCACCGGCTACAACGAGGACGAGGTCGACGCGTTCCTGGACCGGATCGTGGCCACGCTCAGGGGCACCACCGACTATCCGGTGACGGCCGCCGAGGTCAGAGAGGCGAAGTTCGCCACCGTGATGTTCCGGGCGGGCTACCTGATCGCCGACGTGGACGAGTTCCTGGCCGGCATCGCGGACGTGCTGGAACAGCGGGCCTGACGGGTCACAGCGCCCGCACCAGGCCGCGCAGATCGGGCTGCGTCTCCTGCGGGATCGCGGGGTCGGCGGGCCGCTCGCCGTTCCGGTTGATCCACACGCGGTGCAGGCCGAGCTGGTGCGCGGGCACGAGATCGTGCACGTAGCTCTGCGCGACGTGCACCCAGCGCTCGGGCCGGTAGGCCCGTTCGAACGCGGTGAAGTGGGCGTGCGACGGCTTGTAGGCGGCCACGTCCTCGGAGGTCACCACGGCGTCGAAGGGCACCGGGAGCCGGCGGCGGGTTTGGGCGATGAGGTCACGGTCGCAGTTGGTGAGCAGCGCCAGGTTCCAGCCGGCCTCGCGCACGGCCGACAGCTCGGTGCCCACGTCGGGGAAGACCGGCCAGTACGGGAGCGTGTCGCCCAGCAGCGCGGCGTCGTCGGCGTTGAGCGGCACCTTCTCCTGCGCGCACGCCCGTCGCAGCGCCTCGGCCATCACCTCCCGGTAGCGCATCGCGGGCGACTCGGCCTGCACGTCGAGCTCGTGCCTGCCGTACGCCTCCAGCAGGCGCTCGCCGTGACCGGGCGCGATCAGCTCGGCGCTGGTGCGGATGCCGTGCCGCCAGTCGACGAGGGTGCCGAAACAGTCGAAGGTAACCCATCGCATACAGCTCATAATGGGCCCATGACGATCTCTGTGCGACCCATCGGGGCCGCGGATCTTCCTGTTGTCACCCGGGTCCTGACCGGGAGCTGGGGCGGCACCACGATCATGGCCCTGGGGCGGGGCGAGCTGATCGACGCGGCGACACTGCCCGGCTTCCTGGCGTACGACGGGGACGAGGTCGCGGGGGCGGTCACCTACGCCGGGCGTGACGGGTTCGTGGAGGTCGTCACGATCGACGCGCTCGTTCCGGGCCGGGGTGTCGGCACCCTGCTGCTGGACGCCGTCCGAGACGCGGCGGTCGCGCTCGGGGCGCCGGTCCTGCGGCTGACCACCACCAACGACAACACCGGCGCGCTGCGCTTCTACCAGCGCTACGGGTTCGATCTGATCGCGCTGCACCGGCACGGCGTGGACCGGGCAAGGAACCTCAAGCCGGACATCCCGGCCGAGTCGGACGGCATCCCGATCAGGCACGAGTTGGAGCTGGAGTACCGGATCTCCTGAGGTGGCCGTGGCTGAGCAGGGCCACGATGACCGAGGTCACCGGGGCGGCCAGGAAGGCGCCGGTGATGCCGGCGATCACGCTGCCGACCGTGATGGCCACCAGGATGACCGCGCCGGGCAGGTCGAGGGCCTTGCCGTAGATCTGCGGCGCCAGCACGTGCCCCTCGATCTGCTGCACGAGCACGGTCACCGCGACCACGATCAGCGCGATCAGCCAGCCCTTGGCCACGAACGCCACCACCGCCGCCAGCAGCCCCGCCATGAACGCCCCGACCACCGGCAGGAACGCGCCCACGAACGTGAGCACGGCCAGCGGCAGCGCGATCGGCACGCCGAGGATCCACAGCGCGAGGCCGATGAAGAACGCGTCGACCAGCCCCACGAGCGCCACCCCGCGGATGTAGCGGCCGATCACCGAGAACACCAGCTCACCGGTCTCCATCAGCCGCTGCCTGGCGGAGGCGGGGAACAGCTCCACCAGCCAGCGGAACAGCCGGTCGCCGCCGTGCGTGAAGTAGACCGCCAGGATGACGGCCAGCACGCCGCCCACCACGATCTCGCCCGCCGTCCGCACGCCGGCGATCGCGCCCGTGGTGATCTGGTGCTCCTGCTGGGCGAGATACTCGCGCGCCTGCTTGAGGAGCTGCTGGTCGTCCAGGCCGAACCAGGCGGTGAACCGGTGCAACTCGTCCAGCACCTTGCCTACGCTCGCGTGCATCTCCGCCACGCTGGCGATGGTGGGCGGCACGAGCAGCGCCCCCAGGCCGACGGCCAGCAGGAGGCCGCCGACGAAGACGACCGCGGTGGCCAGCGCCCGGTTGAGGCCGCGCCGTACCAGCCAGTGGGCGGGCGGGTGCAGCAGGGCGGTGATGAACAGACCGATGATCACCGAGAGGACCACGGTGCTCACGATGGAGTAGCAGTAGAGCACCACCGCGATGATCGCGATCCAGCCCAGCGCTCGCCATGGCCTCATCCCCGCCCCCTTTTTCCCTGCTCAGGGGCCTTCCCTCCGCCGCCGGGGGCAACCCCTCCCAGAGGTCTGGGAGGGGCCGGGACGGCTCAGGAGGGCCTAGGAGTGCGGGGTGAGGTGCGGGCGTTGTTCCCGCTTGTCCTTCTCGTACGAGCCGCGCGCCTCCTGGGCCGCCCGGGTGGTGGAGACCTCGGCGACCGGGACGTCCCACCACGCCTCGGACGACGGGGTGTCGACGAGCGGGTCGGTGCGCACGTGGATCACGGTGGTCGTGGTGGCGGCCCGCGCCGCGTCCAGGGCCTTGCGCAGGTCCGTGAGCGTGTCGGCGCGCACGACGGTGGCGCCGAGGCTGGCCGCGTTGGCCGCCAGGTCCACCGGCAGCGGCCCGCCGTCGTAGCGGCCGCCGCCCCGGTAGGCGTAGGCGGTGCCGAGGCGTTCGGCGCCGACGCTCTCCGAGAGGCGGCCGATGGAGGCGAAGCCGGAGTTGTCCACCAGGACGACGGTCAGCTTGATCCCTTCGGCGACGGCCGTGACCAGCTCCTGGGCCATCATCAGGTAGGACCCGTCGCCCACCATGACGAACACCTCGCGGGCCGGGTCGGCGAGCTTCACGCCGAGCCCACCGGCGATCTCGTAGCCCATGCAGGAGTAGCCGTACTCGACGTGGTAGCTGCCCGGCCCGCTGGGCCGCCACAGTTTGTGCAGGTCGCCGGGCATGGACCCGGCCGCGCAGATCACCACGCCGTCGTCGCCGGCCGCCGTGTTGACCGCGCCGATCACGGCCGGCTGCGGCAGGGGCGAGCCGTCCAGCGCGTACGCCTCGTCCACCAGCGCGTCCCAGGCGCGCGACAGCTCGGCGGCGCGTGAGCGGTGGGCCTCCGGGGTGGCCCAGCCCTCGCAGGCGGCGGACAGGTCGGCCAGGCCCTCCCGGGCGTCGGCGACGAGCTGCAGCCCGGACAGCTTGGCCGCGTCGAAGCCGGTCACGTTCAGGTTGACGAACCGGGCGTCCGGCGCGAACAGCGAGCGGGAGGCCGTGGTGAAGTCGCTGTAGCGGGTGCCGATCCCGATGATCACGTCGGCCTCGCGGGCCAGCGCGTTCGCGGCGGTGGTGCCGGTCGCGCCGACCGCGCCCATGGCCATCGGGTGCCCGTACGGCAGCGCGCCCTTGCCCGCCTGCGTCTCGGCGACCGGGACGCCGTGGGTCTCGGCGAACGCGCGCAGCGCGGCGGTGGCCTCGCTGTAGAGGACGCCGCCGCCGGCGACGATCAGCGGGCGCTCGGCGGTCCTGATCAGCTCGGCGGCGCGGGCCAGGGCGGCGCGTTCGGGCCGGGGCCTGGGGATGTGCCACACGCGCGGGGCGAACAGCTCGTCGGGCCAGTCGGCGGCCTCGGCCTGCACGTCCTGCGGCAGCGCCAGCGTCACCGCGCCGGTCTCGGCCGGGTCGGTGAGCACCCGCATGGCCGCCAGCAGCGCGGACGGCAGCTGCTCGGGCCGGTTGATCCGGTCCCAGAACCGGGAGACCGGCTTGAAGGCGTCGTTGACCGAGATGTCGTAGGAGCGGGCATCCTCCAGCTCCTGGAGCACCGGGCTCGCCACGCGGGTGGCGAAGATGTCGCCCGGCAGCAGCAGCACCGGCAGCCGGTTGATCGTCGCCGCGGCGGCACCGGTGATCATGTTGGTCGCGCCGGGCCCGATCGAGGACGTGCAGGCCAGCGTCGACAGCCGGTTGCCGGCACGGGCGTAGGCGGCGGCGGTGTGCACCATCGCCTGCTCGTTGCGGCTGAGGTAGTAGGGCAGCTCCGCGCCGGGCGCGGCGAGCGCCTGGCCGATCCCGGCGACGTTGCCGTGACCGAAGATGCCGAAGCAGCCGCCGATCAGCCGGTGCTCCACGCCGTCGCGCTCGCTGCGCTGGGCGGCGAGGAAGCGCACCACGGCCTGGGCCACGGTAAGCCTCATGAGGTCCTCCCGAAGGGCAGCCTGGGGTCGATCTCCTGGCCGGTCCAGGAGCCGCGGATCCAGGCGTGGCGGGGATCGTCGCAGAAGGCCATCGACCGCTCGGCGGCGGGGCCGGCCAGGACGTTCAGGTAGTACAGGTCGTAGCCGGGAGCGGCCATCGACGGCCCGTGGTAGCCGTAGGGCACCAGCACCACGTCACCGGAGCCGACCTCGGCCAGCGTGTCGGCGTGGCCCCGCTCGGAGCTGTAGACGCGCTGGTAGCCGAGGCCCTGGTCGGCCACCTCGAAGTAGTAGATCTCCTCCAGCACGGCCTCGCCGGGGCCCGCGGTGTCGTGCTTGTGCGGCGGGTAGGACGACCAGTTGCCGCCCGGCGTGAGCACCTCGACGGCCACCAGCTTGTCGCACTCGAACGCCTCGGGTGCGGCGAAGTTGTTCACCTGGCGGCTGGCCTGCCCGGCGCCGCGCAGCTCGACCGAGACGGCGGAGGCGGGCACGTACCGGGCCTCCAGGCGGCGGGTGGCGCGCGCGGACGGCAGCGCGATCCGGCCCGCGCCTTCCAGCACCACATGCTCGGAGATCGGCACGTAGGCGAAGTCGGATGGTCCGTCGAACACCGAGGGCCGCCCGGCCAGCTCGAACGTCCCCGACCCGCAGGTCACCGTGCACGAGCCCGACAGCGGCAGGACGAGCATCTCCTCGCCGCCGGTGTCGAAGGCGACCGGAGCGCCGGTCAGCTCGACGACCCGCAATCCGGAGTAGTCCCACCCAACCAGTCCCGGAGTGATCTCGACGGCCCACGGAGCCGCGGCGGCCTTGCCGTACGGAATGAAAGTCATGAACGTGCCTCTCGCACCAGGGTCGCGGCGCCGTCCACCGCGACGGCGACGTCGTCGTCCGGAGGGTAGAGCAGCGCGCGCCCGACCACGAGCCCCCGCACGCCGGGCAGGAGCAGCGCGCGCCCCCAGTCGGCGTAGGCGGCCGCCACGTCCGGCGGGTCGCCGCCGAGCAGCAGCGCCGGCAGGGTGGTGGCGGCCATGACGCGCTCCATCTCCGCCACCGCGGGGATCTTCAGCCAGGTGTAGGCGGAGGTCACGCCGAGCGCCTGGGCGACGCTGATGGCCCGGATGACCGCGTCGGGCGACAGGTCGTTGCGCACCGTCCCGCTCTCCGAGCGCACCGACCAGAACGGCTCCACCATCGCCAGGAGCTGCCGCCTGGCCAGGTCGGTGACCGCCCGGGCGCACGACTCCAGCGTGGCGACGCTGGCGTGGTCCCCCGGGTCGATGCGGCACAGCATCTTGCCGCCGTCGAGCCGCATCTCGCCGATGGAGGCCGCGTCGAAGCCGGTGAACCGGTCGTCCATCTCGAAGACCGAGCCCTGCAGCCCGCCGCGGTTCATCGAGCCGAAGGCCAGCTTGCCTTCGAGCGCGCCGAGCAGCAGCAGGTCCTCCAGCACGTCCGGGGAGGCGAGGATGCCGTCGACGCCGGGCCTGGCCAGCGCCACCTGCAGCCGGTCGAGCAGGTCGACCCGGCTGGCCATGGCCAGCGGCCGGTCGCGCACGGCCAGCGCGCCGCGCGCCGGGTGGTCGGCGGCGATGATCAGCAGGCGTTCGCCCTCGCCGGGCAGCCCGCGCCGCCGTCGCCGGGCCGCCGCCTGGGCGATCTCCTCCGGCCGGGTGGCGCGGATGTGGGTGAGCTGCTCGTAGCCGACGCTCCGGGGCAGCGTGATGTCGCTCAAGGACGGACTCCCGTCTGCAGCGCGAGCACCTCGTCGGTGGAGGGCATCGCGTCCGCGCAGGACAGGCGGGCGGCGACATGCGCGCCGGCCGCGTTGGCGAAGCGCACGGTACGTTCGAGCGGCCAGCCGCGCACCAGGCCGAGGCAGAGCGCCCCGCCGAACGCGTCGCCGGCGCCGAGCCCGTTGACCACCTCGACGGGCACCGGTTCGGCGACCACGTGCTCGTCCTTGGTGCGGGCCAGCACCCCGTCGGGGCCCATCTTCACCACGGCCACCTTCATCCCGGCGTCGAGCAGCGCCTGCGCCGCCTCCTCCGGGTCGCGGGTGCCGACGGCGATCTCCACCTCGTCGAGGTTGCCGACGGCCACGTCGGCGTGCCCGAGCGCGTGCCGCACCTCGCGGCGGGCGATCTCGGGCGACTCCCACAGCGTCGGGCGGTAGTCCAGGTCGAACACCGTCCAGCCGGACGTGCGGGCCTCCAGCGCGGCGGCGTGCGCCGACCGGCTGGGTTCCCGGCTGAGCCCGGTCCCGGTGAACCAGAAGACCGACGCCTCGCGGATCGCCGTCAGGTCCAGCGATTCGGGCGTCAGGCGCAGGTCAGGTGGATGCTCGCCCCGGTAGAAGTAGATCGGGAAGTGGTCGGGCGGGAAGATCTCGCAGAACGTGACCGGTGTGGGCGGCCCGTCGAAGGTGCCCACGAAGGCGTCGTCCACACCGAACCCGCGGATCGCCTGCCGTACCCATGCCCCGAAGGGATCCGCGCCCACGGCGGTGACCACCGCGGAGCGCAGCCCGTGCCGGGCCGCCGCGACCGCGACGTTGGTCGGGCTGCCGCCGAGGAACTTGCCGAAGGTCTCGACGTGGGCCAGGCCCACGCCGGTCTGCAGCGGATAGATGTCGACGCCGCAGCGGCCAATCGTGATCAGGTCGAACAACGCACCTCCAGAGATGGAGCCTTCCGGGCACACTATGGCATATTGTCATGACATTCGGATGTCCGCTATGTTACTCGTTGTGCCCCGGCCGTATCCCCGGTAGCCGGTCCCGCCCGTACATCGCATAGTGTCGGGCTGTCGGTCCGTCTCCCAACGGGCAAAGGCGCAGCATGTGGGCACGCTCCTGGTTATGGCAAGGTCTTTACGTCATATGGATGTCATGACATATTGGCCCTGACTTCCTCCCTTTTAGGACGTGTCGGAGGGTTTGCATGGTGTTGCGGAAAAGGTCGGTGGTCGCGGTTCTCGCCGCGTCCGCGCTGGGGCTCGCCGGGTGCGGCCAGTCGTCCGGCGGAGGCGGAGGTGACGCCATCGAACTGACGATCAGCCAGAACGCCATCGCCGGCGGCAAGAACGCGGCCGCCGCCGACCACATCGCCAACTGGGTGATCCCCAAGTTCGAGGAGGCCCAGAAGGCCAAGGGCAAGGACGTCACGGTCAAGTTCGTCCCCAGCGGTGTCGACGACGAGCAGTACAAGACCAAGCTCTCCCTGGACCTGAAGTCAGGCAAGGGCGCGGACGTGATCGACATCGACGGCATCTGGGCGGGCGAGTTCGCCGAGGCCGGTTACATCAAGCCGCTGGGCGAGCTGGTCGGCCCCGAGGCCGAGAGCTGGGACGGCTGGCAGCAGATCCCGGAGGCCGTGCAGGGCCTGGCCACCTTCGAAGGCAAGAAGTACGCGCTGCCCGTCGGTACCGACGGCCGCGTCCTCTACTTCAACAAGACGCTGTTCACCAAGGCCGGGCTGCCCGCGGACTGGCAGCCGAAGAGCTGGCAGGAGATCCTCGACGCGGCCGCCAAGCTCAAGTCGTCCGGCGTCCCGGTGCCGATCCAGATCAACGCCGGCACCGCCATGGGCGAGGCCACCACGATGCAGGGCGTGCTGCCGCTGCTCGCGGGCGCGGGCGGTGAGGTGCAGAAGGACGGCAAGTGGACCGGCGCCTCCCAGGCGATGAAGGACACCCTCGGCCTCTACCAGAAGATCTACGGCGGCGGCCTCGGCGACCCCAAGCTCCAGCAGGAGGCCAAGGGCCGCGACAAGGCGTTCCAGCAGTTCGCCGAGGGGAAGATCGGCATCCTGCTGGAGGGCGACTACTTCTGGCGCGGCGTGGTCAACCCCAAGGACGGCGTCGCCAAGATGGACGACCGTGACCAGGTCGTCGGCTACGCCAAGATCCCGGCCATCGAGCCCGGCAAGGGCATCCGGGGCCAGGACTTCGTCAGCATGTCCGGCGGCGCGCTGCGCACCGTCAACCCCGCAACCAAGCACCCGAAGGAAGCCTTCGAGCTGCTCGCCTTCACGCTCTCGCCCGAGGCGCTGAAGGAGGAGACCAAGGACGGCAACGTGCGCATCACCCCGCGCACCGACGTCAACAAGGAGATCCTCGCCGGCGAGCCGCTGCTGACCTACATCTCCGAAGAGGTGCTCCCGCTGACGGCCTACCGGCCGCCGGTCGCGGTCTACCCGCAGGTGTCGGTGGCGCTGCAGGAGGCCACCGCCGCGGTGGCCGGCGGCACCCCGGCCGACCAGGCCGCCGCGGACTACCAGAAGAAACTCGAAGGGCTCGTCGGTGGCGCAGGTAACATCGCCGCCTGAGCCGGCCGAGGTCGTCAGCCCGGCCCCCGCCCGCCGCTACAGCTCCGACGCGGCGGGCCTGGGCCGGCTGCGCGCGGGCGCCTTCGTGGCGCCCGCGCTGGCGCTGATCGCGGTCTTCCTGGTCTTCCCCGCGCTCTGGGTGATCTACTTGGGGCTGACGAACTACCGGCTGACCGGGGTCGCCGCGGCCGAGCCGCAGTTCGTCGGGCTGGACAACTTCGTCAAGGCCCTCACCGATCCGGAGTTCTGGGACTCCACCTGGCTGACCTTCCAGTTCGTGCTGGGCTCGGCCGTCATCGGGCAGGTCGTGCTCGGCTTCACCCTGGCCTGGATGCTGAAGGACCGGCGCGGCACGCTCAAGAGCGTGGTCGAGGGCCTGGTCATCCTGGCCTGGATCCTGCCGAGCGCCGTGGTGTCGTTCCTGTGGGTGGCGCTGCTCGACCGTGACGCCGGCACGCTCAACGCGCTGCTCGGCATCCCCGGCTTCGCCTGGCTGCTCGACTACCCGATGCTGTCGATCATCATCTTCAACACCTGGCGCGGCACCGCGTTCTCGATGATGCTGTACGGCGCGGCGCTCGGGAACGTGCCACCGTCGCACCTGGAGAGCGCCCGGCTGGCCGGGGCGTCCGGCTGGCAGCAGTTGCGCGACGTGGTGTTCCCGCACATCCGCGGGCACATCCTGACCAACCTGCTGCTGATCAGCCTGTGGACGTTCAACGACTTCAGCCCCTTCCTGCTCACGGCGGGCGGCCCCGACGGCAAGTCCGAGGTGCTGGCCGTGCACGTGTACAAGGTCGCGCTGCAGAACGGCGACCTGGGCTACGGCGCGGCGATCTCCACGGTGATCCTGCTCATCAACCTGGTCGTGGCGGTGTTCTACCTGCGGCTGCTCAGGAGCAAGAAATGACCCGCACGTGGGCCGGCCGGATCGGCTTCTACACGCTGATCGCGGTGCTTCTGGCCTTCTTCACGATCCCGCTGCTGTGGCTGGCGGCGGCGCCGTTCACCTCGGACCCGTCGTACGAGGTCCGGATGCCGGACTTCACGTTCGAGAACTTCCAGACGATCATCGAGCATCCGTACGCGCTCTGGTCGCTGGTGAACTCGCTGATCCTGGCGATCGGCACCGCGCTGCTCGTGGTGGTGCTGTCCGCGCTGGCCGCCTACGCGCTCAGCCGGGTCCGGATCCCGGGGCGTGACGCGCTGCTCTACGCGCTGCTGCTGCTCTCCTCGATCATCACCGGGACGGCCGCGATGGTGCCGCTGTTCCAGCTCGCCATCGAGCTCAACCTGATCGACTCGCACACCGGGCTGATCCTCATCATGACGGGCGGCCTGCTGCCCGCCGCGATCTTCATGATCAAGGACTTCATGGACGCCACGCCGAAGTCCTACGAGGAGTCCGCGCGGGTGTTCGGCGCCTCGCCGCTGCAGATCGTCCGCCACGTGGTCACCCCCGTCGTGCGGCCCGGGCTGGCGACGATCGCGGTGTGGACCATCGCCAACGTGTGGGGCAACTTCCTGATGCCGTTCCTGCTGCTCAGCGACGTGGAGAAGCAGCCCGCCGCGGTGATCATGTACACCCTCTACACCGAGGGCGGCCAGGCCAACCTCAAGGTGCTGTCCACCTTCGGCCTGCTCTACTCGGTGCCGGTGGTGCTCATGTACCTGTTCGTCAGCAAGAAGTACGGCTTCCGCTTCCACGGAGGGATCAAGCGCTAAATGGCCGCTATCGAACTTCGGGGCCTGACCAAGGTCTATCCCGGTGGGGTGAAGGCGCTCGACTCGCTCGACCTGACCGTCCCCGACGGCGAGTTCTTCGCCCTGCTGGGCCCCTCGGGCTGCGGGAAGACCACGCTGCTGCGCACGATCGCCGGGCTGGAGACCGCCACCGGCGGCGCGGTGGTGATCGGCGGGCGGGACGTGACCGGCGTGCAGCCGGGCGGCCGCGACATCGCCATGGTGTTCCAGGACTACGCCCTGTTCCCGCACATGGACGTCAGCGACAACATCGCCTACCCGCTGCGCATCAAGAAGGTCGCCAAGGCCGCGCGGCACGCCAAGGCCGCCGAGGTCGGCGCCCGGCTGGGCCTGGAGCAGCTGATGGACCGGCGGCCCGGCCAGCTGTCCGGCGGCCAGCAGCAGCGCGTCGCGCTGGCCCGCGTCATGGCCACCCAGGCGCAGGCGTTCCTGTTCGACGAGCCGCTGTCCAACCTGGACGCCCGGCTGCGGCTGGAGGCGCGCACGTTCCTGAAGAAGCTGCAGCGCGAGCTCGGCGTCACCACCGTCTTCGTCACCCACGACCAGGCCGAGGCCCTGGCCATGGCCGACCGGATGGCGGTCATGGAGGCCGGGCACATCCGCCAGATCGGCACCCCCGCCGAGGTGTTCCAGCGCCCCGCCAACACGTTCGTGGCCGGCTTCATCGGCTCCACCCCGATGAACCTGCTGGACGCCGTCGTCAGGGGTGACACGCTGGAGGTGGCCGGGTGCAAGGTGCCCGTCCCCGCCTCCGCGCGAGGACTCCTGACCGACGGGGAGAAGCTGGTGTACGGCGTGCGTCCCGAATACATGACCTACTCGGCGCAGCCGGCGGACGGCTCGCTGGCCGGCGACGTCGTCATCCTGGAGAACCTGGGCGCCTCCCACCTGGTCACCCTCGACGTGGACGACGTGCTGGTGCAGGCCGTCGTCCCCGAGGGGCACGAGCCCGCGCTGGGCGAGCGGGGTCACGCGGTGCCCCGCGCCGACCGGGCGCTGGTCTACCGCGACGGTGAGCTGGTGTCGGCATGACCGTGATCCGCGGCCACTGGAGCCTGGACGACCGGCTGGAGCGCATTCTGCGCGAGGTGCCCTTCGAGGTGCCCGCCGACGCCGCCGCCGTGACCGTCCGCCTGACGTACGACCGGTCCCAGGGGGTGCTCGACCTCGGCTGCGGTGCCCCCGGCGGGTTCCGCGGCTGGTCGGGCGGCGCCCGCGACACGTACACGATCACTGCCGACTGGGCCACCCCCGGCTACCTGCCGGGTGAGCCCGAGCCGGGCGAGTGGCAGGTGTGGCTGCGCCTGCACCGGATCCCGCCGCAGGGGCTCGACTTCACGCTGGAGATCGACACCGCGCCCGCGCCCCGGCCCGCGAGCGAGGAGCCGCCGCACGGGGAGCGGCCGCCGCGCCGGGACATCCCCGACGTCGGCGGGCTGCGCTGGTACGCCGGCGACTTCCACGCGCACACGCTGCACAGCGACGGGTCGCTCACCGTCGCCGGACTGGCCGAACTGGCCCGGGGACGCGGCCTGGACTTCCTCGCCGTCACCGACCACAACACCGTCAGCCACCACCCCGAGCTGGCCGTGGCCGGCCGGGGCATCGCGCTGCTGCCCGGCCAGGAGGTCACCACCGACCGCGGGCACGCCAACGTGTTCGGCGACGTCGGCTGGGTGGACTTCCGGCAGCCGGCCGACTCCTGGGTCCAGCACGCGGAGCGGGCCGGCGGGCTGATCTCCATCAACCACCCGCTCGGCGGCGACTGCGCCTGGCTGCAGCCGCTCACCGAGCGGCCCAGGATCGCCGAGGTGTGGCACTCCGGCTGGTGGGACCGGCGCTGGGGCGCCCCGCTGGCCTGGGCCGACGCCTGGCGGCCCGACCTGGTGGCGATCGGCGCCAGCGACTTCCACCGGCACGGCTCCGACGGGCTGCCCGGCTCGCCCACCACGTGGGTGCTGGCCGAGGACGCCGCCGCCGCGTTCGACGCCCTGGCGGCGGGCCGCACGGCGATCTCCGCCGGGCCCGACGCGCCGCTGCTCCTGCGGCTGGGCGACGAACTGCTCGCCCTCGACGCCGACGGGCTCATCCTGGTGCGCCCCGGCGGCGCCCGCCAGGTGATCCGCGGCGACCGTGTGCTGCTGCCCGCCGCCGAAGGGCGGCACCGACTGGAAACCTACGAGAACGAGGTGATGGCTCTATGCGCCTGACCAGTGTCGCCAACGCCCCGGTGAGCTTCGGCGTGTTCGAGCTGAGCGACGCGCCGCCGCCCCTGACCGCGGCCCGGATGGTCGGCGCGATCTCCGACGCCGGCTACGAGGGCATCGACCTCGGCCCCATCGGCTACCTCGGCACCAAGGACGACCTGGCCGAGCGGCTCGGCGGCCTGCTGCTCGCGGGCGGCTGGGCCGATCTGCGTTACAGCGACGCAGCCGAGTTCGAGCAGGGGCTGGCCGCGCTCGACGCGACGCTCGACGTGTTCGACGCGGCCCCGGCCGCGCCCGCGCACCTCGCGCCCCGGCCGACGCTCGGCTGCTCCGGCTCGCCCGCCCGATTCGCCAGGCCCGGCGGGAACGCTCCCGGGCTGGAGGCGTCCGAGTGGGCCGGCTACGCCTCCCGCGTCCAGGAGGCGGCCGGGCGCTGCCGCGACCGCGGCTACGAGCCCGCCTTCCACCACCACCTCGGCACGTACGTCGAGACGCCCGAGGACGTCGAGCGGCTGCTGGAGCTGACCGACGTGCAGCTCTGCCTCGACACCGGCCACCTGCTGCTCGCGGGCGGCGACCCGGTGACCGCGCTGCGCGACTGGTCGGGCCGCGTGGGCCACGTGCACATCAAGGACGGCGACCGCGCCATCCTCGCCCAGGCCCTGGCCGACGGCGTGGACCTGCGCGAGCTGATGGGCCGCGGCGGCTTCGCGCCGCTCGGCGAGGGCGAGCTCGACCTGCCCGGCGTGGTCCGCACACTGGACGAGATCGGCTATCAGGGCTGGGTCATCATCGAGCAGGACACATTGCCAGGACGCAGGTCAGTTGAGCGGAACATCGCCGATCAAGCTGCCAATCGCGAGAAGCTACGGGAACTCGGACTTTGAGGCCACGCCGGAGGGGCTGGCTGGTTGAGACCATGCTGGAGGAGCGGGTTTGAAGATCGCGCTTGTCGGGTGCGGAGCCGTCACGCAAGCGGTGTACGTGCCGCTGCTGTCGCGCCGCCGCGACCTGTTCGAGGTGACGGCCGTCTGCGACCTGTCGCGGACGCTCGCCGACGCCGTGGGTGACCGGCTGGGCGCCCCCGGCCGCTACACCGCGCTCGGCCAGATGCTGGACGCCGGCGGCTTCGACGCCGTGCTCGTGCTCGCCTCCGGCTCCCACGGGGAGACGGTACGGCAGGCGCTCGCGGCCGGATACGCCGTGCTGTGCGAGAAGCCGCTGGCGCTGACCCGCGCCGAGGTGGACGCGCTGCCCGAAGGCCGGCTCATGGTCGGCTACATGAAGCAGTACGACCCGGCCGTGCGCCGGGCCGAGGAACTGCTGGCCGAGCTCGGCGGCCCCGGCCGGATCCGGTCGGTCGAGGTGACCGTGCTGCACCCGAGCGGGGAGTCGCAGCTCGCCTTCGCCAACCTGACCCAGGCCCGCGACGTGTCGCCGGAGCTGATCGCCTCGCTGCGGGCGGCCGAGGACGGGCTGGTGTCGAAGGCGCTGGGCGAGTCCGCCCCCGCCGCCGTGCGCGGCCTGTACGCGGTGGCGCTCGGGTCGATCTGTCACGACCTGTCGCTGCTGCGCCGCTTCACCGGCTCGCCCGCCGAGATCGGGCACGTCGAGACGTGGGGGGAGGCGCCCGGCTCGATCGAGATCTCCGGGCCGCTGCCCGCCGCCGGTCGCTTCGCCATCCGCTGGCACTACCTGGAGGACTACCCCTCCTACCGGGAGACGGTGGTCATCCACCACGACAGCGGCTCTCTGGAGCTGGTCTTCCCCTCGCCCTACCTGATGAACGCGCCCACCACGCTCACCGTCGTGTCCGGCGGCGAGTGCCGCGCCGAGTGGCGTGACGTGACCGAGGCGTTCGAGGTGCAGCTGGCCGCCTTCCATGCCTTCGTCAACGACGGCAAGCCGCCGCTCACCGACGCGGCCGGCGCGCTGGAGGACATCGTCACCGCCCAGCGCATCGCCGCCCGCTACGCCGTACAGCACGACCTGCAGATCGGAGGCGAGGCCGCATGACCGCGGAGATCGTCGTCGTCCCGCACACCCACTGGGACCGTGAGTGGTACGAGCCGTTCCAGCGATTCCGGCTGCGGCTGGTGGCGCTGCTGGACGAGGTGCTCGACACCATGGAGAGCGACCCCGGCTACCACTTCACGCTCGACGGCCAGCTCGCCTGCGTGGACGACTACCTGGAGGTGCGCCCGGAGAACCGCGACCGGATCGCCGCCCTGGTCGAGTCCGGGCGCCTCGCGGTGGGGCCGTGGCAGATCCTGCTCGACGAGTTCCTGTGCTCAGGCGAGAACATCGTGCGCAACCTGGAGCTGGGCATGGCCAGGGCGGACAAGCTCGGCGGCGCGATGGCCGTGGGCTATCTGCCGGACATGTTCGGGCACACCGCGCAGATGCCGCAGATCCTCAGGCGGGCCGGGCTGCTGCACGCCTGCGTCTACCGGGGCGTGCCCTCGTCGGTCACCACCGACGCCTTCGCCTGGGTGGCGCCCGACGGCACCGCGATCCGCACCCAGTACCTGCCCGCCGGCGGCTACGGCAACGGCGCCCACCTGTTCGAGGACCCCGCCCAGCTCGACGAGCGCGGCGCGGCGTTCGTCGAGACCATGCGCGCCTGGCACGGCCCCGACGGGCCGCTGCTGGCCATGTACGGCACCGACCACTCGGCCCCGGTGCGCGGCCTGCCCGGCATGGTCAAGCAGCTCGGCGCCCGCATGGACACCCTGTCCGGCTACATCGAGGCGCACTCCGGCGACGTCGCCGGGCTGCCCCGCGTCACCGGTGAGCTGCGCTCGCACGCCCGGGCCAACATCCTGCCCGGCGTGATCTCCGTACGCGCCCACGTCAAGCAGGCGATGAGCCGCGCCGAGCGGATGGTCGAGCGTTACGCCGAGCCGCTGGCCGCGCTGTGGGGCGGCGAGTGGCCCGGCCGCTTCCTCGACATGGCCTGGTGGCGGCTGGTCGACGCCAGCGGGCACGACTCCGTCACCGGCTGCGGCGTGGACGAGACGGCCCAGCAGGTGGCGGCCCGCATCGCCGAGGCCGAGCATCTCGGGCAGGCCGTGCGCGACATGGTGACCGCGAAGCTGGCGGCCGCCGTGCCGTCCGGCGCCGTGCTCGTCGTCAACCCGACGCCCGCCCCCCGGCGCGGCGTCGTCGCGGTGAACGTGGCCGGCAACGACCCGCTGCTCGACGCCGACGGGGTCAAGGTCCCGTTCCAGCCGCTGGAGTACGCCCCGACGCTGCTGCTCGACGAGGAGATGGACCCGGCCACGGCGCTGACCTTCATCCACGGCACCGAGCTGTACGGCCAGCACATCACCGGCTGGTCCGTCGAGGACGGCGTGCTCACCTTCACCGTCGCCAGGGAGTCGCGCACGGCCTTCAACGTGGCGCAGGTGCGCGGCGCGCTGGAGGGCGTGACCCGCGTCCGGATCCTCGCCGAGGCGCGCCGGACCCTGGCCGCGTACGTGAGCGCGCCGCCGCTCGGTCACACCGGCGTGCGGACCGCGCCGCACTCGGAGGTGGCGCAGGCGCCGTCCGGCGACCCGTTCGTGCCCGTGCGGGCCGAGGAGCGGGTGCTCGACAACGGGCTGCTCAACGTCGAGGTGGCGCGCGACGGCACGCTCACGCTGACGAGCGCCGACGGCGTCACGCTGACCGGGGCCGGGCGGATCGTCGACGGCGGCGACGTGGGCGACAGCTACAACTACGCGCCTCCGGCGCACGACCGGCTCGTGCGGGACCCGGAGTCGGTGCACGTGTCCAAGGTGTGCTCGGGGCCGCTGGTCGCGGCGTTCGACGTGTGGCGCACCTACCAGTGGCCCGCCGCCGGTGACGGCGTCGACGGCGCCCCCGAGATCCCGGCGCAGACGCGTACCGAGGTCACCGAGGAGATCGCCGTCCGCACCCGGGTCGAGCTGCGCGCGGGCGAGCCGTTCGCGCGGCTGACCGTGGAGTTCGACAACCGGTGCGCCGACCACCGGGTGCGGCTGCACGTGCCGCTGCCCGAGCGGGCCGCCGAGTCGCACGCCGAGGGGCAGTTCGCCGTCGTCACGCGCGGCCTCGGCGCCGAGGGCGGCTGCGGCGAGGAGCCGCTGCCGACCTTCCCCGCCTCCTCGTGGGTGGCGGCCGGCGGGGTCGCTGCGCTGCTGGAGCACGTCACCGAGTACGAGCTGGTCGAGGAGGGCGGCGAGCTGGCGCTCACGCTGCTGCGCTCGATCGGCTTCCTGTCGCGCAACCGTCACGCCCTGCGCCCCGAGCCCGCCGGGCCGCAGCTGCCGACCCCGGCCGCGCAGTCGCGCGGGCTGCGCTCGGTGGAGCTGGCGCTGATGCCTTACAGCGGCACCTGGAAGGCGGTGCCGAGAGCGGCGGAGACGTTCCGGCACGACCTGCTGGCCGTGGCCGGGACCGGCGACGCGGCGCTGGCGCTGCCTCCGGCGGCCGCGGGGCTGTCGGTGTCCGGTGCCGGCGTCACCATGACGTCGCTGCGGGTCCGCGACGGCCGGCAGGAGCTGCGCGTGGTCGCCCTGACGGACGACGCCACCGAGGCGGTCGTCGAGGGCGGGTTCACCCGGGCCAGGCTCGCCGACCTGCGGGGCCGTCCGGGCGCCGAGGTGCCGGTGACCGACGGGGTGCTGCGGCTGCCGCTCGGCGCGTGGGAGATCGCGACCGTGCAGGTGTCCTAGCCGTGCAGGCCGAGCTGGCGGGCCGCCTGCAGGGCCAGCCAGACCTCGGCGAAGGCGGCGCTGGACGACAGGTCGCGGCCCGTCAGCGCGGCGAAGCGGCGCAGCCGGTAGGCCAGCGTGTTGGGGTGGATGTGCAGGGCGGCCGCCGCGTCCTCGGTGCGGCGGTCGCGTTCCATCCAGGTGCGCACCGAGGTGAGCAGCCGGGAGTCGTGCGCCTCGTCGTAGGCCAGCACCTCGCCCAGCACGTCGTCCACCAGCGCGGTGAGCGTCTCGGCGTCGTCGGGCAGCCACCGGCCGGTGGTGTCGTCGCCGTAGTGGACCAGCGGCTGGCCCGACTCGGCGGCCCGGTTGGCGGCCCAGACGGCCTCGCGCCGGGCCACCCGGGTGGAGCCGCCTGCCGGGAACGGCCTGCTCACGCCGGCGCGCACGTCCGTGAGCCCACCGGCGAGCCCTCCGGCGGGCCCACCGGCGAGCTCGGTGATCGGGCCGCCCAGCGTGGGTGAACCCAGCACGTAGTGGTCGGTGCCGCGCCGCAGCATCAGGTGCGGATGGTCGGCCAGCGCCCGGCGCAACGCGTCGTCGGCGGCGCCGCGTACCGCCATCAGGACCGTCTCCTGGTCCACCGCGAGGCCGAGCCGGGCCAGCCGGCGGCGGGCGGTGGCCGGGTCGAGCACGTCCTGCAGCAGCTCGGCCAGCGTCTCAGCGCCCTCGCGGCGCAGCGTCTCACGCTCGTGCCTGGCCATCGCCACCTGCAGGGCCGCGACGGTGGCGATGTGCTGCACCACGGCCAGCCCGGCGGGCCTGGCGCCCTCCCGCTCGAACGCCACCAGGAACCCGGCGGGACCGCCCGGCGCGGGCACCGGCAGCGCGAAGCCGCCGGGGATCGTCGGCGGCGCGTCCGGCGCCGACGGCAGCGCGTCGAGCGAGGGCACCGGCACCCCGGGCAGCAGCGGCCGCCCCTGCGGCGTGCACAGGTAGACGTCGTAGCCCGACAGCCGCTCCAGCCGCTTGAACAGCGTCGCCGTGTCGAGGTCCTCGGCCGCCAGCCAGCGCAGCGCGCCGAACACCTGCAGCTGCGCGCCCAGCCGGTGCCGGGCGTCCTCCTGCACGGCCGCGGCCACCTCCTGGGCGATCGCGATGAACGGCACCGCCAGCGGCACCTCCAGCACCGGCATCCCGCGCGCCTCGGCCGCCTCGAAGAACGCCTCGTGCAGCGGCGGCACGTGCAACTGCGCGGACAGCGCCAGCGCCGAGACGCCCGCGTCGTCCAGCCGCTCCAGGTAGGCCCGCTGCCTGGCCGCCGCACGCGGCACGCCGAGGCCCGTCGTCATGATCACCTCGGCGCCCAGCAGCCACGGCGTCGGGTCGTCGAGCTCGCTCACGTGCGCCCACGACACCGACCGCCCGACCCCGGCCTCCCCGGCGAGCAGGCGGAGCTGAAGGGCGGGCGAGCGGAGCAGATCCTCGACCGTCACCTTGTGCTCAGCCACAACGCCCACCGTAGTACTTCGTGACGCACCCAATTGCCGCAGGTCAGCGGCGTGACGTTGACTGCGTGCATGAACACAGGCCCCGTCGACTCAGCCCGGGTCCCGCGTTTCGCCGGACCCGCCACCTTCGCCCGCCTGCCCCGCCTCGACGAGGTGGGACGCGCCGACGTGGCCGTGGTGGGAGTGCCGTTCGACAGCGGCGTCTCCTACCGGCCGGGCGCCCGCTTCGGCCCCTCGGCGGTGCGCGAGGCGTCGCGGCTGCTGCGGCCCTACCACCCCGGCCTGGACGTCTCCCCGTTCGAGCGGGTCCAGGTGGCCGACGCCGGTGACATCGCGGCCAACCCCTTCGACATCGGCGAGGCCATCGAGAGCATCGAGGCCGCCGCCGACGCGCTGGACGCCCGCCTGGTCACGATCGGCGGTGACCACACGATCGCGCTGCCGCTGCTGCGCTCGGCCGCCAGGAAGCACGGGCCGGTGGCGCTGCTGCACTTCGACGCCCACCTGGACACCTGGGACACCTACTTCGGCGCCGAGTACACGCACGGCACCCCGTTCCGGCGGGCCGTCGAGGAGGGCCTCGTCGACACCGAGGCGCTCAGCCACGTCGGCATCCGCGGCCCCCTCTACGGCAAGAAGGACCTGGAGGAGGACCGCCGGCTCGGCTTCGGCATCCTCACCGCCGCCGACGTGCTGCGGCGCGGCCTCGACGAGGTGATCGACGCGCTGCGGCAGCGGATCGGCGACCGGCCGCTGTACGTGTCGGTCGACATCGACGTGCTCGACCCCGCGCACGCCCCCGGCACCGGCACCCCCGAGGCGGGCGGCCTGACCAGCCGCGAGCTGCTGGAGATCCTGCGCGGCCTGGCCGGGGCGAACCTCGTCGGCGCGGACGTGGTCGAGGTGGCCCCCGCCTACGACCACGCCGAGATCACCTCCGTCGCCGCCTCCCACGTCGCCTACGACCTCGTCAGCCTGCTCGCCCTGCGGGAGAAGCCATGAGCCCGAGCATCACCGAGATCGAGACCTTCGGCGTCGAGCGCATCCCCGACGCCGAGCGCACCGCCCGGCCCGCCGACCTGTTCCGGGTCGCGTTCGGCGGCGCGAACACCTTCGCCACCTGCGTCCTGGGGGCCTTCCCCATCCTGTTCGGGCTCTCGTTCTGGCAGGGGCTGGCCGCGACCGTGCTCGGGCTGGTCGTCGGGGCGCTCATCCTGGCGCCGCTGTCGCTGTTCGGGCCGCTGAACGGGACCAACAACGCGGTGTCCTCCTCCGCGCACCTGGGCGTGCACGGCCGGGTCGTCGGCTCGTTCCTGTCGCTGCTGACGGCGATCGCGTTCTTCTCCATCTCCGTGTGGTCCTCCGGCGACGCGCTCGTCGGGGGCGCGCACCGGCTGGTGGGGCTGCCCGACACCGACGTCACCCACGGCGTCGCGTACGCGCTGTTCGCCGGGCTCGTGCTGGTCGTGTGCGTGTACGGGTTCCGCTTCATGCTGTTCGTCAACAAGATCGCGGTGGCCGCGGCGTCACTGCTGTTCGTGCTGGGCGCGATCGCGTTCGCCGGGGACTTCGACCCGTCCTACCCGGGGACGCTGGCCGCCGGCGACCCGCTGTTCTGGCCGTGGTTCATCGGGGCGGCGCTCATCGTGCTGTCGAACCCGGTGTCGTTCGGCGCGTTCCTGGGCGACTGGTCCCGCTACATCCCGGCCTCGACACCGCGCTCGAAGGTGATGGCCGCGGCCTTCCTGTCGCAGGTCGCCACCATCCTGCCGTTCTTCTTCGGCCTGGCCACCGCGTCGATCATCGCCGCCAAGGCCGCCGGCTACCTGGACCCGGCCGCGCCCGACTACGTCGGCGGGCTGCTGGCCATCGCCCCGGCCTGGTACTTCGTGCCCGTCTGCCTCATCGCGCTGATCGGCGGCATGTCCACGGGCACCACGTCCCTCTACGGCACCGGGCTGGACTTCTCCAGCGTCTTCCCGCGCTTCTCGCGGGTCCGGGCGACGGTGTTCATCGGGACCCTGTCGATCGTGTTCATCTTCGTCGGCCGCTTCGCGGCCAACCTCACGCAGAGCATCTCCACGTTCGCCACCCTCATCATCACCTGCACCGCGCCGTGGATGGTGATCATGATGCTCGGGTACGTGACCCGCAGGGGCTGGTACGACCCGGAGGCGCTGCAGGTGTTCAACCGGAGGCAGAGGGGCGGGCGCTACTGGTTCGCCCACGGGTGGAACGGCCGGGGGCTGACCGCCTGGCTCGTCTCGGCGGCGCTGGCGCTGGCGTTCGTCAACCTGCCGGGGCAGTTCGTCGGGCCGCTCGGCGACCTGGCCGGCGGGGTGGACATCTCGCTGCCGATCGGGCTGGGCGTGGCGGCGGTGCTCTACCTGGCGCTGCTGACCGCCTTCCCCGAGCCGCGCGAGGTCTACGGACCCGGCGGGCCGCGCCTGGTGCGCTCGGCCGACACCCCGGTGCCGCCGATCGTCGGCGCCGAGGCGGCGGCGTGACGGAGCCCGTCGAGCCCGTCGAGCTCGTCGACCTGTCGGTGCCGGTGGTCACCGGGATGCCCGTCTACCCGGGCGACCCCGAGGTGGCGCTCACCCCGGCGCTCACCACCGGCCGCGACGGGGTCAACGTGCTGCGGCTGCACCTCGGGTCGCAGTCGGGCACCCATGTGGACGCGCCCTACCACGTCGACGACTCGCTGCCCCGGCTCGGCGCCCTGCCCCTGGAGCGGTTCGCCGGGCCCGCCGCGGTGGTGGACGCGCGCGGGCTGGGCCCCCGCGCGCCGATCACGCCGGAGCGGTTCGCCGCGCTGCCCGGCGGGGCGGCGATCGTGCTGGTGGCGACCGGCTGGTCAGCTCACTGGGGGAGCGAGGCGTACCTGGCGCATCCGTACCTGACCGAGGAGGCGGCGGCGCTGCTCGTGGCGGCGGGGGTGCGGACGGTGGGGATCGACGCGCTGAGCGTCGACCCGACGCCGGCGGCGGACTTCCCGGCGCACCGGGTGCTGTGCGGCGCCCACGCCGTCGTCGCCGAGAACCTCACCGGCCTCGACCGGCTGCTGGAGGCGCAGGCGGCGGGCCGGGCGATCGAGGTGTGGCTGATGCCGATCCGGCTGGACGGCGCCGACGGGGCGCCGGTGCGCGCGGTGGCCCGGGTGGGTCAGCGAGTGCCCCATGAGTAGGTCTGCTTGCGCAGCTTCAGGTAGACGAACGACTCGGTGGCGCGCACGGCCGGGATGGCGCGGATCTTGCTGAGGATCTCCAGCAGGTGGCTGTCGCCCTCGCACACCACCTCGACGATGACGTCGAAGGAGCCCGCCGTGAGCACCACGTAGTCGATCTCCGCGATCGCCGAGAGCTCGTCGGCGACGGCCTCCAGGTCGCCTTCGCAGGTGACGCCGATCATGGCCTGGCGGGGGAAGCCGAGCGTCAGCGGGTCGGTCACCGCGACGATCTGCATGACCCCGGCCTCCTGCAGGCGCTGGACCCGCTGCCGCACGGCCGCCTCCGACAGGCCGACCGCCTTGCCGATCGCGGCGTAGGGTTTGCGGCCGTCCGCCTGGAGCTGCTCGATGATCTGCTTGGCCAGGTCGTCGAGAACGACCGGTCCCGGCGCGGCGGCGGGGCCGCGGCGTACGCGAGGCGGCGTCGTCATGGCGAGGAATCCTCCTAGCGGTCCGGCGTTACGGGGGCGTTCCCGCCGGGTTGCCGTCCTGGTGCGACATGTTGTCAGTTCTCGGCGCTCTGTCAAGCGAATTCGTAGCAATTTGATATCTTCACCACGAAATCCCTTGTCCTGATGCAACTGCTCTGTAAGAGTCGCGGCATCTCAGCCACCTCACGAGGAGGTCATCACCTTGACCACCCGTCTGCAGAACTTCGTCAACGGTGAGTTCGTGGACGCCAAGAGCGGCCGATTCTCCGACGTCATCGATCCCTGCACCGGCGAGGCCTACCTTCAGGCCCCGATCTCCGGCGCCGAGGACGTGGACGCCGCCTACGCCGCCGCGGCAGCCGCGTTCGAGTCGTGGGGGCGCACCACCCCGGGGGAGCGGGCGAACCTGCTGCTCAAGGTCGCTGACGCGATCGAGGCGCGGGCCGACGAGATCAACGAGGCCGAGTGCCTCAACACCGGCAAGCCGCGCGCCCGCATGGCCGAGGACGAGACCCCCGTCGCCGCCGACCACTTCCGCTTCTTCGCCGGCGCCGCCCGCACGCTGGAGGGCCCGACGGCGGGCGAGTTCCTGGCCGAGCACACCAGTGTCATCAGGCACGAGCCGATCGGCGTGATCGGCCAGGTCACGCCGTGGAACTACCCGATGATGATGGCGGTCTGGAAGATCGCCCCGGCGCTGGCGGCCGGCAACACGATCGTGCTGAAGCCGTCCGACACCACGCCGGCCTCGACGCTCAAGATGGCCGAGATCCTCGGCAGCGTGCTGCCGCCCGGCGTGTTCAACGTCGTGACCGGCGACCGCGAGACCGGCGCGCTGGTGGTCGGCCACCCGACCGCCGCGATGGTGGCGATCACCGGCTCGGTCGGCGCGGGCATGTCGGTGGCCAGGAGCGCCGCCGACGACCTCAAGCGCGTCCACCTGGAGCTCGGCGGCAAGGCGCCCGTCGTGGTGTTCGAGGACGTCAAGGACCTGCGCAAGGCGGCCGCCGACATCGCCGTGGCCGGCCTCTACAACGCCGGCCAGGACTGCACCGCCGCCTGCCGGGTGCTGGTGCAGGAGAGCGTGCACGACGAGTTCGTGGCGGCGCTCTCCGACGCCGCCGCCGCGACCGTGACGGGCGACCTGTCCGACGAGGACGCCCTGTACGGCCCGCTCAACAACGAGAACCAGCTCGCCCGGGTGCAGGGCTTCGTCGAGCGCGCCCCGGCGCACGCCAAGGTGCTCACCGGCGGCCACCGGGTCGGCGAGAAGGGCTACTTCTTCGCCCCGACGGTCGTCGACGGGCTCAAGCAGGACGACGAGATGGTGCAGGACGAGATCTTCGGCCCGGTCATCACCGTCCAGACGTTCACCGACGAGGCCGACGCGCTGGCCAAGGCCAACGACGTGCGCTACGGGCTGAGTAGCTCGGTGTGGACGTCCGACCACGGCCGGGCGATGCGCATGTCGAACCGGCTCGACTTCGGCGTGGTGTGGGTCAACACGCACATCCCGTTCGTCTCGGAGATGCCGCACGGCGGCTTCAAGCACTCCGGCTACGGCAAGGACCTCTCGGTGTTCGGCCTGCACGACTACACGAGGGTCAAGCACGTCATGCACTACATCGGCGAATAACGCACAAAGGGATAAATCCTGGATATGGCCGAGCACGGTTTGATCGAGCAGAGTGCGATCGAGCTCGAGGGGGTCGTCAAGGAGTACCTCTCGCATGGCGAGGTCGTCCAGGCGGTGAAGGGCGTGACGCTGGACATCGCCGAGGGGGAGTTCTTCTCCCTGCTCGGCCCGTCCGGGTGCGGCAAGACCACGACCATGCGCATGATCGCGGGCTTCGAGGAGCCCTCCGAGGGCGTGGTCCGGCTGCACGGGCAGGACGTCACGAACGTCCCGCCGAACCGGCGCGACGTGAACATGGTCTTCCAGTCCTACGCGCTGTTCCCGCACATGAGCGTGTGGGACAACGTGGCCTTCGGGCTGAAGCAGAAGAAGACGCCGCAGGAGGAGATCAGGCGGCGGGTCGGCGAGATGCTGGAGATCGTCGACCTCACCGGCCGGGAGAAGCGCCGCCCGCGCGAGCTGTCCGGCGGCCAGCAGCAGCGGGTCGCGCTGGCCCGCGCGCTGGTCAACCGGCCGCGCGCGCTGCTGCTCGACGAGCCGCTCGGCGCCCTCGACCTCAAGCTCCGCCAGGCCATGCAACTGGAGCTCAAGCGCATCCAGCGCGAGGTCGGCATCACGTTCGTGTACGTGACGCACGACCAGAGCGAGGCGCTGACCATGAGCGACCGCATCGCGGTCATGAACGACGGCCTGGTCGAGCAGCTCGCCGGGCCGCGCGAGATCTACGAGCGGCCCGCCAGCACGTTCGTGGCGGGCTTCATCGGCACCTCCAACCTGCTGTCCGGCACCGCCACCGGCGGTGTGCTGGAGGCGGGTGGCGGCCGGGTGCTGGTCCCCGGCCACGACGGCGAGGTGTCGGTGACGATCCGGCCCGAGAAGATCTCCCTCTCCGCGGACGAGCCCGCCGGCGACCTCAGCGCGCTGCCGGGCACCGTGGCCGAGGTCGTCTACCTGGGCACCTACACCAGCTACGCCGTGACCCTCGCCGACGGGGCCGAGATCACGGTGTTCCAGCAGAACGCGCACGACGCGGCGACCACTGCGGAGCGGGGCGACTCCGTATGGCTGTCGTGGCAGGCGCGGCACTCATACGTGATGGAGAGTCGATAGCACACCATGAACCGCCTGCACACCCCCGCCCTCGTCAGAGGAATGACCCAGCCCCGCACCCGCCGCGACGCCTTCAGGCTGGCCGGACTGTCCGCCGCCGGGCTCGCGCTGGCCGCCTGCGGCGTCCAGGGCCAGAAGGCCGCGCCCGCCAAGCCCGACGCCGTCAAGGACTACTGGGCCAAGCAGAAGAAGAACGGCAAGGTCGTCTTCGCCAACTGGCCCGAGTACATGCCCGAGGACCACGGCCCGCTGAAGAAGTTCCAGCAGGAAACCGGGATCTCCTACGAGTACAAGGAGGTCATCAACGAGAACGCGGAGTTCTTCGGCAAGGCCGACCCGGTGCTCAGGGCGGGCCAGTCGCTGGGCTACGACATCGTCGTGATGACCAACGGCATCCAGCTCCAGCACATGATCGAGCTCGGCTACGCGGTGGCGCTCGACCAGACGAAGATGCCCAACTTCCAGGCCAACGCGGGCGCCAAGTACAAGGAGCGCTCCTACGACCCCGGCAACGTCCACACGATGCCCTTCGCCTCGGGCGTCACCGGGATCGCGTACAACACCAAGTACGTCAAGGACGAGCTGACCAGCATCGACGCGCTGTTCGACGCCAAGTACGAGGGCCGGGTCGGCATGATGGCCGACGCCCAGGAGATCGCCAACTTCGGCATGATCGCCCTCGGCATCGACCCGGAGAAGTCCACCGAGGACGACTGGAAGAAGGCCGGCGAGAAGCTCAAGGCGCAGCGTGAGGCCGGGCTGGTGCGCAAGTACTACGACCAGAACTACATCGACGCCGTCTCCAAGGGCGACGTCTGGCTGACCATGGCCTGGTCGGGCGACGTCTTCCAGCGGCAGCTCGCCGGGGAGCCGGTCAAGTTCTACGTGCCCGAGGAGGGCGGCACGATCTGGACCGACAACATGCTCATCCCCAAAGGCGCGGCCAACCCGGTGGACGCCATGGCGCTCATGGACTTCTTCTACAAGCCGGAGATCGCCGCCGAACTGGACGAGTACATCCAGTTCGTCACGCCGGTGCCGGCCGTGCAGCAGCTGCTGAAGGAGAAGGCCGGGACCGCCACGGGCGAGGACAAGCAGGCCCTGCTCGACATGGCCGAGAGCCCGCTGATGTTCCCGACCGAGGCCGACTACGCCAAGCTGCGCAACTACACGAAGCTGACCACCGCGCAGGAGCAGGTGTTCAACCCGATCTTCCAGTCGATCACCCAGGCCTAGGCCGATGCGACGTCTCACCCCCTACCTGCTCGCGCTGCCGAGCTGGATGTGGCTGGCGATCTTCCTGGTGGTGCCGCTGGCGGCGATGGCGTCGGTGTCGCTGCAGACGGGGAACGTGATCGACGGCTTCGTCATGACGTTCAGCGTGTCCAACTACGGCGACGCCATCGGCGGCTACAGCACCCAGCTCGTCCGCTCCCTGCTGTACGGGGGCTGCGCCACGGTGGCGATGCTGCTCATCGGCTATCCGGTGGCGTACTGGATCGCGTTCCGGGGCGGCAGCCGCAAGTCGGTCTACCTGTTCCTGCTGCTGCTGCCGTTCTTCGTGTCGTTCGTGCTGCGGACGATCTCGTGGGGCTTCCTGCTGGCCGACGACGGCATCCTGTTCGGCACGCTGAAGTCGTGGGGGCTGCTGCCGGCCGGCTTCCACGTGCTCGCCACGGCGTTCGCGGTGGTGGCGGGGCTGACGTACAACTGGCTGCCGTTCATGATCCTGCCGATCTACGTGGCGCTGGAGCGGGTCGACCCGCGCGTGGTGGAGGCGGCCCAGGACCTGTACGCGACGCGGGGGGCGGCCTTCCGCAAGGTGGTGCTCCCGTTGTCGCTGCCGGGCGTGTTCGCCGGGGTGCTGATGACGTTCGTGCCGGCCACGGCCGACCCGATCAACGCGCAGGTGCTCGGCGGCACCGGCAACACCATGATCGGCAACATCATCCAGACCGAATACCTGGTCAACAACGACTACCCGACGGCCTCGGCGCTGTCGTTCACGCTGATGGCGGTGCTGCTGGTGGGCATCTTCGTGTACGCCAGGGTGCTGGGCACCGAGAACGTGCTAGAGGCGGCGGCCCGATGAGGCCCCGCCGATCCCGCGGGCGGCTCGGCGACCGGCTGCTGCACGCCTACACGTGGCTGGTCATCCTGTGGCTGTCGTCGCCGATCGCGGTCATGGTGCTGTTCGGCTTCAACGACAAGCAGAGCAAGTCCAACGCCAGCTGGCAGGGCTTCACGCTGCGCTGGTACGGCGAGCTGTTCGCGATCCCGGGCCTGACCGAGGCGCTGAAGAACTCGCTGTACATCGCGCTGGTCAGCACCGCCATCACCGTGGTGATCGGCACGATGCTGGGGCTGGCGCTCGGCAGGCACCGCTTCCGGGGCCGCGGCGTGACGAACTTCCTGGTGTTCGCCGCGATCTCCACGCCCGAGCTGGTCATGGGCGCGTCGCTGCTGTCGCTGTTCGTCTCGGCCAACCTGCCGCGCGACGCGATCACGATCACGATCGCGCACGTGCTGTTCTCGCTGGCGTTCGTCACCGTGACGGTCCGGGCCAGGGTCGTCACGCTGGACCCGGCGCTGGAGGAGGCGGCCAGGGACCTCGGCGCGTCCGCGTGGGGCACGTTCCGGCAGGTCACCCTGCCGTCGATCATGCCCGGCGTGCTCGCGGGGGCGATGCTGGCCTTCGCGCTGTCCATCGACGACTACGTCGTCACGAGCTTCGTCAACGGCTCCACCCTGACGTTCCCGCTGTGGATCATCGGCTCGGTGAAGACGGGCATCCCCCCGCAGGTGAACGTGATGGGTACGCTGATCTTCGGCATCGGCGTGCTGATCGCGATCGTCAACGCGGTCGCGGCACGCCGCCGCGTGTGATCGAGACACTTACTCCTGACCAAGAACAGGGAGGCGAGATCGGATTCCGGCGGGGGGAACCCGCGCGTGATCACCATTTCTGGTCCCGCGATTTCACATGAAGACACCGTAGGGAAGTGGGATTTGTGGATCCGCTGAAGGCGCTGGCTGACGCGGAGCGCAAGCCGTACTGGCTGGACAGCCCGGCCAGACCGGAGCCGCGACCGCGGCTCACCGGAAACACCAGCGCCGACCTGGTCGTCGTCGGCGGCGGCTTCTCGGGGCTGTGGGCAGCCCTGATGGCCAAGGAGCGCGACCCCGCGCAGGACGTGGTCCTGCTGGAGGGCCGCCGGATCGGCTGGGCGGCGTCCGGCCGCAACGGCGGGTTCTGCATGGCGACCCTCACCCACGGCCTGTCCAACGGGCTGGAGCGCTGGCCGGACGAGATCGACCGGCTGGAACGCATGGGCGTGGCCAACCTCGACGAGATCGAGCGGACACTGGAGCGCTACGGCGTCGACTGCTCCTTCGAGCGCACCGGCGAGCTCAACGTCGCCACCGAGCCCTGGCAGCTCGACAGCCTGCACGAGAACCTCGACGTCATCGACCGGCTCGGCCTCGACTTCGTGACCCTGGACCAGGACCAGGTGCGCGCCGAGGTCAACTCGCCCACCTACCTGGGCGGGCTCTGGGAGCGCAGCGGGTGCGCCATGCTCGACCCGGCCCGGCTGGCCTGGGGGCTGCGCGACGCGTGCGTCCGGCTCGGCGTGCGGGTCTACGAGCGCAGCCCGGTCCGCTCGCTGGACGACGACGGCGCCACGATCGCGCTGCACACCCCGCAGGGCGCCGTGTCGGCCCACCGGGTGGCGCTCGGCACCGGGGTGTTCCCGCCGCTGCTGCGCCGCCTCAGGCACTTCGTGGTCCCGGTCTACGACTACGCGCTGATGACGGAGCCGCTCAGCGACGCCCAGCTCGCCGAGGTCGGCTGGCGCAACCGGCAGGGCGTGGGCGACTCGGCCAACCAGTTCCACTACTACCGGCTGACCGACGACAACCGGATCCTGTGGGGCGGCTACGACGCGGTCTACTACAACGGCGGCCACGTCAAGCCCGAGTACGACCAGCGCGACGAGACCTTCGTCAAGCTCGCCGGGCACTTCTACGCCACGTTCCCGCAGCTCGACGAGGTGCGGTTCACCCACAGGTGGGGTGGCGTGATCGACACCTGCAGCCGGTTCAGCGCCTTCTACGGGCAGGCGCACGGCGGCCGGCTCGCCTACGCGACCGGCTACACCGGCATGGGCGTCGGCGCCACCCGCTTCGGCGCGAACGTCATGCTCGACCTGCTCTCCGGTGAGCGCACCGAGCGGACCGAGCTGCGCATGGTCAAGGAGAAGCCGGTCCCGTTCCCGCCGGAGCCGGTGCGGTCCGGGGTGATCCAGTTCACCCGCTGGTCGATCGCCCAGGCCGACCAGCACCAGGGCAGGCGCAACCTGTGGCTGCGCGCCCTGGACCGGATGGGGCTCGGTTTCGACTCCTGATCGCGACGCCCGCGGCTCCCGTGCCGCGGGCGCTTCGCGCAGACTGGGGGGCATGAGAGTCGAGTTCGCCGTCGACGGCGTCGTGCTGGTGGGAGAGCTGCGGGTGCCGGACGGGCCGGGCCCGCGGCCCGCGCTCGTGTTCACCGGCCCGTTCACGGGCGTGCGTGACCAGGTGACCGGGCTCTACGCCGGACGCCTGGCCGCCGAGGGGTTCGTCACGCTCGCCTTCGACCACCGCAACTGGGGCGAGTCGGGCGGCGAGCCGCGCTGCCACGAGGACCCGCAGGGCAAGCTGCACGACCTGCGGGCCGCCGTGTCCTTCCTGCGCGCCAGGCCCGAGGTCGACGCCGGGCGGATCGGCGCGGTCGGCATCTGCCTGGGCGGCGGCTACGCGCTGAAGTTCGCCGCCTTCGACCCCCGGGTCAAGGCGTTCGCGGGCATCGCCGGGGCCTACAACAACCCGTACGCCATGCGGTCCGGCATGGACTACCAGGGCGCGCTGGGCTCGTTCACCGAGGTGCTGGAGGCCCAGGACCAGGGCGGGCCGGTGGCCTACCTGCCGGCGGTCGCCGAGGAGGGCGAGGCAGCCATGCCGGGCGAGGAGCCGTACGCCTACTACGGCACCGAACGGTCCGCCTCGCCGCACTGGGACAACCGGGTCACCCGGGCGAGCGTGCGCGAGCTGATCACCATGGACAACATGATGGGCGCCGACTTCCTGTCACCGCGCCCCGCGCTGATCGTGCACGGCGTGGTGGACCGCTTCTGCTCGCCGGAAGGCGCCGAGGAGGCGTACAAGCGGCTCGACGAACCCAAGCGGATCGTGTGGCTGGACGCCAAGCGGCACGTCGACCTCTACGACCGCGAGCCGTACGTCACGCAGGCCGTCGAGGCGACGGCCGGATTCCTGCGCGAACACCTCCAGGGTTGACCGGCGCGGCGGCTGGGCAGGAGATCGGCTGACCCCCGGTGAGATCACGGGGGGTTGGGCGTGCGTGCGCGATCGTGGGCCGCGGTGGCGGTCCTGGTGCTGGCGGCAGGGTGTGAGAGCGAGACGGCGGCGCCCGTGCGGGCGTCCGCGAACGCGGCCGCGCGCCTGCCCGCGAAGGCCGCGCGGTGCGTGCTGACGCTGCCCGACGCGAAGGCGGCCAGGGCGGCCAAGGCCCGGCTGGAGCGTCAGGTGGCCCGCTACGTCGGCGGCAAACCGGGGCGGATCGCCTACAGCGCGCTCGACCTGGTCTCCGGGGTCTCGTTCGGCCACCGCGAGCACGAACGCGGCATGATCACGGCCAGCGGGTCCAAGGTCGACATCCTCATGGCGCTGCTGGCCCGGCGCAAGGAGCTGCGCTCGGGGGAGCGCGACCTGGCCACGCGCATGATCAGGGAGAGCGACAACCACGCCGCCGACTCCCTGTGGTGGCGGGCCGGCGGCGGCGCCGGGCTGGCCGCCTTCTACCGCAAGCTCGGGCTGCGGGAGACGACACCCGGGCCGGGCCGCTACTGGGGAGGCACCACCACCACGCCCGCCGACCGCGTCAAGCTGCTGCAACTGCTGGCCGAGGGGGGCAGGGGACTGCGGGCCGCCGACCGGGGGCTGGTGCTCGCGCTGATGGGCCGCGTCCACCGCGACCAGGACTGGGGGGTCAGCGCCGCCGCCCGGCCCGGCGACCGCGTGGCGCTCAAGAACGGCTGGACGCCCCGGCCGTTCGTGCGCAACACCTGGGCCGTCACCAGCTACGGCCGCGTCACCGGTCCCGGCCGGGACCTGCTGCTGTCGGTCCAGACCGATCACCAGCCGAGCGAGGGCCACGGCATCGCCACCATCGAGGGCCTGGCGAAGATCGTCGGCACCCGGCTCGGCACCCTCACGCCCGGCAGGACCCGGGCCTGCGCGGCCGGACCGACCGCATAGGATGACAGCTGTCGCGTTCCAACGCGCCTGATTGACCGCTCGGCGGCCGGCCCTCCTGCCGGTATCACCCCGGTCGAAGCCCACCACGACGGTGCGCTCCTCCGGGACGGCTCCGTCTTGACCTGGACGGAGACCCGTTGAAGAGTTACCTCCCGGTGCTGGCCACGCCCGGCGCCTGGCGTTTCCTGCTGCCCGCGCTCGTGGCCCGCCTGCCGTTCGCGATGACCCAGCTGGGCGTCCTGCTGCTGGTGGAGTGGTCCACGAGCGCCTACGGCCCGGCCGGCGTCGCCGCCGCTGCGGCCGCCGTCTCGCAGGCGCTCGCCGGCCCCCGGATCGGGCGGCTCGCCGACCGCCACGGCCAGGCCAGGGTGCTCGTCCCGCAGGTGTGCGCGCACGCGCTGGCCCTCGGCGGGCTGGTGGCGCTGGCCGCCTCGCACGCCGCCGCGCCGCCGCTGGTCGTCGCCGCCGCGCTGACCGGCGCGACCGCCCCCCAGGTGGGGGCCATGGTCAGGGCCCGGTGGGCGCACCGCCTCAGCGGCCCGGACCTCAACACCGCCTTCGCCGTCGAGTCCGTCACCGACGAGCTCACCTTCACCCTGGCCCCGGTCATCCTGGTCGCCCTGTCGACGTCGTACTCGCCGGTCGTGGCCCTGCTGGTGGCGCTCGTCCTGGTCGTCACCGGCACGCTCACCTTCGCCGCCGTGAAGACCGCCGCCCCGGCGGGCTCGGCGGCGTCGGCGCGCCCGGTGGGGGTGCTGCGCCTGCGCGGCGTGGCACTGCTCGCGACGGCCTTCCTCGCCATGGGATCGGTGTTCGGCAGCCTCCAGGTCGGGATCACGTCGCTGACCGAGGCGCTGGGCGCCGCCGCCTCCGCCGGACCCGTGTACGGCGCGTTCTCGGGCGCCAGCCTGGCCGGCGGGCTGCTGTACGGCGCGGTCCGCTGGCGCGTCCCCGCCACCGTCCGGCTCGGCTGCGGGCTGGTCCTGCTCGCCGCCGCGACCAGCGCCCTCGTGCCGGCCGGGTCCCTGCCCCTGCTGTACGGCGCGGCGGCGCTGGCGGGACTGGTGATCGCCCCTGTCGTGATCACCGGTTACACCATCATCGACGGGCTGGTGCCCGCCGCCGCCAGGACCGAGGCGTTCACCTGGCTGAACGGCGCCATCGGGCTGGGCATCGCCGTCGGGTCGACGGCGGCCGGGCAGCTCGTGGACCGGTTCGGCCCGTCGCTCGCCTTCGTGGTGCCCCCGCTGATCACGGGCCTGGCGGCGGTGCTGGTGCTGGCCCGCCGCCGCGCCCTCCGGCCCCGCCCGGCCGTCACGAGTGAGCGCGCGCCAGCACTTCTTCCGGGATGACCTTCGGCACGCCGCGCAGCCCGACGAGCGCGAGGAGCGCGACCACGGCCAGCATGCCGGCCGTGGTCAGCGCGGTGACGTGCACCGCCTCGACGAACGCCGTCCTGGCCGCTTGCACGAGCTGCCCGGCCTGCTCGGCGGGCAGCGTCTCGGCCAGGGCCATCGCACCGGCGATCGACTCCCTGGCCGGTTCCTCCGGCACCCCGGCGGGCACCCGCACACTGCTGGTGTAGGTGCTGTTGAGCACGGTGCCGAGGATCGCGATGCCGAGCGCGCCGCCCAGCTCGAACGACGTCTCCGACACCGCCGCCGCCGCGCCGGCCCGCCGCGCCGGGGCCGTGGCCAGCACGTTGTCGTTGTTGACGGTGAACGCCAGCCCGATCCCCATCCCGCCCACCATCATCACGACGGCGATGACCGGGTAGCTCACCTCCGTGCCGAGCGTGCTGTAGTAGAAGAACGCCAGCGCGTTGAGCGCCAGCCCCAGGGCCACGACGCCGTTCCTGCCGATCACGCCGATCAGCTTGCCGGCCACGATGCCGCCGATGGCGCCGCTCAGCCCGCCCGGCAGTCCGGCGAGCCCGGCCTGCAGCGGCGACCAGCCGAGCACGAGCTGGAAATACCAGGCGAAGATCAGCGACATCGCCATCATCGTGAAGATGGCCAGCAGGTTCGTGCTGATGGAGGCGGTGAACGCGCGCCGCCGGAAGAGCCGCACGTCGATCAGCGGCTCGGCCAGCCGCGTCTGCCGCCAGGTGAAGACCACCAGGCAGGCGACGCCCAGCACGCCCGCGACCAGCACGTCCGCGTGCTCCGCCCCCCGGTGCGCCGCCTCCTTGACCGCGTAGATGACCGCCACGACCCCGGCGAACGAGAGCACCACGCTGGGCAGGTCGATCCGCCCGGCGTCCGGATTGCGAGACTCGGGCAGCACCCTCATGCCCCACACCAGTACCACGGCCATGATCGGCAGGTTGATCAGGAAGACCGAGCCCCACCAGAAGTGGTCGAGCAGCAGCCCGCCCACCACCGGCCCCACCGCGAACCCGGCGGCGCTCATCCCGCTCCAGATCCCGACGGCCGTGGTCCGCTCGGCCGCGTCGGTGAACACGTTGCGGATGATCGACAGCGTGGACGGCATGATCGTGGCCCCGGCCACACCCAGCAGCGCCCTGGCCGCGATCAGCAGCTCCGGGCTGGGCGCGTACGCGGTGACAGCCGAGGCGGCGGCGAACGCCACGGCCCCGATCAGCAGCAGCCGCTTGCGGCCGATCCGGTCGCCCAGGTTGCCCATGGTGATGAGCAGGCCGGCCAGCGCGAACCCGTAGATGTCGCCGATCCACAGGAGCTCGGTGGAGCTCGCCCCCAGGTCGCCGACCAGCCGGGGGAGTGCGAGATGCAGGACCGTCAGGTCCAGCGAGAGCAGGAGGGTGGCCAGGCAGGCGACGGCCAGGCAGGACCATTTCTTCGTCATGCCGCCACTGTCGCGGCGGCCGCTGACCGCGTGCCTACCGCCCGCTGACGGTCCCGCCGACCAGCGTCAGCAGGGCGGCGATGCGATCGCGCACGTCATTCGCGCTGTGCCACTCCTCGGGGCACTCCTGGTTCGCCTGCTCGGCCCACCGCCGGGCCGAGCCCAGGTCGCCCTCGGACAGGGCCAGCTCACCCAGCCCGCAGTGCGCCCTGGCCAGCGTGTCGGACGCGCCGATCCGCCGCGACAGGTCGGCCGCCAGCAGGTAGTCGGCGCGCGCGCCCGCCCGGTCGCCGACCCGGGCCAGAGTGTCGGCCCGGCGGCACAGGTTGTCGCTGGTGTCGGCCATCGCGCCCAGCTCACGCGACAACCGCAGCGCCTCGTCGGCCATCGCGCCCGAGGCCACGTAGTCGCCCTGCAGAAAGGCCACGTCGCTGAGCCCCGACACCACCAGCATGGCGCCCCAGCGCTCGCCCATCTCCCGGAAGATGGTGAGCGACCGCTCGAACTGGGCCTTGGCCTCCTCCAACCGGCCCTCGATCTGCATGATGAACGCCTCACCGCTGTACATGAGCGCCTGCTGCCAGGGCGGCAGCAGGTGGGCGAGCTGCCGGGTGACCTCCACCGAGCGATAGTCGGTGGGCGGGCCGGTGAACATGGGCAGGAGCAGCGTCAGGAACTCCAGCCGCCGCAGCAGGTATTCCTCGGGCAGCAGCCCGTGCAGCGCGGCCAGCCGCGCGGCCATCTGGTCGTCGACCGCACGCCCGGTCCAGGCGGCCACGAGCACGCACATCGCGTACTCCTCGTCCATGCCGTCCGGCACCTTGTCGTCCAGCCGCCCCAGCAGCTCGGCGGCCAGCGTGGCGCTGGTGACCCGGTGCCCGCGCATCCACCAGTAGCAGGCGGCGTAGGCGACCAGCCGCAGCGCCAGCTCGTTGCGGCCCGACTCCGTCGCCCACCGCACCGCCGCGTTCACGTCGTCGCTCGACTCGTCCAGCCGGGCCAGCCACTCCAGCTGCTCGGCCCGCCGCAGGTGCGCGTCGGCGGTGCGGACCAGCTCCAGGTGGTAGGCGGCGTGCCTGTCGCGCAGCTCGCCGATCTCACCCGACTCCTCCAGCCGTTCCGCGCAGAACGCCCGGATCGTCTCCAGCATCCGGTAGCGCCCGCCGACGGACTCGACCAGCGACTTCTCCGCCAGCGAGAACAGCACCTCCTCCGGCGCCCCGCACACCCGCTCGGCCGCCTCGGCCGTCGCCCCGCCCACGAACACCGTCAGCCGCCTGGCCAGCCGCTGCTCGGCCTCGTCCAGCAGATCCCAGCTCCACGCCACCACCGCGCGCAACGTCTGATGGCGGGGCAGCGCCGTCCGGCTCCCGCGCGCCAGCAGCCGGAACCTGTCGTCCAGCCGCGCCGCCACCTCCGGCACCGTCAGCGTGCGCAGCCGGGCCGCGGCCAGCTCGATGGCCAGCGGCAGCCCGTCGAGCGCCCGGCAGATGCGGATCACGTCCGCGGCGTTGCCGTCGTCGACCGCGAACGCCTGCCGTACGGCCGTCGCCCGGTCGGCGAACAGCCGGACCGCGGGGTAGGCGAGCGGGTCGGCGGCGGTGGGCGGCGGCAGCCGCAACGGCGGCACGGGCAGGATGCGCTCCCCGATGATGCCGAGCGCCTCCCTGCTGGTCGCCAGCACGCGCAGCCCCGGGCAGGACCCCAGTAGCAGATCGGCCAGCCCCGCCACCGCCTCGATCAGGTGCTCGCAGTTGTCCAGGACGAGCAGCAGCCTGCGGTCGGCGAGCGCGACGGCCAGGCGGGCGGCCGGCTCCACGGCGGGCAGTTCGGTGCCGTGCGTCCGGTCGCGGATGTCCAGCGCCGCGAGCACCGCCGCCGGCACCTCGGCGGCGTCGGACACCGGCGCGAGCTGCACGAAGCACACGTCGCCGTCGGCCCGCTCGGCCACCTCGCCCGCCAGCCGCGTCTTGCCGGCGCCGCCGGGGCCGATCAGCGTGACCAGCCTGGCCTCGGCCAGCCCCGCGTGCACCTGCAGCAACTCCTCGGCCCGGCCGACGAAGCTGGTGAGCTGGGCGCGCAGGCCCTGCCGGGTCACGCCCGCCGCCGGCGTGCCCAGCGACGGGTCGGCCCGCAGCACCGCCAGGTGGGCCGCGGCCAGCTCCGGACCCGGCTCGACGCCGAGCTCCTCGTCGAGGATGCGCCGCCCCTCCTCGAACGCGGCCAGCGCCTCCGCCTGGCGGCCGCTGCCGTACAGGGCGCGCATCAGCTGGGCCCGGGGCCGCTCACGCAACGGGTGATCGGCGGTCAGCCGGCTCAGCTCGGCGACCACCTCGCGGTGCCGGCCCAGCTCCAGATCCGCCTGGACCCGGTCCTCGACGGCGGCCAGGCGCAGCTCCGTCAGCCGGGCGGCGGCCGCCTCGGCGTGCGGCCCGTCGGCCAGCGCCGTCCCCCGCCACAGCTCCAGCCCCTCACTCAGCAGCGCCGCAGCCCGGCGCGGATCACCGGCCGCCAGCGCCTCCCGGCCCTCGCCGGCCAGCCGCTCGAACCGGTGCGCGTCCACGTCCAGCGGATCGGCGGCCAGCCGGTAGCCCGCCGGATGGAACTCCACCCGGTCACGCCCCAGCACCCTGCGCAGCCTCGACACCTGTGACTGCAGCGCGTTGGCGACCCCCTCCGGCGGCCGCGTCCCGTACAGCCCGTCGACGAGCTGCTCGGCGCTCACGACCCGGCCGGCCTCCAGCGCCAGCAGCGCCAGCAGCGCGCGCACCCGGGGCCCGCCCAGCGGCACCGGCGCGCCGTCATCGCCCAGCACCGAGCTGGGCCCGAGGATCTCGAAGCGCATGCCCCGATTATCGCGGCTCCGGCAGGATGGCGGTGATGTCCGCGTATGAGGGCAGCGCGGGCTCCTCCTGCCTCCGTACGGCCCGCACCGCCGACAGGGCGCCGTGCAGACTCGCCCGGTAGAGCAGCGACCCGGTGCTCACCCGGGCCACGCCCACCCCGGCCAGCTCGGCGAGCGACGGCCCGGCCGGCTGGTAGAGCACGTTCACCGGCAGCGGCGTGCTCTCCACCAGCCGGGCGATCCCGGCAAGGTCGCTCAGGCCGGGCACGAAGATCCCGTCCGCGTGCCCGTACGCCCTGACCCGCTCCAGCGTGTCGCCGGTCTTCAGCCAGTGGGTGTCGGTCCGCGCGTTCACGAACACGCCGTGCCCCCTGGCCGCCTCGATGACCGCCTGGTGGACGCCGATCGGCCGGAGCGTGCCGTCGGCCCGGCCGTCCTCCAGGTTGACCCCCGCCACGCCCAGCGCCGCCAGGCCGGCGACGAGCTCGGCCACCTCGCCGGGGTCGTCGCTGAACCCGCCCTCGACGTCCACGCTGACCATCACGTCCAGCGTCCGCAGCGTCGCGGCGAGCGCCACCGTCTCGTCCCTGGTCGCGCCGCCCGCGTCGGGTTTGCCGTGGACGGCGGACACGCCCAGGCTCGTCGTCCCCACGGCCGCGAACCCCTCCCGGGCCAGCATCGCGGCCGACCCGTAGTCCCACGCGTTGGGCAGCAGCAGCGGCTCGCCCGGCCGGTGCAACGCCCGGAACGCCTCGCTCATCGTCCCTCCCCGGAGGCCGAGGTGCCGGCCAGCGCGTCGAGCACCCCGGCGGCCAGCGCCAGCGCGTGCCGGGCCGCCGGACAGGGCCGCAGCCCGGCGCCGAACGTCAGATGCGGCGTCTCCCCGCGAGCCGCGTCGAACCGGTCAGGGGCCGCGAACACGTCAGGGTCGCGGTTGACGGTCACCAGATCGATCCCGACCTCGTCACCGGTCTCGCGGTCCACCCGCCGCGTGACCTTCAGCGGCGGATCGTGCCGCAGCGTCTCGTGCAGCAGGTCGTCCACGGGGACGCCGGGGGTGGCGTGCGCCAGCGCGTTCGCGACGAGCCCCTCGACGGCGGCGTGCGCCTGCAGCAGCAGCGTGATCCGCGCGATCCCGTCGTCCTCGGACCCCTGCCAGGACCCCTGCCAGGACCCCTGCCCGGCCAGCTTCACGAGCTCGGTCACGGCGGCGTCCGCGTCGGCGGACTCCTCGCCGGACAGGTAGCCGGGTGCGGCCGCGCGTACGGCCTCGACCAGGCGGTCGATCTCCGGGAAGCCGAGCGCTTCGCCCAGCACCGCCGTGGGCACGCCCCGCCAGTCGCCCCGCCGCTCCAGCGTCAGCCTCCTCGCGCCGGCCCGCAGCCGCGCCACGTCGGGCCCCGCGAGCTCCGCGAGCAGCGCGGTCAGCGTCGCCCGGCGGTCCGCGTGCACCTCCCCGGTACTGAACCGGGACACCAGGGCGCGCAACCAGGCGAGCGTCCCCACCGGGGCCCCCTGCCGCACCGGCGGCGGGACGTAGCGGGAGTCCGCGAGCACGGAACAGGCTTCGGTATGTCGTGTGACGAGCATGTGGTCACGCTAGCCCGGCATCGATTCGGCGCCCGTCTAACCATGCCGGCCCGCTGTGCCGGCCCGCTGTGCCGGCCCGCTGTGCCGGCCCGCTGTGCCGGCCCGCTGTGCCGGCCCGCTGTGCCGATCAGGCCACCAGCCGGGCACCCCGCTCGGCGCTCTCGCCTTGATTGCCCGGGTCGGCCGGTTCGGCGGCGGGGGCGGGAGCCTGGGCGCGTACGGCGCCGGTGCGCCGGCCGGCGGCCACCGCCATGGCGACGATCAGCGCGATCTCGGCCACCACCAGCGCCCGCTCCAGCAGGCCGTAGTAGGCGGCGCCGTCCATCCACGCCGAGGTGAACGAGGCGGGGTGCGCGGCCAGGTAGACGGCCAGCGCGACGACGGACGTCACGCTCAGCGCGCGGACCGCGTTCCAGCGCGGCCGCGCCTCCCGGCCCCGCGTCAGGGTCCACCCGGCGACCGGCAGCGTGGTGAACACGACGGCGGCGGCCCACCGGTGGATCTCCCCGGTCAGCGTGTCGATCTCCGACCCGCCGGGATCGGTGGGAAAGACCGCGCTCATCATCAGCCCGGCCGCCGCCGCCAGCAGCAGCACCCTGGTCGCCGCCGTGCGCCCCGGCTCCCGGACCGCCAGCCCGTACGCCAGCGTCAGGCACGCCCCCGCGAGCGCCAGCATGCCGGCCAGCACGGGCACCAGCCCGCCGGACACCAGCGCGTAGTCGCTGAGCAGCGGCTGCGCCGGCAGCGCGACCTGCGCGTAGCCGAGGGCGAGCACGGCGACCAGGGCCCCCGCCACCGTCGCGCCGACGGCGAACCCGATCGCGCCCTGCGGGGCGTCCTGCTGGGACGTCATCGCGTGACCTCGTCGTAGATCTGCTCGAAACGGGCGAGCGACGTCTGGTGGTCGTGGGTGAGCGCGAGATCGCGGCTGGCCCGGCCGAACCGCTCCCGCAGCGCGTCGTCGGACAGGATGCCCGAAAGGTGCCGGGCCAGCGCCATCACGTCGCCCGGCTCGTACAGGTAGCCGTTGCCCTCCACCAGGTGCGGCAGCGCCATCGCGTCGGCGGCCACCACCGGCAGGCCGGACGCCATCGCCTCCAGCGTGGCGATGCTCTGCAACTCGGCGATGCCCGGCATCGCGAACACGTCGGCGGCGGCGAACGCCTGCGGCATGCTCTCGTCCGGCACGAAGCCGAGGAAGAACGTCCGCTCGCCCACCCCGATGCGCCGGGCCAGCCGCTCCAGGTCGCCCCGCTGGTTGCCCTTGCCGACGAACGCCGCCTGCGCGTCGGTCTCGTTCAGGATGTACGGCAGCGCGCGCACGATCTCGTCGAGCCGCTTCTCCTCGTCGAGGCGGCCGACGAACAGGATCGTGGGCCGGTCGGGCAGGTCGAACGCCTTGCGCGCCCACGCCTTCGGCTCCGCCATGGGGTGGAACCGCGCCAGGTCGATGCCGCAGGACACCGGCTCGACCTCGCGGCCGAAGCCCTGCTCGGCCAGCAGCGTGGCGGCCAGCGGCGTCGGCGTGGTGATGTGGTCGGCCCTGCCGAAGACGCGGCCGAAGTCCCGCCAGGCCAGCCGCCCGGCCTTGGCGCGCAGGCGCTCCGGGATGTGGCCGAACTGGAAGAGGTTGTCCGGCATGAAGTGGTTGGTCGCCACCACCGGGATGTCACGGCGGCGGGCGGCGGCGATGGCGGCCCGGCCGACGACGAAGTGCCCCTGGGTGTGCAGCACGTCGGGCTCGATGGCGCCGATCAGCCGGTCCAGCCGCGTCGGGACCGTGACCCGCATGGTCGGGTGGACCAGCACCGGGGCCGAGCGCAGCCGGTGCACGATCACTCCGTCGACCACGTCGGCGCTCGCGGGCCCCAGGTCCGACTGGCAGACCACGTGCACCTCGTTGCCCCGCCCGGCCAGGCCGGTGGCCAGCCGGTGCGTGAAGACAGCCGCGCCGTTCACGTCGGGCGGGTAGGTGTCGGTGGAGATCAGGATGCGGCGCGGACGGGCGGGGACGGGGACGAGCGCGGCCGTGTCGTCGACTGCGCGCAGGGGCATGGCCATGGTGGTGACTCCGTTGTGTCGAGGGTGCGGAAGTTCGGTGCGGGTGGTCACGGCTGGGCTTCCAGCGGCGTGGTGCGGGCCAGGGCGACGGTGCCGGCGGCGGTCAGCGCCGCCGCGGCGATCGGCAGGATTCCCGTGGGCAGCGGCTCGCCGAGCAGCAGCGCGCCGAAGGCGACGGCGGTGACCGGGTCGGCGATCTGCAGGGAGGCGAAGGAGACCCCGAAGTGGCCGACGGCGTAGGCGCGCTGCAGCATCATGAGCGCGAGCAGCGCCGGGACGGGCAGCGCGAGCAGGTACCACCAGTTCCAGCCGCCGTCCACCAGCACCCGCAGGAGCGTGGCGGTGGCGCCGTAGAGGACGCCCGAACTGGTCGCCAGCAGCGCGGCCCGGCCGGCCGGTGAGGCCGCCTTCGAGCCGGCCCACAACAGCACGGCCGCGATGCCGGCGACGCCGAGCAGCGTGAACACGCCGGACGGTTCGAGCACGGTCGGGCCGTCGGACTCGGGCACGAGCAGCACCAGCCCGATCAGTCCCGCCGCGACCACGGCCGCCGCGCCCAGCTCCCGCCGGGCGGGCCTGCGGCCGTGCAGCGTGGCGGCGATCGGCAGCGCGAACAGCAGACTGGCCACACCCATCGGCTGGACGACGGTCAGCGGGCCGAGGCCGAGCGCCACGATGTGCAGCCCGCCTCCCGCCAGGATGGACGCGCCGCCGATCAGCCAGCGCGGCCGCCGGAGCAGGGCCAGCAGGCCGGGCTTGGCCGTACCGACCGCTTCGAACTGCTGCAACGCGGCTCCCAGCGCGAAGAACAGCGAACCGATCAGGGCGATCACCGCGGCCAGCACAGTCATGCCCACTCCCTTCAACCTGGATAGTCGCCAAATAGGGTCAAACGGACGTGTCTGCAGGAAGGCGCTCGGGCGAAGCCTTGGTGGCGCGCCGCTTCCTGACCCACCGGACGATCTCCACGACGGCCGTGACCGACAGCGCGATGCCCAGGCCGAGCAGCAGACCCTTGATCGGGTCGTTCTCGAACGCCATCCCGCCGAAGAACCCGATCAGCCCCGAATACACGCCCCACGACACCGCCGCGATCGCGTCGAAGAACGTGAACGTGCGCAGCGGATAGCGGACGGCGCCCATGGTGAGCGTCGTCGCGGTCCGCCCGCCCGGGATGTAACGGGCCACGACCAGCACCAGCCCGCCCCGCTCGGCCAGCGCGTCGCGCGCCCACACGAACGCCTTGCGCTCCCGCAGCCTGCCGCCGCCCTTGTGGCCGAGCAGGTACGAGATGTGGTCGCCGCAGAACGCGCCGAGCGCCGCCACCACGATGACCAGCGCCAGGTTCGTCTCACCGGTGGCCGCGAACACCCCCGCCGTGATGACGGAGGTCTCCGCGGGCACGACGGGGAAGAACCCGTCGAGCAGGGCCAGCGCGAACAGTGCGAGGTACAGCCACGGCGACGACATCACCTGCTGGAGCAAGTCCAGGATGGTGTGTGACATCAGTGTGTTCTCCGATCAGTCAGGAGCGCTCTCAAGCCTGGTGGCGTGAGGGACGACGGGACATCGGGGATGCCCCCGGTCGAACGCGGGCCCTTCCCCGAGCCGGGTCAGGGCCAGCGCACTCCGAAACTAGGAACCCCGCAGGTCGTGGCACATCGGCCGATCGGCACGCCCTACCCCCGACTTTCGTCAGGGTCCGGCCTGCGACCTGGTTCGATCAAACCGGTTCCAGCCGCCCGGCGCAGGAGTGGAGGTATCCACGTTTGTGGTGGTGCTAGCCCCACCTGGGCGGGGGACGAGGCCCCACCCTGACTTTCGTCAGGGTCCGCCGTCGACCATCGGCGGCATCGGACGGCCCGGAGCCGCCGGTACCTTCTGTTCCGTGAACCGACTGCGCCGCGAGAGCCGCCGCCAAGTGGTCCAGGACGTGCTGCTCTGGTGCCTGTTGTCCGTCGCGGTCTCCGTGATGGGCCCCGACCCGCTGGACGGCGTGGCCGACTTCGGCCTCGTCACCGTGCCCCGCATCGTGCTGATGGGCGTGATCGTGCTGGTCGGCAGGCCGTGGCCGCTCGCGGCGGTGGCGCTGCTGCTGCCGCTCGGCCCCTGGGACTTCCGTGACGGGTTCGCCACCACCGATCTGGCCTGGCTCTCGCCGCCGTCCACCGGCGTGAAGATCTTCCCGCTCGTGCCGGTCTCGCCGTTCGTCATCTGGTACGCGTACCTCTCCGGACGGCGGCTGCCCCGGGTGTGGCCCGCCCTCGCCCTGGCCGTCGTCGCCACGGCGATCGGCGTCGGCCTGGCGCTGTCCAGGGGCGGCACGCTCGCCCTGTGGGTGACCATGACCTCCGGCCTCGTCGGCACCTACGCGGTGCCGTACCTGCTGGGGCTGCTGCGCCGCAGGCTCCTGCAACAGCGCGAGCAGGCCCGCCGCTCCACCGCCGAGCAGGCGCGGCTGCGCGAGCGGGCCAGGATCGCCCGGCACATGCACGACTCACTGGGGCACGACCTCGCCCTCATCGCCGTACGCGCCGCCGGGCTGGAGATGTCGCCCAGTCTCGACCCCGCCCAGGTCAAGGCCGCGGGCGAACTCCGGATGGCGGCCGCCGACGCCACCGAGCGGCTGCGCCAGATCATCGGCGTGCTGCGCGACGACGCCGACGCCGCGCCGCTCGCCCCGGTGCACGAGGACGTGACGGCCCTGGTGGAACGCGCCCGCGACTCCGGCATGCGCATCGACCTCGACGTGACCGGCCCCGCGCCCGGCCTCGCGCACGCCGTCGTCCAGGAGGGCCTCACCAACGCCGCCAAACACGCCCCCGGTGCCCCCGTCACGGTCGAGGTCACCCCGAACCGGGTCACCGTCCGCAACGGCCCCGCCACCGGCTCCCGCCCGCCGCTCCCGTCCGGCGGCCTCGGCCTGGCCGGCCTCCGCGAGCGCGTCCGCCTCGCCGACGGCACCCTCACCGCGGGCCCCACACCCACCGGCTGGACCCTGACCATCACCCTCCCCTGACC
>NZ_LAVL01000047.1 GCF_001083785.1 Nonomuraea sp. SBT364
CCGGCACCCCAACGGCCCCCGCCCGCGCCGTCTCGGCCTACGACGACGTGCTGTCCGCGCCGCCTCCGGTGCAGGCCCCCGCGCAGTCGTACGCGTACGAGACCGGCGACTTCACCAGCCCCGGCATGACCCAGCCGGGCCAGGCCGAGTGGCCGGAGCCGCCGGCGCCGGCCGGCGGGTGGCCGACCTACGGCGAGATGTACGGCACGCCCGAGCAGGGTGCCAGGCCCAGTGGCGGCGGACGCCGCCGGGCGACTCCCGAGCAGGAGTTCCCCGACTACTACCGCTGATCGTCACGGCGTCCGACAGCTGACCGGATCCCCGCCCCGAAGCTTCGGGCGGGGATCTTGTTCGTGCGCGGGCAAGTGCGTCGGGAGCGTCTTCATCCCGTACGCGAAGGCCGAGGCTTCGTGGCCCTTCGGTAAAACCCGTGATGGACGTCTCACGAGCGACGTCGGCGGCATTAGGGTTTGCGCATGATCCGCGTCACCAAGCGTAGCGTGCTGAGCACGCTGAGATACGACGTGCCTGCCTCGCTCGTGGTGTTCCTGGTCGCGGTGCCCCTCTCGCTGGGCATCGCGATGGCCTCGGGCGCCCCCTTCGCCGCAGGGCTGATCGCCGCCGTGGTCGGCGGGATCGTCGCCGGGGCGCTGGGCGGCTCGGCCGTGCAGGTGAGCGGCCCGGCAGCGGGCCTGTCGCTGGTGGTCGCGGACCTCGTCCAGACCTACGGCTGGCGGGCCACTTGCATGATCACCCTGCTGGCGGGGGCGGTGCAGCTGGTGCTCGGGGTGTTCCGGGCCGCCCGGGCGGCGCTGGCGGTGTCGCCGGCGGTCATCCACGGCATGCTCGCCGGCGTCGGCGTGGTCATCGCGCTCTCGCAGCTCCACATCGTGCTGGGCGGCAGCCCGCAGCGCTCGGCGATGGCGAACCTGGTGGAGCTGCCGGGTCAGCTGGCCGAGCTGCACGGCCACAAGATCGCGGTGGGCCTGCTGATGATCGGCGTACTGGTGCTGTGGGTCCGGCTGCCGAAACCGGTCAAGGCGGTGCCGTCGCCGCTGGCCGCGCTGGTGGTGGCGTCGCTGTGCGCGTGGGCGTTCGGCTGGGACGTCACGCGCATCGACCTGTCGGGCACGTTCACCGACTGGGCCTTCCCGGTGCTGCCGCAGGGCGACTGGCACGTGATCGTCGCCGCGGTGCTCCTGGTGGCGCTGCTGGCGGGGGTCGAGTCGCTGCTCTGCTCCGTGGCGGTCGACAGCATGCACAAGGGCCCGCGCGGCGACCTGGACCAGGAGCTGGCCGGTCAGGGCGTGGCCAACATGGTGACGGGCGCGCTCGGCGGACTGCCGCTGGCGGGTGTGATCGTCCGCAGCACCACGAACGTGAAGGCGGGCGCGCGCAGCCGGATGTCGACGATCCTGCACGGGGTGTGGGTGCTGATGTTCGCGCTGGGCTTCGGCTGGACGATCCAGCTGATCCCGATGGAGGCGCTGGCGGCGCTGCTGGTCTTCATCGGCGTGCAGATGGTCAACCTGGGCCATGTCCGCAAGGTGCACGGGCACGGCGAGGTCCCGGTCTACATGGTGACCATGGGCGGCGTGGTCGTGCTCGGGCTGGCCGAGGGCGTGCTGTTCGGGCTGGCCCTGGCGGCGCTGCTCGCCCTGCGGCGGCTGACGTGGGTGACGGTCCGGACGCGCAAGGAATCCGACGGACGCCACCACGCGACGATCTCGGGCTCGCTGACGTTCCTCGGCGTGCCGAGGCTCACCCAGGAGCTGCGCGCCATCCCCGCGGGCGCGTCCGTGGACCTCGACCTGAACATCGACTTCATGGACAACGCCGCCTTCGAGGCGCTCCACTCCTGGCGGCTGGAGCACGAGAGGTCGGGCGGCACCGTCGACATCGACGAGCTGCACGACGAGTGGTACACGCTGGCGGCCAGCGGCGCCCGCATGTACCCGGCCAAGACGCCGTCGCGGCCGCCGGACCGGTCGTGGCTGCCGTGGTCGCACCGGGGGCGCCGCAAACCGCACCGGATGCTGCCGTTGCACGGCGCGGGCGGGCAGGCCGACTGCCAGCTCACGGTGGGCGCGCGGGAGTATCACCGGCGCACGGCGCCGCTGGTGCGGCCGATCTTCACCGAGCTGGCGGGTAAGCAGCAGCCGACGCACCTGTTCATCACGTGCGCCGACTCGCGGATCATGCCGAGCCTGATCACGTCGAGCGGCCCGGGTGACCTGTTCACGGTGCGCAACATCGGCAACCTGGTGCCGCGCCGGGGCTCCGAGCCGCACGACGACTCGGTGGGGGCGGCGATCGAGTACGCGACCCAGGTTCTGGGGGTGCACACGATCACGGTGTGCGGGCATTCGGGCTGCGGGGCGATGGCGGGGCTGCTGAGCGGCGGGGTGAAGGCCGGCAGCCTGCCGGGGATGCGGCGCTGGCTGCGGCACGGCAATCACAGCCTGGCCAGGTTCATCGAGATGGAGGGCGACCGGCTCGACGGCGGTGCCCTGGACGTGCTCTGCCGGGTCAACGTCCAGCAGCAACTGGAGAACCTGCGCACCTACCGCAAGGTCGACGAGCAGGTCAGGGCGGGGCGGCTGAAGCTGGTGGGCCTCTACTTCGACATCGGCTCGGCGCGGGTGCACATCCTGCCGCCGGCGCCGTCGTCGCTCACGGTCAAGAGCTGACCGCAGGGCTGCCTGTGGGGCTGTCTGTGGGGCTGCCTGTGGGTATTTGTGCGCGGACGGTGGCGGCGGACCGGCCTACTGTCGGGTGCAGGTCCTCACTCCCAGGGGCCGGAGAGGCGGAGGCGCCTCCGCCTCTCGTCCCCGGGAGCGCCAGGGTCATGCCATCACCCGGGCGGGCACGGCCGACGGATAGTAGGCGGCCCACGCCTCGTCGCCCATGCGCAGCATCTTCACCCCGATCCAGCCGAGGGCGATGACCGGCACCGTCCAGAAGACCGCGGTCAGCGGCCCGTAGGAGACCGCGAACGATCCCACGTAACCGCCGGCGACCAGCGCGGGCGCCCACCAGCCGACGAACCCGGCCCGCCACACCGCCGCGATCAGCACCGGCAACCCCAGGAACCCGAGGAACATCCACGGCATCTGGAACCCGAACGTCACCCCGGGCAGGCCGAGCATCTCGTCGAGGATCCGCTGCGCCTCCTCCGGCGAGTGGTGCTGCCCCAGCCACCACTCCACCGGGTCGCTCAGCAGCAGCCCGGACAGCGAGAGGTAGCCGATCACCGTGCTCGCGCCCGCCACGTGCCCGAGCCTGACCGCCCTGCGCCGGGTGAGATGCACCAGCCCGAACGCGGCCACGGCCATGAGCATCCAGCTCCAGTGGTAGAGCACGGACTGGGTCTGGGCGAGGACCGGGTTGTCGCCGAAGCTGACCGCCTCGCGCTCGTCGCCCCACGTGCCGGGGTCGACGACGACGGCCACGGCCTGCAGCAGCGGCGCGATGATCAGCAGGATGCCCGCCGAGACGCGCCGGAAGGTCACTTGGTCGTTGAACATGCCGCAGACGTTAGGCCCGGCGGGCGGGGGCGGTCGTCAGCCCACGGGTTGATTGCCCGTCACCCTCGCGACGGAAGCGCGCGCCCGCACCGGGGCCGCGCGCTTCGCCGCTCAGCGCCGGTAGCCGTCGTAGTCGTCCCACCCGGAGGCCTCCATCAGCTCCCGCCAGGTCGGCCAGACCTGCCCGGTCACCTGGCGGACGAGCTCGCCGGGCATGCTGTACGGCGGCGCCTTCCGCGGTTTGGCGAGCGCCTGCCCGACGATGGCGTCGTGGAGCACGGCGGCGGCGTGCAGCCGCGGCAGCACGGCGTGGATGGCGTCGGCGTAGCCCGGCGGCAGGGCCGGCCCCTCCGGCCCGAGGTCGTACCCCGATCCGGCCATCACCAGGGCGATCTCCGGCCGCTTGCGCGCGGCGATCTCCGGGCACAGGTGCAGGGCGATCGCGTCCCAGACGATCTCTACCCGCTCGGGCGCCACCCCCTGGCCGGTGAGGAACTCCGCGGCCAGGTCGGCGCCGTCGAGGTCGAAGCGCTGCTCGCCGTTGCCCGGCTCGGTGAGCCCGGCGTCGTGCAGCACGCAGCCGAGCAGCAGCAGCTCGTCGTCGTAGTCGTGGCCGGGCCGCAGCCCCTGCCGGTCGCCGAGGAAGCGGCCGTAGAGGTAGGCGCGCATGCTGTGGTTGAAGATCGCGGGCTCCTCCAGGTCCCGGGCGAAGCGGACCGCGTCCAGCGTGAGCGCCGTCCAGGGGAAGGGCAGGTTTCCGTACGCGTCCATCACGTCAGCCTCCTTGGGAGTCGTTCCAGGGGATGCGGCGCACCGCGAGCAGCCCGCCGGCGCCGGGGACGGCGGCCCGCCAGCGGGCCCCGGACGAGGCGGCGGCCGGCACCAGCAGGGTGGTCACGATGACGGTGAGATAGGCGGAGCCGTGCAGCGGCCCGCCGAGCGACGTGATCACCCCGTTGTGCACGGTGAACACGTTGACCAGCAGGACCACCAGGGAGACGGCCTCGACGACGGCGGCGACGCGCAGCGTCCGCTCCACGCTCACGCGCCCCCGTCCGAGCCGGGGCGCACGATCATCAGGACGACGACGACGGCCCAGAGCAGGTTGTACACCCCGGCGAGCATGGTGAGCGGGCGCAGCCGGTCCCGGTCGCCGGGAGTGGCGAGCGCGTCGCGCTGCCGGGGGTGGATCTGCAGCGCCAGCAGGACCCCCGCGGCGGCGGTGAGGATCATCGCGAGGGTGATCCAGATCTCGCCGGTACGTCCCTGGACGAAGGCCAGGACGAGCCCGGCGGCGGGCACGACGACGCCGAAGAGGCTGTATCCGCGGGTGATGCGGTGCAGCGCGACGGCCACGGCACGGCTGCGCTCGTCCGCCCCCGCCGGGGCGCCGCCCTGTGCTGGTACGGCGGCGGGCACGGCGGCGACGGGCACGTATCGCGGGAACAGGCTGGTGGCGACCGCCGAGCCCCCGATGAAGACGATCCCGGCGAGCACGTGCACCGACAGCAGGAAATCTTCCATGAGTTCTCCTCACGACCTTCAGGATGCCTGAAACCTAGCAGACAACCTTCAGGGTGCCTGAAGGAGGGCTCCGCGTGTGAGGCACGGACCGGCGTCCGGCCGGGAGAAGCGTGAGGTCAGGACGCGGACAGGCCCGCGAAGGCGGCGCGCACGGCGTCGCCCACCTGCCGCCGGATCGGGTCCGCCCCGGGGCCGAACATCCGGTCGTCGACCTCGCTCACCGCCGCCCGCGCCGCTCTCAGCAGGCGGCTGCCCTCGGGGGTGAGCTCGATCGCCGAGGCGGAGCCGGCGCGCGCCGTGGTGTCGTGCACCAGCCCGGCCCCGGCCAGCGCCTTCACCGCCCCGTGGACGCTCTGGACGGTGATGCCCGACATCCGCGCCAGGTCGCTGAACGACACCCCGGGCATGGCGGCGATGTGGCCGAGCAGCCCGAGCCGGCTGACCGTGAGGTCGAGCGGCGCGAGTGCGGCGTTGAGCTCGGTCTCGATCTGCCGCGCCAGGGTGAGCACCACGATGGAGGTGCTCCGCACGGGGGCCGCGGTGGGACCGTTCTCGTTACTCACCGCCCCAGTCTCCCCTACCTCCCCCGGCCCACCGGCTCAGGGGAACGGACAAGCCCGCTGGAAGCGGGGCCGGCTCACTTGGACACCTACGATCTCGCGACTCGTGACAGACCGGCCGGTGATCTGCGGATAAGGAGGGATTACGGCGGGAGCTGCGGGAACGGCGCCATCATTGGACAGTGCTTGCCGACCGCTGTCGACGTGCCCCCGCTACGCCCTTTCCGTCAGTCAGCGCAGGAGATCGAGCCGTTCCCGCGCTCGTTGCCGTTCCTCGTCGGTGAAGAGCTCCGCAAACTCGTCCTTCAGTACGTGCGCCTCAACCGAGAGGTCCAGCCGGCCGTGGCTGCGGAGGGTCTCGAAACCGTCGGACACCTGGTCACTCCACAGGAGTAATTTGGCGGTCGCGAGGCCGCCGCGATTGGAGACCATCTGGATGAAGCGAGTCGCGTTGTAACCAAGGTCCCGCTTCGCCGTGTGATAGATCTCCACCATCGCCTGGTGGAACTGGAGCTCTAGGGCATCCACGCGTCACCTCCCCGCCTGCTTCGAACGTCTCACGCCGACAGCCATGGAGTCCACCGCGAGGCCGGCTGCGGGCTCTCCAGGTGGGTCGGCAGAAGCTGCTGAGCACCGCCTCGTCGTCTCGAGCTCATGGCGTGAGGATGATTCAGGGTCGGCACGGCGGCCGCAGGATCCGTACGTGCCACGGTTGCCGCTGGTAGCCCGCGAGTTCGCTGACGTGTTCGTACCGCAGGCACTTCGAAATGGGTTATAGAGGCCGCCCATCAATTCCCGACTGCGCAACCCCAAGAGGCGGCCATATGTCGTCGATCAGCGTGACTGATCGAATGCTCTGCATCCTTATACACGCAAGGTTGACTTCGCTGATGAACATCTACGAGCAGGACGCTTTGCCAGTACGGCGCTCGCTGAGGGCGCGCCCATCTCGGAGTGTCGCGGCGGTCGGGGCATGAGTCCATCACCACGACCGTGGGTCTTCACGGCAACCTGGCGCCTGAAGCCGGACAGCGTGCGCGCGCAGCTACAAGCGAAGTGTTTGATCAGACCTCTTCCCGAAGGTCGTGTTCGGACAGGTCGGCCAGGTCGAGAATTTTGATCAATTCAACCTCAGGAGGGTCTTCTGCCGGCCAGAACCGGATCGTGACAACCAGACCTTCTCTCGGCCAGATGGATATTGGTCGAAGAATGGTTGGATCGTCTGCCAGATCTTCAGTCCAGTACCATCGATTCGGCCAGGCTCCGGTTCGGATGGTCTCAAGCACTTTTGCGACAAGCTGATGATCTCCTTCCTTACAGCTGGCCGAGTTCCACCACCTTGCGAGCACCCGATCGCTTCCCGCCTGGAGCCGAAGCTCCGCCATGGCTACTCCATGAGTCGGTTGAGCACCTCATTGATGTCCAGCGACTCACCCGCGCCCGCGCGATCCTTCGAGGCACTCCTTACCGCTTCGACATAATCAGGATTGCCGCGCAGACGAATGGTCGCGAAGAGATTGTTTGCGAAATGCACCAGGTGGTCAACATTCTTGGTTCGCTGGAAGGCCAGCGTGGCACGGTAGGTGCTACGGAGGAGCTCCCTCTGTTCGGTGGGCGCCAGCCCATCAATTGCTGCCATTGCACGCTCGACCGCTGGGTCATCATGTGAAACAGAACCGGCCGGGAGGAATTCCGCGTTCATGTCTCCCTACTCCGTTGTGTAGTTGGTCCATCGGGTTTGCTGCGAACAGAGACGGCTGCTGATGCTCCCGGCAAACGACGGGGTTGCCGAAAGGGGACACCTTCCTGCACCGACCATGAGCAATCCGGGGATCGAACGCCTATTCGATGTGACAGTACGCCTGCGGGTCGCCGCCGTGCCAGAGTCGCCCACGGGCCTTACCTTCGCGTAAGGGAGCTCCCAGCCGGCACCTCTGAACCGATCCGGTAGGAGATGTAACCCGTGCTGCGCCCACGAGCGTCAGGCCGAAGTGCCCCGATGTGCCCTGCGCATGCGCGCCGGCTGTTCCATGCCGGGCCAGGGCCGCAAATAGGTGACGAGCCGGCCTGTAGGCCGGGTTCTGTTCTAAGCGATTCGCTGACCTTGGCTTGCTTCGCGATCTCGGTTCTGAGCTGCGGAAGCACCTCTCAGCAGTTGTCAGCAGCTTCCGGCGCTTCTTGGGCTGTGGCGGAACAGAGACGGAACAAGATCCACCGCTCACCGTGGCTGCGGTGCCCGTCTACCCGGTAACTGGGACTCGAATAGGGATCTTGATGTTCTGATGCACAAAGGTTGGATACAGCAAAGAGAGATGCAGTTTTCGTTCTGATTCTCTTAGATCCCTTGGCTAATCAACAGCCTAGACCTGATGCTTGGTCGTGAAGGTTTTCTTAATTATCATAGGGGCATCGGCTGGTCCTAGTGTAGACGCAGATCTTTTCGCGACCATTAGAATCACGCCAGGCCGAGGATCGGATGCCTCCATGGTGGCTGCATGTACCGCTCCCACTGGATGGTGATCGCCAGCCGTCAAAGCAAATGAAGGCTATTAGCCTCCATTCGATTTGCGGTATCGTCGCGCGTTTATATTGAAGGTTCGCCTGGGCGCCCTTTACTTCGTCCTCAGTGAAGCAGGAAGGATCGCTCAGGACGATGTTAGCCCAAAATTTCCACAACGCGTCTGTTTCAGCAAACTGCGTATCGAGTTCGGCTAGCTGACTATCGAGCTCATCGAAAGATTTGGGATGGGATTGATTGACCCCAGTGCGGCGTTCAGTGATTTGTTGAGTCACTTCGGCCCGCAGCTTGGTTGCTGCTGAGTGTAATGGTGCGCAGCGGTTTTGTCGTTCGATGCGGACATAAGTGCCGATTGACCAGAGGAGGAGCAGGGCCACAGCGCCAACGACCCATTTTTTCATTTATGAACACCTTCAGCATTCCTTGATCACGCAATGATTGTTGGGTATTTTCTCGCCTAAATAACACCCCGGCAGATTACTCTGATTGAGTTGATTTTTGGGTGCCGATATCGCGCAGAAGCCTCAATTCTTCTAGCGAAGGATATCCGGATATTGATACGCGAGGTGATTTCTTGCGCTTGATGGCTTTTTTGAGGATGAACTTGCTTTTCTTCTTGTATGAATGAAACCAGGAGTTTGTATGCATCCCCATATCTGAGTGCATATGCACTTTGACCAAAGTCCATAGGTCGATGGCATCCTGTTGTATCGAATTCCAGGCTTTTGCGTCAGTGGTTTCGATCAACTCAGGCAATAGCATTATTCGTTTTGAGCATATGAGCATGTACCTCACCAATGAATCGTTCAGCATATGTGAGCCAATTAAAGAGATAGTACTTTGGTTCCATTTGTTTCCCGAGGCTGCAATGAATGCTCGATATTTGTCAGGAATTAGATCTTTCTTGTCGTTAAGTACTGCTTGTTCGAGTGAGACAAAGGCTTCTTCTATTGCCTGAATTTTGTCGAGTGTTTGGGCGTAATGAATAAGGCGTTGTTCGCGAAGCCATTTCCGGGCTTCATTGTCTCGCGTTAAGCGTGCGCCATATGCGATTCCAATCAAACCCGCTATGAGTGGAATTGCGATATTGAGTGCCTGCTCCATGCCTAGTTGTCCGTTCTGGGCGTCCGGTGACAGATGGGCTATAGTCACATATCCGAAAGGGATCAGTCGGTGTTACGTCACTCGGCCATAAGGACACCTTTTTCAGCTGGCCTCTCGGCCCATCCCGTCTGCCGTCGACCCACCGCAGGGCGGCAGCGGGCCGGCGACGGAGGTGCAAGCCTGGCCTGGCGTGTCCCTTCGCCTGGGCACCTTCCTCGGTCATGCGATGCCAACGGTCACGGCCGGGCTTGCGGCGGAGGAGGCGGTCTGCTGGGCTTGCCTGGGTCGACGGCAGACGGGATGGGCTTTCCACCTTAACCACCCACCGCCGACACGAGCGCACGCTCGCCCATCCCGGAGCCGGAGCGCCCCCGCCGGAGGCACGTAGTAAGGCCAGCCCCGTGACCGCCACCGCGTGCGCCGACCAGCTCGACCCCGTGAGCAGAGTAGTGCGCCTTCGAATGCGGCCCTGCCCTCGTCCGCGCCAGCCGACCGGCGTTTTGCGGGTCGGGCATGGAGCCCAAGTGGAGTGCCCGGCCCGCGTCGCGTCGGCGGCGCGTGCGGCCCGGTCAGGGCCGCTTTAAGTTTGTAGAGAAAGTTCTCACAGCCCTCGGAATGACAGGCAGACCCGGGAAGCGGTGATAGCGGCTACCGGAGGGACCGCAGCAGCTCGCGAAACTCTTCGGTCTCGGGCTCATTGGAGTAGCGTTTCTCAAGCACTGCGTCCAGTTCCCCAGCAACCATGAGAAGTGAAGGAATCGACTTCCGGCCGGACTCCAGCGCTTCTCGTCCTAGCGAGATTGCTTGGTCGAGATTTCCGTCTCGCGCTGCTGCTACTCCGAGCGTGAGTTGGGCTTCCGCTCTACGCATCGGAGCACGGATAGTTCCGTCTGGCCCGACTGAGTTTGCCAGCACCACGTTCGCGTGCGTGACGGCAAGGGAATCCTCCCCCGCAAGTCGGTAGGCGTCCATGGCGTAGAAGTCCCACTTTGCAGGGTCCACGATGAAGTGATTATCTGTACGCTCAGGGACTGGGAACTTGTTGAGTACGGCATGACCTCGTTCAAGAGTTGCACGTAGCTTGCGAGAATCACCAATACGTGCGAGAGCCTTCGCTTCTTGAGCGATGAGCTGGACAACAACGGAGTGATTGCGGCTGATGTCCTGTGCTGCACAGGCGGGGCCGATAACGTCTCGGTACCTGCCCTGAGTGAGTGCGAACCAGGCAGACATTTCATGAGACCAGCCAATGATCTCCGTGTTGCCTGCTTCCTCCCCGAGCTTGTGAGCAGCAGTTCGGGTGACTTCAGCAGCCGTCCTAAGGCCCATGTCGTACTCCAGGCACCCAACAAGCAAAGCTAGCCAGCCGGTGGCGGTGAGGAGCTCGGTGTGAGCCTTAAGGCCGACCGGTTTACGGAGCATGCCCGCTATTCGGCGCAGCCATTCATGCGCGTCATTTCTCAAGCTTTCCGCATCGCGATAGGCGTACTCGCAGCCAAGCTCAAAGATCGTGGAGTGCAGAGCATCGATCGTTATGGCATCCGTGTCCGATTTGTGGATTCGACTGATTAGCTCAGCAGTCTGCCAAGGGCGAAGGTCTCTGTTTGCTGCGATGTCAGCGTGAGCTGCAGCGATGAGGTCGCCGCGTGCGTTCAAGGCAACATCGCACGCACGAGCCACTTCTTCAGACGGTGCCTTTTTGCCCGTTTCAAGCCGGGAAAGGTATCCCTTGTCGTATTTCACCTGCACAGCAAAACGGGATAGAGAGAGGTCGCGCTCAAGGCGGAGTTGCCTAAGCTTGTCACCGAAGATCGCCATACTCACCACCCTACGTGCAGCTTTACCGTTGCCTCAATTGTCTTCAAGGGGTAGGCAACAGTAGGCATCGGACAACAACTACCAGTCTACGTCTGGCGACTGTTCCATGGAGCTTGCAAGGGAGTTCGCACCACAGGGGTGCGGCCCTCGATTCGGAGGTGAGCTTCGTGAAGCTCTTGATCGATGTCACCGGCAAGTCGTTCATGGTGACGAAGGAAGCGGTCGAGAAGTCCGACCAGAACGGGCGTCAGAAGTCCGAGCGGGAGACCGGCCGACCGATGTGGGTCACGCAGGTCATGGCGCTGGACGAGACGGGCGGCGAGATGATCAACGTCACCACGGCCGGTGAAAGGCCCACGGTGAGCGTTGGTTCTCAGGTCGCTCTGTTCAAGCTGGAGGCACTGCCTTGGGCGACCAACGGTCGCAACGGCGTGGCCTTCCGCGCGGCTGACATCAAGCCCGCTGGTGCTCCGGTCAGCAAGTAGACCGCAACGCCCTTCAGCGCCAGGAAAGCGGCGTCATCGGTGATCCATGTAGCAGGTTCTCACCTGCTGCTGCGGAGCGATTCGCTCCAGTTCGAGCCATCACAATCCCGGCCATCAACGATCTAGGAGGTCGTTATGGGGATCAACATCGGCGGCAAGGACGTGGTTTGTCCCGAGTGTGAGCAGAGGGACAACTTCCAGATCACGTCCATGGACTCGCGCGGCGGAGAAGTTACCTGCCTCGCCTGCGGCAACCACTTCTACTTCACCGCGAAGTAGCCGCGTATCAACGCCCTTCACCAGGGCTTGATCATCTCTGACCGGAGAGCTTCCACTACCTTTCCGGCCTGATTTCTCAGTCGTTGGGATCGGTTCTGACTTTCGAGTGAGGACCGATCTCTGCGGCAACTCCCGGGATAACGCAAGCGGGACCGTATCGCCCACTACAACGCACGGCCCCGCTCCCAACCCCCCGCCCTCGCAATGAGGAGGAGAGCCATGTCTAAGCGTACCTTCGGGACGCACAACCACAACAGAGGCGGCACCGGCCGTCGTGGTAGCTCTGTCACGGTCGTTCAGGCCAACGTGCAGTACAGCTACCTGCGCACCGCGAAGATCACCTTCTATGTGGTCCTGGCGGTCGTCGGCATCTTCGCCGCCGTCATCGCCGCCTACTACCTGCCCCCGCTCGCCGCCGTCCCGATCGGCCTGGTGGCCGGCACTCTCATCGGCGGCCTCGTGGCGTCCATCATCGCCATCTGGCCCGTGCTGCGCGCCATCTGGTGGTGGCTGCCGGAAATCGCCCTGCTCGTGCTGCTGATCGGCGGCTGGGTGTATCTGCAAGGCCAGACGAACCCGCTCATCACCGGCGCCGCTTACGCCAGCGTCATCGCTGGATGCGGTCTGGTTCCCGCCTCGCGTCGTTACGTGATCGCGCTGCTGTGGTGTCTCATCGTCCGGCACCGGCTGCGCACCTGCTTTACCTCCTTCCTCCCCACGGACCGGCATGGCCACCTGCCGTTCATCGGTCTGGCCAAGCCCATCCCGGTCGGGGAACGCGTCTTGGTCTGGCTACGTCCGGGCCTGTCGCTGGATCAGGTCGAATCCCAGCTCGGCAGAATCGCCGTCGCCTGCTGGGCCGCCTCGGTCACCGTGACCAAGGCACGCACCACGAATTCCGCCGCCATCTATCTGGACATCAAACGTCGTGATGTCCTCGGCGGCCTGGTCGGCTCCCCCCTCACCGAGGACCTGCCGACCGATGTCCCGGCCATTACCCGGCCGATCGCCACCGTTCCGGCTCAGCTTGATCTCGCTGACGTGCCGGACACCGACGACGCTGAGCCTGCCGAGCGTCCGGCCAGAAAGGCCGGCCGACCCCAGGCCGTAGGCGGCACTCCCGCCAAGACGGCCACGGACAACCCTGACCTCGACTGGATCTGACGCGTCGTCCGCTACCGGGAGATTTCTCGTTCCATTCCTCCCGGTAGCACCTCTTCACATCGCATCTGACACGTAAGAGGTGACGCTGCCATGCACCCGGCTGTTCCTGACCTTGCGGCCACGATCCCGGTAGCGCCGTCGATGTCCATGTTCGACCCGGTGTTCATCGGGATCAACGAATCCGGCAACCCGGCCTACCTCGACCTGGTGTATCACAACCTGCTGGACGCCGGAGAACCCGGCGGCGGCAAATCCGTACTGATCCAAAACCTCGTCGGGCACGCCTTCCTGTGCCACGACTTCACCCCCGTCCTGCTCGACCCCAAATGGGTCGAACTGGGGATGTGGATGGAAGCTGCCGAAGCATCCGGCGGCGTCTTCGTCGGCCCCGACATCGACCAGGCCCTACGCGTCCTGCGACGCCTGCAAAAGGTGATGGACCGCCGCTACTCCTGGCTCGTCGCCCACGGCCGCCGCAAGTTCCTGCCGAGCGACGCCATCAAAGTCATCGGCGTCTTCATCGACGAACTCGCCTACTACACCGCCACCATCGGCACGCCCGAGCAGCAGAAAGAGTTCATCGCGCTCGTCCGCGACCTGGTCGCACGAGGCCGCGCCTGCGCCATGCCGGTCATCGCCGCCACCCAGCGCCCCAGCGTGGACATCATCCCCACCTCGCTGCGGGACCTGTTCGGCTACCGGGCAGCCTTCCGCTGCACCACCCCCAACAGCTCCGACATCATCCTCGGGCACGGCTGGGCCTCGGCCGGATTCAACGCCCAGGCCATCAGCCCGCAAACCCCCGGCGTCTTCTACCTCATCGCCGAAGGCGGCATCCCGCACCTGGTCAAAGCCGCCTACCTCACCGACGCGCACATTCACCAGCTCGTCGACTACGTCACCTGGATCCGCCGCAACGGCGACCAGGCCGCCGTACCTCTCGCCGCCTGAACGGAGAACACCATGCACCACCACACGGTCCCGGCCCTGGAAGAGGTGCCCTGGCCCGACGAATCCCCCAGTGACGTCAGCGTGGAAACGCTGCCTCTGTGCTGCATCGAATGCAGCAACAGCAGCTTCACCGAGATCACCATCACCACCGACCAGGGTCACGAGAACGCCCTGGAATGCACCTGGTGCGGGGAGGTGTACCTCGATGCTCGCTGAGACCCACCCCAGCATCGTCACCCCCGAAATCGCGTGGCTGGAAAGCCCGCAGATCATCCAGCACACCCGCTGGTACGACGCACTCAGCCGCCCCTACACCTGGCAGCTGCCCATGTTCTGGCTCAAGAACGACCTCGACAACACTCCGGCGACGACCGCGATGACCGTCCCGGCATCCGCCTACGACGACCCCCAGTGGAGGCCGCTGTGATCCACAAGGCATACCACCCCAACGGCAGCCCCGACCTGCGCAACTGGACCGCCCAGTGTGACAACCGCTGCCCCAATACGGTCGCCCTGCTGGAGGCGACACCGGCCGGCTGGGTCATCGGCCACCGCGACAACGGGCGCTGCTACTGCCCGCCCTGCGCCGAGACGCTCGCCATGTGCCTCATCTCCTGGGCGCTGGTCTGCCCGATCTGCCAGTCCCCCTGGCTCATCTTCGGCACCGACAGCAACGGCATCGCCGACCTCGTCCTGTGCGACGGAGAGTGCCGCACCACCTACCTGATCACCGATGGCTGGCACTGCGCCTGCTGCGGCGACCCCATCGTCTTGCCTCACGGCACTGACTGAACACATACGCGAGGGCCGGACCTCTCGCCAAAGACTTCCGGCCCCCGCTTTCAGCTCACTCCCAGCGACCAAGCAAAGGAGCAGAACTGTCATGCACTCTATTCCCGCGTCCGCTGCCCGGATACCGCAGCTCGAACAACTCAACGCCACCCCTGGCACCCGAGTCGTCTTCTACGACCCCACCGGCAGTCAGTACAGGTTGCCCACCTATCCGTGGAAGTGGGCCCCCAAGCACCTGAAGACCCGACGCCAGCTCACCGCCCTCGGCCTGCGCCCTGGCGGACAAACTCCCGTCGCCCAGATCCTGTGGCGCAAAGGCGGCCGGGTCGCCTACCTCTACGACGTCACCCGCGCGCTGCCCAAGCGCAAGCCCACTGACAAGCAGCTGGCCGCTCTCGACAAGGCCACGCGTGTACGTCTCAGTAAGCGGAGCGCCTCATGAGCCGCTCCATCGAAACCCCGGACTACGCCGCGTTCCTCAAGCGGATCATCCGCGCCTACAGCAAGCGCATCGCCGAAGGCGACATTGAAGCTCTGGCCGACCTCGCTGGCGTCGTCGCCGAACTCGACCACGCCATCGCCCAGGCCGTCACCGAGCTTCGCGCCGACTACGGCTACTCCTGGGCCGACATCGCCCGTCCTCTCGGCATCACCCGCCAGGCCGCTCAACAGCGCTGGGGCGGTGAACGCCCATGAGCGCGGGAATCGTCTACCTGCTGCATTTCGAGCGGCCATACAAGCACGCCCGTCATTACATCGGCTGGACTCCCGGCGACGTGAGCCGCCGCCTGCGCCAGCACCGTAACGGCACCGGCGCCCACCTTATGAAGGTCATCACCGCCGCAGGTATCGACTTCGCCCTCGCCCGCACCTGGACCGGCGGACGCAACCTCGAACGCTCCCTCAAGAACCGAGGCGGAGCCTCACGCTGCTGCCCCCTGTGCGGCGTCGCACCCCGTGTCACCGGCTGGAACCAGCCCGAACACATCGCAGCGGACGCCATCACGCCCTACATGCCCGACCTCGTGCCGGCCATCTGCGCGTGCGACCGCATCACCCACATCGCGGCCCCGCTACTCGCCACCGCCTCGATCACCTGCACGGACTGCCATCACCCCGTCGTCCCGCAACGACGTGACGCCCAGGAGGAACACCATGTCCTCACCCGGTAACCGAACCGAACGCATCGAATCGACGGTGCAGCTCGTCATCCTGCTCCTCGTCGGCCTCATGGCCGGAGCAGCCTCCTTCACCCACGTCCACGACTGGACCATGGCCAACAGCCCCGCCGGAACCGGCGAATGGTTCGGCTGGGCCAACGCCGTCATCTCCGAACTCACCCCCACCGCCTCCGGCCTGGAAGTCCGCCGCCGCAAGCGCAACGGCCAAACCATCGTCTACCCGATGATCGTCCTCATCGCCTCCGCCGGACTGTCCATCGCGGCCCAAATCGCCGTCGCCAAACCCCACCCCACCGGCTGGCTGATCGCCGCTATCCCCGCCCTGGCCTTCCTCGCCCTTACCAAGCTGGTGCTTTCCCGCACCCCCACCCGACCGGCGACACCCGACACGGCCGCAACCGCCATCGCGCCGGAGCCCGACCCGGAAACCACACCGGAAACCCTGCCCGAACCTGCGGAAGCGCCCTCCGGCCACGAGCGCCAGGACCACGCGCCCACCGACCGCACCCTCCAGGAGCGGACCCCGGCCCTGCCGGTCCTGCACCTGCCCACCCCCGCCCTGGAAGGACAGCACTGACCCATGCAACTCCAGCTCGACACCGCTTCGGCGCTGGCTCTCACCCCCGGGACCACATCTCCGGCCCCGGGCGTGGGGGCGAACACCGAAACCCCGCTGTCCAGCCCTTTCACGAACGAAACCAGCCAGCACATCCGCACCGCCCTGGAACGCGCCGCACGCCCCGGCTACACCGCCTGGCTCAGCCACGTCGAGTCAGCCGCGGCTTGCACCCACCCGATCCGGCTGCACGGCAACCTGGCCACCGTCGACACCCGGACCGGCGAGATCCTCGACGCCCGGCACACCTCGACCCTGCCCGACGGCGTCATCTACAAAGCGTGCGGCAACCGCCGCCACACCGTCTGCCCCGCCTGCGCCACCACCTACCAGCACGACGCCTACCACCTCGTCCGGGCCGGACTCGTCGGCGGCAAGACCATCCCCGACACCGTCCGCACCCACCCGGCCGTCTTCGCCACCCTCACCGCCCCCTCCTTCGGCCCCGTCCACACCCGCAACGTCCACCGCTGCGCCTGCCGCGACAAAATCCGCTGCACCTGCCGACCGGCCCCCTGTCACGCTCGCCGCGACGCACCCACCTGCCCGCATGGCAGGCCGCTGGTCTGCTGGCAGCGCCACACCCCGAGTGATGAACAGCTCGGCCGGCCTTTGTGCGCCGACTGCTACGACCACAGCCACCACGTCGTGTGGAACCACCACGCCGGAGAACTCTGGCGCCGCACCAAGCAACACGCCGAACGACACCTCAACCAGCTCGCCCGGCAACGCGGCCTGCCACGAGTCCGGCTCTCCCACGGCAAAGCCGCCGAATACCAAGCACGCGGAGCCGTCCACTTCCACATCCTGCTCCGCCTCGACGGCATCGACCCCGACCAGCCCGACACCATCACCCCACCCCCAAGCGGCATCACCACCGACGACATCACCGCCGCCGTCACCCTCGCCGCCACCACCATCGCCTACACCACCGGCCCCCATCCCAACCAGCCCGGCGGCTGGCACATCACCTGGGGCGGCCAGCACGAGATCCGTCCCATCTCCTTGTCGGCCTCCGGCGATGCTCTCGACGACCAAGCCGTCGCCGCTTACCTGGCTAAGTACTCCACCAAGGGCACCGAAGCCACCGGCCACACCTCCCGGCGGCTCACCACCGACACCATCGGCCTGTACGCCGACCCCCATGGCACTCACGCGGAACGGCTCATCGACGCCGCTTGGAAACTCGGGCAAACTCCCGACTGGGCCGGACTGCGCAGGTGGGCCCACATGCTCGGCTTTGGTGGACACTTCCTCACCAAAGCTCGCCGCTACTCGATCACTTTCGGCTCCATCCGCGAACAACGAGCCGCCTACAGACGCACACACGCCCTCAACCGAGGCCAGCAAGGGCCAGAGGGACACCCCGAACCAACGCCATTCCAGCGTCAAGCCACCCTTGACACCAAAACCGAGGAAACCACCCTCGTCATCGGATTCCTCACCTACGCAGGCACCGGCTGGCACACCACCGGTGACCAACTCCTCGCCAACACGGCAGCGGCCCAAGCCCGCGAACGCACCCGAGCAGGACGCGAAGAACTCGCCCACCAGACACGGGAACAGAGTCCGTCCACACCGCTCGCCGCCTGACCAACCCTCAGACTGCGAACGGAGTGCACCACCATGAATCCCACCACGCAGCGAACTTGGAGCACCGAAGAAGTCTCGATCTTCCTCGGCGTGCCCGTCGCCACCTTGTACCAGTGGCGACACCGAGGAATCGGTCCGAAGGGAGCTCGTGTCGGTCGTCACCTCCGATACCTGGAGGAGGACGTTCTCGACTGGTTCCGCCAGCAGCGAGATGCGGCCTGATGGCGCGCGTCCGTGACCTCTGGTTCCGAACTGTCACGGGATCGGATGGTCAAAAGCATCGGCAGAAGACGAAGCGCCATCCCGACAACGGCGGCAGCAAGGAGGCCAAGCGCTGGCTCGCCATCTGGATCGGGCCGGATGGCAAGGAGGAGACGAAAGCCTTCACGACCAAAGTCCAGGCGACGAATCACGGGACGGCTAAAGAGGCTGACCGGCTCCGTGGCGTCTATGTCGACGAACGCAGGGGCAAGCTGCTCTTTCGTGAGTACGCACGGGACAAGTGGCTGCCGTCGCAGGTGCACTTGAGGGTCAATAGCCTCGAAACCTACACCGTCCACCTGCACGCGCATCTGATCCCGGCCATCGGTGATAGGCGGATCGGCAGCCTCACCAGGGCGGATATGAAAGCCGTCGTCGCACGGCTGAACAAGACCTTGGCCCCGACGACGGTGCACACCGTTTTCGCGGTCCTGCGTCTCGTCATGCAAGCCGCCGTCGATGACGGTGACATCCCCAACAACCCCTGCTCACGTGTCCCGCTACCTCGCATCACGGCCCGCGTGGTCGAACCGCTGCCGGTAGAAGCTGTCCTGGCCCTCGCCAACGCGATGACCCCGCGCTACCAGCTGGCCGTGTGGCTCGGCTTCGGGCTTGGACTTCGTCTGGGTGAAGTCCTCGGGTTGACGGTGTCGAAGGTCGAGTTGGAAGCCAGGCGTGTTCTCGTTCATCGCCAAGCGCAGAACGGCGAACTGGTCGAGCTCAAGACCAGGGCGTCACGCCGCACGCTGCCCGTCGATGACCTCGTTCTCGCCAAGGTCGAAGAGCATCAGATGCGCTATCCAGCCGGTCCGGAGGGCGTGCTCATCACCAACCGGTGCCGTCGTATCGCTCAGCGAAAGTCGTTCAACGAATGCTGGCGTGAGGCCGTGGAAAAGGCCGGCCTTCCCAAGGGCACCCGGTTCCACGACCTGAGGCACTTCTACGCTTCCGGCCTGATCAAAGCGAACCTCAATCCCAAGGTGATCCAGACCCGCTTGGGCCATGCCACCATCGCGGAGACGATGGACACCTACGGCCACCTCTTCCCGGACCAAGACGACCTCGGGCGTGGAGTGATTGACGCGCTCCTGCTTCCGACGCTCACGGAACAGGAACGGAACAGGCAACCTTGACCGGGGCTCCGTCCCTGGTCAGAGGGATGGAGTGAGACGAGCCGGCCTGTAGGCCGGGTTCTGTCCTTCGCCAGGCGAAGGGGCGACCATCCATCTAGGGCCGTCGTTGCCGGCGGCCTCAAGCGGTCTACCCGCGCGCCTCGGGCGGGCAGCCCTCGGACGGCGCGCGCGGGACGCTCCGGAGAGCGTCCCTTCTTGACCTTGCTCCAGGTGGGGTTTACCGAGCCGCCCACGTCACCGTGGGCGCTGGTGGTCTCTTACACCACCGTTTCACCCTTACCTCCCGGAAACCGGAAGGCGGTCTGCTTTCTGTGGCACTGTCCCGCGGGTCACCCCGGGTCGGCGTTACCGACCACCCTGCCCTGTGGAGCCCGGACCTTCCTCGGCGGGCCCGTGAGGGCCCGACGCGGCCGCCCGGCCGGCTCGTCTGCGATGAGGCTATCAGCTACAAGCCAACCGCAAGCAAATGGCAAGATCGGGACGATGGGATGAGCCCTGTCACCGCCTGAGGGGGGCGGAGGCACCGGTGGTCGTGCCGGGTGTTCTGGCGGCACCCGGCACGACCGGTCCCGGTCAGCGCAGGTGGGACGTGTCGTTGAACGACTTGACCACGGCCGGGCCGTCGACGTAGTGCTCGATCAGCGACAGGCAGGCCACGTCCAGGTGCATGCGGTAGAGGGCCGCCGGAGGCGCCGTGAGGGCCAGGCGCAGCAGCGTCTTGATGGGGGTCACGTGGGAGACCACCAGGACGGTACGGCCCTCGTACGCCTCCAGGAGGCGCTGCTGGGCACGTTCGACACGGTCGGCGACGGCGGCGAAGCTCTCGCCGCCGGGGGGCGCGACGGCGGGGTCGGCGAGCCAGGCGGTGAGCTCGTCCGGCCACTGGCGCCGCACCTCGGTGAAGGTGTGGCCTTCCCAGGCGCCGAAGTCGACCTCCCGCAGGTCCTCGTCCACCTCGGCGCTCAGGCCGGTGCGCCCGGCGACGGCCTCGGCCGTCTGGCGGGCGCGCTTGAGCGGGGAGCTGACGATGGCGTCCAGCCGGTAGGGGTCGCGGGAGAGCCGGGCGGCGGCCGCGCCGGCCTGCGCCAGGCCGTTGGGGGTGAGCTCGGCGTCCCCGCGGCCGGAGAAGCGGCGTTCGACGGACAGCGGGGTCTCGCCGTGCCTGAGCAGGAGCAGCGAGGTGGCGACGCGGGTGGGCGGCGCCCAGCCGGTGCCCTGGGTGCTCTGGGTGCCCTGGGTGCGCTGCTGGGCCGTGGCCACGGAGGCCGTGGGGGCGGACAGGTCGAGGATGTCGGTCTGCTCCGTCAGCGGCGGGCGGTCGTCCGGGACCCGGGAGATCGACCCGCCAGCGGAGCCGCCCGCCGACCAGGACAGGCCCTTGGCGGCGGCGTCCATGGCCTCGTTGGCGAGGCGGTCGGCGTGCTGGTTGTGGGCGCGGGGGATCCACGTCCACTCGGTGATCCGCAGCCGCCTGGCCAGCTTGCCCGCTTCGAGGGCGAGCGGGCGCAGGCCCTCGTTCTTGATCTTCCAGCGGCCCGCCATCTGCTCGATGACCAGCTTGGAGTCCATCCGGACCGCCACGTGGGCCCCGTCGCCGGCCAGCGACAGCACGGACTGGAGGCCGGCGATGAGGCCGCGGTACTCGGCCACGTTGTTGGTCGCGACGCCGATCGCCTCGGCCGCCTCGGCCAGCACCTGACCGTCGGCGGCGTCCTTGACGACGGCGCCGTAGCCCGCGGGGCCCGGGTTGCCGCGCGAGCCGCCGTCGGCCTCGATCAGGTAGGCGGTCACAGGCCCGACTCTGGCATGCGTACGAGGATGCGGCGGCACTCGTCGCAGCGCAGCACCTCGTCGTGCGGGGCGGCCTTGATGCGGTTCATCTCGGCGATGGACAGCGCCACCTTGCACCCCTGGCAACGGCCGCCGTGCAGCATGGCGGCGCCGACGCCGTACTGCTCCTTGAGCTTCTCGTACAGCGCCAGCAGGTCGGCGGGGAGCTCGCCGGAGACGGCGGCGCGGCGGCCCTGGAGCTCGCCGGCCTCCTTGCCGATGTCGCCGAGCGCGGCGTCGCGGCTGGTCTCGGCGGCGGTCAGGCCGGCGGCGACCTCGTCGCGCTGCGCGGCCAGGTCGCGGACGCGGGCCTCGGCGGCCTCACGGCGCTCCATGATCTCCAGCACGACCTCCTCCAGGTCGCTCTGGCGCCGCTGCAGCGAGGCGATCTCGGACTGCAGGCCGGCCAGGTCGCGCGGGGAGGTGACGGCGCCGGAGTCGAGGCGCTTCTGGTCGCGGTCGGCGCGGGCGCGGACGGTGTCGACGTCGCCCTCGGCCTTGGTCTGCTCGCGCGCGAGGTCGCCCGACTCGGTCTCCGCCTCGATCACCTCGGTGGCGAGCTTGGCGAACCGCTTGGACCGCTCGTCGATCTCGGCCAGCTCGGGCAGGGTGCGGCGGCGATGGGCCAGCCGGTCCAGCTTGGAGTCGAGCTCAGCCAGGTCGAGCAGTCTCTTCTGGGCGTCGGGGGCTGCTTTCATGATCAATATCCTCTTGTCCAAGCATCGGTGACCGTGGCGGAGACGCGCGTCTCAACGTTAACGCCACTGGCGGCCAGGATGGACGCGGCGCTGTCGAGCCACGGCCATTCGGTGGCCCAGTGCGCGGCGTCGATCAGCGCGGGCCCGCCCGCCTCCATGAACTCGCTGGCCGGATGGTGCCGGAGGTCCGCCGTGAGGAACACGTCGACCCCGGCGGCGCGGGCCGTGGCCAGCAGTGAGTCGCCCGCTCCCCCGCTGACGGCCACCCGCGAGACGGGGCGGCTCACGTCGCCGGCGACGCGGATGCCCCACGAGGTGGCGGGCAGCCCGGCGGCGGCGCGGGCGGCGAACTCGCCCAGCGTGGTCTCCTCCGGCAGCTCGCCGATCCGGCCGAGCCCGCGCCGGGGGTCGTCGGGGAACGGCTGCAGCGGCATCAGGTCGCCGGTCAGGCCGACGGCGCGGGCCAGCGCGTCGGAGACGCCCGGGTTGGCCACGTCGGCATTGGTATGGGCGGTGTAGAGGGCGATGTCGTGCTTGATCAGGGTGTGGATCAGCCGGCCCTTGGGGGTGGTGGCGGCGACGCTGGTGGTGCCTCGCAGGTAGAGGGGGTGGTGGGTGACGATCAGGTCGGCGCCCCACTCCAGCGCCTCCTCGGCGACGACGGAGACCGGGTCGACCGCGAACAGCACCCGCCCCACCGGCCGGGCGGGCTCGCCGCAGACCAGGCCAACGGCGTCCCAGGACTCAGCCCGGGCGGGCGGGTAGGCCGCCTCGAGCACGTCGATCACGTCAGTCAGTGTCACTGCAGCCACCTGGGAAGACTATCGGGATCTCCGGCCGGCCGAGGAGCGCGGGGCTGGGCGCGGCAGATCGTCCGGCGTACTGTAAGTGAATCCTGACTCGGGCGGAGGGTGGCATGACACCGAAGGTCGCGATCATCGGAGCGGGGTTCGGCGGGCTGTGCATGGCGATCCGGCTGGAGATGGCCGGGATCGGGTCGTACACGGTCTTCGAGAAGGCCGACGGGCTCGGCGGGACGTGGCGCGACAACAGCTACCCGGGCGCGGGCTGCGACATCCCGTCCCACCTGTACTCGTACTCGTTCGAGAAGTACGCGAGCTGGACCCGCAGATATCCGGAACAGCCCGAAATATTGGCCTACTTAGAGCACTGCGCCGATAAATACGGCGTCAGGGGAAAAATCAAGTTCAATGCCGAGGTCACCGACGCCGCCTTCGACGGCACCCGCTGGCAGGTCACCACCGGCGGCGGCGAGCCCGAGGCCTTCGACGTCGTGGTGATGAGCGTCGGCCAGCTCAACCGCCCCCGCCTGCCCGCCATCCCCGGCATGGACGACTTCGAGGGCGCCGCCTTCCACTCCGCCCGCTGGGACCACGGCCACGACGTCACCGGCCGGCGGGTCGCGGTGATCGGCAGCGGCTCGTCGGCCGCGCAGCTCATCCCCCGGGTGGCCGAGCGCGCCGAACGGCTGACGGTGTTCCAGCGCACGCCCAACTGGGTGATCCCCAAGCCGGACGCCGAGTTCGGCGCGGGAGCCAGGCTGGCCTTCCGGTACGTGCCGGGGCTGCAGCGCGCCTACCGCGAGTGGATCTACCGTTACGCCGAGGGCACGCTCTATCCGGCGCTCGCCGGGGGCTGGAGCCGCGACCTGCTGCGCAAGCGGGCCCTGGGCCACCTGCGCGACCAGGTGCCCGACCCGGAGCTGCGCGCCAAGCTCACCCCCGGCTACCCGCCGGGCTGCAAGCGCGTGATCATCGACAGCGCGTTCTACCCGGCGCTGAGCCGGGACAACGTGGAGGTGGTGACCGAGCCGATCTCCCGCATCACCCCGAAGGGCGTCGAGACGGCACGCGCCCCCTACGAGGCCGACACGATCGTCTACGCGACCGGCTTCCGCGCCACCGAGTTCCTCTCGCCCATCCGGGTGACGGGCCGGGCCGGACGCGACCTGGCCGAGCAGTGGGCCGGCGGCCCGGAGGCGTACCTGGGCATCTCGGTGCCGCACTTCCCGAACCTGTTCCTGCTCTACGGCCCGAACACCAACCTGGGGCACAATTCGATCGTCTTCATGCTCGAATGCCAGGTGGGGCATGTCATGGCCTGCCTGCCGCACCTGTCGGGCGGGCGGCGGCTGGAGGTGCGGCCGGAGGCGATGGCGGCCTGGCGCACCCAGCTCGACGCGGCGATGGCCCGCATGGTGTGGGGCGACGGCTGCCAGAGCTGGTACAAGACGGCCGAGGGCCGCGTCACCAACAACTGGCCCGGCCCCACGCCCCTCTACCGCCGTCTGACGGCCCGGCCGCCGCGCGCCGCCTACCGGCAGGTGTGAGCGCCCAACACCGGGCGCCTTTTCCGTACGATGCCACATGGCAGCGGGCGAGCGCGGGGCGGTAGCGTCCCTCGCATGACGACCTCCCTGCATCAGCGCTCGCTCGTCGCGGACACCCACAACGACCTGCTCATGGCCGTCTCGGCGCGGCCTCCGGAGCGGTGGGCGGACTTCTTCCGCGAGCGCTGGCTGCCGCAGCTCACCGAGGGCGGCGTGAACCTGCAGGTGCTGCCCGTCTTCATCGACGACCAGTACCGGCCCGAGGGCGCGCTGCGCCAGACGCTGCGCATGATCGAGTGCGCCCACGTGATCGCCGAGGGCAATCCGGAGACGGTCCGGCTCTGCCGTGACGCGAAGGAGATCGACGAGGCCCTCGCGGCCGGCCGGATCGCCCTCGTCCTGGCGCTGGAGAGCATGCCGGGCCTGGACGCGAGCGTGGAGCTGGTCTCCACCGTGTACCGGCTGGGCGTGCGGGTGGCCTCGATCGCGCACTGGGGCCGCACGCCGCTGGCCGACGGCAGCGGCGAGGACTCCACCGGCAGCGGCCTGACCTCGCACGGCGTGGCCGCGCTGCGTGAGATGGAGCGGCTCGGCGTCATCTTCGACGTCTCCCACCTGGGCGCCTCCGGCGTCGCGCACGTGCTGGAGCTGACCACCAGGCCGCTGATCGCGACCCATTCCTCGGCCCGGGCGCTGCGCGACCACCACCGCAACCTCACCGACGAGCAGTTGCGCGGCGTGGCCGCGACGGGCGGCGTGGTCTGCGTGAACTTCTTCGCGCCGTTCCTCACCGAGCGCGAGCACGAGGCGACCCTCGACCACCTGCTCGACCACATCGAGCACGTCGCCGGGGTGGCCGGGATCGACCACGTCGGGATGGGCCCCGACTTCATCCGCGAGGTGATGGACGACCTGACGCCGCCCTGCTGCGAGGACGTGAACGCCAGGGGCGTCGACGTGCGGGCGGCCGTCCCCGGCCTGGAGGGCCCGGCGGGCCTGCCGATGGTCACCGAGGGCCTGCTCGGCCGCGGCGTGCCGGAGAAGGACGTGCAGAAGATCGTCGGCGGAAACGTGCATCGGCTCTTCGGGGAGCTGCTCGCGTGACAGACGGGTACGACCACCTTGTGACCAGCGAGGACCTGGCGGCCGAGGCCGCCGCGAAGAGCGGGGTGGCCATCCGCGAGCTGCACGGGATGGCCGAGTTCCGGCAGGCGCTGCGGCTGTTCGACGACATCTGGCACCCGGATCCCGGCAACGTGCCGGTGCCCCTGGAGCTGATGATCGCCTTCGCGCACGCGGGCGGCTACGTGGCGGGCGCCTACGAGGACGACGTGCTGGTGGGCGCGTCGGTCGGCTTCCTGGCGGCCGGCCGCGCCCTGCACTCGCACGTCACCGGCGCGGTGATCGGGCGCGGCGTCGGCTACGCGCTCAAGCTGCACCAGCGCGACTGGTGCCTGCGGCGCGGGCTGGACCGGATCACCTGGACCTACGATCCGCTGGTGCGCAGGAACGCCCGCTTCAACCTGGCCAAGCTGGGCGCCCGGCCCGAGGCGTACCTGGAGAGCTTCTATGGCGCGATGGCCGACGCGATCAACGAGGGCGACGACTCCGACCGGCTGCTGGCGGTGTGGCACCTGGCGGGGCCGCCCGGCGGCGGCCCGGCCGCGCCGGAGGGCGTCCGGCTGCTGGACGCGGCGGGCGGGCGGCCGGTGGTCACCGGGGCGGCCGGGCCGGTGGTGCTGGTGGCGACGCCGGACGACGTCGAGACGCTGCGCCGCGCCGACCCGGGCGCGGCCCGCGAGTGGCGGCTGTCCATGCGCCGGGTGCTCGGCGGCCTGCTGGCCGGCGGCGCCCGGGTCACCGGGTTCACCGAGGACGGTGATTACGTGGTCGAGCGCGGGTAAACAAGCTGTTCGAAAGCTGCGTGAACGCGGCGATCAGAACTGCAGCAAGGAGCTCCGCATGACGGACTTCACCCCCACCGTGCCCACCCGGGTCCTGCCCCCCGTCACCGTCCGCGACCTGCCGGAACCGCCCCGCTCGACCTGGCGCGTCATCGGCCCCGGCCTGGTCGGCGCCGGTGTCGGCCTGGCGTCGGGCGAGTTCATCCTCTGGCCGTACATCGCCTCCCAGGTCGGCCTGATCTTCCTCTGGGGAGCGGCGATCGGCATCATCACCCAGTGGTTCCTCAACATGGAGATCGAGCGCTACACGCTGGCCACCGGCGAGACGGCGCTCACCGGGTTCAGCCGGCTGTGGCGGCACTGGGGCCTGGTGTTCGTCATCATGACGCTCTGCGCGAACCTGTGGCCCGGCTGGGTCACCACGTCGGCCACCATGGTGACCTACCTGACCGGCACGGGCGCCGGGAGCGTGCGCTGGATCGCCATCGGCATGCTGGTGGTGATCGCGCTCGGGCTGACGCTGGCGCCGGTCATCTACACCGCGCTGGAACGGGTGATCTTCGTGAAGATCGCCCTGGTGGTCACGCTGATCGTCGTCGCGATCCTGTTCGCGATCAACGCCGAGAGCTGGGTCCAGGTCGGCCGCGGCCTGACGGTCGACGCCGGCTTCCCCGCCGGTGAGCTGGGGTTCGCGCTGGTGATGGGCGCCATCGCCTACGCGGGCGCGGGCGGCGGCCAGAACCTGTGCCAGAGCAACTGGATCCGCGACAAGGGCTTCGGCATGGGCGCGTACGTGCCCCGCCTGGTCAGCCCGGTCACCGGGCAGGAGGAGGCGGCGTCGTCGACCGGGTTCCAGTTCGCGCCGACGAAGGAGAACCTGGACCGCTGGCGGCAGTGGTGGCGCTTCGCCAACGTGGAGCAGGCCGCCACGTTCGCCCTGGTGTCGTTCCTGACGATCGCGTTCATGTCGATGCTGGCCTACTCGACCGTGTTCGGGCGTGACGGGCTGGCCAACAGCATCGACTTCCTGCGGGTCGAGGGCCAGGTGCTGCAGGAGACGGTCGGGCCCTGGTTCGGCGTGCTGTTCTGGCTGATCGGCGCGCTGGCGCTGTTCGCCTCGGCGATGGGCATCGTCGACTACACCTCGCGGCTGGCGTCCGACATGATCAAGACCGTCTACCTGCGCGAGCGGGCCGTGTCGGTGAACCGCGTCTACTTCATCGTGGTGTGGGCGATGGCGCTGCTCGGCATCGCGATCCTGCTCCTGGGCTTCGACCAGCCGCTCATCCTGCTGGTGCTGTCGGGCAGCGTCGCGGCCGTGATGATGTTCGTCTACTCGATCCTGCTGATCATCCTGAACCGCGGGGCGCTGCCCGAGGCGATCAAGGTGCGCTCCTACCGGCTCGGCGCGCTGATCTGGTCGGTGGCGTTCTTCGGCGGGCTGACCGTGCTGACGCTCATCGAGCAGGGGCGCAAGCTGTTCGGCGGCTGACGCGGAAGCAGGTCTTCCGCGATCGGCGGCAGACTGGGCGGCATGCTGGAAACCTCGGCCCGCCTGCTCAAGCTGCTCTCGCTGCTCCAGGCGCACAGGGAGTGGACCGGCCCCGAGCTGTCCCAGCGGCTCGGGGTCACCACCAGGACCATCCGCAACGACGTGGAGCGGCTGCGCAGCCTCGGCTACCCGGTCCACGCCACCCCCGGCGTGGCCGGCGGCTACCGGCTGGGCGCGGGGGCCGCGCTGCCGCCGCTGCTGCTCGACGACGAGGAGGCCGTGGCTGTGGCGGTCGGGCTCGGCAGGGCGGCGGGCGGCGGCGTCGAGGGCATCGAGGAGTCGTCGGTGCGCGCGCTGGCCAAGCTGGAGCAGGTGCTGCCGTCGCGGCTGCGGCACCGGGTCAGCGCGCTGAACACCTACACCGTGCAGATCCCCGGCACGGCCCCGGCGGTGCCGCCCGAGGTGCTCACCACGATCGCGAACGCGGCGCGCGACCGCGAGCGGCTCCGCTTCGGCTACACCGGGCACGACGGCGACGAGACCGAGCGGGACGTGGAGCCGTACCGGCTGGTGCACCGGCGCGGACGCTGGTACCTGGTCGGCTACGACGTGGGCCGCGACGGCTGGCGGACGTTCCGGGTGGACCGCCTCAAGCCGCGCACGCCGGGCGGTCCCCGGTTCACGCCGCGCGAGCTGCCCGCCGACGGCGACGTGGCCGCGTTCGTGGAGAAGGGCGTCAGCACCGCGATGTGGCGCTACCGGGGCACGGTGCTGCTGCACGCCCCGGCCGAGCGGGTCCGCGCGCTGGGCGTGGGCGCCGAGCTGGAGATCGAGCCGGTCGACGACGCCACCTGCCTGCTCAGGCTGGGCGGCGACGACCTGAACGGGATGGCCGTCTGGGTGGGCTTCCTCGGCCTGGACTTCGAGGTGCTCGACCCGCCGGAGCTGGCCGAGGTCGTGCTGCGGCTGTCAGAGCGCTACCGGCGGGCGGTCAGCGGCCGGTAAGAGGACGGTCAGCCCCGGCGCCGACGCTGGTGCCATGACCATTACACAGATCGCTGGCGGCAGGAACGACTTCCAGCTCGTGCACCACCTGACCGTCGGCGGCTCCCAGGAGGAGATCGGCAGGCGGCTCGCCGAGGAGGCGAGCCGCCTGGGCTGGCGGCCGCAGCCGGTGGACCCGGTGGTGAGCCGGGCCCGCCGGACCTGGTTCGAGCGGCACTGGCCGCAGCACCACGCCCGGATGGACGGCGCGGCGCAGGCGCTCGGGCTCGACCCCGAGCAGGACGACCTGGCGCTGGACGGCCTGGGCTTCGTGCCTGCCGGGTCGGGCTGCTCGGCGCTGTGGTGCCCGCCGTCGGCCGCCACCGACGGGCACGGCAGGGTGGGCCGCAACTACGACTTCTTCACGCTGACGGCCGGCGAGTTCATGGGCCGGGGGGCGCGGCCCGGCGAGCTGCCGATGGCCTCGCGCCCGTACGTGATCACCACGGTGCCGGACGAGGGCCTGGCCTCGACCGTCATCACGATGAGCGACCTGGACGGCTGCATGGACGGCATCAACGAGGCCGGGCTGGCGGTGATGCTGCTCATCGCCGACATCGAGCAGGCCACGCCGCCGGAGCAGACGAGCCCGCAGGTGGGCCTGGGCAGCGTGCAGCTGCCCCGGTTCCTCGTCGACACCTGCGAGAACGTCGAGCAGGCCAAGCAGGCGTTGCTCGGCGCCAAGCACTACGACCACGGCGCGCCGCTGCACTACCTGGTCGCCGACGCGCGCGGCGGCGCGTTCGTGTGGGAGCGCGGCAGGGACGGCGGCGAGCACATCGTCGAGTTCGGCGACGGGCCGATCTGCGTCACCAACCACCTGCTGCACCGCAACCCCGACCCGATGAACCTGCCGGAGGACGGCGAGGCGACCTTCCGCACGTACGGCAGGCTGCGCTCGCTGTACGAGCGGAGCAAGGGCGCGGTCATGTCCGGGCGGGACCTGCGCGACAGCCTGGCCGCGGTGGCCGTGGGCACCGATGAGGAGGGGCCCTGGCGCACCACCTGGACGAGCGTGTTCGACACCCACGAGCGCACCCTGTCGACCCGCTTCTACCTGGGCGACGAGGCCGGTTACAGCGAGGAGCTGGTGTTCACGCCTCGTCCAGGTACTGCTGCCTGACCTTCGAGCGTGACAGCTTGCCCGTGGGCGTGCGGGGCAGCTTGTCGCGGTAGGCGATCACCTTCGGGTGCTTGAACCTGGCGATCCGCGGGCCGCAGTGGCCGAGCAGCTCGGCGGTGAGCCCGTCCCCCGGCGTGACCCCTTCGGCGGGTTCGACGAGGGCGACCACGTTGTGCCCCCACTCCTCGTCGGGCACGCCGATGACGGCCACGTCGGCCACCGCCGGATGCTCCAGCAGCGCGGCCTCGATCTCGGCCGGGTAGATGTTGACCCCGCCCGACACGATCAGGTCGGTCCGCCGGTCGCACAGGAACAGGAAGCCGTCCTTGTCCAGGTAGCCGATGTCACCGGGGGTGTACCACTCGCCGCGCATGCTGGCCGCGGTCTTGGCCGGGTCCTTGCGGTACTCGAAGCCGCCCAGGCCGGACTTGACGTAGACGAGGCCGGGCTCGCCGGGCGGCAGCTCGGCCCCGCTCTCGTCGAGGATCCGCGCCTCGAACGTGGGCGCCGGCCTGCCGACGGTGCCGGGCCTGGCCAGCCAGTCGTGCGGCTTGACGGAGAAGGCGATCGTCGACTCGGTCGAGCCGTAGTACTCGTAGAGCACCGGCCCCCACCAGTCCATGATCTGCTGCTTGACCGCGACGGGGCAGGCGGCGGCGGTGTGGATGACCTGCTCCAGGCTGGAGACGTCGTAGCGGGCCCGGACCTCCCCGGGCAGCTGCAGCATCCGGTGGAACATGGTGGGCACCATCATCGCGTTCGTCACCCGGTGCCGCCCGACCAGCTCCAGGACGGTCTCCGGCTCGAACCTGGGCGCGATCACCACGGTGTGCCCGAGGTGCAGCGCGAACTGCGTGTGCGCGCACGGCGCGGAGTGGTACATCGGCGAGGTCACCAGGTGCACGCCGTCGCCCGGCCGCAGGTCGACGACCTCGCCGAGGAACCACGTGTAGAGCGGCACGACGGCCTCGGGCTCGGCGCCGGGCAGCTTGCGCTGCACCCCTTTGGGGAAGCCGGTGGTCCCGGACGTGTACCACATGACCGCCCCGGCGGCCCGCCCGCCGGGCGCGTCCGCCGGCTGCCCCTCGGCCAGCCCGGCCGTCCCGGCCGCCGCGCTCACCACCAGCTTCGCGTCGCAGTCGGCGACGATGTACGCGATCTCCGTCTCGGTCAGATGCCAGTTGACGGGCACGTAGTAGAGGCCGATCTGCCCGGTCGCCATCAGCATGACGACGGCGTCCAGGCCGTTGGGCAGCACGCCCGCCACCACGTCGCCGTCGCCGAGCCCGCGCTCGCGCAGCCCGTGCGACACCTGGTTGACCAGGGCGAGCAGTTGCCCGTAGGTGGTGCTGGAGCCGTCGGCGTCGATGACGGCGAGCCGTCCGGGGGCGGCCCCGGCGATGGCGTAGAAGCCGGGCAGGGCGCTGATGTCCATCACAGCTCCAGCAGGTCGGCGAGCCTGGCACGGTGCGCACGCGGCGGGCCCAGCAGCACCTCGTCCGTCTTGGCGCGCTTGTAGTACAGGTGGGCGTCGTGCTCCCACGTGTAGCCGATGCCGCCGTGCAGCAGCAGGTGGTCGCGGGCCACCTCGAAGCAGGCGCGGCCCACGTACGCCTGGGCGAGCGCGGCGGCCTCGGGCAGCTCGTCCGGCGACTCGTCGGCCGCCCAGGCGGCGTAGCGGACGATCGACTCGGCCTGCTCCAGCTTGCCGTGCATGTCGGCGAGCTTGTGCTTGACGCCCTGGTAGGAGCCGATGTAGCGGCCGAAGGCGACGCGTACCTTGGCGTAGGCGACGATGGCGTCGAGCGCGGCGCGCATCACGCCGAGCTGCTCGGCCGCCAGCGCGACGGCCAGCCGGTCGCCGACGCCGGCCGGCGCCGGCCCCAGCACCCGGGCTGCCGCCCCGCCGAGCTCGACGCGCGCCTGCCCGCGGGTGATGTCGAGGGTCTCCAGCGGCGTCCGGGTGACGCCCTCGCCGTGCAGGTCGACGGCCGTCATGACGAGGCCGTCGCCGGTCGTGGCGGGCAGCAGCAGCACGTCCGCCTCCATGCCGGACAGCACCTGCGGCAGCGTGCCGGTGACGGTGCCGTCGCGCAGCGGGATCCCGGTGTGCGGCCGCGCGAGGGTGGCGGCGATCCGGCCCTCGGCGATGCCGGTCAGCAACTCCTTGTCGGGCACGCCGGCCAGCGCGATCGCGGCGAAGGTCGTGGCCAGGAACGGGCCGGGCAGCAGCACCGCGCCCGTCTCCTCCAGCGCGACGGCCAGGTCGGCGAATCCGGCGCCCGCGCCGCCGTACTCCTCGGCGACGAGCAGCCCGGCCAGGCCGAGCTCGCCGTTGAGCCGCGCGTAGACGGCGGGGTCGTAGCCCTCGCGCGCCCTGGGCGGCGGCGAGGCGGCGGCCAGGAACGCGCGGACGGCGGCGCGCAGCTCCTGCTGCTCCTGGCTGAGTACGAGCTTCACTCCTGCGTCCCCACCTTCAGGTCCTTGAACGGCACGGTCTTGTCCACCCGGGGCTCCGGCGGCAGGTTGAGCACCCGGTCGCCGACGATGTTGCGCATGATCTCGTTCGTGCCGCCGCCCAGCGCCATGCCGGGCGCGGCGGCGACGGTGAAGCCGAGCGGGTGGTCGCCGACGACCGACTCGGGGCCGGTGAGCCGGGTGGCCAGGTCCGCCTGGAACAGGTAGAGCTCGGCCAGCAGCAGCTTGGCGGCGCTGCCCCGGGCGCCGGGGAACTGCCCGGCGTTGGTCTCCTGGGCCAGGCGCTGGTTGAACAGCGCCAGCGCGCGGGTGCGGATGTGCAGCTCGACGAGCTCGTCGCGGACCAGCGGGTCGCTCGTGTCGAGCGTGCGGCGCAGGGCTTCGAGGGAGGCCGGGTTGTCGCGCTGGCCTCCCATGCCGACGCCGGCGGAGATCGACAGCCGCTCGTGCAGGAGGGTCGTGACGGCCACGCTCCAGCCGTCGTTCACCTCGCCGACGCGGTGCTCGTCGGGGATGTGCACGTCGTCGAAGAAGATCTCGTTGAAGTTGGCGCGGCCGCTCATGTCGCGCAGTGGGCGGACGGTGACGCCGGGGTGGCGCATGTCCACCACGAACATCGTCAGGCCCCTGTGCTTGGGCACGTCCACGTCGGTGCGGGCGAGCAGCAGCCCCCAGTCGGCGTGGTGGGCGACCGAGGTCCACACCTTCTGACCGTTGACCACCCAGTCGGCGCCGTCGCGCACCGCCCGGGTCTGGAGGCTGGCCACGTCGCTGCCGGCGCCCGGCTCGGAGAAGAGCTGGCACCAGATCTCCTCGCCGCGCAGCAGCGGCCGCAGGAAGCGTTCGCGCTGCTCGTCGGTGCCCCGGTCGACGAGCGTCGGCCCGGTCATGCCCAGGCCGATCGAGAAGACGTAGGTGGGCAGCGTGTGGTCCTTGGCCTCGGCGGCGAAGGCGCGCTCCTCCTCCTGCGTGAGGCCCTGGCCGCCCCAGCGCTGCGGCCAGGTGATGCCGGAGTAGCCGGCGTCGTGCAGCCGGGCCATGAAGTCTTTCGCCCGGGCTATCGGGTCGCCGTCCGGTCCGTCATCCGATGGTGCGTTCTCCTGCAGCCATGCCCTGGCCGCACGCCGGTAATCAGCGAGATTCACATCGACTCCTCGGCAATCAGTGCTCACTTACTCTAACCACCGCGCGGCAGGCCGTACAGAGCATTGATCTAGAGGTGTTTTAAGGGGTTTGTCGTTGAATCTCCGCTAATTAGCATCAACGTAACTTAGTGTGATCGCCTGGTCACCGGAGGGGGAGGTGTGATCACGCGGTTCGGCGGCTCCATGCGCAGACGGCTGGCGCTGTTCGCGAGCACGGCCATGGCGCTGATCTGCGTCGTGGTCAACTCCTTCGTGCTGTACACGCTCTACAACGCGACCGTCGAGTACAAGCGGGTCGAGGTCGTCGACTACGCCCTGCACGTGGTGCACATGATCAAGCGGGGCCGGCTGCCCACCCGGATCAGCTCCGGGATGGACGGCGTCCAGGTCGTCGACTCCGCCGGGCGGGTGGTGGCCGCCGGCGAGGAGCTGGCCGGGGCGCCGCGGATCAGCCGGCTGGCGCCCCGCGACAACAGCGTCAACCAGGTCGAGGTGGTGTGCGACGTGCCGTCGCTGCCCCAGGGATGCCAGATGATGGCCGTGTTCCGGGTGTACCAGCCGGAGGGCGACTGGCTGGTGTACGTCAGCGACGCCACCGTCCCCTGGTACGTCACGCCGCGGGTGCCGGTCTTCCTGCTGGGCCTGTCGCTGGGGCTGATCGCGCTCACCTGGTGGGGCGTGTCGCGGGTGGTGGCCAGGACGCTCGCGCCGGTGGACCGGATCCGCGCCAAGCTGGCCGAGATCAGCGCCGCGCGCAGCGGCATGCGGGTGCCGGTGCCGGAGACCGACGACGAGATCCGCGACCTGGCCCTGACCGCCAACCAGACGCTCGACCGGCTGGAGGAGGCCGCCGAGCAGCAGCGCCGCTTCGCCTCCGACGCCTCCCACGACCTGCGCAGCCCCATCACCGCCATGCGCGCCCAGCTGGAGGAGGCGATGCTGCACCCGCACGACGCCGACTGGCCGCGAACCGGCGAGGCGCTGCTGGACAGCCTGGACCGGCTGCAGGCGATCGTCACCGACCTGCTGACCCTCGCCAGGCTCGACGCGGGCGAGCCGCCCCGGCTGCAGCCGGTGGACCTGGGCGAGCTGGTCACCTCGGAGACCGCCAGGCCGCGCGCGCACCGGGTGGTCGTCACGCTGCAGCCCGGCGTGGTGGTCACCGGCGACCGGCTGCGCCTGGCCCGCCTGCTCACCAACCTGCTCGACAACGCCGACCGGCACGCCGAGTGCATGATCATCGTCACCGTCAGGAAGGACGGCCAGGCGATCCTGGAGGTCCTGGACGACGGCGCCGGCATCGTGCCCGACAAGCGGGAGATGGTCTTCGACCGGTTCACCCGCCTGGACGCCTCACGCAGCCGCGACGCCGGCGGGACCGGACTCGGCCTGCCCATCGCGCGGGAGATCGCGCGCGCCCACCACGGCACGCTCACCATCGAGGACTCCGAGACCGGCGCCCGTTTCGTGCTCCGCCTGCCGCTCCGGGAAACGTGACGCTCGTCCTGTTTGTCCTTACGAATACCTTCGAGCGTTGATTAAAGTAACCCGCTGTGACTCCAGGTTTTAGCCGGTTACGGCGCGAAGATTTGCTGAAGACCGCCTGCGAAGTAATCGCCGCACAAGGATTCGGGCATACGAGGACACTCGACATCGCCCGCGCCGCCGGTGTCAGCCAGGCGTTGCTCTTCTACCACTTCGAGACGAAGGACGGGCTGTTCGCCCAGGCCTTCGCCTATGCCGCCCGGCGCCACCTGGACGCGCTGGCCGGGGTCGAGCGCTCCCCCCGGCCGCCGCTCGACCGGCTGCGCGCCCTGCTGCGGCTCTGCTCCCCCGGTGGTTCCCCCGAGGGCTGGCGGCTGTGGATCGACGCCTGGGCCGAGTCGATGCGCAGCAAGGACCTGGAGGAGACCTCCCGGCGGCTGGACGTGCAGGGCCGGCTGGTGCTGCGCGGCATCATCGAGGCCGGCGTCGCCTCCGGCGACTTCACCTGCGCCGACCCCGACGACGCCACCTGGCGGATCTTCGCGCTGAGCGACGGGCTGGCCATCCAGCTCAACGTGCACGGCAGGGTGCTGTCGCGCCGCCGTGCCACCCAGCTCGTCCGCACGGCCGCGGCCCGCGAGCTGGGACTGACCGCCGAGGACCTGTGACCTCAGGGGCGCCGGGCGACCAGCACCGACGTCACGATCCGCTGCTCCCACACCCCCGACGGCCGCGCCGCCAGCAACGCCTCCCGGACGGCGGCGGTGAACTCCGCCGCCCTGGCGCCGAGCAGCGCGGGCGAGCTGTAGGAGTAGGACAGCTGGAGGCCGGTCACGGCGTCCACGTCCCGGGTCGCCGTCCAGGCGAACAGCGTCTCCTCCATGCGGCTGAAGGGCGAGCGCTTCAGCACGTCGTCGTGGTGCTCGCCGGTCGCCTGGAACGAGTCACCGGCCGTCATCGGCCCCAGGCCGAACTCCCGGCGCACCGGCCGCACGACCGGCTCCCACGGCTCCTCGGGGTCCTCTCGCGACGGGCCCACCAGCATCACCGCGCCGCCGGGCGGCAGCAGTGCGTCCAGCTCGGCGAGCACCGCGCGCCGGTCCATCCAGTGGAACGAGCGGCCCATCACCACGTGGTCGAACGCGGGCAGCTCGCGCAACGTCGTGGAGTCGCCGCGCAGCCAGCGGATGTTGGCGGCCCCCTCCGCGAGCCGCCTGCCGGTGTCGAGCATCTCCGGGTCGGGATCGGCCGCGATCACCTCGCGCACCCGCGCCGCCAGCGGGATCGCCACCGTGCCGGGGCCGCAGCCCAGGTCGAGCACGCGCGCGTCCGCACCCGCCTCGCGGGCCAGGTGCGCGATCGCCTCCTCGCCGTGAGAGGCGCGGTAACGGGCGTAGTACGGGGCCGCACCGCCGAACAGGTCACTCATGGATGGCACCATAGACGGGTTTGAACATGCTCGATGGAAGGTTGTTCGTTGAGGCGGCTACTCACGGTCCTGCTGCTGGCCTGCGCGGCGATGGGCTTCACGACCCCCGCGCGGGCGCACAACGTGCTGGTCGGCAGCGACCCGGCGGACGGGGCGACGCTGGCCGCGCCGCCCGGGCGGATCACGCTGGTCTTCGACCAGCCCGCGCGGCAGGGCTACGCGCAGATCGGCGTCACCGGGGGCGACGGGTCCCCCTGGGCCGACGGGGCCGCCGTGGTGTCGGCCGAGAAGGTGTCGGTCGCGGTCAAGCCGCTGCCGGCGGGGCGGTACGTGGTCGGCTACCGCATCCTGTCGTCCGACGGGCATCCCGTCACGGGCAAGATCTCCTTCACCGTGGGCGGCTCAGGCGCGGCCGCGCCGGCCGGTGACTCCGGCGCCGCCGTGCCCGACGCGGGAGCAGCGGCCGCCGAGGCGGCGGCCAACGGCGGGGCCGGCATGGCCGTGGTGTGGATCGTGGCCGCCCTCCTCGTCCTGGCCGCCGGCACCGCCGTGGCCCTGCGCCGCTCCCGCTCCTCCGGCGTCGCCGCCGCCTCTTCCGGGGACGGCTCCGACGGTGAGGGGCCGCTGCCCGGCCGCGCCGGGACGGGGGCGAGCGCGTGACGTCCACGCGGGTCGTCGCCGCGCGGGCCGGGCAGGGGCAGCTGGCGGGCGGGGCGTTCGCGGTGTGCGCGATCGTGGCCGCCGTCGTCGCCAGCACGCTCACCGCGCAGGAGGCCGTGCCCGGCATCCCGATGCCGGGGCCGCTCGTGACCGTGGGGCTGCCGGTCGTGCGGGTGCTGCTCGACGTGGCCGCCGTGGCCGTGGTCGGGCTGAGCCTGGTACCGAAGCTGCTCGGGTTCGACGCCCCCGAGCGGACCGAGCCGGTGCTGCGCCGGGTACGCCCGCTCGCGGTCACCGCCGCGTGGGCGTGGGCGGTGTGCGCGCTGCTGACGATCGTGTTCCAGACCGCCGAGCTGAACCCCGGCCGGGTGCCCACGCTCGGCATGATCGCCTCCTACGTCGACACCGTCGGCACCGGTCAGGGGCTGCTGTTCAGCGCCGCGTGCGCGCTGGCGGCGGCGGGCATCGGGCTGATGGCGGTGCGGTTCGGCGAGAAAGTGCCGGCCGAGCTGCGGATCGTGGTGGCGCTGTTCGGGCTGCTGCCGATCCCCGTCACCGGCCACGCGGTGGACTCCGTCTGGCACGACCCCATCATGATCATGATGGAGGTGCACGTGATGGGCGCGGCCGCCTGGACGGGCGGGCTGATCGCGCTGGCCGTGTTCGTGGCCCCGCGCGCGGAGCTGCTGGCCGTCGCCCTGCCGCGCTTCTCCCGGATGGCGACCGTGTGCCTGCTCATGGTGGGCATGTCCGGGCTGGTCAGCGGCCTCGGCACGATGGCGCTGACGCCCGGCGTGGTGCTTCCCGACGCGATCGTGACCAGCCAGTACGGGCTGCTCGTCGTGGTCAAGGTGACCCTGACCGCGCTGCTGGTGCCGCTGGCCGCGCACATCAGGTTCCGGCTGCTGCCCGGCATCCGCGCGGGGCGGGCCACGGCCGTCGCCGGCTGGGCGACGGCCGAGGTCGCGGTGATGGGGCTGGCCTACGGGGTGGCGGTGGCGATCACCCGGGCCTCGATCGGCTGACGGCGGCCCGCGTACCACTCGCAGGCCAGCCAGACGGCCAGCAGGCCGAGCCCGGCCCAGACAGCCGACGCCGTGGCCAGGGGCGGCGAGCCGAGCAGCCCCTCCTGGCCCTTGAGCGCGCCGTACACAGGGCCCATGAGCGCGCTCTGCGCCATCAGCGCGCCGTAGACGGCGGCCGTGGCGGCGACCGCCCCGACGACGGCGCGCACCGCCGGGTGCCGCAGCGCGAACGCCAGGTCCACCAGCAGCCCGCCGATCACCAGGAAGAACGGCACCGCCGACGGCGGGAAGCCGGCGACGGTCAGCAGCGGCCAGATCGCCACCCTGAACACCACGTAGGCCGCGGCCACCAGCGTCGCCGCGCCGAACCGGCCGATCATCATCCGGGCCGCCACCAGCACCCCCAGCCCGGCGACGACCGCGTACACCGGGTAGAGCGTGTCGGGCACGGGCAGCGTGAAGTTGGTGATCATGATGCGGTCGACCGGCCGGCCCATCTGCTCGGCGGCGAAGTCGAGCAGGATCTTCTCGGCGTAGACCACCTTGTTGTCCCAGGCGCCGAGCGACAGGATGCCGTACTCCTGGTGCTGCTCGGGGAAGTGCACGTTCTCCAGGAAGAACGCCAGGAAGGCGCCCAGCACCACCGTGCGCTCCCGGCCGGGCGGCGCGCCCATGAACCAGCCCCGGACCACACCGGCGATCATGAAGAACGTGCCGACGTAGAGCATGATGTGCGACGGGCTCCACGACGTGATGTCGAGACCGTTGATCCGGTGGTTGATCAGGTCGAGCGGCACCGCGATCAGGAACACGCCGGTGCCCCACTGGATCAGCCGCAGCGCCGCCTTGTCCACGCCGTAGCCGGTGTAGCCATGGATGATCGTCAGGGCGACCACGATGGCGGTGCCGACCGAGTTGAGCAGGTGGGGCGGGGCCAGGTCGTCGCGCAGCCACATGAAGTGCCACGACACGTCCCAGGCCGACCCGAGGACCTTCAGGGCGAACGCCACCAGCCACCCGAAGTACAGCACCCGGAACAGGTCGTGCGGCGTCTCGCGTCCCGCGGGGCCCCTGGTCCAGTAAGGCAGGGCCCAGTTCTTTATCGTCGCTGGTGACTTCACGGCGATAAAGCTTACGGTCATGCCGCCGGGCAGCTCACGCCTGGCGGCGGCTCAGCCGTACCGGTAGGTGTTTGAGACCGTTCTGAAAGTTGGAGACGAGGCGGCTCGGGGCGCCCGCCGGGGTGACGTCCCAGGAGAGCAGCTCGCCGAAGACGGCGCGCAGCTGGGCGCGGGCGAGGTGCGCGCCGAGGCAGAGGTGCGGACCGGCGCCGAAGCTGACGTGGTCGTTCGGGGTGCGGGCGACGTCGAAGCGGTCCGGATCGGGGAAGACGGACGGGTCGCGGTTGGCGGAGGCGTGGTAGACGACGACCTTCTCGCCCCGGCGGATCCGCCGGCCGCCGAGCGTGAGGTCACGGGTGGCGGTGCGCCGGAAGTCCATCACCGGCGGCCAGAAGCGGAGCATCTCCTCCACGGCCGGGCCGAGCAGCGACGGGTCCCCGCGCAGCCGGGCCAGCTCCCCCGGATGGGCGAGGAGGGTGAGCAGGCCGCCGGGGATGCCGTTGCGCAGCGTCTCGTTCCCGGCGACGGCGAACAGGAAGAACATGTTCTCGAACTCGGCCTCCGTCAGGCCGCCGCGCAGCATGGCGGACATCACCGAGTCGCCGCCCGAGTTCCCGGCCAGCGCGTGGGCGTAGGCGAACATGTCGGCGAGTGCGGCCCTGGAGCGGGGGTTCACCCCCGGCCGCGGATCCGGGCGCCGCGCGACTGCCAGGCGGCCCATCGGGGTGAGCGCGTCCGCCTCGGCCGTGGACAGGCCCGCGTACTCGGCGTCCTGGTAGCCGATCACCCGGGAAGCCCAGTCGTGCAGCAGCCGCCGGTCCCCGTCCGGCACGCCCATGACGTGCGCGAGCGTCCACACGGGCAGGTCGGCTGCCACCTCGACGAAGTCGCACTCCCCCTCGGCGAACAGGCTCCGCGCCCGTTCGGCGATCGCCCGCTCCAGGGCCCGCACGGCGCGCGGGGTGAACGCGGCGGCGACGATCCGGCGCAGCCTGGAGTGGCCGGGCGGGTCGGTGTTGAGCATCATCGCCCGGACGAACGCCAGGTCGGCCGGGGTGTCGGGGTCGCGGATCTGGGTGGCGCCGAGGTGCGAGGAGAAGTCCTCCGGGGTGCGCAGGACGTGCTTGACGTCGGCGTGCCTGAACACCGCCCAGTAACCCGGGCCCTCCTTCCAGGGGCCGACCGCGGGCTCGGGAATCCGGCACACGGGGGCTTCCCGCCGCAACCGGGCGAACAGCTCGTACGGGACGCCCCGCTCGTACGTGGACGGCAGGAACACGGCCTCCAGAACATCGTCCGGCGGGGTGCTGTCCGGCGGGGTGTTGTCCACAGGGCCGGGCGTCTCGGGCGTGTCGTCCACAGGAGGCCGTGGCGTCTCCTCGCTCATGAAATTCAGGGTGCAGGATGAGCGCGTGACTCCAGAAGACGGACAGGCGATTCTCGCCGAATACTTCGCGCCCTGGGTGCAGCGCCTCGGCCTGCTGGTCGAGGAGGTGGGCGAGCGGCACACCCTGGTGCGCCTGCCCTGGTCGGCCGAGCTGGCCCGGCAGGGCGGCGGGCTGAGCGGCCAGGCGATGATGGCCGCCGCCGACACCGCCACCGTCATCGCGATCTCCGCCGCCCGTGGCGGGTTCGTGCCGATGACGACCGTGCAGCAGTCCACGACGTTCCAGCGGCCGGTCATGGACAAGGACGTGCTGGTCGACGTCCGCGTCACCAAGCTCGGCCGCACGCTCGCGTTCGCCGAGATCACGCTCAGGGCCGTCGGCGAGGACGACCCCGCCGCCCGGGCCTCCACGGTGTACGCCCTCCTCACATGATCACGTCTCAGAGTTTTCTCAGGTGGGGAAAGTAGGATTTCGGCTCATGAAACGTACGGCCGCGCTGGTCGCGGTGCTCGCCCTCGTGGGGGTGACGACGTGGCTGGTGTGGCCGTCAGCACCCGGTGTGCGCGGCCAGGACCAGATGATCACCGTCGTCGACGGCCCAGCCGACGACCAGCGGGTCCAAATCGACACCACGTTCTACCCGCCGCCCGATGCCGGCAAGGCCCCGGCGGTGCTGCTCGCGCACGGGTTCGGCGGCAGCAAGCGGAGCATGCGCGAGCAGGCCGAGCGCCTGGCCGGGTCCGGCTACGCGGTGCTGGCCTGGTCGGCGCGCGGTTTCGGCCGCTCCACGGGCGAGATCGCGCTCAACTCGGCCGACTACGAGGTCAAGGACGTCAAGCAGCTCATCGACTGGCTGGCCAAGCGGCCGGAGGTCGCGCTCGACGCCTCGGGCGACCCGCGCGTCGGCATCGCGGGCGGCTCCTACGGCGGCGCGATCGCCCTCATGACGGCCGCCCACGACGCCCGCGTCGACGCGATCGTGCCCCAGATCACCTGGTCCGACCTGGCCGACGCGCTCTTCCCCGACGCCACCGGCAAGGGGCCGGAGAACGGCGTGTTCAAGCGCATGTGGGCGGGCATCTTCTTCGGCCGGGGCGGCGCGGGCGTGCCGCAGGGCCTGGAGGCGCTCACCGAACGGCCCGAGCCGCTCACCGCCGAGCAGGCGCGCTGCGGCCGCTTCCTGCCCGCGATCTGCGAGATCTACCAGGAGGTCGCCAAGACCGGCAAGGCCACGCCGGAGGCGGTCGAGCTGCTGCGCAAGTCGAGCCCCATCTCGGTCGCGGGCCAGATCAAGGCTCCGACGCTGCTCGTCCAGGGGCAGCGCGACTCGCTGTTCCCGCTCGACCACGCCGACGCCAACGCCAAGGCCATCGCCGCCGCGGGCACCCCGGTCAGCCTGGCCTGGTTCGACGGCGGCCACGACGGCGGCGACGGCGAGGCCGACTGGCTGTACGAGCGGACGTCGGCCTGGTTCGACCACTACCTCAAGAACGAGGGCACCACCTCACCCCAGGCCGCGGAAGCGGGCGCCGCGTCGCCTGCCGGGACGCCCGTCAGCGCCTTCACCCTGACCCGCGACGGCGGTCGCGACCCGGGCACCCGCCAGCGCATCCGCCTGCACCCCGAAGCCGCGGCCTACCCGGGCCTCGGCGGCACCGACGTCACCGACGTCGCGCTCTCCGGCCCCGAGCAGCACGTGGTCAACCCGCCCGGTGGCTCCCCCGCCTCGATCTCCACGGTCCCGGGCGTCGGCAGCCTGCTCGGCGGCGGCCAGGGCGGTCTGAGCGTCTCGCTCGACATGCCGGGCCAGAGCGCCGCCTTCGAGTCCGCGCCGCTCACCCAGCCCCTCCAGCTCACGGGCGCGCCGACCGCCAAGATCCGGGTGTCCGGCACGGGCGAGGTGACACTGTTCGCCAAGCTGTTCGACGTGCCCGACTCGGTGCAGCCGCCGACCCTGCCCGCCGGCCTGGTGGCGCCCCTGCGCGTGACGATCCCGGAAGGCGCCGGCAGCGCCGAGGTCACGGTCAGGCTGCCGGCCGTCGACCACCGCTTCGAGATCGGCCACCGGCTCCGGCTGGTGGTGGCCACCACCGACATGGGCTACGCGACCCCGGCCGAGCCCGCCGCCTACCGTGTCGGCCTGGCCTCCCCCGCGGTGTCGATCCCGACGGTCGCCACCCTCGCCGCCCCGCCCGCGGGGATCCCCTGGTGGGTGTGGGCGATGCCGCTGGCGGCGATCCTCGTCGCCGCCGCCGTCCTCGCCACCGGCCGCACCGGGCGCCGCCCCGCCCCGGCCACGGCGGCCGGCACCTCCGCCGTCACCCCGGCCGACGTGGTCGGGATCGTCCCGGCCGCGACGCCCGATGCGGCACCGGATTCCGTGCCGGAGACGGTGCCGAGTTCCGTGCCGGAGTCGGTGCCGTTGGACATCCGTGGGCTGACCAAGGCCTACCGCAACGGCGAACTGGCCGTGGACGGCCTGTCGTTCCGCGTCGAGCAGGGCCAGGTGCTGGGCCTGCTGGGCCCCAACGGCGCCGGGAAGACCACCACGATGCGCATGATGATGGGCCTCATCCACCCCGACGGCGGCGAGGTCCGGATCTTCGGCGAGCCCGTCACCCCCGGCGCGCCCGTCCTGTCCAGGCTGGGCTCGTTCGTGGAGGGCCCCGGCTTCCTGCCGCACCTGTCCGGCCGCGACAACCTGCACCTCTACTGGGCCGCCACCGGCCGCCCCGCCGCCGACGCCCGTTTCGACGAGGCGCTGGAGATCGCCGGCCTCGGCACCGCCCTGGAGCGGGCCGTACGCACCTACTCCCAGGGCATGCGCCAGCGGCTGGCCATCGCCCAGGCCATGCTCGGCCTGCCCGACCTGCTCGTGCTCGACGAACCCACCAACGGCCTCGACCCGCCCCAGATCCGGGAGATGCGCGAGGTGCTCAAGCGCTACGCGCGCGACGGCCGTACGGTGATCGTCTCCAGTCACTTGCTGGCCGAGGTGGAGCAGACCTGCACGCACGTGGTCGTCATGCGGCGCGGCAGGCTCGTGTCGGCCGGCCCGGTGTCGGCGCTGCTCAGCTCGGCCGTGACGACCAACGGGCACGGGCCGCGCCTGGAAGATGTGTTCCTGGACCTCATCGGGGAGAAGGCATGACCGCCGCGACGGGCTACTCGCCCCGCCGGACCCTCCCGCTGAGGGTCGAGATCGTCAGGCAGTTCAAGCGGCGGCGCACGCTCGGCATGTTCGGGCTGCTGCTGGCGCTGCCGTGGATCCTCGTGATCGCGTTCCAGCTCGGCCCGGACGGCTTCGGCGACCAGTCGTCGCTGCGCATCTCCGACCTGGCGACGGCCAGCGGGCTCAACTTCGCAGCGTTCGCGCTGTCGGTCTCGGCGAGCTTCCTGCTGGTGGTCGCCGTGGCGCTGTTCTGCGGCGACACGGTGGCCAGCGAGGCCAACTGGTCGTCGCTGCGCTATCTGCTGGCGGCCCCCGTGCCGCGTGACCGGCTGCTGCGGCAGAAGCTCATCGTGGCGCTCGGCTACTCGGCCGCCGCCGTGATCAGCCTGCCGCTGATGGCCCTCCTGGCGGGCACCCTGGCGTTCGGCTGGGCCGACATCCAGGTGCCCGGCACCGGCGAGACCATCCCGGCGCTCGACGTCCTGCCGCGTTTCGGCATCGTGATCGGCTACGCCATGGTCAGCCAGCTCGTCGTGGCGGCCCTGGCGTTCCTCATCTCCACGATGACCGACTCGCCCCTGGGCGCGGTGGGAGGCGCGGTCGGCCTGTGGATCGTCTGCACCATCCTGCAGGCGGTGGAGGCGCTGGGGGCGCTGCGCGAGTTCCTGCCGACGTTCTGGAACAACGCCTGGATCGACGCGCTGGCGCCCGAGCTCGACTGGAGCGGCATGGCGAGGGGCGCCTCGGTGTCGGTCACGTACGCGGCCATCCTCATCGCCATCGCCTTCCGCCGCTTCCGCGGCAAGGACGTGGTCAGCTGACCCGGCCCCCCGAGGCGGGGGGAACTCACCACCGCGAGAACGACCGTAACGGCCCCCAGGGCCGACCGCCCCACCGGCAGCCAGCCCGTGAACCACGTGCCCTACCGCCGGCCGCCCGGGATCACTTGCCCCGCAGGCCGCCGCCCCCGGATGCCCGCCGGGGTCGGCGGTCAGCCCGGGACCTACGCCGGGGTCGGCGGTCAGCCCAGGACCCCCGCCAGGGCCGGCGGTCAGCCCGGGAACCACGTGCCCTACCGGCGGCCGCCCGGGATCGCTCGCCCGCAGGCCGCCGCCCCTGGATGCCCGACGAGGTCGGTCGCCCACCGGCACCACTTGCCCTGCAGGCCGTCGGGGCCGGCGGTCAGCCCAGGACCTACGCCGGGGTCGGCGGTCAGCCCGGGACCTACGCCGGGGTCGGCGGTCAGCCCGGGAGGGACGCCGGGGTCGGTGGTGGTTCCTTTGGTCATCTGCCGAGGGGAGCGCGTCGGGCGAACACCTTCCGGTGGCTGATCCGCCAGCCGTGATCCAGTCGCATGACGGTGTCCTCGTAGGTCACACTCGCGCTCGTACCGTCCGCGTTGATCCCGATGCCCTTGGACCGCGCCTGGACCCGGCCGTCGGCCTGTTCGGTCAGGACGACGTTCGTGACGTGATGACCGACCGGATTCAGCTCTCCCAGCGCACGCCCCGCGTCGGCGCACGCCGCCACCCCCCGCAGGACCTCCTGCCCGAAGTCGGTGACGTCGTACAGCACGTCGGCGGTGAACACCTCGTCCAGGCGGTCCAGTTCCCCGCTGTCACACAGGTGGCCGTGCATCGCGATCAGCTCGGCGATGACGAAGCGATCTTCAAGCGTGAGGGCCATGGCGATCCTTTGGTGAGGACGAGCGATACGGGGAGCTCCCCGGTCCTGGCGCGCTACCATAAGCGGGGAACTCCCCGTTTCGCAACCGAGAGGCAGGACAGTGGCGCATCCGGGCAAGCCCGCCACCGCGGGACGACCGCGCAGAACCGACTCGGCCAGAAACGCCGCAGCGCTGCTCGCGGCGGCGAAGGACCTGTTCGGGGAGCACGGGACCGAGGTCGCGCTGGACGACGTGGCCCGGCGGGCGGGTGTCGGCAACGCGACGCTCTACCGGCACTTCCCCACCCGGTGCGACCTGATCGTGGCGGTGTACGCGGACGAGGTGACCGCGTTGTGCGCCAGGGGCACCGCCCTGCTGGAGTCCGCGTCGGCGGATCAGGCGCTGTACTCCTGGCTGGACGACTTCGTCACGCACGTCGCCACCAAGCGCAGCCTGGCCTTCGCCGCCACGGAGAACGACGCGGCGCGGCGCACGGAACTGTTCGAGCGCTGGCACACGTCCATGCGATCGACAGCGCGGGAGCTTCTCGCCCGGGCCCAGGACGCCGGCGCCGCGGACGGGAACCTCACCGTCGATGACGTGCTCGCCCTGGCGAACGCGGCTGCGATCGCGGGCGGCGGCGCGAAGGGTGCCCGACGCCTCCTGCGGATCGCGCGCGACGGCTTCGCGGGACCCGGAACCCTTCGCGGCGAGCGTGCTCAGGGCGCTCAGGGCGCTGCCCAGGGGGGCGGGCGGCCCGGCGGGTGAGCGGGATCGGGCAGAATCGGCGCATGCGGTTCGGGGTCCTTGGGGCGTTGGAGGTGCGCGGATCTTCCGGTGAGGTGATGACCGTCGGCGGGCCGCGGCCGCGAGCGCTGCTCGTGATGCTGCTGCTGAACGCCGGACGAGTGGTGCCCGTCGAGGAGCTGATCGACGGGCAGTACGGGGAGGATCCGCCGGCGGGGGCGGCCAACGCCGTGCAGGCTCATGTGTCGCGGCTGCGGCGGGGGCTGGGGGCGGGGCTGGTCGAGTTCCATGGGAGCGGATACCGGCTGGCGGTCGATCCGGACGACGTGGACGTACACAGGTTCGAGCGCCTCGCCCGGGAAGGGCGGCGGCTGGTGGCCTCGGGGCATCACGCGCGGGGCGCGGCCCTGCTGCGGGAGGGGCTCGGGCTCTGGCGTGGGCCGGCGCTGAGCGATCTGCCCTCGGGCGGGGCGCAGGCGGCACGGCTGGAGGAGCTGCGGCTCGGGGCTCTGGAGGATCTGGCGGAGGCCGAGCTCGGGCTGCCGGAGGGGGCTTCGGCGGCGGAGCTGCGGCGGCTGGTGGATGCGCATCCGCTGCGCGAACGACTGCGGGCGCAGTTGATGCGGGCGCTGCACGCGGCGGGGCGGCAGGCGGAGGCGCTGGAGGTGTTCCAGGAGGGGCGGCGGCTGCTGGCGGATGAGCTCGGGGTCGATCCCGGTGCCGAGCTCGCGGGTGCGCACCTCGACGTGCTGCGGGCCTCCGCGCCCGTGCCCTCGGTGCGGCGCGGTTTGCCTGCCCAGCTCACGAGCTTCGTGGGCCGGGAGGAGGAGCTGGCGCTGATCGGGCGGCTGCGGGATGCCCGGCTGGTCACCATCGTCGGCCCCGGCGGCACCGGCAAGACCCGTCTCGCGCTCGAGGCGGCCGCGCGCGACGCGGCCGACGCGACTGACGCGACTGACGCGGGAGCGAACACGGGCGCGGGAGCGAACACGGGCGCGGCTGCAAGTGTGCAGGCTTGTTTCGTCGATCTGACGCCGCTGGCGGAGGCTCCCGGGGATGACGGCGGTGCGGGGGTCGAGGAGATCGCCCGCGTGGTGCTGGGGGCGCTCGGCGTGCGGGAGGGCGGGCTGCGCGCGCCGTACGCGGTGGACCCCGTGCGGCGGCTGGCGGCGGCGCTCGGCGGGCAGGAGACGCTGGTCGTCCTGGACAACTGCGAGCACGTGGTGGGCGCCGCGGCCGGGCTGGTGCGGGAGCTGCTCGGCGAGTGCCCGGGGCTGCGGGTGCTGGCCACCAGCCGGGAGCCGCTCGGGATCACGGGTGAGGCGCTGGTGACGCTGCCGCCGCTGAGCACCCCGCCCGCCGGTCAGGAGCCGGCGGAGCCGAGGGAGGTGGCCGGGGCGCTGGCCTATCCGGCCGTGCGGTTGTTCGCCGACCGGGCGGGGGCCGTACGGCAGGGGTTCGTGGTGGAGCCCGGCAACGTGGAGGCCGTCGTACGGATCTGCACGGCGCTGGAGGGGGTGCCGCTGGCCATCGAGCTGGCGGCGGCCCGGCTGCGGTCGTTCGGGGTGGCGGAGATCGCCGCGCGGCTGGGTGAGGACGGGCGGTTCCGGCTGCTGTCGCGGGGAGATCGTACGGCGGCGGCGCGGCACCGGACGTTGCGCGCGGTCGTCGAGTGGAGCTGGGATCTGCTGGACGCGGACGAGCAGGCGCTGGCCCGGCGGTTCTCGGTGTTCGCGGGCGGCGCGACGCTGGCGGCGGTGGAGGAGGTGTGCGGGCTCGACGACGCGGCGGGGCTGCTGGGCGATCTGGTGGACAAGTCGCTCGTCGAGCGCGCCGGCGGACGATACCGGATGCTGGAGACGATCCGGTTGTTCTGCGCCGAACGGCTGGCCGAGGCCGGGGAGCTCGAGTGGACGCGGGAGCGGCACGGGCGGTGTTTCGAGGAGCTGGCGCAGCGCGCCGATCCGCACCTGCGGCGCGGTGAGCAGCTCGAATGGCTGCGGCGGCTGTCCGCCGAGCACGGCAATCTCATGGGCGCGCTGCGCTGGGCCGTCCGGCACGACCGTGACAGGGCGCTGCGCATGGTGGCGGTGCTGGCGTCGTACTGGTGGCTGAGCGGGCGGCGGAGCCAGGCCGGCGAGCCGGCGGCGGAGCTGCTGAAGGCCATCGGGCGGCCCGTCGAAGGGCTGGAGGAGGGGTACGTGATGTGCGTGGTGCACGCCGTACCCCCGGCCGCGGCGGAGCACTGGGATCGGGCGGCGGCGTTCATCGCCGGGCTGGACCGGCCGTTGCGTCATCCGTTCACCGCCGCGCTGTGGGGGATGACGATGGGGCCGCCGGCCCGGCCGGTCGGGCCGGAGACGGACTGGGTGCTGGGCTCCGATCCGTGGAGCCTGACGCTGGGGCGGCTCGGGCGGGCGTTGCTGCGGGTGATCGACGGTGATCCGGCCGGGGGCGAGCGGGATCTGGAGGACGTGCTGGCGCGCTTCCGCGCGGTGGGTGAGCGGTGGGGGATCGCTCAGGGGCTGGACTGGCTGGCCCTGGTCGCCGGGTGGCGCGGCGACTGGCGGCGGGCCGGGGAGATGTGGCGGGAGGCGCTGGAGCTGCTCGGCGAGCTGGGGGCGCTGGAGGAGATGGCGGACGTGCTCGGGCGGCAGGCCGAGGCTCTGGTGCGCGAAGGGGACCTGCCGGGCGGTGCCGCCGCCTACCGGCGGGCCGGGGACGCCTCCTTGCGGGCCGGGCGCGGCACGGCGCCGGTCATGGTGGAGGTGGGGCTGGGTGAGCTCGCCCTGGCCGCGGGCGACGCCGCCGAGGCCCGGCGGCGGTTCGAGCGGGCGCTGGAGGCGTCGGGGAGCGGCGGGTTCGGGGCCCGGCAGGCGCGGGCGCGGGTGCTCGTCGCCCTGGCGCGCCTCACGACAGCCCAGCGACGGACCGGCGTACGCGCCACCGTGCGAAACCGTCCCGCTGGAGAGGCGGCGGACGTACGGGATGTGGCGGGGGGGGCGGGGTCGATCGCCGCCGCCAGCTCCGGCCGGTTGGCGACGGTACGGCGCAGCGCCTCGTCACGGCCCCCCGGGGCGCCCTTCCCGTGGTGGCCGGACAGCAGCACGGCGGCCCCCCCCTCCCCCCGCCACACCGGCGGCTTGGTGTAGACGGGGCCTTCCAGCAGGTTGCGCATCGCGCCGGGCGCGAAGGAGTCGTCGACGGCCGAGTGCGCGTTGCCGAGCACGCCGGGCAGCAGCCGGCCGATGGCCTCCACCATCACCAGCACCGCCACCTCGCCACCTGCCAGCACGTAGTCGCCGATGCTCACCTCGTCGACCCGCAGCCGCGTGCCGTACTCGGCCATGACCCGCGAGTCGATGCCCTCGTAACGGCCGCACGCGAACAGCAGCCAGGGCTCGGCCGCGAGCTCCTGGGCCAGCTCCTGGGTGAACGGCCGGCCGCTCGGCGTGGGCACGATCACGCGCGGCGCCCCGTCGCCGATGATCTCGTCGAGCGCCTCGCCCCAGACCTCCGGCTTCATCACCATGCCGGGACCGCCGCCGTACGGTGTGTCGTCGACGGTCTTGTGCACGTCGTGCGCCCAGTCGCGGAGCTGGTGGGTGTGTACGTCGAGGATGCCGCGCTCGCGCGCCTTGCCGATGAGGGAGACGTCGAGCGGCGCGAAGTATTCGGGGAAGATCGAGATGATGTCGAGGCGGGTCACAGCAGGCCCTCCGGCGGGTCGACGACCAGCCTGCCGCCCTCCAGATCCACCTCCGGCACCAGGGCCTTGACGAACGGGATGAGCGCGTCGTCCCCGCCGCCGACGCGCCGTACGACGAGCAGGTCCTGGCCGTGGTGGAGCACGTCGGTGACCTCGCCGACGGGCTCGCCGCCGGTGGTCACGACCGCGAGCCCGACGAGCTGGTGGTCGTGGAACTCGTCGGGGTCGTCGGAGGGCGTCACGTCGGCGGAGTCGATGACCAGCATGGTGCCGCGCAGCTCCTCGGCACCGTCGCGACCGGCGACGCCGGCGAAGCCGATCAGGAGCACGTCCTTGTGCCAGCGGCGGCTCTCGATCACGAGCGGCCCCCTGCCGGGCGGGTCGGTGGCGATCGACATGCCGGCGGCGAAGCGCGCCTCGGGATCGTCGGTGCGCACCTCGACGGTCACCTCACCGCGTACGCCGTGCGGGCGGCCTATCCGGCCGACGACCAGCTGCACCTCTACCTCTTTCCAACGCGGAGCGCCCCCACCGGCGGCAACCGATGAGGGCGCGGGAATTCCTGACGCTAACGGACCGCTTCGTCCAGGTCGAGCAGATCGACCCGGACGTACTTCCCGTCGGCCAGGGCGTTCACGACGGTGCGCAGCGCCTTGGCGGTGCGCCCACCGCGTCCGATGACCTTGCCCAGGTCCTCGGGGTGCACCCGGACCTCCAGGACGCGCCCGCTGCGGATGCGGCGTGCGCGGACCCGGACATCGTCGGGAAATTCGACGATGCCCTTAACGAGGTGCTCGAGAGCCTCCTCGAGCACGTCAGGCCTCCGCCTCGGCCGGGGTCTCGGCAGGGGCCTCGGCCTCGTCCTTCTTCTTGGCCTTCTTCGGCGTGGTGGCGGCCGTGCCGGTGTCGCCACCGGACAGCGTCTCCTTGGCCGCGGCCTCGTAGAGGGCGTGACGGTCGGGCGCGGGCTCGGCGACCTTCAGCGGCGCCGGGGCGGGCTCGCCCTTGAACTTCTGCCAGTCACCGGTGAGCTTGAGCAGCTTGAGCACCGGCTCGGTCGGCTGCGCGCCGACTCCCAGCCAGTAAGCGGCGCGCTCGGCGTTGACCTCGATGCGCGAAGGGTCGTCCTTCGGGTGGTACAGGCCGATCTCTTCGATCGCCCGGCCGTCACGCTTGGTGCGGCTGTCGGCGACGACGATACGGTACTGAGCGTTGCGGATCATGCCGAGCCGCTTGAGCTTGATCTTGACTGCCACGGGTGTGGTCTCTCCTGCATTAGAGCGCGGGTGAGCGGCTCCTCATCGAGTGGGGCACGATGCGAGTCCGACTCCAGGGACAAACGCGGCCGGCGGGAGGTGAGAGGGCACCCGCCTGGTCACGGTGTTCCAACATGCCATTGTGCCAGACGCGTGGCAGTGCCCCGCACTCCACGCCCTGGCCACGCCGCGAAAAGTTATTTCTGGCCGGGCAGCTTGAGCTTCGACGGGTCGAAACCGGGCGGCAGCTCCATGCCGGGAGGCAGCGCGCCGCCGAGGTTGCCCAGCACGCCGCCAGGCTTGGGCTCGTCCGCGGGTGCTTCCTGGGCCTGCTTGCCGAGGGCCGCCTTGCGCGGGTCGCCGCTCACCCGGCGCCCCTTCTTGCCCTTCTTCTGAGCCTTCTGCCCCTTGCCCTTGCCGCCCGGCATGCCGGGGATGCCCATGCCGCCCGCCATCCGCTTCATCATCTTCTGGGCTTCGAAGAAGCGGGTGACGAGGTTGCTGACCGCGCTGACGGTCACGCCGGAGCCGGCGGCGATGCGGGAGCGCCGGGAACCGTTGATGATCTTCGGGTCCTGCCGCTCGCCGGGGGTCATCGAGCGGATGATGGCGGCGATGCGGTCGAGGTCACGGTCGTCGATGGCGTTGAGCTGGTCGCGCATCTGCCCCATGCCGGGCATCATGCCGAGCAGGTTCTTGATCGGCCCCATCTTCTGGACCATCATCATCTGCTCGAGGAAGTCGTCGAGCGTGAAGTTCTCGCCCGAGGTGAGCTTGCCCGCCATCTTGGCGGCCTGCTCCTCGTCGAACGTCTTCTGCGCCTGCTCGATCAGGGTGAGGATGTCACCCATGTCGAGGATGCGGGAGGCCATCCGGTCGGGGTGGAAGGCGTCGAAGTCTTCCAGCTTCTCGCCGGTGGAGGCGAACATGATCGGCCGGCCGGTGATGTGCCTGACCGACAGGGCCGCGCCGCCGCGGGCGTCGCCGTCGAGCTTGGTCAGCACGACGCCGTCGAAGCCGACGCCCTCCATGAACGCCTGCGCCGTGGTGACGGCGTCCTGGCCGATCATGGCGTCGACCACGAACAGGACCTCGTCGGGCCGGACCGCGTCGCGGATGTCGGCGGCCTGCTTCATCATCTCCTGGTCGATGCCCAGGCGGCCCGCGGTGTCGATGACGACGACGTCGTGCTGCTGGCGCCTGGCCTCGTCGATCGACTGGCGGGCCACGGCGATCGGGTCGCCGACGCCGTTGCCGGGCTCGGGCGCGTAGACGGCGACCTGCGCGCGCTGGCCCATGACCTGAAGCTGCCCGACGGCGTTGGGCCGCTGGAGGTCGGCGGCCACGAGCAGCGGCACGTGGCCCTGCTCGCGCAACCAGCGGGCCAGCTTGCCGGCCAGCGTGGTCTTGCCGGCGCCCTGGAGGCCGGCGAGCATGATGACCGTCGGCGGCGTCTTGGCGTAGCGGAGCCTGCGGGTCTCGCCGCCGAGGATCTCGATCAGCTCGTCGTTGACGATCTTGACGACTTGCTGCGCCGGGTTGAGCGCCTGGGAGACCTCGACGCCGCGGGCGCGCTCCTTCACCTGGGCGACGAACGCCTTGACCACCGGCAGCGCGACATCGGCCTCGAGCAGGGCGATGCGGATCTCGCGGGTGGTGGCGTCGATGTCCGCCTCGGACAGTCGCCCCTTGGATCGGAGGGAGGAGAAGACCGATGTCAGCCGGTCGGATAGCGTCTCGAACACGTGGTTGGCCAGTCCTCGAAAGCGAATGTGGGTCTGGTCTCAGCCTATCCGCTTCGCTAGCCGTTCCAGCCTGGCACGGCCATCCGGACCGAGAGCGCGTGCTCGACCAGGTTGATGAGCGTGCTCTTGACCGAGTCCTTGGAACGGGCGTCGAGCCTCACCAGCGGGATGTGCGGCGCCAGCGTGAGCGCGTCACGCACCTCCGAGTCGGTGTGCGGATATTGCCCCTCCCAGCCGTTGATCCCGACCACGAAAGGCAGCTGGGCCTCTTCGAAGTAGTCGATGGCCGGGAAGCTGTCGGCCAGCCGCCGGGTGTCGACCAGCACGACCGCGCCGATGGCGCCACGCACCAGGTCGTCCCACATGAACCAGAACCGGTGCTGTCCCGGCGTGCCGAACACGTACAGGATCAGGTCGCGGTCGAGCGAGACGCGGCCGAAGTCGAGCGCGACGGTGGTGGTCGACTTGAGCGGGGTCATGCCGAGATCGTCGATGCCCGCCGAGGCGTCGGTCATCACGGCCTCGGTCGTGAGCGGCATGATCTCCGACACGGCGCCGACGAACGTCGTCTTGCCCACCCCGAATCCGCCGGCCACCACGATCTTCGTCGAGGTTAGGCCGGGGCTAGAGCCTGCGAAGTCCACTGAGCACCCTTTCAAGCAGGTTGACATCCGGCCTTCCGGCCTCCAGCTGTGGCTGGTGGACGCGGACGAGGCCTTCGGCGGCCATGTCGGCGATCAGCACCCGCACCACGCCCAGCGGCATCCGCAGCAGCGCCGAGACCTCGGCCACCGAGCGCACCTGCCGGCAGAGCTGGCTGATCGCCTGGTATTCCGGCGTGATGTGGGAGAACTCGCGGTGTTCGGCCGTCGCCGACGACACCAGCGCCTCCATCGCCAGTTTCAGCTTGGGCGCGGTCCGTCCACCGGTCACCGCGTAGGGACGGACCGGCGACGCGGGGTCGTGGGCCGGCTGCGGGGGCGGCTGGGGGTCCCAGCCGCCGCTGTTCCATCTCGGGTCCGTCACCTACATCACCTGGTCTGGCTGGCGCGCAGCTCCGCGCGCACCGCCGGGGTAAGCACCTGTCCGGCGCGATCCACCATCAACGTCATCTGGTAAGCCACCAGTCCCATGTCGCAGTCGGGGGCCGCGAGCACGGCCAGGCAGGAGCCGTCGCTGATCGCCATGATCAGCATCAGCCCCCGCTGCATCTCCACGATGGTCTGGTTGACCGCACCGCCTTCGAACACCCGGGCCGCGCCTTGCGTCAGGCTGATCAGGCCGGAAGCGATGGCGGCCAGCTGGTCGGCCCGGTCCGCCGGGAACCCCGACGAGGCCGCCAGCGGCAGCCCGTCGGAAGACACCACCACCGCGTGCGCCACACCGGGAACGGTGCTCACGAAGTCGGTGATCAGCCAGTCGACGCCGCGCGCCGAATGACTCAGGTCGTTCACGCGCCCTCCTCCCTGTTCTCGTTCCTCGGGTCAGAGGAGAATGCCCTGCCCCCGCTGATGTCGTCGCGTGCCGCCCGGAAGCCCTGCTGGAAGCTGGACAGACGGCTGCGTACCCGGTCGGGCGAGACCGAGGGCATCGGGACGACGCCCTTCGGGGCCGAGGCCGTGTCGGCCGAGCCGGGCACCAGGTTGGCCTTGGGCACCCGCTTGGGCAGCCCGGACGCCGTCGCGCCGTCGCGGACCGGCTCGGCGGCGGCCTGGGCGGCGCTCCAGCCGGCGTCGGCCGTGGAGGAGCCCCAGCTCGCGCTGCTGCCGCCGTGCTCGAACCAGGCCGACTCCACCGAGGCGAAGATCGGCAGGAACTCGTCGCCGGCCGAGGGGGCGCTCCCGCCCACCGCGGGCATGGGCCCGGTGGCGGCCGCTTCGGTCTCCGGGAAGTCGTAGCGCTGGCGCTGCTGCGTGGCGGTGTCGGACCAGTCGTCGAACTCGCGGGGTGGCGGCTGTTCGGTGGGGCGCTTGGGCAGCGGGTTGCTGTCGCCGGCCCAGCCGCCGGGGACGCGGGAGGGGATCCACACGTCGGCGGTGTCGTAGCCGCCGCTGGTGCTGCGCGGGTCGGACGGCCAGCCGTCGGTCTCGGAGGGCCACCGCGGGGCGGACGGCCAGGACCCGGTGGGGTCGGCGCCCGGGTAGGAGGNCCAATCTGGTAGCCGCCGCTCTGCCACTGGGGCGCGGCGGCGGCGGCCGGCTGGGCGGGGGTGAAGGCGTCCATGCGGCCGCCGCGGTCGGCGAGGGGGGCGGCCGGCGCCGCCGTGGCGGCGGAGGCGGCCGCCTGGCTGTCGAAGGCGGGCGTCTGGGCGCCGAGCAGCGATTCGGGGACGAGCACCATGGCGGTGAGCCCGCCGCCGCCCTGGGGCCTGAGCTGGACGCGGATGCCGTGCCGGTGCGCCAGCCTGGCGACCACGAACAGGCCCATGCGCCGCGAGACGGACACGTCGACGGTGGGCGCGTCCGTCAGGCGGTCGTTGGCCTGGGCCAGCTCCTCCTGGGTCATGCCGATGCCGGAGTCGGTGATGGAGAGCATGACGCCGCCGCCGTCGATCCGGCTGCCCGAGACGGTCACGCGGGTCTCGCGCGGGGAGAACGACAGGGCGTTCTCCACCAGCTCGGCGATCAGGTGGATGACGTCGTTGACGGCCTGACCGGCGACGGAGACGCCGTCGGGGACCTGGAGAAGCACGCGCTCGTAGTTCTCGACCTCCGACAGGGAGGCGCGGGCCACGTCGACCAGCTTGACCGGCTGGCTCCACCGGCGAGGCGGGTCCTGACCGGCCAGCACCAGCAGGTTCTCGCTGTTGCGACGCATACGCGTGGCCAGATGGTCCAGCTTGAACAGGTTGCCCAGCCGCTGCTCGTCCTGCTCGCCCTGCTCCAGCCCGTCGATCAGGGTGATCTGCCGCTCCACCAGCGTCTGACTGCGCCGCGACAGGTTCACGAACATCGCGTTCACGTTCGACCGCAGACGCGACTCCTCACCGGCCAGGCGCACCGCCTCGCGGTGCACCTCGTCGAACGCCCGCGCGACTTCACCGATCTCGTCCTTGGAGGTCACGTCGATCGGCGGCACGTGCAGCTTCTCTGGCTGGACCTCGTTGTCGCGGAGCCGTCGGACGAGCTCGGGCAGCGTGCTGCCGGCGACCTTGAGCGCGTCGCCGCGCAGCCGCCTCAGCGGCCGCACCAGCGAGCGGGCCATCACCGCGGTGACCGCGAGGACCAGCAGCAGCAGCGCGACGACGACGCCGATGCTGATCACGGCGGCCTGACGGTCGCTGCTCTGGAGGTCGGTGCTGCGGGTGGCGATCTGCTGCGACAGCGACTTCTGCACCACGTGCAGCTTGTTGACGGTCTCGCTGATGGCGTCGAACCAGAGCGTGACGTCGTTCCTGGACGTGGTGTCGAGGCGCTGCAGCGGCGCGCCGCCGTTGTGCAGGAAGACGGCCCTGGCCACGTAGAACTCGGCGCGGCCGATGTGCTGGTTGGTGACGGTGTTGTCGTAGAACTGGCGCTGGGCCGCGGTGGCCACGGCCCGGAACGAGGTCCGCTCGCTCTCCCGCCGCGCCCTGGCGTCCAGGAACGCGTTGAACTCCGGCTCGCTGAACTCCCCCCGGATCAGCGCGATGGACAGCAGGGCACGCAGCTTGGAGGCTTCCTCCTCCACCCTGGCGACGGCGCGCATGGCCGAGCTCGTCGCGGTGAGCTGCTCGTCCGTCGAGCCCTGTGACACCTCGTCGTAGAGCTGCAGCAGCTCGGCGATGGTCTCGGAGTACTTCTCCATCGTCGGCAGGGGCGGCAGCTGGGACTTGGTGACCGTCTCGCGCATCGACGGGATCTGGTCCAGCCGGACGCGGAGGTTGGCCAGGCGCCTGCGGCCCAGGTCGGACAGGGACGCCTCGGCGGCCGTGGCCGCCTCCTCGGCCCGCCTCACGGTCACGTCCACGATCTCGTACTGCGACCTGAGGCTCTGGAGGTCGGCCTGCCGCTTGTTCTGGGCGACGTAGCGCGTGGCGAGGTCACGTTCGAGCGCCAGCTCGCGCGAGAGCTCGCCCATCTGCACCACGAGCGCGGCGGCCTCGCCGATGCGCTGGTACTCCTGGGCGCTGCTGAATGAGGTCGTGATGCGCAGCGCGCCCAGGATCACGCCGACGATGGTCGGGATGGCGATGAGGGCGATGAGGCGGGTGCGCACACGCCAGTTGCGCAGCGCGAACGTGCTGCCCGGCTTGGGCGGTTCCGGCGCGGGCGCCCGAGCCGGCGCGGGCTCTTCCGGCATGTCTGGAGCCCTACGACGACCGGCTTCGGTCGTTGTTGTCCTCACTGTGGAGCCTCTCGCCATGGCCTGCTGGTGGGGGGAATGAGCGGCTTTGTCGCGCCGACGGAGTGATCGCAGGCAAGTTCGGGCCCAATTTGAGCACAAACCTCATAGTTCAGCCAACGTCTCACAAGTATTAGACCGTTCCAACCTCACCTTGGTGCACGTCGCGAGGTTTCATACACGGAGCGCGACCACTCCAATCCGGACATATCCCCCGTAAGGCTCAATAAGGCAGCTTCTGACCGCATATCGTAATGATTACACATTAATGCAGAAAAAATAACATATACGCGGCATAGCGCTTCAAGTATGATCCCCTGCTCCGGTACGCTCACGCCCGGCATTCGATTGCCAGTCTCTAGAAGCTTCCCCCCTGGTAGGAGACCCCCCCATGACACCCACATTGCGCGGTCGCGCGGTCGTCGTCGGCGCCGCGCTCGCGCTCACTCTCGCAGGCTGCGGTGGCGGCGAGGAGGCCCCCGCGACGTCCGCGAACAGCTCAGGGCTCGAGAAGACGACCATCAAGGTAGGGGTTCTCCCCATCCCCGACCCGGTCTCGGTGTACATCGCCAACGCCAAGGGCTTCTTCAAGGAGGAAGGCCTCACGGTGGAGCCGGAAATCATCACCGGCGGCGCGGCGGCCATCCCGAAAATCAAGAACCGCGAGCTCGACATCTCGCAGACCAACTACGTCTCGACCTTCGCGGCCGTGGCGCAGGGCGAGAAGATCAAACTGGTCGCCGACATGTACCAGGCTGGTCCGAACACCTTCAACATCATGGTGCCCAAGGATTCGCCCATCAAGACGGTGGCACAGCTCAAGGGCAAGACCATCCTGGTCAACAACCTGAACAACGTCGCGCAGCTCGCCGTCGAGACCCAGCTGAAGGTCGCCGGGCTTACTAAAGACGACGTCAAATTCGCCGAGAAGCCGTTCCCCGAAATGGGCAACGCGATCAACAGCGGCCAGGCCGAGGCGGGCTGGATCACCGAGCCGTTCATCACGGCCAACCAGAGCGCGTTCGGCTTCACCAAGCTGGCCGACACGATGACCGGCCAGACCGAGAACCTGCCCATCGCGGGCTGGATGGCCACGGACGAGTGGGTGCAGAAGTACCCGAAGACGCTGGCCGCCTTCCAGCGGGCCATCTCCAAGGCGCAGGAGCTCGCCTCCAGCGACCGCAAGGAGATCGAGAAGATGATCCCCACGTACACGAAGATCGACGCGAAGACCGCGTCCGTCATCACGCTGGGCACGTTCCCGAGTGAGCTGAACGTGGACCGGCTGCAGAAGGTCGCCGACCTCATGGCCGAGTACAAGTATCTGAGCAACCCCATCGACGTCTCCTCAGTCATCGTGCCGGCGCCGACGAGCGGATGAACAGAGCACGCCTGACCCGCGGCGTCATCGGCGCCGCGGGCTTCCTTGTCGCCGGCGAGGTGTTCATCCGCTTCGTCATGAGCGAGGACCTGCTCTTCCCCGCGCCGTCCGCCGTCTTCCTGGAGGCCGTGCGGCTGCCCGCCGACCCGGACTTCGTCGCCGGAAGCCTGACGACGATCGCCAACTGGGGGCTCGGCCTGCTGATCGCCGTGGCCGTGGCCGTACCCCTGGGCGTGCTGCTCGGCGCGGTGCCCCCGATGGAGCGGGCCGTCCGGCCCCTGGTGGAGTTCCTGCGGCCCATCCCCTCGGTCGCGATCATCCCGCTCGCCATCCTGCTGATCCCCTCGGACCAGTGGATGAAGGTCTCGGTCATCGTGTTCGCGTCGCTGTGGCCGATCCTGATCAACACGCTGTACGGCATGCACGACGTCGATCCGCTGGCCAAGGACTCCCTGCGCACCTTCGGGTTCGGGGAGCTGGCCGTGCTGCGCAGGGTGAGCCTGCCGAACGCCGCGCCGTTCGTCGCGACGGGCGTGCGGATCGCCGCCGGGATCGCGCTGGTGCTCGCCGTCAGCGCCGAACTGGTCGCCGGCGGGGCCGACGGGCTGGGCGTCTACGTGGTGGTGGCCGGCAGCGCCAACCGGATGGACCTCATCATGGCGGCGACCGTCTGGGCGGGCGTCTTCGGCGTGCTGGCGAACATCGCCCTGCTGGCCGGGGAGCGTCGCCTGTTCCGCTGGCACGCGCTGCGGACGGGAGCTGCACGGTCGTGAAGACACTCAACAAACTCTGGTTCGTCCCCCTGGTCCTCATCGTGTGGGAGCTCGTGACGCGGGCGGTCGGGAACCTCGACTTCCCCCCGCCGACGACGATCGTCGGGCGCATGTACGAGCTGTGGTTCTCGGGCCCGGTCTCCCGGCTGTTCCTCACCGATGACGCGATCGACAACATCCTGCCCAGCCTCGGGCGTATGTTCAGCGGGTGGATCCTCGCCTCGGTGATCGGCGTGGTGCTGGGCGTGCTGCTCGGCCGCTCCCGCGTGGCCACCGACTACGTCGACGGGCTGATCGAGTTCAGCCGGGCCATCCCGCCGCCCCTGCTGCTGCCGCTGTTCGTGGTCCTGCTGCAGGGTGCGCTGGCGACGCAGCTGGCCGTGATCGTGTTCGGCGTGATCTGGCCGGTGCTGCTCAACACCATCGACGGCGCCCGGGCCATCGACCGGACCTACACCGAGACCGCCACCGTGTTCGGCCTGTCCAGGGCGCAGCGCCTGCGCGTGGTCGTCATCCCGGCGGCCTCCCCGAAGATCTTCGCCGGGCTGCGGCTGAGCCTGTCGCTCGCGCTGATCCTCATGGTGATCTCCGAGCTGTTCGGCGGCACGGACGGCATCGGCTACCAGCTCCTGTACGCGCAGCGCAGCTTCGACGCGCCCGGCGTCTGGGCGGCCATCGCGCTGCTGGGCGTGCTGGGGTACGTCGTCAACGCGCTCTTCGTACTGGCCGAGCGCCGGGTGCTGGTGTGGCACCGGCAGGCCAACCGCACGGTTTGACCTCTCACCTCAACGGAAGGGCACATGTCCCCATCTGATGACCTCCTCTGGGGGGCCGTATCTGATATTTCGAGATTCGCGGCTCTGCTGACCATGGCGGAGCTGGGCCTGGCCGACCATCTGGCGCACGGGCCGCTCGACACCGAGGAGCTGGCCCGGCGGAGCGGGGCCAACCCGCCCGCGCTCCGGCGGGTGCTGCGCGAGCTGGCCGGCCTGGACCTGGTCCGGCCGGACGGGGACGACGGCTACGACCTGACCGCCCGGGGCACCGCGCTGCGCTCCGACGTGCCCGGTTCGATCCGCAGCTCGATCCGCATGCTCGGCGAGGAGAGCTTCTGGTACGCCATGGGCAACCTGCCGTCCACCGTCCGCGAGGGCAGCTCGGCGTTCGCCCGCCGCTACGGCCATCTGTACGACCACCTGTCGGCGCATCCGGACGCCAGCCGCCTGTTCGACGAGTACATGACCACCCGGGCCATCACGTTCACCGACGGCCTGGTCAAGCGCTACGACTTCGCCGGCGCGCGGTCCATGGTGGACGTCGCCGGCGGCCGGGGGCACATCCTGGCCACGGTGCTGCACGCCAACCCCGGCATGCGCGGCATCCTGTTCGACCTCGACCACGTGGCCGACAGCGCCGTCGAGTCGCTGGCGGCGGAGGGCCTGGCCGACCGGACCGAGGTCGTCGCGGGCAGCTTCTTCGACGCGGTGCCGGCCGGCGCCGACGTCTACCTGCTCTCCAGCGTCCTGCACAACTGGGACGACGAGGACGCGGTGCGGATCCTGCGCAACGTCCGCGCCGCGATGCGGCCCGACGGCCGGGTGCTGGTGCTGGAAGTGGTGCTGCCCGACGACCAGGCGCCGCATCTGGGCAAGGACCTGGACATGCGCATGCTGGCCATCTTCAACGGCGGCACCGAGCGCAGCGCGGCGCAGTACACCAGGCTGCTCGACCAGGCCGGTCTCCGGCTGAGGGAGGTCATCGAGCTGGGCGCGGCGGCGAGTCTCATCGAGGCCGTTCCCAGGTGACCGCCCCGGGGGGCGCCGGGGTGGCGCTCCCCGTCTCATGACAGGGGGACATCCGATGCGGGTGATGATCGTCGGCGGGGGGATCGGCGGCCTGACGGCCGCGCTCAGCCTGCGCGCCGCGGGGATCGACTGCGTGCTCGTCGAGGGCGCGGCCCGGATGCTGCCGCTCGGCGTGGGCATCAACCTGCAGCCGCACGCCGTACGCGAGCTCACCGAGCTGGGCCTGGCCGCCGAGCTGGCCGCGACCGGCGTCGAGACCACGTACATGACGTTCACCGACCGCTTCGGCGGCCAGATCCTGGCGCTGCCGCGTGGCCGGCTGGCGGGCTACCGGTGGCCGCAGTACTCCATCCACCGGGGTGAGCTGCAGATGCTCCTGCTCGCCGCGGTGCGCGAGCGGGTGGGCGAGGTACGGCTGGGCGTCCGGGTCGAGGAGTTCGAGCAGGATTCCGCCGGAGTCACGGTCACGCTGCGCGAGGCCGCGTCGGGGCGGGTGCTGCGCGAGAGGGCCGACGTGCTGGTCGGCGCCGACGGCGTGCTGTCGGCGACCCGCGCCCAGCTGCACCCGTCGGGCGACCCGCTGCTCTGGAACGGGATCCGCATGTGGCGCGGGGTGGCCGACGCGGACCGGGTGCTCGACGGTTCGACCGTGCTCGTCTCCGGGACCAACGCGGCCGGGAAGTTCGTCTCCTACCACATCTCCCCCGCCAACCCGCGCTGGGTGAACTGGGTCGCCGAGGTCAGGGTGGCCGAGCCGGGCGAGATCGGCGCGGCCGACTGGTCGCGGCCGGGACGGCTGGAGGACGTGGCCCCGCACTTCGCGGGCTGGGCGTACCGGCACTTCGACATCCCGTCGTTCATCGCCTCCTCCGCGCGCATCCTCGAATACCCGATGGTGGACCGCGATCCGCTGCCCTTCTGGGGGACGGGCCGGGTGACGCTGCTCGGCGACGCCGCGCACCCGATGTACCCGGTCGGCTCGAACGGCGGGTCGCAGGCCGTCCTGGACGCGCGGGCGCTGGCCCGGCACCTGGCCACGACCGCGGACCCGGCCGAGGCCCTGGCCGGCTACGAGGCCGAACGCCGGCCGGTCACCTCGAAGCTGGTGCTCGGGCATCGCTCGCTGCCGGCCGACGAGATGGCCCTGCTGGTGGAGGCGCGGGCGCCAGGAGGCTTCGACGACATCCGGGACGTACTCGACGCGGACGAGCTGGCGGCCATGGCGGACGCCCAGCACGCGATCACCGATTCCGACGTGCGCGCGCTCAACGAGCGACCCTCGTGGAGCGTGCGCTGAAGCTGCGTTCAGTTAAGGAGTGACATGCGGTTGGCACGCACGTGCGCCCTCGGGCTCGCGATCATCCTGAGCCTGGCGGCCTGTGGCGACGACGGCCCGGCTCCCGCCACCGGCGGCTCCGGGCTGGAGAAGACCCAGCTCACGGTGGGCGTCGTCCCGGTGCCGTCGTCGGCGCCGCTGTTCATCGCCGAGAAGCGGGGCTTCTTCAAGGCGGAGGGCCTGACGGTCAGGACCGAGGTGATCCAGGCGCCCCAGGCCGTCATGCCGAAGATCCTGAACGGCAGTATGGATGCCTTCCTCACCAGTTACGTGTCGCTGCTGGCGATCAACGACTCGGGGGCGGCCAAGCTGAAGCTGTTCCAGCACAGCCAGGAGGCCGCGCCGGGGGTGGCGAGCGTGGTGGTGCCCAAGGGCTCGCCGATCAAGACGGCCGCCGACCTCAAGGGCCGGACGGTCGCGGTCAACGTGCTCAAGGCACTCGGCCAGACGCTCACCAACGCGCACGTGCAGGATGCCGGGCTCAAGCCCGATGACGTCAAGTTCGTCGCGGTGCCGTTCGCCGACCAGCTCAACGCGCTGTCGGGCGGCCAGGTGGACGCGGCCTGGCTGGTGGAGCCGTTCCTGACGGCGGCCAAGTCCAAGATCGGCGCGACCGAGCTGATCGACACCACCGACGGCGTGACGGCGGGCATCCCGATCGACGGCTGGGGCGTGTCGGAGGCGTGGCTGGCGCAGAACCCGAAGACCGCCGCCGCCTTCCACCGCGCGCTGGCCAAGGCCCAGAAGGTCGCCAGCGAGGACCGCGACGCCATCAACGAGGTCATCCCGACCTACACGCAGATCGACGCGCAGGCGGCGGCCGCGATGAAGCTCGGGGTGTTCTCCATGGACGTCGACAAGGCGAGCCTGCAGAAGCTGGCCGACCTGCTCGCCGGCTACGGCTACCTCAAGACCAAGCCCGACGTGACTCAGCAGATCGCCGCCGTCGGCGGATGACGGCACCGGGTGTGCGGCGGGGGGTCCTGGGCGCCGCCGGTGTCCTGGGGTTCCTCGCCCTGCTGGAGGCGGCGGGCCGGCTCGGCCTGATCGGCCGCGACGTGCTCCCGTACGTCTCGGCCGTGCTCGTCACGGCGGCGGAGCTGGCCGCGGACGGCGACTTCCTGCGGCACGTGGCGAACACGCTGTCGGCGTGCGCGGCCGGGCTGCTCATCGCGGTGGCGGTGGCGGTGCCCGCCGGGCTGCTGCTGGGCACGGTCCCGCTGGTGGAGCGTTCGGTGCGGCCGCTGGTGGAGTTCCTGCGGCCGATCCCGTCGGTGTCGCTGATCCCGCTGGCGATGTTCCTGTTCCCCGACAGCGGCGACGCCAAGATCTCGCTGATCGTCTACACGTGCGCGTGGCCGCTGCTCGTCAACACGCTGTACGGCCTGGCGGACGTGGATCCGCTGGGCAAGGACACCCTGCGGGCCTTCGGGTTCGGGCCGCTGGCGGTGGCGGTGCGGGTGTCGCTGCCGAGCGCGGCGCCGTTCATCGCGACCGGGGTGCGGATCGCGGTGGGGGTGACGCTGATCGTGGCGGTGAGCGTGGAGCTGATCGCGGGCGGCGACGGCGGCATCGGCGCCTACCTGGCGCAGGCGGGCAGCGCCGCGCGGACCGACCGGGTGCTGGCGGCGACGGTGTGGGCGGGCGTGCTCGGCCTGGCCGCCAACCTGCTGTTCACCGCCGGGGAGCGTCGCCTGTTCCGCTGGCACCACGCCCGGACGGGAGAGTCGTCGTGATCGCCCGGCTGCGCTGGTACTGGATGCTGCCGGTGGCGGCGCTGGTGTGGGAGGCCGCCGCCCGCGCGGCCGGGGCCGTCTACTTCCCGCCGCCGAGCGTGATCGTGCCCCGGCTGCGGGAGCTGTGGTTCTCCGGGCCGGCGGGACGGCTGTTCCTGACCGACGAGGCGGTGGCGGACCTGCTGCCGAGCCTGTCGCGGCTGTTCGGCGGGTGGGCGCTGGCGGCGCTGGCGGGGGTCGTGCTCGGCGTCGCGCTGGGCCGCTCGCGGACGCTGTCGGCGCTGGTGGAGCCGTTGCTGCACTTCGGCCGGTCGGTGCCGCCGTCGGCGCTGCTGCCGGTGTTCCTGGTGCTGTTCGAGATCGGCGCGCCGATGCAGCTGGCGTCGATCGTGTACGGCGTGGTGTGGCCGGTGCTGATCAACTCGATGGACGGCAGCCGGTACGTGGACCGCCAGTACGTCGAGACCGGCCGGGTGTTCAAGCTGGGAGCCGGCACCCGGCTGCTGCGGATCATCCTGCCCGCCGCCGCGCCGAAGATCTTCGCCGGGCTGCGGCTCAGCGTGTCACTGGCGCTGATCATGATGGTGATCTCGGAGCTGTACGGCAGCACCGAGGGCATCGGCCACCGTCTGCTGGAGGCGCAGAGCCAGTTCGACATCCCCGCCATGTGGGCCGGGATCGTGCTGCTCGGCGTCCTGGGGGTGCTGCTGAACGCGGGCTTCCTGGCGGTCGAGCGGCTGGTGCTGCGCTGGCATCACGGCGCCCGCGCCTGACCGGTCAGCGGTGCAGCCGCTCGATCACCTCGCGCTGCCGGGCGGCGAACCAGGCGCGGTCCGGGGCGCCGGTCAGCGCGCCGGGCCGCTCGCCGTCGTGGCGGCCGTACTCCTCGGCCCACAGTCCGGTCTTGACCCGGCTGGGCAGGTTGCCCATGCCGGGCCTGCGGCGCAGGCGGCGCAGCGCGGCCAGGTCGAGCTCTGCGGCGGCGACCAGCGACTCCCCCGCGCCGGCCTTGGCGAGCACCCGTCCCTCAGGGTCGACGATCTCCGAGCCGCCGTTGGTGGAGTCGCCGGGGATGGCGATCCCGGTCAGGCCGCCGCTGTTGGCGGAGACCACGTACGCCAGGTTCTCCACCGCGCGGGCGCGGCGGGCGATCGCCTTCGGGGTGAGCTCCGGGGACGACGCCTCGGAGGTCGGGTTGCAGAGGATCTCCGCGCCGCGCAGGGCGAGCGAGCGGGCCAGCTCGGGGTGGAGGATCTCCTCGGAGGCGACCACGGCGAGGGCGCCGATCTCGGTCCTGGCCACCGGCAGGACCCCGTCGATCCCGTAGACCTCCAGGTAGCGCTCCCAGACGTCGTACGGGCTCGGGGTGAACATCGAGTGCAGCCGCCGGTAACGCAGCACCGTGTCCCCGTCCGGGGAGAGGATCACCGACGCCTGGAAGTACAGCTCGGGGAAGTGCTCGTCGCTCTCGTAGGCGTTCACGCACAGGAACACCCCGTGGCCCCGGGCGATCCCGGCCAGCGCCCTGTACTCCGGGCCGCCGGGGGTGAGCGCCGCCTTGTCGCGCCACTCGGCGAGGCTCTCCCGCAGCGGGAAGCCCGTCAGCGCGTACTCGGGCAGCACCACCAGGCGCAGGTCGGGCCCGGTCCACGCCTTGGAGGCGCCGACCTGCCGGTCGATCCGGCCGATCGCCGCGCCGATCGCGGCGCGCGGGTCGGCGGCGTCGTTGACCGCCCGGGTCTCCAGCTGGAGCGCCAGGGCTCGCAGCGCCGTCATCCGATCCTGCGCTCGTTGATCAGGGTGCGCCGGACGACCTCGCCGCCCTTGATCCACTGCCAGACCCGGTTACGGGTGTGGCCGTCGTCGCTGAGCACGATCAGTTCGAACAGCCTCAGGTCCTCGCCCTCGGCCTTGAACTGCCACGACAGGTAGATGCTGGTGGCGTCGAGCTCCCAGAACTCGCCCCTGAGCCGGTCGGTGTCGAAGCCGCAGCGGCCGCCGCCCAGGTAGGTGCCGGGGAACTCGTGCACCTCGACGCGCCCGTCGTCCCAGGTGTAGCGGTTGGTCTGGTGGTAGGCGGCGTCGTCCACGATGGCGCAGGTGAGCTGGGCGCGGTGCCGGTCGACGACGGCCCCGTCGGGGCCCACGTGCACGTACGTGCCGTCCCACTCGCCCTCGTGCCGCGCCAGCAGCGGCATCTCGGCGCGCAGTCCCATGTCCTACTCCTCGCTCGGGTGCCACCAGGGGTCGGCGGCGTGGGATCGGTTCACCAGGAAGGCCCGGCGGCGCAGGAAACGGCCGATGGAGGCGGTCCCCATGCGGGAGCCGCCGAGCCCCGACAGCCGGAAGGAGTGCTTCTCCCCCTCGTGCACGAGCGCGGTCAGGGCGGCGTCGTTGACGCTGATCGCGCCCGCCCGAAGCTGCGCGGCGACGGCCAGCGCGCGCTCCTCGGAGGCGGCGAAGACGGCCGCCGACAGGCCGTAGACCGAGTCGTTGGCCAGCGCGACGGCGTGCGCGGCGTCGTCGGCGGCCATGACGGGCAGCACCGGGCCGAACGTCTCCTCGGTCATGACGAGCATCGAGTGGTCGGCCCCGGACAGCACGGTGGGGCGGAACCAGTGGCCGCCGCCGTGCCGCTCGTGCGTGCCGCCGGTGTGCACGACGGCGCCCCTGGCCACCGCGTCGGCCAGGTGGGCGGCGATCACGTCCTCCCGGCCCGGCCCGATGATCGGCCCGATCGGCCCGCCCTCGCAGGTCAGCCCGACCTTGCCGGCCTTGTCCGCGAGCAGCTCCAGGAACTCGTCGTGCGCCGGCCGCTCGACGTAGATCCGCTCGATGGACTGGCAGGACTGCCCGGCGTTGGCGGTGCCGCCCCACAGGACGGCCGAGGCCGCCCGGTCCAGGTCGGCGCCGGCCAGCACGATCGCCGGGTCCTTGCCGCCCAGCTCCAGGAAGGCGGGCACGAACGCGCGGGCGGCCGCCTCGGCCACCAGCCGGCCGGTGGGCACGCTGCCGGTGAACACGACGGCGTCGACCAGCCCGACCATCGCGGCGCCGGTCCCGCCGTCGCCCTCGACGACGCGCAGCGGCAGTTCGCCGGGGACCAGCCGCATGAGCGGCTCGATGAAGCGCGGCGTCACCTCACTCGGCTTGACCAGCACCGGGCACCCGGCGGCCAGCGCGGGCACCGCGTCGATGAGGCCGAGCAGCAGCGGGAAGTTCCACGGACTGATCACCCCCACCAGGTCGTACGGGACCGCGTCACCGCCGACGACGATGCCGGGCAGCGAGGCGGGGATCTCGGCCGGGGGCTCCAGCAGCGCGGGCGCCTGCCGTACCCAGCGGTCGATCAGGCCGGCCACGAGCTGCCGTTCCAGCACCGACTCCGCGACCCGGCCGGTGTCGGCCACCAGCGCGGCGAGCAGGTCGTCGTCGGCGGCGACGGCCTGCCCGAAGCGGGCCAGGACGGGGCCGCGCCGGGCGGCCCGCCAGGCGGGGGCCAGCGCGCGCAGCTCGGCGGCCGTGGCCGCGAGGCGGTCCGGCGGGACGGGGGCGAGCGGCCGGTCGGGCCGCCCGGTGAGCGGGTCCCTGATCACGTGCCGCGGCGGTCGGCCATGCTGCTCCCTCAGGCTGGGGACGATCCGCCGCCATTGTGATCATGCGGGTGGCGGCGCGTCAACGCCCTCAGCCGCCGCTCCAGCCCGGCACCGCGGTCCTGATGTTCAGGGCGTGCTCCACGAGGTGGATCAGGGCGCCCTTGACCGAGTCCTTCGAGCGGGCGTCCAGCCGGATCAGCGGGATGTGCGGGCCCAGCGTGAGCGCGTCGCGGACCTCGCCGTCGCTGTGCGGGTACTGCCCGTCCCAGCCGTTGACGCCGACGATGAAGGGGAGCTGGGCCTCTTCGAAGTAGTCGATGGCCGGGAAGCTGTCGGCCAGCCGCCGGGTGTCGACCAGCACGACCGCGCCGATGGCGCCACGCACCAGGTCGTCCCACATGAACCAGAACCGGTGCTGACCGGGCGTGCCGAACAGGTAGAGGATCAGGTCGCGGTCGAGCGAGACCCGGCCGAAGTCCATCGCCACGGTGGTGGTCGACTTGAGCGGGGTCATGCCGAGATCGTCGATGCCCGCCGAGGCGTCGGTCATCACGGCCTCGGTGGTCAACGGCATGATCTCCGACACGGCCCCCACGAACGTCGTCTTCCCCACGCCGAATCCCCCGGCCACCACGATCTTCGTCGAAGTCAGACCCACGCCCGTCGAACTAGAGCCTGCGAAGTCCACTGAGCACCCTCTCCAGCAAGTCGACATCCGGCTGACCGGCGTCCAGCGCGGGCTGGTGCACCCGCACCAGGCCCTCCGCCGCCATATCCGCGATCAGCACGCGAACCACTCCCAACGGGATCCGCAGCAACGCCGAGACCTCGGCCACCGAGCGGACCTGCCGGCACAGCTGGGAGATCGCCTGGTATTCCGGCGTGATGTGCGAGAACTCCCGATGCTCCGCCGTCGCCGACGACACCAGAGCCTCCATCGCCAGCTTGACCCGGGGCGCCGTCCGGCCGCCCGTCACCGCGTACGGCCGCACCGGCGAGGCCGGGTCAGCCTGCAACCGCGGCTGGGACTCCGGCTCCCAGCCGCCGCTGTTCCACCGTGGATCCGTCACCACATCACCTGGTCTGGGACGCGCGCAGCTCCGCGCGCACCGCCGGGGTGAGCACCTGTCCGGCGCGATCCACCATCAACGTCATCTGGTACGCGACCAGTCCCATGTCGCAGTCGGGCGCGGCCAGCACGGCCAGGCACGACCCGTCCGAGACGGACATGATCAGCATGAGGCCGCGCTGCATCTCCACGATCGTCTGGTTGACCGCGCCGCCCTCGAACACCCGCGCGGCCCCCGCGGTCAGCGACACGAGCCCGGAGGCGATGGCGGCCAGCTGGTCGGCCCGGTCCGCCGGGAACCCCGACGAGGCCGCCAGCGGCAGCCCGTCGGAAGACACCACCACCGCGTGCGCCACACCGGGAACGGTACTGACGAAATCGGTGATCAACCAGTCCACGCCACGGGCGGCATGGCTCAGCTCGTTCATGAATCCTCCTCGCGGCCTTCCCCACCGTCGACGGCGCGCGGCGGCGGGGCGAATCCGGGTCCGGCGCCTGCCCGGCCGCCGGTGATGTCGTCGCGGGCGGCCCGGAAGCCCTGCTGGAAACTCGACAGCCGGGAGCGGACCCGGTCCGGCGACACGGACGGCATCGGCGTGACGCCCGGCGGGGCGGACGCGGTCTCGGCCGAGCCGGGCACCAGGTTGGCCTTCGGCACCCGTTTCGGCAGGCCGGCGGCCGTCGCGCCGTCGCGCGCGGGCTCGACCACGGCCTTGGCCGCCGACCAGCCCTCGTCCGCCTTGGACGAACTCCAGCTCGTGCTGGCGCCTCGGTCGAACCAGGCCGACTCGACCGCCGCGTAGATCGGCAGGTACTCGTCCCCCGCGGAGGCGGGCTTGCCTGCCGTGCTCTCCGGCTCGGGGAAGTCGAACCTGGGCCGTTCCGGGGCGAGCGGCGGCGGCTCCGGGCGCTCGGCCTGCGTCCAGTCGCCGAGCTGCGGGCCCGGCGTGGGCCGCCTGGGCAGCGGCGGCGACGACCCGTTGCTCCAGCTCGCGGAGCCGGCGGAACCGGCGGAGCCCGGGGGGCGTGGCGGCATCCACACGTCGGAGGTGTCGTAGCCGCCGCTGGTGCTGCGCGGGTCGGCCGGCCAGCCGCTGCCGGTCAGGCCGCGCTGCTCCGGGGGCCACGGCGGGGCCGGCCAGCCCGGGCCCTCGGGGTTGGACGGGTAAGAGGGGTACGACGGATGGCCCGGCCCGAGCTGATACGGCATGGGCGCCGGCTGCGGGCCGGTGTACGGCTCGTCCTGCGGGCCGCTCGACGCCCCGGCCAGGGCCGGCGACTGGGCGAGCAGCGATTCGGGGACGAGCACCATGGCGGTGAGCCCGCCCGCGCCGTGCGGCCTGAGCTGGACGCGGATGCCGTGCCGGTGCGCCAGCCTGGCGACCACGAACAGGCCCATCCGCCTGGACACCGACACGTCCATGCTGGGGGCGTCGGTCAGCCGGTCGTTGGCCTGGGCCAGCTCCTCCTGGGTCATGCCGATGCCGGAGTCGGTGATGGAGAGCATGACGCCGCCGCCGTCGATCCTGCTCCCGGACACCGAGACGCGCGTCTCGCGGGGAGAGAAGGACAGCGCGTTCTCCACCAGCTCGGCCAGCAGGTGGATGATGTCGTTGACGGCCTGACCGGCGATCGAGATGCCGTCGGGGACCTGGAGAAGCACGCGCTCGTAGTTCTCGACCTCCGACAGGGAGGCGCGGGCCACGTCGACCAGCTTGACCGGCTGGCTCCACCGGCGAGGCGGGTCCTGACCGGCCAGCACCAGCAGGTTCTCGCTGTTGCGACGCATACGCGTGGCCAGATGGTCCAGCTTGAACAGGTTGCCCAGCCGCAGTTCGTCCTGCTCGCCCTGCTCCAGCCCGTCGATCAGGGTGATCTGCCGCTCCACCAGCGTCTGACTGCGCCGCGACAGGTTCACGAACATCGCGTTCACGTTCGACCGCAGACGCGACTCCTCACCGGCCAGGCGCACCGCCTCACGGTGCACCTCGTCGAACGCCCGCGCCACCTCGCCGATCTCGTCGTGCGTGTTGACGCCGATCGGCGCCACCGGGGCGACCGCGCCGTCGCCGCTCTCACGCAGCATCCGCACGGTCTGCGGCAGCCGCTTGCCCGCGACCTCCAGCGCCTCGCCGCGCAGCTTGCGCAGCGGCCTGATCAGCGATCGGGCGATCAGTGAGATGATCGCGAGCACCACGGCCAGCAGGATCAGGATGAGCACGCCGGAGATGAGCGCCGACCTGTTGGCCGCGTCCTCCAGCGCGCGGGCGCGCAGGATGACGGAGGCGGACATGGTCTTCTCCACGTTCCGCAGTGCGTCGATCTTGCCCGTGCTCACGTCGAACCAGGTCGCCACGTCCCGGTTGCCGATGCTGAGCGGCTTGCCCTCCGCCGACTGGGCGATGGCCCGCAGCGTGAACAGGTCGGTCTGGTCGATGTCCCGGCCGACCACGGTGTTGCGGTAGAGCTCCAGCTGGTCCTGGGTGGCCAGCGTGCCGAAGAGCGTCACCTCGCTCTCCTCGCGCGCCTTGGCGGCGGTGAGCGAGTCGAGCTCGCCGGCGTCGAAGACCTTGTGGTCCAGGGCGCCGGCCAGGATGCCACGCTGCTTGGACGACTGGGCCTTGGCCCGGGCGATCGCGGCCATCGCACCCGCGCTGTGCGCGACCTGGTCGTCCACCGCCACCTGGCCGACCTGGTCGTGGAACTGCACGAGGGCGGCGATGATCTGGGTGTACTTCTCGATCATCGGCAGGGGCTGGATCTTGCCCTTGACCGCCGTCTCACGCAGCGCCGAGATCTCCTCCAGGCGGCGCAGCACGGGCCGTACGGCGTCGCCGTGCGACTCGTTGATCGCCGTGGCGCTTCGCTTGGCCTCCCCGATGAGGTCGTCGACTCCGGCATAGGTGCCTCTGAGCTGTGGCTCCTTGGCCGGGGGGCGCCCCTGGGCGATGTAGAGCGCGGTCTCGTCACGCTCGAAGGCGAGTTCGTGGCTGACGGCGCCGAGGCTCTCGCTGAACTCGGCGACCTCTCTCAGTGTCTGGTAGGTGTTGGCGTCACTGAGCGAGGTGACCACGTTCAGGCCACCCAGCGCGACGGCCACCGCCGTGGGGACCACGATCAGCGCGACGAGGCGTGATCGGACATGCCAGTTGCCCAGGCCGAATCTGGCCGGCCGGGGCACCTTGCGCTTCTGATGGCCGTGCGGCTCGTGGTCAACGGAAGCACCAGCGCTCTGCGTACTCACTGCTTTCGCAACCTCTCGCCCCTGAGGGGGATCTCGATGACCGTGGGGGGCTCTATGTGAAATCGAGATGAGGGCCTTTTGAGCATACGGCTACAACCACCACCAAACACTATGAATTCAGCATTGAGACATTCATTGCATATTTGTCCCAACAAAAGATCGTTAGCCATCGCCGCAGCCAGCTCGCCTGTCGCCACTCCCTTCACTCAAGGCACGGCTCTCACGAACCACACCAAATCAGGCGAAAGCACCTAGACTGGAAATTCATGGGGTCATTGACCACGATATAGCGCCAAACTGACCTTGCAACCACAAGTGTTATTTTTGCGATGTTGATGCCCGATGTGGTGCTACCGTCAGTGCTTGTTGTGCGTGAGGCACACGCCGGGAGTAACAGCACCCCCTACCCCCTCCAGGCTCCACACCCCCCCTCGTGAAAGGAGTCCCCGACATGAGGCTTGCCCGTTCCAGCAGAGTCGCCGTCATCGGGTTTGCCCTGGCGCTGGGAATCGCCGCCTGCACCGCCGAGCCGGAGTCCACCGCTCCGACGTCCTCCGCCGCCCCGAACGCCGGCGGGCTGGAGAAGACGGAGCTCAAGGTCGCGGGCCTGCCGGCCATCGACACCGCGGCCATGTACGTCGCCATTGACCAGAAGCTCTTCGAGAAGGAAGGACTCAAGGTCACGCCGCAAATCGTGCAGGCCTCACCCGAGGCCATTCCGATGTTGCTCAACGGCGAGATCGACGCCATGTTCGGCAATTACGTGTCGATGTTCCAGGCCCATGATCAAGGCGCGCTGAAGTTGCGCATCCTGGCCGAGGGCTCCCGCGCGGCGCCGGACTCGCTGAGCATCATGGCTTTGCCTGATTCGCCGATCAGATCCCCGAAGGATCTCGAAGGCAAGACGATCAACGTGAACGTCCTGCACAATTTCCAGGAGCTCGCGCTCACGCAGGTCCTGAAGGCCAACAACATCGACCCGGCGAAGATCAAATACGTTCAGGTGACGTTCCAGAACATCATGCCCGCCTGGCAGAAGGGCCAGCTCGACGCGGCCTATCTCGGCGAGCCGATGGTCACCGCCGCGACGTCGGCAATGGGTGCGAGAAAGATCCTGGATCCGGCCTCGGGCCCCGCGGCCGAATTCCCCATTTCCGGCTATGTCAGTACTCAGGAATGGTACGACAAATACCCCAAGACGGCTGCTGCCTTCCAGCGCGCGCTGCACAACGCCGCGAAGCTGATGGAGAACAACCGTGAGGTGGTGGCCGACGTGCTGCCCAACTTCACCCAGATCGACAAGGCCACCGCCGCGACCGTGACGTTCCCGTTCTTCTCCAGCTCCGACAATCCGGTGCGGCTGCAGCGGGTGGCCGACTGGATGCACGAGGCCAAGTGGCTCACCAAGGAGATCGACGTCGCGTCGCTGATGTCCCCCACCACGTCCGGGTGAGCGCGCCCGTCCTCGTCCGCGACCGCCCGCACTCGGCCACCGCCCGGTGGTCGCGCCGGGCGGCCGGGGCGCTCGTCTTCGCCGCCCTGTTCGAGGCGCTCGGCCGGGCCGGGCTGGTCTCGGCGGCGTTCCTGCCGCCCGCGTCGGAGATCCTCCAGCGGGCCGGCGGCCTCCTCCTCGACCCGGCCTTCCGCGCCCACGCGGCCACCAGCGTGCTCGCCTGGGCCATCGGCCTGGCCGTCGCCGCCCTCGTCGCGGTCCCGCTCGGCCTGCTGTTCGGCAGCGTGCCGGTGATCGACGCGGCCACCCGGGCCATCGTGGAGTTCATGCGGCCCATCCCGTCGGTGGCCCTCATCCCGCTGGTGGCCCTGGTCATCGGCACCGGCCTGCAGCTCCGCGTCACGCTGGTGATCTACGCGTCCCTGTGGCCGATCCTCTACAACACGATGTACGGCCTGCGCGGCGTCGACCCCGTCGCCAAGGAGACCCTCAGGTCGTACGGGTTCGGCCCGCTCTCGGTGCTCTGGCGGGTTTCGCTGCCGTCGGCGGCGCCGTTCATCATGACGGGCTTCAGGCTGGCCACCGGGGTCGCGCTGATCCTGACCGTGAGCACCGAGATCGTCGCGGGCCGGGGAGAGGGCGTCGGCGTGTTCATCTACTTCGCGGGCATCGCCGTACCGGCGCGGATGGGCGACATCCTGGCCGGGGTCGTCTGGGTGGGGCTGTTCGGGGTGGTGGTGAACGCGCTCCTGGTCGCCGCCGAGCGCCGCCTGTTCCGCTGGCACCACGCGCGCAGCGGAGGCGTGTCATGAGCGCCGCCCCGCCCCCGGCCCGGAGAGGCGTCGCGGGCGCCGCCCCGGCCCGGCGCGGCCGGCATGAGCGCGGGACGGCGGCGGCCGTGGCGGTGCGGTCCGGGACCGGTGCGCGCGGGGCCGTCCGGCGCGGGCGCGCGCTGCCCGTGGCGGCCCGGCTCGGGCGCGCGCTGGCCTCGCGCTGGCTGCTCCTGATCGTGCTGGTGGCGCTGTGGGAGTGGGGCACGCGGGCGGCCGGCAGCGCGTTCTTCCCGCCGCCGTCCACGATCGTGACGCGGATGCACGCCATGTGGTTCTCCGGGCCGCCCGACCGGCTGTTCCTGACCGAGCTGGCGGTGGAGAACGTGCTGCCGAGCCTGGGCCGGATGGCCGGCGGGCTCGCGGCCGGCGCGGTGGCCGGGGTGGCGCTCGGGCTGGCGCTGGGACTGTCCGCCCGGGTCTACGACTACCTCGACGGCGTGCTGCAGTTCCTGCGGGCCATCCCGCCGCCGGCTCTGGTGACGGTCTTCCTCGTGGTGTTCGGATTCGGGCTGCGGATGCAGCTGGCGTTCATCATGTTCAGCATCGTCTGGCCGGTGCTGCTCAACACCGCCGACGGGGCCCGCTCGGTCGAGCCGCTGCACCTGGACACCGGGCGGGCGTTCCGGCTGTCACGGGCCGAGCGGGTCTTCCTGGTCGTGCTGCCCTCGGCGCTGCCCAAGATCTTCGCCGGGCTGCGGCTGGCGCTGTCGCTGTCGCTGATCGTGACCGTCTTCGCCGAGCTGCTGCCGGGCACCACGAACGGCATCGGCTTCCAGCTCACCGTGGCCTACTCCTCGTTCAACCTGCCGGCGATGTGGGCGGCCATCCTGCTGCTGGGCATCCTCGGCTACCTGCTCAACGAGTTGTTCCTGCTCGTGGAGCGGCGGGTGCTGGCCTGGCATCAGCACGCGCAGCGGCTGGAGACCTGACGTGGCGGCTGCGGGGCGGGTCCATCGGCGGCGTGTCGATCCCCCAGGAGGAGATCCAGGTGGGCACGATGGCCAGCCAGATCGGCTCGAAGCGGGAGTCGAGCCGCTCGCCGCCGTCCGGGTGGACCCGGCCGAGGCCGTGCACGGCGACGCCGCGCGGGCCGTCGGCGGTGAAGTCGTCGACGACGAGCGCGAGCTGGTCGTTCTCCTCGACGTGCTGCCGGTAGAGGCGGTGCCTGGTGCCGCCGGGCAGCCGCAGCGAGCCGACCCCGATCACGCCGGGCCGCACGCCGAGGTGGACGCGGACGGGCACGACGTGGGGCGCCCCGGCGGCCGTGGCCGTCGCCAGCCTCGCCAGGTCGTGTTCGCGCAGGTAAGCGAGCTCCGCCTCGCTGAAGCCCTCCATCAGGCCTTCACACTACAGACAGATGAGATCAATAAATAGCAGAAATGGGCAGAGCACTCCTTCCTTACCATGTGCAAGGAATGTCGCCTTCGATAGAGTCGCCGTGTTATCTCTGCACCCCGTCCCTAGGAAATCCCTTGCTCGAGATAGATAACCTCACCCACGTCTACGGTGGCGGCGGACCGAACGAGCACCACGCCATCGACGGGCTCAACCTGAGCGTGGCCGAGGGCGAGCTGCTGTGCATCGTCGGGCCGTCCGGATGCGGGAAGTCCACGCTGCTGCGGTCCATCGCCGGGCTCATCAGCCCCACCGGAGGGCAGATCAAGGTCGACGGCGTCCTGGTGAAGCAGACGCCCGACAATCTGGCCGTGGTTTTCCAGGATTACAGCCGCTCGCTGTTTCCCTGGATGTCGGTGGCCGACAATGTGGCGCTGCCGCTGCGGCGCAAGGGCATGGACAAGAAGGCGCGCCGCGAGGCCGCGGCCGAGGCGCTGGAATCGGTGGGCCTGTCCGAGGCCGGCCGCAAATACCCCTTCCAGCTCTCCGGCGGCATGCAGCAGCGGGTGGCCATCGCCCGCGCGCTCGCCTACCGGCCGAAGCTGATGCTCATGGACGAGCCGTTCGGCTCGGTCGACGCGCAGACCCGCGAGGACCTCGAAGACCTCGTGCTCAAGGTGCGCAGCCATCACCAGATGACGATCGTGCTCATCACGCACGACATCGACGAGAGCGTCTACGTCGGCGACCGCGTCGTGGTGCTGTCCAAGGCGCCCGCGCACGTGGTGGGCGACCTCAAGGTCGAGCTGCCCGCGCCCCGCGACCAGATCTCCACCCGTGAGCACCACGACTTCGTGCACCTGCGCGCCGAGGTCGGCCGCCTGGTCCGCGGCCACTCCCTGACCCACTGAACGGCCCCCCGCCGCTCACCGGCGTGCCCGGGAAACGCCGCGTGCCGCCGGACCCGGGGTCTGGCGGCACGGCGAGCGCGGGGACGGTCAGGCCGGGGCGTGCATGTGGCGGGCCAGCGCGTGTTCCACCAGCGTGATCAGCGTGGCCTTGACCGAGTCGCGGGAGCGGGCGTCCAGGCGGACGATCGGCGTGTGGCCGCCGAGCGAGAGCGCCTCCCGGATCTCCTCCTCCGCGTGCGCGAACTGCCCGTCCCAGCCGTTGATCCCGATGATGAACGGCAGCTTCGCCTCTTCGAAGTAGTCGATGGCCGGGAAGCTGTCGGCCAGCCGCCGGGTGTCGACCAGCACGACCGCGCCGATGGCGCCACGCACCAGGTCGTCCCACATGAACCAGAACCGGTGCTGACCGGGCGTGCCGAACAGGTAGAGGATGAGCTCCCTGTCCAGCGACACCCGGCCGAAGTCCATGGCCACGGTGGTCGTCGTCTTGTTCGGCGTGAGCGAGACGTCGTCCACGCCGGCCGACGCGTCCGTCATCACCGCCTCCGTGGTGAGCGGCAGGATCTCGGACACCGCCTTCACGAACGTCGTCTTGCCCACGCCGAACCCGCCGGCCACGACGATCTTCGTCGAGGTTAGGCCGGGGCTAGAGCCTGCGAAGTCCACTGAGCACCCTTTCGAGCAAGTTGAGGTCCGGCTTGCCCGCGTCCAGAGCAGGCTGGTGCACGCGGATCAGGCCTTCCGACGCCATGTCGGCGATCAGCACCCGGACCACCCCGAGAGGCTGCCGTAAAAGGGCGGAGATCTCAGCAACCGACCGGACGTTCCTGGTCAGTTGGATGATCGCCTGATATTCCGGACTTAGTAGGGAAATGTCTTGGTATTCGGACGTCACGGAGGACACCAGCGCCTCCATGGCGAACTTCATCCGCGGGGCCGTGCGCCCCCCGGTCACGGCGTAAGGCCGTACCAGGGAGCTTGATTTCGGCGGACGGGGAGCCGACGGATGCGGCGGAGTGCTATCACCAGCCCAACCCTGACCTGACACCATGATCTCCTGTCACCGCCCGGCTAGCGGGGGCGGGCCGCCTGCAGTTCCGCGCGTACGGCCGGCGTGAGCACCTGCCCGGCACGCTCGACCAGCAGCGTCATCTGGTAGGCCACCAGGCCCATGTCACAGTCGGGAGCGGCCAGCACGGCCAAGCACGACCCGTCGCTGATCGACATGATCATCAACAGTCCGCGCTGCATCTCGATGACGGTCTGGGTCACCATGCCGCCCTCGAACACGCGCGCCGCGCCCTGGGTCAAGCTGATCACGCCCGAGGCCACCGCGGCGAGCTGGTCGGCCCGGTCCTTGGGGAACCCCTCGGAGAAGGCCAGCGGCAGGCCGTCGGACGACACCACGACGGTGTGCGCGACACCGGGCACGTTGTTGACGAAATCAGTGATCAGCCAGTTGATGCCACGCGCTCCCTGGCTCAGTTCTCTCATTTCTCCTCCTCATTCTCATCTCCGCGAGTGAACGCGCGGCCTTGCCGTACACCTTGCTGGAAGCTGGACAACCGGCTCCGCAGCCGCTCAGGAGAGATCTGCGGCGCCGGTGAGGTGACCGGCGGCTCCGCGAGGCTGGCCGTACCCGGCACCAGGTTGGCCTTGGGCACCCGGCGCGGCAGGCCGGAGGCGGTGGTGCCGGACTGCGCGGGCTTGGCCGCCGCCTCGGCGGCCTGCCAGCCGCTGTCAGCGGGAGAGGACCAGGAGGCGCCGGCGCCCGACTGGCCCGGCCGGCGCTGCGGCAGCGCGGACCTGCCGGTGGGCGCGGGCGACGCGGGCGGCGCGGCGGGCTCGGCGGCCCGGGGCGCGGCCGCCGGGGTCTCCGGCTCCGCGAGCCCCGCCGGCTCGGCGGGCTCGGGGTCCGGGCGGCGGAACCAGTCGGAGCCCACGGAGGAGAAGATCGGCAGGAACTCCTCGCTCTGCTCCTCCATCGGTGAGCTGCGCACCACGGGGAGCGGGCCGGTCAGGTCCTGCGAGGAGTATTCGCCGGGCCCGAACGGGTTGTAGCCGGAGTCGCCGTTCTGCGCGTACGGCTCGGACTTGGAGCTCTCCGCGAACGACGGCCAGGGACGCTCGTCGGCCCCGAACGCGGACCGGCCGGGCTCCGCCCCGAACGCGTCACGACGCGGCAGGTCCTCACCGAGCCCGTCACGGCGAGGCAGGTCCTCACCGAAGCCGTCACGGCGAGGCAGGTCCTCACCGAAGCCGTCACGACGCGGCAGGTCCTCACCGAACGCGTCACGACGCGGCAGGTCCTCACCGAAGCCGTCACGGCGAGGCAGGTCCTCGCCGAACGGGTCGCGGCGTGGTTCGTCGCCGAGGGCGTCACGGCGCGGGAGTGATTCGTCGCGGCGCGGGAGCGGGTCGGCGAAGGAGGTCCAGCGGGTCTCCTCCTGCGGCTTCGGCTCCTCCTTCATCGCGGGCGGCTCGGTCGCGAACGACGGCCAGCGCGGCTCCTCCTGCTGGAGCGGCGGCGGCTCCTCGGCGAAGGACGGCCAGCGCTGCTCCTCCTTGGCGGCCGGCGGCTCCTCGGCGAAGGAGGACCAGCGCGGCTCCTCCTTCATCGGCGGCGGCTCGGTCGCGAAGGACGGCCAGCGGGGCTCTTCCTGCTGCTGCGCGGGCACCTGCGGCGGCTGCTCGCCGAACGACGGCCAGGGCTGCTCCTGCCGGGGCTCCTGCGGGGGCTGCTCGCCGAACGACGGCCACCCCTCCCCTCCGGGCGCGGGCAGCGACCCGGGCCACTCGGTGTCGACCGGCACGTCCCTCGCACCGCGGACATCGGTGGTGTCGAAGGTCGGGGGCGCGGCGTAGACGCCGGTGCCGTTGCTGGCCGCGGTCGCCTGACCCGAATCGATCATGCCAGGGTCGAAGCTGGTGAACGCGTCGTACTGGGAGCGCGGCTGAGGCACGCCAGGGGGCTGGTTGCCGACGAGCAGCATGTCGGGCAGCAGGACCAGAGCGGTCAGGCCATTGCGCTCGCGCATCTGGAGCTGGACGCGGATGCCGTGGCGCAGGGCCAGGCGGCCGACCACGAACAGGCCCATGCGGCGCGAGACCGCGACGTCGACGACCGGCGGGTTGGCCAGGCGCCAGTTGGCCTCGGCCAGCTCCTCGGGGCTCATGCCGATGCCCAGGTCGTTGATCGTCACGAGCACGCCGCCCTCGGCGGCGCTGCTGGTGACCTGGACCTTGCTCTCCCGGGGGGAGAACGAGATGGCGTTCTCGATCAGCTCGGCCAGCAGGTGGACGGCGTCGGTGACGGCCGGGCCCGCGACCTGGGTGCTGGACGGGATCTGGATCTGGACCCGCTCGTAGCCCTCGACCTCCGACAGCGAGGCGCGGGCGACGTCGACCAGCGGGACGGGCTCGCTCCACTTGCGCGCGGCCTCCTGGCCGGCCAGGACCAGCAGGTTCTCGCTGTTGCGGCGCATGCGGGTGGCCAGGTGGTCCAGGCGGAACAGGTTGGCGAGCCGGTTCTCGTCCTCCTCGCCCTGCTCCAGGCCCTCGATGAGCTGGAGCTGCCGCTCGACCAGCGTCTGGCTGCGGCGCGAGAGGTTGACGAACATCGAGTTGACGTTGGCGCGCAGCTTGGCCTCGTCGCCGGCCAGCCGGATCGCCTCGCGGTGGACCTCGTCGAAGGCCCGGGCCACTTCCCCGATCTCGTCGCGGGTGTTGACGCCGACCGACGGCACCTCGGGCACCTCGGCGGCGTCGCCGGACTCGCGCAGCACGCGGACCGTCTCCGGCAGCCGGGTGGTGGCGACCTGGAGGGCCTCGGCGCGCAGCCGGCGCAGCGGGCGGACCAGCGAACCGGCCACCCGGGTGGTGATCACCAGGACGAGGAGGAGCAGGACCAGGATGGTCGCGCCGGAGATGATGGCGTTGCGCTGCTCGCTGTCGCTGAGCTCGCGGGTCTGGGTCACGACGCGGGTCGCCAGGCCGTCCTCGACCTTGCGCATGGCGTTGGTGGTCAGCAGCGTGCTGTTGTACCAGAGGTTGATGTCCTGGCGGGGGCTGGCGGTGGTGATGTCCAGGTCCTGGATGGTGTCGTACTCGCGCAGCTGGGCCAGGGCGCGCTGGCGCATGGCGTCGGCGCGGTCGATCTGCTGGCCGCGCACGTTCTGCCGGTAGGCGCGCAGGTCCTGCTGGCCGGCTTCCTGCTCGAACCGGGCGAGCTCGTCCTGCTGCCGGTTCCAGGAGCCGAGGAAGTCGGACAGGTCGTCGTTGTCGAGGCTGCGCTGTTCCAGAGCGACGATGAGGATGCCCTGCTGGCGCGAGACCTCTTCCTTGACCCGCTGGAGGGCGGCCAGCGCCGCGACGTCACCCTGCAGGGCGTCGTCGGTGACGCCCTCGCTCAGGTCGTCCTGCAGCGCGCCCAGCACCTCGATGAGCGTCGACAGCGTGCTGATCGTGGCGCGCGGCGGGGTGCTCTCGCCGACCATCGCCTTGCGCAGGCCGTCGAGGCCGTTGAGCCAGCGGCGGATCTCCTCGACCTGTCCGCGGACACGCGCGGAGTGGGAGGCGTCGATCGCGCCGGAGGCGTCCACGACCTTCTTGAGCGCGGCATCGACCGTTCCACGCTGGGTGCGCAACTGGGCCAGCCGGCCCGCGCGGCGGCCGTCGGCCAGGTACCACGCGGTGAGCGTGCGTTCCTTGCCCAGCTCGTGCGAGAGCGCGCCGACGCGCTGGACCAGCTCGGACACCTGGGTGAGCCGGCGGTACTCGGCGCTGGTGTCGATGGCGTTGGCCAGCTGCAGGCCGGCGAGCAGCACACCGACGACCGTGGGGATGAGGATCAGCGCGACCAGCCGCGAGCGCACGCGCCAGTTGGTCAGCTGGAACCGTCCGCCTGTGTACTCCCCCGGCCTCGTGTGCTTGGGGTTTTCCGTCCTCACTGACTCTCGCAACCTCTCGCCGTAACGTGCTCGAAGAAAATCAGACACGCGTGTGGCGCATGGGATTCTGCCGGGCTGGGTAATTGGAACACAACCCGTACCAGATCGGCCAACCGAACATATCCCATCAAAGTCCCCCAAGTGTGCCCTTTGGGGGACTTATCGCCGTCCACGATTTTCAGGCCGGCCGGAACGAGTCCCGCTCGACCGGCGCCGCGTGCTTGATCATTAGGTGACGTGTCACCCCATACTCCTGGACGGCCTCCTGGCTCATGTCCTTGCCGAACCCGCTGCCCTTGACGCCGCCGTGCGGCGCCTCGCTGGCGATCGGCAGGTGATCGTTGACCCAGGTCACGCCCACGTCCAGGCGGTGCGACACCCGCATCGCGCGAGCCACGTCCCGCGACCACACCGACGAGGCCAGTCCGTAGCGCGTGTCGTTGGCCAGCCGCACCGCCTCGTCCTCGCCGTCGAAGGGCAGCACGACGAGGACCGGGCCGAAAAGCTCCCCCTGGACGATCTCGCTGTCCTGTGCGACATCGGTCACAAGCGTGGGCGGGTAGAAGAACCCGGGACCCTCGACCGGCGAGCCGCCGTGCACGACCCGGCCGCCCGAGCGGGCGACGAAGCCGTGCACCCGGTCACGGTGCGCCCCGGAGATGAGCGGGCCGATGTCGGTGGCCGGGTCCCAGGGGTCGCCCACCGAGATTTCGGCAAGAGTTGCCCGAAACGCCTCCACCGCGTCACCGTAGACCTCGCGGGCGACGTACACGCGCGTGGCCGCCGTGCAGTCCTGACCGGTGTTGTAGGTGGCGCCCATCGACACGCCGCGGGCCGCCTCGGCCAGATCGGCGTCCTCGAAGACCAGCGCGGGCGCCTTGCCGCCGAGCTCCAGGTGCACCCGCTTGAGCGTCTCGGCGGCGCCGGTCATGACGGCCCGGCCGGTCTCGGTCGAGCCGGTCACGCTCACCATGTCCACGCCCGGGTCGGTGACCAGGGCCTGGCCGACCTCCGCGCCACCGGTGACGACCTGGACGAGCCCGTCGGGCGCGCCCGCCTTGGCGAACAGCTCGGCCAGCCGCAGCGTCGTGCGCGGCGTCTGCGGGGCCGGCTTGATGACCACCGCGTTGCCCGCGGCGACGGCCGGGCCGACCTTCCACACGGCCATCACGAACGGGAAGTTCCACGGCGCGATCGACCCGACCACCCCGACGGGGCGGCGCAGCAGGACCGAGGTGTAGCCCGCGCTGAACACCCCGGCGCCGGTCCCGTCGAGCGAGCGGGCGGCCCCGGCGAAGAATCGCAGGTTGTCGGCGGCGAACGGCAGCTCGCCGTCCCTGAACACGGCCGCCGGCTTGCCCGTCTCCTCGACCTCCAGCCGGGTCAGCTCCTCGGCGTCGGCCTCCACCAGGTCCGCCAGCCGCAGCAGCAGCCGGGCGCGCTCGGCGGGCGTCGTCTCCGCCCACTCGGCGAAGGCGTCCCTGGCCCGGCGGACGGTCGCGGCCACGGCCTCGACCGGGGTGTCGGGGACCTCGGCGCACACGAGACCGGTGGCCGGGTTGATCAATTCACGCATGGATATCTTTCCCTGCTCGGTACGGGGGGCCGTACCTACTTCTGGCCGAGCTGCTCGATGAGGTCGGCGGCCTTGCGCAGGCCGTCGCGACCGCGGATCTCCTCACCGGCGGCGGCGAGCCTCGCGCGGAGGTCGTCGTCGCCGAGCAGGCGCGTCAGCGCGCCCGTCAACTCCTCGTCCGTGAACGTGTAGGTCGAAAGCCTGACACCATAGCCCAACTCTTCCACCCGCTGCGCGTTGTCGTACTGGTCCCAGAACAGCGGCAGCAGGATCATCGGCTTGCCGAAGTGCATCGCCTCGGTGGTGGTGTTGTTGCCGCCGTGCGTGATGACCAGGTCACACAGCGGGATGACCTTGGTCTGCGGGACGAACTCGGCGCCCCACATGTTGTCGGCGAGCTTGATCTCCTCGTGCAGCGAGCCCTTGGAGACGATGTACTGGTGCGGGGTGGTGGCCAGCACGTCGATCACCCGCTGCATGAGCTCCACGTCGGCGGAGCCGAGCGAGCCGAGCGAGAAGTAGACCAGCGAGCCCTCGTTGCGCGCGAAGGGCAGCTCGAACTCCCCCTCGGTCTCGCGGACCGACGAGTCGAGGCGGTGCCAGGTGTCGTTCAGCGGCCGGTCGGCCACGTAGTCCAGGATCTCCGGGTAGACGTACAGGTTCAGGTCGCCCTCGTGGATGAAGTCGAGGTCGGGCAGCGGCTCGGCGCCCTGCTCGACGCACCAGTCGTTGAAGGCGCTCCACATCTCGCGGTGGGTGCGGTCGTACTCGGCGCGGAAGTCGTCCCACTCGGAGCGGTCGTCGGCGGGCAGGCCGGAGAAGACCGGCGCGACGTTCGGGCCGCGCACCTCCAGCGGGTTGCAGGAGACGATGCGGACGAACTTCTTGCCGGCCGTGAGCAGCGCCGGGAACGTGATCACGTTGTCCTCGACGATGACGTCCGGCCGGACCCGCTCGATGATCGCCTTGAGCTGCGGCTCGCAGTACTTGGCGCCGTCGATCAGCTCTTCCCAGATGGGCTTGGTGACGGTCTCGAGCTGCTCGCGGGTGCTCTTGCGGTATTCGGGCGCGGTCTCGCGGATGAAGTCCTTCCAGAACTGGCCGGCGTCCTGCTCCTCCTCGGACGGCGGGGCGAGGTCGACGAGGTCCTCCTCGAAGCCGAGCGCCTCCAGCTTGCCCTTCCACGACGACTCGGCGGCGAAGACGACGCGGTGGCCGCGGCGGCGCAGAATGTCGCCGATGCCGATGCTGTTGTTGGTCGGCCCGTAGGCGCTTTCCGGCATGAACAGGATGGTCAGAGACATGGGCACACTCCGGGGGGATCTAGCCATTTGAAGGAGAATTCAAATACGCATCTAGCGTAAAGGTCAACTTCAGGGCACTATGGTCACGGATTACTGAACGACGGACGAACACGAGGGCAAGGTGGTGAAGATGGCCCAGCGCAAAAGCCGTACTGACCGGCGCATCGACCTGATCGAGGCGGCACGCCGGGCCATCATCCGGTTCGGCATCGACGGGGTGCAGCTCTCGCACGTCGCCGAGGAGGCCGGGCTGACCTCCGGCGCGGTGCTCTACCACTACCCCGACCTGAGCGAGCTGCTCGTCGAGGCGCAGCACGCGGGCATGGAGCGCTTCTACGAGCAGCGGCTGAGGCAGATCGCCGCGCTCACCGACCCGGTCGCCAAGCTGGTGCTGACGATCCGCTCCGGGCTGCCCACCGGGCCGCTCGACCCGGACGTGCGGCTGCTCAACGAGCTGGGCGGGGCCGCCGGGCGCAACCGCGTCTACGGGGTGCTGCTCACGTCCCTGTACGACCGGCAGGTGTCGATGTACCAGTCGATCCTGGACACCGGGCAGGCGCTGGGCGTGTTCAGGCTGACGACCGACGCGCTGTCGATCTCGCGCAACCTGGTGGCGCTGGAGGACGCCTACGGCTACCGCATCACGGCCCGGCACCCGATCATCGGCCCGGAGGAGGCGGCCGAGCTGATCCTGTCCTACGCGCGCACGGTGACGGGCAACGATCTGCTTCATTGATCCACCGGGATGATCACCGCGTCGCCGGCCGTCCATTCCAGCGACACCTCCGCCCCCGGCTTGACCGTGCCGGCGCCCTGCACGGCGACCAGCACGGGCTTGACGCGGCCCGGGACCTCCACCGAGATGTGCGAGACGCCGCCGTAGAAGCTGACGTCCAGCACCGTGCCCTTGAGGCCGTCGCCGTCGCCCAGCCTGACCTTCTCCGGCCGGACGCCGAGCAGCGCCTTGGCGCCGGTCTCCAGCTCGCCCAGCGGCGTGCCGGGCAGGTCGCCGAAGTCGCCGGCCGCCAGCGTCTCCGGGCCGCCGACGGCGCCCTCGAAGAGGTTGTTGGCGCCCACGAAGTCGGCCACGAACCTGGTGCGCGGCCGCTCGTACAGGGCGACGGGCTCGTCCACCTGGCGCACGCTGCCGCTGTCGAAGACGGCGATGCGGTCGGCCAGCGACATGGCCTCCTCCTGGTCGTGCGTGACGACCACGAACGTGATGCCCACCTCGTTCTGCAGCCGCTTGAGCTCCAGCTGCATGTCGGCGCGGACCTTCTTGTCCAGCGCCGACAGCGGCTCGTCCAGCAGCAGCAGCCGGGGCCGCTTGACGATGGACCGTGCCAGCGCCACCCGCTGGCGCTGGCCGCCGGACAACTGCTGCGGCTTGCGCCCGGCATGCGCCGACAGCCCCACCGTCTCCAGCACCTCGCCGACGCGCTTCCTGATCTCGTCGCGGGGCAGCTTCTCCCGCTCCAAGCCGTACGCGACGTTCTTGGCCACGGTCATGTGCGGGAACAGCGCGTACGACTGGAACATGAGGCTGATCGGGCGGCGGTTGGGCTGCTTGGCGAGCAGGTCCTCGCCGTCGAGCGTCACGGTGCCGCTGTCGGGCGTCTCGAAACCGGCGATGATGCGCAGCAGCGTCGTCTTGCCGCAGCCCGACGGGCCGAGCAGGGCGAAGAACTCGCCCTGCCCGATCTCCAGCGACACCCCGTCGAGCGCGGTGACGTCGCCGAACCTGCGGGTGACCCCGTCAATCTTGAGCACGCGACTCCCCGATCTTGGTCAGGCGCTGCCCCGCGATCACGGCGGTGAAGCTCACCAGGAGCAGGATCGCGGCCAGCGCATTGATCTCCGGGGTCACCCCGAAACGGATCATTGAATAGATGACGATCGGCAGCGTCTGCTCCAGGTTGCCGATCGTGAAGAAGGCGATGACGAACTCGTCCAGCGACAGCGTGAACGCCAGCAGCGCGCCCGCCACGATGCCGGGCGCCAGCTGCGGCAGCGTCACCTTCATGAACGTGGTGACCGCTCCCGCGCCGAGGTCGCGCGAGGCCTCCTCCAGCGAGGTGTCGGCGCCGCTGAGCCGGGTGCGCACCACCGCGGCGACGAACGCCATCGCGAACAGGCCGTGCGCGAGCACCACCGAGTAGCGCCCGAGCGTGAGCTGGATCATGCCGAAGAACAGCAGCAGCCCGATCGCGATCACCAGGTCGGGCAGCACGGCCGGCATCAGCGCGAGCGCCTCCAGCGCCTTCGACCGGGTGTGGCGGGCCAGGCCGACGGCCAGCAGGGTGCCGAGCACGGTGGCGATCAGCGTCGAACCGGTGGCCACGATCAGCGTGTTGACCAGGCCCTTCAGCACCAGCTCGTTCTGGGCGAGCTCGCCGTACCACTTGAGGCTGAAGCCCTCGTAGGTGTAGGCCGACTCACCGGAGTTGAACGACATGACGACGAGCACGACGATCGGCGCGTACAGGAAGACGTACGTGAGCCAGAACGGGATGTGGAGCAGGCGGGAGCTACGCACGGCGGGCCACCCAGGCCTGCACGACGAGCAGCACGAGCAGGGCCGCGATGAGCGCCAGCGCCAGCGTGGAGCCGAACGGCCAGTCGCGCGCCGACAGGAACTCCTTGCGGATCAGGTTGCCCACCATCGACGACTTGCCGCCGCCCAGCATCTCGGGGATCACGAAGTTGCCCAGACTTGGCACGAACACGAACAGGCTGCCGGTCATCACGCCGGGCAGCGTCAGCGGCAGCGTCACCCTGCGGAACGTGGTGAACCCGGACGCGCCCAGGTTGGCCGACGCCTCCCGCAGCTGCGGGTCGAGCTTCTCGATCGTCGCGTACAGCGGCAGCACCATCAGCGGCAGGTAGGAGTAGACCAGGCCGGTGACGATCGCGCCCTGGTTGTAGAGCAGCTCGTAGGGGCCCAGGCCGATCGCCTCCAGGCCGCTGTTGATCAGCCCTTCGCCGCTCAGCAGGATGATCCAGGCGTAGACGCGGATGATGAAGTTCGTCCAGAACGGCAGCACGACCATCACCAGCGCCACCGTCTTCCACCTGCCCGGCAGCCGCGTGATCAGGTAGGCGGTCGGGTAGCCGACCAGGAGCGCGATCAGCGTGGCCAGGCCGGCCATCTTCAGCGACTCGACGACCACGCCCAGGTAGAGCGGGTCGAACAGGCGGGTGAAGTTCTCGGTGGTGAACTCGTAGACGACGCCGCCGAAGCGGCCGCGCTGGAAGACCGTGTAGCTGAGCACCATCGCGAGCGGCACCAGCAGCAGCACGACCAGGTAGGTCAGCCCGGGGGACAGGAAAACGAACGCGCCCAGCCGGCGGCCCCGCGAGGGGGACACCGGCCGGGCCTCAGTATCAGCCTTCACCGCAACTAGCTGGCCGTGATCTCAGAGGACAGGCGCGAGAACTTGGTCGACGCCTGACCGAGGTCGATGATCGCCTCGCCGTTGAGCAGCTCGGCGGGCTTGATGCCCAGCAGCGAGCCCGGCGCGATCTTCACCTTCTCCATGGCGGCCTTGTTGGGCACCTTGTAGTTGATGTTCTCGGCGGCCCAGCGGTGCACCTCGGGGTTGAGGATGTAGTTGATGAAGGCGTGCGCGGCCTCCTTGTTCTTGGAGGACTTCATGATCACCATGGTGTCCACCCAGAGGTCGCTGCCCTCCTTCGGCACCTCGAACTTGATGTTCTGCTTCTCGTGCGTGGTGGGGCACCAGCCGTCCCACGCCTCGACCATGAGGGCGTCGCCCTTGATGAGCAGGTCGCCGAAGGTCGTGTCGTCGAACTTGAGCAGGTGAGGCTTGGCCGCCATGAGCAGTTCCCTGGCCTTGGCGATCTCCTCGTCCTTGTCGGTGTTGACCGAGAAGCCGAGGGACTTGAGTGCGGGCAGGGCCAGCCAGCGCTCGGTGGTCATCAGCGTGACCTTCTTGTCGGCCCACGCCGGCGGCTTGAGTAGATCGTTCCAGCTCGTCGGCTTCGTCTTCACCAGGTCGCTGCGGTAGCAGATGCCGGTGGTGCCCCAGGTGTAGGGCACGGAGTACTTGTTGCCCTTGTCGTAGGAGAGCTGGGTGGCCTCGGGGTAGAGGTTGGCCAGGTTGGGGATCAGCTCGGCGTGGATGGGCTCCAGCAGGCCCTGCTCGTTGAGCGCCTGGGCGTACTGTCCCGACACGAACGCCACGTCGATCCCGTGGTTGCCGCCGGCGGTGAGCTTGGTCATCGCCACTTCGTTGGTCTCGTGCAAGGTGACCGTGAGGTCCTTGATCTTGAGCTCTTCCTTGACCATGTCCTGGAGCTTCTCAGGGGTGTAACCGGCCCACACGGTCACGGCCAGTGACTGCTTCGTCAGGTCGGCGTTGGGGTCGAGAGCGGCGGCCGTCGCCTGGGTCGCCGTCTCTGCGCTGTTGGTCGACTCACCGCCGCACGCCGCGACGGCGAGCGCGAGGCCGGCCACCGCGACGGCGGCCGGAAGACGACGGGTGAACCGGGTACGGGACAAGGCCGCTACTCCTTATGAAAGGGCGATGTACGAGGGGTCTCGCGACCAACTGGACACGGCAGACCAGAGCAGGAGTGTTGCAGCAGAAATCAACATGAGCAAGACTTTGGCGGACATTGCTACCTGGAAGTTTGGTCCAACTGTTGAATTCGGATTCAATTTGGAGCCGGTTGCTCTCTCTCGGTGAGAATCCGCTCACCGCACGGGAGCGCGGGCTCACGGCAGCTCTGCTGGCGGCGTTGGATCGGCCGGTGCCGCCGCCGTTCGCCGTCCGCCGCTATCTGCCGCTGCCCACCTTCTCGCACAGGCCAGAGGATCTCCACACTGGGGCCCCAGCCGAACGCGACTTCGGACCGCACGTAGACCAGACAAACTACTCGGTGATCGTGGGTGAGCAGGTCGTCGTCAAATGGCTCACCCCTCCCGTACCGCTGCCGCATCCCACGCCCGAGGTGTTCGCCCACCTCGTTGAGGCGGGCTTCAAACAAACCGCGCCGCCGTACGCCGCCCTGACCCGGGCCGACGGCGACCGGGAGCTCCTGCTTGCCCTGGTGACCGGCTACCTGCCCGAGGCGACCGACGGCTGGGAATGGTGCACCGACGAGGCCGCGGCCGGGCGCACCGCGTTCGCCCCCGAGCTCGGCGACCTCGCCGCCGGGCTCCATCTCGCCCTGGCGACACTGCCCGCCGACGGCCCCGGCACCACGGACCTGGCGGCCAGGGCCGGCTCGGCCCTCCGGGAAGCACTCGACCTCACCACCGGCGAGGACGGCGACTGGCTCGCCCGCCACGCCCCCCGCCTCCGCGCCGGGCTCGCCCCGCTGGACGGCCCGGTCACCGGCCCGCTGATCCGCATCCACGGCGACCTCCACGTCGGCCAGGTCCTCAGGTGGCGCGACGGCTACGCGGTCATCGACTTCGACGGAAACCCCACGCTCACCGGCGCCGACCCGCGCCAGCCCGCCGCCCGCGACGTCGCCCAGCTCACCACCAGCCTCCAGCACGTCGCCCAGGTGGCGATCGCCCGCCGCGGCACCCCGCCCGCCGACGCCGCCCGCTGGGCGGCCGCCGCCCGTGCCGGCATGCTCGCCGCCTACCGCGCCCGCCTGGCCCGGCACGACCGGGGCGAGCTGCTGGACGAGACCCTGATCCGCCCGTTCGAGATCGAGCAGGAGTGCCGCGAGCTCATCTACGCGGCCCGCCACCTGCCCCGATGGCGCTACGCCCCGATGGGCGTGCTGCGCACCTGGTACCACGAGGAGACCCCATGAACCCCGAGCTCTACCTGGCCGACCTGGAGGCCAAACCCGCCGCGCTGACCGCGCTGGCCGACTCGCTCGACGCCGCCGACCCGTTCGCGGCGCTGCCCGCCGGCATCGAGCGCGTGCTGTTCCTCGGCATGGGCAGCTCCCGCTACGCCGCCGGCGTCGCCGCCCTGCGCCTGCGCGCCGCCGGCGTCTCCGCGCACGCCGAGTACGCCTCCGCCGCCGCGTCCTTCCCCGCCGGCCCCGGCACGCTGGTCGTGCCCATCTCCGCGACCGGCGGCAGCCGCGAGACCCTCGACGCGCTCGCCCGCTACGCCGGCGGCCCCTCCCCCGTCGCCGCGCTCACCAACAACCCCGGCTCCGCCGTCACCTCCGGAGCCGGCCTGGTCGTCCCGATGCTCGCGGGCCCCGAGGAGGGCGGCGTGTCCTGCCGCACCTTCCAGCACACGCTCGCGCTCCTCCTCGCGCTCGAGACCCACCTCACGGGCTCCGGCCGCGACGTCGCCGCCCTCGTACGCCAGGCCGCCGAGGCCACCGCCGACCTGCTGGAACGCAGGGACGAATGGCTGCCTCTGGCGCTCGAACTGCTCGACGGCCCGAACGGCGTCTACGCCCTGGCCCCCGCCGAGCGGCTGTCGTCCGCGCAGCAGTCGGCGCTCATGGTCCGCGAAGGCCCGCGCCGCGCCGCCGACGCCTGCGAGACGGGTGACTGGTCCCACGTGGACGTATACCTGACCAAGACCCTGGACTACCGGGCGCTGCTCTACCCCGGCTCCCGCTACGACGAGCAGGCGATGGACTGGATCCGGCAGCGCGGCTCCACGGTGATCTCGGTGGGCGCCGAGGTCAAGGACGCCGCCGCGGTCATCCGCTACGCGCACGACACCGACCCCGACGTGGCGCTGCTGACGGAGACGCTGGTGGCGGAGCTGGTCGCGGCGTACTGGTGGGCCTCCCAGTAAGGCATCAGAGCCGGCGGAGCCCGCTCAGCACCCGTTCGAGCAGGCTCCGGTCGGGCAGGCCCGCTTCCAGCTGCGGCTGATACACCCGCACCAGCCCCTCCGCCTCCATGTCGGAGACCAGCACCCGCGCCACCCCCAGCGGAACGGCCAGCAGGGCGGAGATCTCCGCCACCGACCTCACCTGACGGCACAGCTCGCTGATCTCCCGGTATTCACGGGTGTAGGCCGGGCCCAGCCGCATCGACGTCGCCGAGGAGACCAGCGCCTCCATGGCCGGGCCGCTGCGCGGCGCCGTCCGGCCGCCCGTGACGGCGTACATCCTGACCAGCGAGCTACGCTCGGGCTCCGGCTCCCCACCATGCCACGATGCCAACGTCCACTCCCATCACCAGGGGCGCGCGGCCGACAGTTCCGCGCGCACGTCAGGCGTGAGCACCTGCCCCGCACGTTCGACCAGGATCGTCATCTGATAGGCCACCAGGCCCATGTCGCAGTCCGGCGCCGCCAGCACCGCCAGGCACGAGCCGTCGCTGATCGACATCACCAGCAGCAGGCCACGGTCCATCTCCACCAGCGTCTGGACGACCTCGCCGCCTTCGAACACCCGCGCCGACCCCTGTGTCAGGCTCACCAGCCCGGCCGCGATCGCGGAAAGCTGGTCCGCCCGGTCCTGCGGGAAGCCGCGCGAGAACGCCATCGGCAGGCCGTCCGCGGACACCACCACCGCGTGCGCCACGCCCGGCACCTCGTCCACGAAATTGCTGACCAGCCAGTTGACGTCCCTGGCGCCCTGGCTCAGGTTCCTCATCAATCCTCCTCAAGCTCGGCCCGGCCCTTGCGGACGCCCTGCTGGTAGCTGGAGAGCCTGCTGCGCAGCCGATCAGGTGACACCGGCGGCGCGGGCATCGGTGCCGACGGCGGCGCCGCCGAACCCGGCACCAGGTTCGCCCGCGGCGTCCGCTTGGGCAGCCCCGCGCTGGTCGTCCCGCCCTGGGCGGGCTCCCGCACGTTC